>JAFATA010000068.1 GCA_019244165.1 Pseudonocardiales bacterium | reverse complement strand
CGTCACTTTCGGCGTCGCCGTCGCTGTGGTCACGCTTGTCTCCTTCGGACTCGTCGGACTCTCCGCCCGCAACGCGACCCCCGACAAACCACCTGCGGTCATCGGCGCTAAAACCGGCACCATTCTCGGCGGGCTGTGCCTGCTCGCGGCCACCGCGATCGTGCTTTTCGGCCTCTACCTCATCGTCACCTAACGCACATGCCCTGTGCCCGAGCATCGGTGCCATTGAGCGCGGTGGCTTAGTATTCGCTTCCTGGCCCCGACACCCCCCACCGACTGTGCCCGTCGCAACCCCCAACCTCACACGTCACCCGACCCGCTGCCCATGACGAAATCACGGTGAAACTCACCAGCTCTGGACTGGGCTCCTCCCCATGCTGCCGGGTAACGACGGCACCGCTTTGATGATGCCGAGCAGGTGCCTGATCAGCCAGTGCACGGCCTCCCGCACGAAGACAGCGCGGTTGGTGGTGCTGAGAATCTCGTGCCCCTCGTCAGGCAGCACCAGATAGCCAGGTGAGGCGCCGTGGTCCCGTAATGCTGCGATGAGTTGCTCGGCCTCGATGGTGGGCACGTTGGTGTCGTGCTCGCCGTGCACCACCAGCAGGGGGGCTCTCAGCTGCTCAATGCGGTGGATGGGCGACAGCGCACGCAGCAGTCCCGCATCTCGTCGTGGATTACCGTATTTGCTCACTGCGGCTGCGGCGATCCATGGCTCGGTGTGGGCGTAGAACGTCTCGAAGTCGGTGATGCCGCAGACGTCGACGCCGGCCCGGAACAGCGCGGGATATGCCACCATGGCGGCGACGGTCAGGTAACCGCCGTAGGAGCGGCCGCCACAGCCTATCGCGGTGGGGTCGGCGAGCCCGGCGTCCACCAGATATCCGACCACATCGGCGACGTCGTCGATCGCGGCGAACCGGCGGTGGTGGACATCCGCGTTCACGAAGCCGCGCCCGAAGCCCGACGAGCCACGCACGTTCGGCGCGCACACCGCGACGCCGTAGCTCAGCAACGCTTGGTAGAGAGGGTTGAAGGTGGGACGCTCCTGGGCCTCCGGGCCGCCGTGCAACCAGATCAGCGTGGGCACCGCTCCCAGCGCGCCGGCTGGCCGGTAGAGCCAGCCGCTCAGCGTGAGGCCGTCCCGGGCCTGCCACCGGTGCAGCTCTGGCCGGGTTGGCACGTCCGGTGGCCACGGGGCAGCCAGCGAGGGAGACAGCCGCACCGGTTCCGCGGGGGGGAGCGGGTAGCGCAGGACGTGCGGTGGTTCGGCGCCGGATTCCACGGCGAGCACCAGCGACCTCCCGTCCTGGGCGAAGGCGCAGTCCGTCACCACCTCCGCGGGCGGCGCCGGCAGCACCCGATTTTCCCCTCCAGCCAGGTCGATGAGCTCAAGCTCGCTGTGTCCCTCGACGTTCCACACCGCGAGGACCGCGCCGCCGGTCGGCTCGAGGGCGAACCCTTCGAGTTCCGCTCCCTCGCGTGCTGCGAGGACTTCGGCAGCCTCTGGATAGCCGGCGGCCACTCTCAGCAGCGCGAGCAGCGCGGCGAACTCGCGATCAGCGTCGGTATGCAGGTAAATCGTCCGGCTATCGGGAGCGAAGCGAGCGTCGGCGACGGTCGCATCGGCGCCGAGTAGCTCAACACTGCTGCCGGTCCGGGTGTCCACCAGCAGCAAGCGGCGGGAGCCGCGGGAGCCCAGGCGCACCACGGTGTAGCGCCCATCGTGGCTGAAGGTGCACACCCTCGCCGCCGGACCGCTCGCCAGGTGATGGCGCCGGCCGGAGCACACGTCCACCGCATACACGTCCAGCGTGGCCGGGTCCGTGGCGCTGCTTTCCGCAAGACCCACAATGTGCCCGCCGGGCTGCCAGCGGCCGATGGACGCCATCCCGGCGGGAGTTCCGGCGAGGACCCGAGCGTCGGAGCCGTCCGGGCGCAGCGCCCGGACCACGGTGCGTTCCCCCCCGCCGGGAGCTGTGGTCAGGCACAGCCACTCGCTATCGGGCGACCAGCTGACCTGCCGGACATAGTCCTCGCCGGTGTCCAGCCGCGCTGGTGGGCCGGGCTGCGTGACCGGACTCAGCCAGACTCGGGGAGTGCCGTCTCGGTCGGAGACCACGGCCAGGGTGCTGCCGTCCGGGGACAGCGTGGGTGAAATACAGGTCTCGGCGGCGAGCCAGTCGAGGCCGGGCGACTGGGCGGCGAGCCGGGCCCGCTGGCGCCACGTGAAGCCGCTGGCCCGTTCATAGCTCGCGTTCATCTAGACCCTCCTCTCCTGCAACCACATTTCCAGCAGGGCTACCTGCCATAAGGCATTGGAACCCAGCGTCGTCCGCTCGGTGTTCGGATCAGCAAGCATGCGCTGTAACCAGTCCGGACGGAAGAGCCCACGGTCTTTGGCCACCGGATCGGTCACCGCATCACGGACCCGGTCGAGGAATGAGCCGGATAAGTGGCGGATCGCCGGTACCGGGAAGTAACCCTTGGGCCGATCGATGATCGTATCCGGGACTACCCCGCGGCTGGCTGCCTTCAGCACTCCCTTTCCGCCACTGGCGAGTTTTAGCTCAGGTGGGCAGGCGGCGGCGAGCTCAACCAGCTCGTGGTCCAGGAACGGTACTCGCGCCTCTAACCCCCACGCCATTGTCATATTGTCCACTCTCTTCACCGGGTCGTCGACCAACATGACGGTGGTGTCGAGGCGCAACGCCGCGTCGAGCGCTGTGTCGGCGCCAGGGGTGGCGAAATGCATATCGATGAATGCGCCACTGTGGTCGGAGCCGGCCAGCCACTCCGGCTCGAGCAAGTCGGCCATCGCGGTATGCGGGCGGTCGACAAACACCTTCGCGTACGCTGCGGCGGCCTTATCCCGCGGCACGCTGGCCAGCGGCGGATACCAGTCGTAGCCAGCGAATATCTCGTCCGCACCCTGCCCGGACTGCACCACGGTCACCGAGCGGGAGACCTCTTCGGAGAGCAGGTAGAAGGCGACGCAGTCATGGCTGACCATCGGTTCGCTCATCGCCTCGATGGCGTCGTCCACCGCCGGCAGCAAACGACCCGACTTGATCATGATCTTCTGGTGATCGGTGCCGAAGTGCGCCGCGACCTGGTCGGAGTAGACGAACTCGTCCCCAGACTCCCCGCCGGCGGCCTCAAACCCGACGCTGAACGTGCGCAGCTGCTGCTGACCGCTCTCGGCCAGCAGCGCGACCACCAGGCTGGAGTCGATGCCGCCGGAGAGCAAGATGCCCACCGGAACGTCGGCAACCATGCGCCGCTCCACCGCCAGCCGCACTGTCTCCAAGACCGCGCTCGGCCAGTCGGTGATATTCCGGGTATCCGGCCCGACACCGGGACCGCCTCGCGAGAACGCCGGCCGCCAGTACTCGCGGTCTTCGCGACGGCCATCGGGGTGCACGGTGCGCACCGTGGCTGGTGGCAGCTTCGCCACTCCCGCGAGGATCGTGCGGGGAGCCGGCACGACGGAGTGGAAGCTCAGATAGTGGTGCAGTGCCACCGGGTCGATCGCGGTGTCCACCTCACCCGCAGCGAGCAGTGCCGGCAGCGTGGAGGCGAAGCGCAGCCGGCGAGAAGTCTGGGAGAGGTACAGCGGCTTGATCCCGAGCCGGTCGCGGCCGAGTACCAGCCGCCCGCTGTCGCGTTCGAGCACGGCGAAGGCGAACATGCCCAGGAAACGATCGACGCAGTGGGTACCCCACCGGTGGTAGGCCTTGAGCACCACCTCACTGTCGGAATCGGAGAAGAACCGGTAGCCGGCGGTGCCCAGCTCCGAACGCAGCTCGCGATAGTTGTAGATCAAGCCGTTGAACACCACAGTGAGCCCCAGTTCAGGATCAACCATGGGCTGCGCGGCCCGGTCCGACAAGTCGATGATCTTTAACCGGCGGTGGCCGAGTGCGGTGCGGCCGCCCGCGTGGATGCCCCAGCCGTTGGGACCGCGACGGTGCAGCGCGGCGGTCATGGTGGTGACCGCCTCGACGTTGGCCGGGGTCTCGTCGAACCTGATCTCTCCTGTGATGCCACACATCACCAAGCTCCTCTCAACGCAAGATCCAGGTATCCTTCGCGCCGCCGCCGCGCGAGGAGTTGACGATCACGCTTCCGCTGGACGCAACCCGGGTCAGCGCGGCCGGCACCACCTCAGCCCGTTCGCCGAGCAGGACAAACGCGCGCAGGTCGATGGCCCGCGGCTCCAGCCGGGTGCCGGTAAAAGTGGGGTGCGTGGACAGCGACACCATGTCCTGGGCGACCCAACTCTCGGGGTGGGCCTGGACGGTGGTGGCGAGTTCGGCCAGCTCTGACCGGTTGGCGGCCGGTCCGATGACGACGCCGTGACCGCCGTAGCCATCCACCGGCTTGAGCACCAGCTCCGCGAGCCGGTCAAGCACCTGCGTGAGGTGGTGTGGGTCGGCACACGGGTAGGTGGGCACCTGGGGAAGCAGCGCCTGCTCGTCCAGGTAGTAGGTAATCATGTTCGGCACGTAGGCATACACCCGTTTGTCGTCGGCCACCCCGTTGCCCAGCGCGTTGAGCAGGCTCACCCGGTCACCAGCCAGGGCCGCACAGATCGCGGGCCCGACGGGCCGGCCGTCAACCCCGGTCGCCTCAAGCAGGGTCTGCTCATCGAGCCGCCGATAGAGCACACAAAGTCGCTGACCGTGCGCGTATACCCCGCTGCCGGTGACGGTCAGTTCTGCGGGCGTCACCAGCCGCAGACTCATCTGGTCGGCGAGCAGCTGATGCTCATAAAATGCGGCGTCGAGGGGACCGGCGCTGAGCAACGCGACCGTGTTTTCGCCGTCGCCGTTCGACACCGCGGCCAGCAGCGTCTTGCGCAGCAGCCCGGGTACCCCTTCTAGCGGTACGACGCCGGCGGGTGGCTCCAGATTGGGTAACACGCTGCGCACCAGCCGCCGGCTGATCATCGCGTATCCGATGCCCGAGGGCACCCGCAGGTTGTCCTCCAGGACGAGCCATCGCTCAGCGCTGTCTCGGACCAGATCGATCCCGCTGACGGCGGCTCGCACCGTGCGCTGGCTCGACAGCGCCCCGAGGCGACCCCAGCCGGGTGAGCCGGTGACCACCGACGCCGGCAGCACACCATCACGGATGATCTCTTGCCGGCCGTAGGCGTCGTGCAGGAACGCCTCCAGCGCGCGCACCCGCTGGATGAGCCCTGCCGTCAGCCTCGCCCAGTCCTCGGCGGTGACGATGCGCGGGACCAGATCCAACGGAAACAGCCGATCCGGTTCTTCGTCGGCCACCCGGAACGTCACCTCCCGCGCCCGCTGTTCGGTGTGCATCGCCGACACCGCCGCCCTCATACCGGGCGCTCCCAGCCGGTCAAGCGCCCGGAACAGCCAGCCGTAGTGCGGCACAACGCGGCCGCCTGCCCCCACCGCTTCGTCGTAGCCCGTGCAGCGGTAGCCATCAAGCAGGACCGGTGTCGCTGGCACCGTGGTGGGCGGATCCCGGCGCAGCGACTCACCGCGGGTCTGCGCGAGCAGGCTGTCTACCACGTCGGTGAGCTCACCGCGCCGACCAAACATCCGGCGTTGGCGGGCCGCTGAGCTGCCCGCGGCAAGGGCTCGCTGGGACAGCTCGAGCACCTGCTTCCAGTCGCCGAATGCATCCAGCTCCGGTCGCAACTCGCTGACCAGCCGTTCGACGAGCAGCGACGGCGGCACCAGGGTCGGCCCGGACGGGTTGGCAAGGTCAACAAGGTCACCCTCCAGCCCGGATCGGGCCGCCCGCCAGGTTGCCGCCCGCAGCAGCTCATGGCGGGTCTGGGGGAACGGTTTGCCCTCTTCGACCCATCCCCGGGCCCGCTGCACCATTGCCCGGAACAGCCCGGCGATGAGCACGACGTCGTCCACCGCGGGGCAGGCATCACAGATCCGCAGTTCGACGGTGGGCAGATGTGCCGATGGACGGATATCAAAATAGACCATGCCGGCATCACTGATCGTTCCCGAGGCGATCAGGTCAGCCACCATGGTGTCATAGTCGGCGGCGGTACGCATCGGTCCTGGCGGCCCGGCGGTCGGCCAACGTTGCCAGACCATGCAGCGGTAGCTGGCGTAACCGCTGTCGACCGCCCGCCAGTACGGCGAGCTGGCCGACAACGCCAGGAAGGTGGGGAGGTGCAGCGCCACGTGCTGCACGACGGCGACCGCGACATCCCGATCAGGCACGTCGACGTGGACCTGGGCCCCGCAGATGTGCTGCTCCCGGACCAGCATCTGGTACTCATGCTGCATCCGCTCGTAGCGGGCACCAGCAGAAATGTTCGTGCCCAGCAGGTCCACCAGCGGGACCGTTCCGGCCGCCACCACACCGAGCCCGAGGGGATCGGCGACCTCGGTCAACCGGCGGCGCAGCCGACGTAGCTCGGCGCGCAAATCGTCGAGACTCGCGCAGGGCACCGTGTTCGCCTCAATCAGCGACCGCTGCAGCTCGGGGGCGAACGAGTCGCCATCCAACTGCGCGAGCATGGCACCGACGGCCGGCGTCGCTCTGCCGGTCCGCAAGTCGACGAGGTGAAACTCCTCCTCGACCCCGACCCGGGGGGTCACAAGGCTGTGCATGAACGTCACGCTAGGCGACTATTGTTACCGTCACTTTGCCTAGCCTCGGGCTTTCCACCGCGATCGATCATTTGAGCGACACGCTGGGTCAGACACGCGGGGGCGCAGTTGCATCAAGCCTCGATCCACCGACCGATTTTGAGTAATCATTTTCGAGGCCCCTGGAAAGCCCTAGAAACAGCGGCGTCTCGCTAACCCGCAAGGCCGAGTTGCACCGCCGGGGCCGGTCCCTCGATGAGCGCGGAGCAGCCGTTGCCGTCGGCGATGTGGTCACTCAGGCGAAGCGAGTATGAGTCGGATCGATACACCGATCGCGAGGCGCCGGCTGAGTTCGCGCCCAGGCCGTGGACGTGGCTAGGGTCTGCTGAGCTGATCGAGTCCCACTGCGCTGATCGAGTCCCACTGCTGAGTCGAGGTAGTCGACGTGCCGCGCCCGGGAACGACGGATGGCCGAGTGCCTGGTCCACCGCCAGGTGCCGTGGCGGGCGATCAAGTATGTTGCGGCCCGCCCTCCTGCTCGGGCCGCCGAAGCTCGGGCGACCTTGGCTCGTTTTAGTCAGGGTATTGCGGTACGAACGAAGCGTGACTGGTACTTCAGCTGAAGGAGGTGCGGTGATCCACGAGTCCCACGGCAACCTCCTCGACTCGGAGGCGGAGGCGCTGGTCAACACGGTGAACACCGCAGGAGTGATGGGTAAGGGCATCGCTCTACAGTTCCGCCGCCGGTTTCCGGACATGTTCCAGGCTTATGAACGGGCGGCCAAGCGGCGTGAGATCCGCCTCGGTCGGATGCACGTCTGGAACACCGGCGCGGTGACCGGGCCGCGGTTCGTCATCAACTTCCCGACCAAGGGTCACTGGCGCGCGCGCTCGCGAGTGGCGGACATCGAGGCCGGGCTCGCCGACCTGGTGCGCGTAGTGCGAGAGAAGTCGATCAGTTCGATCGCGGTCCCGCCACTAGGCTGTGGCAGCGGCGGGCTCGACTGGGCGGAGGTGAAGCCGCTCATCGAGAGCGCATTTGAGCAACTACCGGACGTCGATGTCCGGATCTTTCCCCCCGAGGGCGCGCCGGACGCAGCGGGCATGACCACCCTGACAGCTCGGCCCACGATGACCCTGGCGAAGGCAGCCTTAATCGCGACAATACGCAAGTACAGCGAGATCGCGCTTGACGTGTCGCTCATCGAGGTCCAAAAGCTAATGTACTTTCTGCAGGTCGCTGGCGAGGACATGCGCCTCAATTACACCAAGGGTCATTACGGCCCCTACGCGGATAACCTCCGTAAGGCGCTGCGATCGATGGAAGGACACTTCATTACTGGATTTGGTGATGGTAGCAAGCTCGTCCAGGAAGCCGAACCGATCAGGCTGCTCCCCGGTGTGAGCGACGAGGCCGACCGCGTCTTGGACCGCTATCCCGACACTGTTTCCCGAATCGAACGAGTCGGCCGACTCAGCGAGGGCTTCGAGTCCGCCTACGGTATGGAATTGCTCGCCAGCGTCCACTGGGTGGCCACTCGCGAGAACGCCGAGGCGTCCACCGATCCGAACGTCGCAGCGGAGCTTGTCGGCGCATGGAACGCTCGCAAGCACCGCATGATGAGTCCAGAACACGTCGCGAAAGCCTGGTCACACCTTCACGACGAGCACTGGTTGCCAAGCAACGCGATGGCGGGCGGATGTCGTCTGGTGTGATGCGACTGTGCGTGATCGCTTGCCTGCCCGTAGGTTGAGTCGGAGTTAGCAGGTACTGCGAGGGTGGGGCGGCGCGTGATCGAGGGTCCCCGTCTGCGTGTGGCGGTCCTGGTGAGAGGTGATCGCTGAGGGTGCTGCGTTGCCTATCGTGGCGGGTTCGGCTTTTTGCTGGTTGATGGTGGCGTAACCTCGCGTGTCGTGGCTGAGGAGTCGAGGATGATTGACGAGTTCACCGAGTTGCTCGAGCGGCACGACAGGGCAGAGGTGCGGTTGACGCGGGCGCGGGATGAGGAGCCCCTGGCGTGTGCCCTGGTGATGGCGGCGTTGTGTTGGGACCAACTGGATCGGCGAGGGTGGCGCGCAGCTGAGGTGTTGTGTGCGCAGGCGCGGCGGTTGATGGCCATCTGGGAGATGGGCGCTGAGGCGGTGGATGACGCTGACCGGGTGAGCGCGGCTCTGGAGTGGGCGATGAGGGATCCGGCGCTGCTGGAGTGCGACGGGCAGGGCCGTTACCGGTCGGTGTATGGGGTGGCGTTTCCGGTCGGCTCGCGGTTCTGGCAGAAGTGCCACCGTGCGGCGGCGGCCTCTGGGGTGCTCACACCGTTAGAGCTGGTGGTCAAGGGGGATGATGAGCGTGATGCGAGCCCGGCCGATCTCGATGCGGCCGAGGTGTCGTATCGGCTCGCCACCGACGGTGGTGACCCGGATGCGGCGGCGTTGGCCTCACTGCGGCTGGCCGAACTCGCCGAGTTGTGCGAGCAGCCAGCGCAGGCGGCACACCAGTACGCCGAGGTGGCGGCGCTGCGGCATCCGGTGGCCTCGCCGCCTGCGGTGTTGTGGCTTGCCCGCCGCGCCGCCCAGGACGGTGACCTGAGCGCAGCGCGTGCTCTGGCGCACCAGGTCGTCAGTAGCGGTTATGGGTCGTTGCGGGCAGAGGCATGGGGACTTGTGGGCAGTCTCGCCTGGCAGGACAAGGACGCCGACACGGCAGTGGCCGCGCTGCGGCAGGCGGTGGAGGCGGCCGGAGAATGGCACGGGTCGTACAGTCGGTGCCTGGCGGAGATGCTCGTCACCCGTGGTGAGCTGGCGGGCGCGGCCGATGTGTACCGGACGTTGCTGGACCAGCCCTTGCTGCACGCCCCGGACACCGGGCGGTATGTCCAGATAATGATGGCGGCGGGCCGCAGTGACGAAGCAGTGGCTGTCCTTGAGCAGTATGCCGCCCAGGAAGGGCCCTTCGCTGGGGAGTGGCTGTTGGCGCTGGTCTCAATCCACGCGGCTCGCGACGACCTGGACGCTACTCGAGAGACGCTCGCCCGCGTCCGCGCTCACTGGAGCATAGCGCTGCCGCAGATCTCGGTGCGGGCCGAGGTGATGGAGGCGTCGGTGGCCATCGCGGAAGGCGACGACGAACGCGCGGCGCGGCTGTACCGGTCGTTGACCGACACCGACGACACCCAGCGTCGCGACCTGGCCCGTCCGCTGCTGATCACTACCGGGGAGCAGTTCGCCACGCAGGGCAAGCTGTGCCTGATCCCCGGCGCCCGGCCGTTACTGGAGTACCTGTCCGAGACCGCGGCGCCTGAGACCGCTGCCTGGGCCGCCACCAGCCTGGCACACCTGGCCACCCTCGAAGGCCGTCTCGATGATGCGGAAGCTGCCGTCCGCCTGATGGCCCGCCACCGCAGCCCCGATGAGGTGACCGTGCTGCGGGCCCGGCTCCTGGACCGCGCCGGCCGCGGTAGCGACGCGCTCGCTTACCTCATCGACGCCGCCGTGACGGCGCCCCCGCCGAGCCTGACCACATTGTTGCCGAGCATCGCCGCATTCGCGACGCGCGGTCAATGGCCCGACAACCAGCAGCGCCTCCAGCTCCGCACCGCCGTCGATCATGCCCTCTCCGCCGAGGAGGACACGGGCATCCGGGACCAGATAGCGATGGCGATGGCGCAGGTCGAGCTGTACTCCTGCGTGAACCGCGAGCGAGCCATCACCATGTGGCACCTCGTTACCGGCAGCGACGACCCGAGCGTCGCGGCGTCGGCCTGGCTCAACCTCGGGCTCATCCAACAACAGTGGGCCCCGATCACCGCAGCGCACGCGTTCGAGCAGGCCATGCTCCTCGACGACCCCTCCATCGGCGGTCGCGCCGCCCTCGAGCTGGCAAGGCTGGCCGAACGGGTCGGTGATAACCCCGTGCTGGCCCGGGCCTGTAAACGGGCGCTGGAGCTCACCAGCGGAGACGACCGGGCACAGGCCGCGCTGCGACTGGGCCGGATCAGCCAGTACAGCTGTCCCGACGAGGCCGAAGACGCCTACCAGACCGCGATCGCAGAACCCGGTGCCCAGCCAGCCACTATCGGCGCCACCCTCGCCCGACTCGGCGCCCTCTATGCCCGACACGGCGACCGCCGTCTGGCCGAACGGACCTGGCGACGCGGTAGGCACCATCGCGACCCCCAGGTCGCCGAGGCATTCGCCGCTGAACGCGCCGCGATCGGCCGCGTGAGGCGAATAACCAGTGCGGCGTCGCCGTGGACCCCTAAGTGGTCGGCGCGGTAAGTCCGTCGGGGGTTTGTCGGGATTGCCGGGCACGTGGCTGAGCGGGGAGGGTGCTGTCAGCGTCCTGCTGTCGCCGAGTTCGATACCAGCGCTGTCCATTGCGTCCTCGACAGCTTTGGTGTCGGACTCGGTGACGGTGAGGCGCACGATCAGTGGGGTGGCGCCCGTGATCCACCCCGATGCCACTGATGGGGCGAGTAGTTAGCAGCGCAGGGGGTTGCGTAGTGGCCTACGATCCGGATCGAGAACTGCTGGGGGAATGAACTCGACGTAACTAGGGCGGATCAGGATCTCCCAACCCGTGCAATGCATCTGCCGATGATGAGTCTCGCACAAAAGAACACAGTTCTCCGCACTGGTCTCCCCACCATCAGCCCAATGTCGACAATGATGAGCCTGGCAGAGTCCCGGTGGCCGATCGCACCCAGGAAAAGCGCATCCCCGGTCCCGCACCACAAGCGCGCGTCGAATAGATAGCGGAACGGTCCGCATCGCCCGCCCCACGTCCAGCGGTTCAGATGCCCCGCCCAGCACGAGGGGGATGACTTTCGCGTCGCAGGCCCACCGCCGGGCCTGAGATGCGCTCAGATGCGTCCCGTAGTCCAGGGTCGCAGTACCCAGGCCGGTATGTAGGGCCTCCCAGGTGAGGGTGACGCTCAGGTGTGGGGGTTCCCCGCCGGTGGTGGGGCAGTTCTGGGCGGTGCGGGCTAGCCCGCAGACCTCCACCAGCGCGTCAGCGTTGCGCTGGGGGGTGGTGCGCGGATCGGGGAAGCCCTCGGTGGCGGGGCGGGGTGCGGCGAACTGCTCAATCAAGGATCGGAACGCGGCACCCTGCTCAGACTCCAGGAAGCCTTCGAACCCCAGCCGCCCATCACGGCGCTCCCGCCACCGCAGCTCCCCCGCCGCCGGGGCGGGTTCGGGCTCCTGCCGGGGCTGGGGACCGTCCTGGTCCAGATGCGCCAGAATGTGCCGCCCGATTTTATATAACGACGTCGGATTAAATGAGCGGGCATACCGAGCCAGATCAGCTTCGGCGGCCTCGCGCTGCTCGAGTCCCACCGAGGCGGGGACCGCGGCCATCGTC
>JAFATA010000004.1 GCA_019244165.1 Pseudonocardiales bacterium | reverse complement strand
CACCGGCAACCCACCGCGAGATCCAACACGGAGTAATCACTGGAGAGCTGGACGATCAGAAACGATCACATCCGGTTCGGGAGGGGGCCGTCGGGAAAAGGACCACCCACAGTGGTACCTCGCCTGACGGCCTACCTCACGCCGGCTGCAGCTCACAGGCCCGATCACCAGACTACCACTATTGCTTGGTCAGTGTCGCGACTGAGATGGGCGGCCAGTTGAGGTCAAGGAAATTCAGTATGACAGGCTGCGTCTATTATAGCTACAAGAACGCATCGTCGTCCGATTACTAAACGGTCTTGATCCAGGGAACTGCATCGAGCCTCGTCGCGTTGGCATTCTTGACATCGAACGGAATGTTGACAACGCCGCCTACCTGCGTTGCACCCAGAGGCGGTTTACATCACTCTCAAACCCACGGGCACATCGCGTTCTGGCCCAACAAGCACAACAGTCCCCCCTTCCCCGGTGGGCACGCCTAGTACCAGAACTTCAGACACGAAGTCGGCTACCTGCCGTGGAGGAAAGTTCACGACAGCCATCACTTGCCGACCCTGAAGCTCCTCCGGGGTGTACAGCTTGGTCACCTGAGCACTAGACCTGCGGATACCTAGATCACCAAGGTCGATCCATAGCTTGTATGCTGGGTTTCTTGCTTTCGGGAACCGCTCGACGCCGACGACTTGTCCCACCCTAATGTCGACCGCCAGAAAGTGGGCGACCGTCGTCTGCGGCACGGTTTCAGTTGGCTCGGTTTTCACGAATTAGTCTCGTCTCTGTCATGCTCAGCAACGAACCCTGCTCCATGTGCGTAAATTTTCAGTGGGCGACGATCGATCCACACCAGCGAACGTGCAATCCGTATGCCTCCTCGAGCTGTTTCACGAAGTCATCGGCCCGATCCTGGGGTACTACACGGGAAATCATGCCAGCAGTCGTTGCCACGTGGTACGCCTCAGCAGGGTCGTCACCACCGACGTGGGCATGAAAGTACACTAACTCGTTCTTGTCCACGTCGTATAGCTCTGCAAGCCGTTCCCACAGACCTTCGATCATGCGCTCGGCGTGCGCCTCAAAGCTTGCCATGTAGGCGACGCGCGTCACCGCGTCCAGGCTAGCGAGCCCAGCGTGCAGTTTCTGAAGGTAATCGCGCGTCGAGGGACCGAAACTGGCCGAAACCCCGTGCCCTAGTATCGTCTCGATGTCCTTGCGCAACAGCGCCGAATGAAACCACGTGCGGGTATCTAAGACCTCGGGGAGTCCCGCCATTCCCTGCTCCTGTAGCAGGTAGTTCCCGCCGGTCTCGTCCCAGGTAAGGAAGGCACCCACCGCAAGCGTCACCTCGTCCTCCGAGAGGAAATCCTCACCTGCTTCAATACGTTTGAACGCGATGTCTCGGGCGGCACCCGCCTGCAAGTAAGGAAAGGCCGCAGGCATGCCCAGATACTCGCGGAGCAATGACTCAACGACCTCACGGGCCGCCTCACCAGCGTCGACTATTGCTTGGTCAGTGTCGCGACCGAGATGTGCGGCCAAGGGGTGAATCCGTTTCCGATCCAGGTGCCCGCGAGATCGGCGAGCGACCCCAGGCTACCGGCGACGCGGGCGAGAGGCCCGGACGAAAATTGATCAGCTCAGGGGTGGCAGCGGGCCGTGTGGTGGGTGACGTAGGCACCGACATGGGGAGCGTTCCTCCAAGGCGTGCTCCGGCGTCGCAACGACAACAGATGATACCAAATGGGATCAATTCTGTCTAGCTCCCTGTCCCAGATATGTTGTCGGGCCGGGGGAGGCTGGTGGTGAAGCGCCAGTTTACGGTAGGGCGCAGGACTGAGGGGTCAACGCGGGCGATGTGTTGGGCGACAATGCCGAACAGAGAGTCGATCAGCGTGTCGGACAGCAGGTGTGGCTGCAAACCTAAGTCGACCAGGCCGGTGTGAACCACGTTGTAGTAATGCTCATCGAGCTCCACTCGGGGATTGTCCAGGTACTCGATCTGCACGTTCCCCGGAAAACTGGCTGAGACGGTCTTGGCGATATCGGCGACCGACATCGTTTCGGTAACCTGGTTGAATACCCGGAACTCACCAGCGTCGGCCGGGTTCTCGCAGGCCAGCCGGATGCACTCGACGGTGTCCCGGATGTCGATGATGCCCCGGGTCTGCCCGCCCGCCCCGTAGACGGTCAGCGGATGCCCGAGCACCGCCTGAATGACGAACCGGTTGAGCACTGTGCCGAAGACCGCGTCGTAGTCGAACCGGGTGGCCAGCCGGGGGTCTCGCGCGGTCTGATCGGTCTGCTGGCCGTAGACCACCCCCTGGTTGAGGTCGGTGGCCCGCAACCCCCAGGTCCGGCAGCCGAACTCAATGTTGTGGCTGTCATGCACCTTCGAGAGGTGGTAGAAGGAGCCCGGCTTCTTGGGAAAGAGCACCCGGTCGGTGCGGCCGTTGTGCTCGACGGTCAGCCAGCCTTCCTCGATGTCAATATTCGGGGTGCCGTACTCACCCATGGTGCCGAGCTTGACCAGATGGATATCGCGGTCCACCTCGGCGATCGCGAACATCACGTTCAGGGTGCCGATGACATTGTTCGACTGGGTGTACACCGCGTGCTTCCGGTCGATCATCGAGTAGGGCGCGGAGCGCTGCTCGGCGTAGTGCACGATCGCACCGGGCCGGAAACGGCGCACGACGTCGAGGATAAATTCGGCGTCGCACAAGTCGCCCACGAAGAGCTCGAGTTGCCGACCGGAGACCTCACGCCAGGCCTGCACCCGGTGGCGCAGCGGCTCAATGGGCACCAGGCTTTGCAGCCCCAACTCATCGTCGTAGGAGCGCCGGGCGAAGTTGTCCAGCACGGCGACGTCGTGGCCTCGATCCGAGAGGTGCAACGCGGTCGGCCACCCCAGGTAGCCGTCACCACCAAGAACGAGGATCCGCGCCATGTTGCCCTCCCGCCAGGCTGAGTGGATGCGTTTGCCTATCAGATGATCCCGGTCAGCACCAAACAGCGGCTGTCCCGGCACCGCCTGCGGACGCCGATCCTGCTCTGCGAGGATGGCGCGGTGCTCCGACAGCTCACCCAGTCCCGCGTGGCACGGTTGTTCACCAGGTTCGCTGCGGGCACGGTTGTTTCCGCGGCGTGCAGCCAGCTGACGTTCATCCTGCTGTTCGGCGTTCTCGAAACCTCAGCCCCGGTGTCCGGGGGGGCGGCTTTCCTGGCCGGAGCGGTACCCAATTTCCTCATCCACCGGTTCTGGACCTGGCGGTGCTCCGGCCCGGTCGGGGTGCGCCGCGAGCTGCTGCCGTACCTGGCGGTGATCACGTTCAGTGGGCTAGTGGCGATCGGCGTCACCACCAGCGCCGATCGGTGGGTCGGCGGCACCGTCAAGGACCACACGCTGCGCACCGCCATCCTCACCCTCGCCTTCAACTCCAGCTACCTGCCGCTGTTCGTGGTCAAGTTCGTCTTGCTGGATCGGTTGGTGTTCGGTTGCGCCGAGGACCGGCCCACCCGCTGGCGCCGGGCTCACCGATTCCCGGAACCAGGTGCCCACCAGGACCCGGGCGTAGCGCATCCCGTACCGGAAGTTGGTGCCTTTCTTGGTCGTGCCCCCGGTGCGACCCAGCATGGTCATGGGTTGCTCCAGGACCCGGTAGCCGCGCGAGATCATCCCCAGTAACAGCTCGGACGCTTGGTACTGGGGCTGCGAGAGCGTGACGATCCCGGTCAGTCCAGCTTTCATGGCGCGAAAGCCGAACGAAGTGTCGGTCAGCCGCTGCCCGGTCAGCGCGCTGGCCAGCGCCGCGAACACGTGCACCCCGAGATGCCGCACCGGGTCGGAGGTCTCCTGCCGGCCCAGAACCCGCGAGCCGGTCACGAAGTCGGCCTCGTCGTCGATCAACGGCTGCAGCAGTAGCGGCAGCTCGGCCAGGTCGTACTGACCGTCAGCATCGGTGGTGACCACGTAGCGGGCGCCACCGCGGCGAGCCAGCGCGTAACCCAGCCGCAGCGCCGCACCCTGGCCCCGGTTGCTCGGCAGCTCGCAGACCCGGGCGCCGTGCCGGCGGGCCACCTCCGCGGTGTCGTCGGTGCAGCCGTCGACGATCACCAAGGTGTCCACCGGTACACCGCAGCTCACCGGGGGGACGCTGGCGAGCACCGCGCCGATGCAGTCCTCCTCGTTATAGGCCGCGATGATCACCACCACCGGGGCGAAACACACCTCACCCTGCACCCGGATGAACTCACGCTCCGCAGCGGTGTCTACCGGATCGGGATAAGGCTGTAGCGGAGGGCTCTGCTTGCCGGTGATGGGCTTGCTGCCGATGGCGGTGAGGCCCAGCGCCCCCGCCATCGGCAGCAACACCAACCCCGGCAGCTGGTAACGCCAGGAGAACTCGAAGGCCGCCGCGGTGATCAGCGCAGTGATGCCCAGCCCGGACACCAGCAGGCTAGCGGCCCGGATCCCGGCCCGGCGGGCAGTGCTCATCCCGAGCCCACCGAAGAGCCCACCGAGCAGCCCAGCCACCAGACCCAGGCCAAGCAGCGGACCAGGGGTGTAGCCGACGGTGAGCTGGTAATCCTGGAGCAGCTGAGCCAAGGCCGGATGGACGCCGATCGGCACACCCCCAAACTCGAAGGCCCTCGCCCGGACTCTCGATGGGATCCCCCAGTACGGGTAGGAGGTCTGGAAGTGCCAGCGCTGCACCGGCACGTCGTTCACGGCGTCGAGGCGGCGGGGACGAAACCCCTTCACGAAGTCGGTCAGGATCGCCACCGCGAGATCCCGAGGCTGATGGGCGAACACCATGCGGGCGAAAGACGCCTGAACCGCGTCCACCGACTGCCCGGGGGGCAACGTGACGCTCAGCGCCGGGGAGGCGGGGTCGTGGACGTAGTAGTCGACGCCGAAGCGGTGCTCCCGGGGCTGCACCGGACACAGGGCACGCTCCCCGCTGCCCGCCGGCAGTCGCGCGCAGTCGGCGATAACCGCGGCGCGGCCATAGAGCACCCCCCCGCCGGCTCCGCTGATGCCCCAGACACCGGTGGTGAGCCGGTAATAGCCGGCGTAACCGGTGAGCAGCACCGCGAAACCCGCGACCAGCGCCGCGCAGCGGTGCCCGATCCGCCACCAACCGCTGCCCCTGGCCCCCAGCGACCCGGCGACGATCAGGTAGGCCAGTGCCGGGACCAGCAGGGTGATCCCGACCAGCCGGACGAGGAGCGCGCACCCGATCAGGGCACCCGCGCTGGCGGCCTGCCACGGGGTGGGCGGCCCACGCCAGGTCAGCACCACAGTGATCAGCGCCAGCAGCGCCTGGAACCAGACATCGGGCATGATGTTGTGTTCGATCTGCACCTGGTAGGCGTCGAGCAGCACCGGCGCGCTCGCCAGCGCGGCCAGCCAGCGCCGGGCACCGTGGCGCAGCACCAGCAGGTAGATCACGACCGCGATGCCCAGCCCGAGCAGATGCTGCACCACGGCCACCGCCCGCAGCCCCCCGAGGGGCAGCAGCAGGTTCAGGATGAGGTCGTACCCAATCGGGCGCAGCCCGTCGGGGCGCAGCTGGTGGAGGTTGTCCAGGTAGCTGAAGGAGTCGATGTAGAGGATCGCGGGCTGGTAGGCCAGCACGGTGAGCACCCGCAAGCCACCGCCCGCTCCGAGCAGTACCAGCAGCATCCAGTGCCGACGCCACAACCTGCCCGTCTCCAGGGACGCCAGCGGAGGGCTCACCGCTGGCGACCGCCTACCCCGGCGGTGACGGTGAGCAGGGCACCAGCGGCCGCGAAGTCCTGCCACATCGTGGCGAGCCCGGCGAGCAGCGAGACCGACGGCCGGTAGCCCAACTGCTCGCGGGCCCGACGGATGTCGACGATGACTGCGGGCATCTCACCGGGCTGGGCGGCGACGTGCTCGGCAGGCAACGCCCGGCCGGTGACCGTGCGTACCGCGTCGAGAAGCTCCAGCACGGTCACCGACTGGCCTGAGCCGATGATCGCGGTACCGGTGAAGCGACGGTCCCAGGCCGCGAGCACGGCCGCCACCGCGTCGGTGACGTGCACGAAGTCGCGCCGCTGCAGCCCGTCGCCATAGATCTGGATCCCTCGGCCAGCCAGTGCGGCGCGCATCATCCGCGGCAGGACACTGTCCTTGTGCCCCATCCCCGGACCGTAGATGTTGGTGAACCGCAACGCGCAGGTGGCCATGCCGTAGGCGCCCGCATAGCCGCACAGCAGCATCTCGCCAGCCGCCTTGCTGGCGCCGTAGGGGGTCAGCGGGCGCAACGATGCCGTTTCATCCACGGTGGCATGGCCGACATCACCGACCACCGCGTTGGTGGAGGCCAGGATGAACCGCCCGACGCCGGCTTGGCGGCAACCCTCGAGCAGGTCCTGGGTCACCGCCACGTTCGCCTGGTAGGTGGCAACCGGGTGCTCCACCGAACGCAACACCGAGGTGACGGCGGCCAGGTGCACCACCCCGGCCACATCCCCGCCAGCCACTGCCTCAGCGACCACCGCTGGGTCGGTGAGCTCCCCGACGACGCTACGCACCGCCGGGTCGGGATGCGCGCTACGGTCCACCACGGTGACCGGGTTGCCGCGGGCGGCAAAGGCGGCGACGGTGGCCCGGCCGACGAAGCCGGCGCCCCCGGTGATCACAACCCGACCGGTGCCGGCGGGCGCAATGGCAGTAGTCATCGGCGGGCAGCGTAGCCGGGCAGCGAGCCGGCCAACTCGATCAGGGTCCGGGTGGCGAACCCGGTGCCGCCCGCGTTGACCTCGGCATAATCCCGCTCGGCCCGGGCCGGACCGGCGATGTCCAGATGCGCCCAGGGCAGCCCAGCGGTGAACTCCCGCAAGAACAGCGCCGCCGTGATGCCCGCAGGTCCAGGCGGGCACTGCCGCAGATCAGCGATCTCCGAACGGACGCCCTCGGCGTGATCGTCGAGCAGCGGCATCGGCCACCAGGCCTCGCCGACGGCCTCACCGGCAGCCTGGATGCGCTCGGCGAGTTCCGGCTCGGTGGCGAACAGGCCGCCGGTGCGTAGGCCCAACGACACCTTCATCGCCCCGGTCAGCGTCGCGACGTCGAGCAGTGTGGTGGGCGCCAGCTCGCGCACCGCGTAGGCCAGCGCGTCAGCGAGCACCAGCCGGCCCTCAGCGTCGGTGTTGGTCACCTCCGTGGTCCTGCCGCCCACATGCCGGACCACATCACCCGGGCGGTACGCCGACCCGGACACGTGGTTTTCCGCACAGGGCACCAGTCCCGTCACCCGGAGCGGCAGCTTCAGCTGGCCGACGGCGAGCAGTGTCGCGATCACCGCGGCACCCCCGGACATGTCCGTGCGCATCCAGTGCATGTCCTGAGCTCGCTTGATCGAGATGCCGCCGGTGTCAAAGGTGATGCCCTTGCCGACCAGCACCAGGTGCTTCTCGGTGTTCATTTCTGGGTTCGTTTCTGGGTTCGTTTCTGGCCGCACCGCGGGAGGCTGCCAGGCCAGCTCGAGCAACCGCGGCGGGCGGGCCGAGCCGCCGCCGACCGCCAGCACTCCCCCGAAGCCGTGCTCAGCCAACCAGTGCTCGTCGTGCACGGTGGCCCGCAGACCGGGCACGGTCGCGGCCAAGCGAGCGGCGGTGCCGGCGAGCCACGCGGGGTCTTTGTGCCCGCTCGGGGTGTTGGCGAGGTCCCGGGCCAACCCCGTGGCTCGGCCGAGTAGCTGGGCCCTGGCGACGGCTTCGGTGAGTGGCCCCAGTCCGTGGTCGGGTGTCGCGATGAGCGCCACTGTGCCGATCCCCTGAGGGCCGATCCCCTGAGGGCCGATCCCCTGAGGGCCTGCAGTCCCACCACCCCCACTGGTGACGCGGTAGCGGTGCGAGCCCACGACGCACCCCAGAGCCAGGGACGCCGCCTGGTGGGCGCTCGTGCCGGCTGGCAGGTGCACCTGCACCAGGCGCGGCCCGGGTCGAGTTGCCGCCGAGATCGCTCGGACCAGCGCGGCGCCAGCCGCCCGCCAATCCCCCATACTGCCCGCTGCGGTGCCCAGCAGCCACCCGTGATCGGGCCGCGTCGCAGCCAGGGGGACCAGCTGGGTCGAGCCCGGGGTGGCGCTCACCCGGTACTGGGCTAGCCAGCGCTCATCCACGCCGATCTCATCCGCACCAGCACCCAAGATCAACTCTTCGCCCGCTGGTGACCCTACGCAGGGTGGGTGGCCGACCAGCACGACATCGGGCACCTCGGGATCGCGCCGCGCCTGTACCCGGACCTCCACCAGGGGGGTCGGGACCTCCGGTATCACGGGCACTGGTCTCTCCGAGTCAGTTCGTGACGAGGCCCCGGTGCGCCCGAAGGCGCCTACCGAGGCCACGGGATGACAGACGCAAAACGCGGGCCATCACTCCACGACGGCCCGCAATGCCTCGCCCAGTTCGCCAGCCTCGTCCGCCGACATCTCGACGACGAGCCGCCCACCGCCCTCGAGCGGAACGCGCATCACGATGCCCCGTCCCTCTTTCGTGACCTCGAGGGGACCGTCGCCGGTCCGGGGCTTCATGGCCGCCATAGCGTTGCTCCCTCCGTGCATGTGTCACCGCGGGTGGCCACGCGACACCGGTGACCCCCTGCATTCTTCCCTATGGGCTCGGGCGCCCGAAAAGTAACCGATGATCTCGCACGGAGACGCATCGCACCGTCCACCGCCGAGCGCCAGTTACTCACCTCAGGCCGCGGCGGAAGCACCCGGCGAGGTGGTCATCCACCATCCCGGTGGCCTGCATGAGCGCATGGCAGGTGACCGGACCGACAAAGGTGAAGCCGCAACGCCGCAGCGTGCGGGCCATCGCCTCGGATTCGCGGGTGCACCCCAGCAGGTCGGCCCTGGTGCGCGGCGCGGGTCGCCCCGCAGGGTCGGGCGCGAAGGACCACAGCAGGGTGTCCAGGTTCTCGGCTTGCTCGGTGACCGCCCGGGCGTTGCGCACCGTCGCCTCGATCTTGGCGCGGTTGCGGATGATGGCAGCGTCGGCGAGCAGGCGCGCCACATCCTCGCCGGTGAACGCGGCGACCGTAGCCGGGTTGAAGCCGGCGAAGGCGCGCCGGAAGGCCTCCCGCTTGCGCAGGATCGTCAGCCAGGACAGACCCGACTGGAACGCCTCCAGGCTGAGCCGCTCGAACAGGGCGGCCTCGCCATGAACCGGCACCCCCCATTCGTGATCATGGTAGGCGCGGTAGTCGGGGGCCAGCTCCGCCCACGGGCAGCGCAGGCGGCCGTCTGCTCCGGCCGCTGGGCCGGCGCTAGGGTCATTGAGAGCGCTGGTCACTCCCTCCGCTGGGCTCATCCGGGGTAGGCCCGGCAGAAGTTGACGAAGCGAGCCAACGACAGCCGCAGACCCCCGCCAAAGACCGGATGAATCAGCGGAGCACCCCGGGTTCCGAGTACTCCCAGCGGCATCACGTCGGGGTCGACCCGCACCGTCAAGTTCACCGCTGCGCCTCCAGCTCGGCCACCCGGGCGCGCAGCGCGTCGAGCTCGGCCGCGGCTTGCTGCAGCGCCCAATCCACCTCAGACATCCGGTATCCCCGCAGTACCTGGGAGAACCGGAGGGCGCGCACGTCGTCGCCGGCGATGGGCCCCTCAGGCAG
Source organism: Pseudonocardiales bacterium (assembly GCA_019244165.1). Classification (GTDB taxonomy): domain Bacteria; phylum Actinomycetota; class Actinomycetes; order Mycobacteriales; family Pseudonocardiaceae. Next base: position 27,626 of record JAFATA010000004.1, on the reverse strand, counting down.
CCAGGTCGGAGTCGCATCCGGTGGCAGCGCAGGCAGCTCTTCGCCCCGACCGAACACCAGCGAAGCGGTCAGGAACACCACCGCAGCCACCACCGCCGCGACGGTGAGGTAGACCAGCACCGTGCCCATTTCGGAAATCGTGGCACGTTGGTGGCTCTTCAAGGACGGCCAACCCCCCTGATAGCCGCCGTTAACCGCTACCAGCCCCCTCCCGCCGGGAGGGGGCTGGTAGCGGTTAACGGCCGTCCGAACCGGGGTTGGCCGTCCTTGAAGAGCCACCAACTCAGGCCGAGCGGGCCGCGAGCACCTCACGCATCGGCGGCCGGTCGGCCACCAGCACCCCGCTCTCGGTGGGCATGAAACGGCCGCCGAGCTGGACGAACTGGGTGATGCCGGCCGATCCCGGTGCCTCGGCCACCCCGCAGCGGGGCAGTGCGGCGCCGAGAATCTGGCGTGACATCACACCGAGCTGCAGCAACGAGCGGTTGCGGTGCCGGCGCACCCCGAGATTCACCTGAGCCAGCCCGTCCAGCCCGTAGTGGGTGTGCGCGTCGAGCAACAACCCGATGTCCACACCGTAGCCAGCGGCGAAGGGCACCGACTCCAGGAATACCCGGCTCGCCGCGTACTCGCCGCCCAGTGGTTGCACCACCCCGGCCAGCTCGGGGCGCAGTGTGTTGAGCAGCGGCCGGGCCAGCAGCTCGGTGACCCGACCACCGCCATTACCCGTTTCCGGGTTTTCGATCCAGAGCGGACGCCGGTAAAAGCCCTTGACCAGCGCAACCCGTTGCCGCGTGCGCCGGGGGCGCAGCAGTAACGGCCCGAGCAGCGCAGGCACGAACCCGGCATCGAAGTCGACCAGGTCGGAGTCGATGAAGACCAGCAGATCACCCGAGGTGGCCGCCAGGGAACGCCAGAGCACCTCCCCCTTCCCCGGCCACGGCGCCAGCTCGGGCAGCACATCGGTGCGGTGCACCACCCGGGCGCCGGCCTCGCGGGCCACCTCGGCAGTCCGGTCGGTACACCCGGAGTCCATCACCACCAGCTCGTCAACCAACCCGCCGACCAACGATCGCAGCACACTGACCAGCGCGCCTACCGTTGCCTCCTCATTCAGCGCGGGCAGTACCACACTGACGGTCCGGCCCCGCTTGGCCGCGACGAGCTGCTCGACGGTCCACGGCACGCTCTGCACGGTGGCTTCGCTGAACCACCGCCGGGTCTGCGGGAGCAATGCCAGGCCCCTCATGCCAGGGCCTTCATGCCAGGCCCCTCGTATCGGGCCACGAAGTCTCCTCTCCCAGCCCTGGAATACTTATCTCGCTTCTCAGGCACGACACGGCACGGCACCCCTCAGCTCGTGGCGCGCTTCGCCATCACGGGCTGTTTTTTCCCCCTGGCAACGCCCACCATGTCAATAGCCCGCCGAGCTTCCTTGACATTGTGCACACGGAAAACGCGAACCCCCATCCAGGCGCACAGCGAAATGACCGCCAACGTCCCTTCCGGCCGCCCTACGACAGGGAGACCGAGAGATTCGCCGCAAAATATAGTGCCTCCCCTTGTCGTAAAACGAATCTGGAATTCGATTGATGACCACCATTACCAACAGTCGGTCTTCTGGGAAGTCATGGCACCCGAGCCTCACGTGTTCCCCTCTTGTCGTGCTACGTCAAGACACCCCGCGCCACGTACTGGCGCCCGTCATACCCAGAGATACCCGTGACCGATGGGCGGCAGAGGCACACACGCGCCGCCCCGTCAATGGACATCCTGCCAGGCCTGATAGGACTCGCCAACCAGGCGGACCACCTCATCGATGTCGTCCGTGACGTGCAGCAGGGCCAGCTCCCCCTCACGGATCTTGCCCTGCGCCGCCACGGTCTCCGCCAGCCACGAGTACAACCCGCCCCAGTAGGCTCGCCCGAACAGGACGACAGGGAATTGGGTGACTTTCTTGTTCTGCACCAGAGTGAGGGCCTCGAACAGCTCGTCCAAGGTACCGAACCCGCCGGGCAGGCACACAAAAGCCTGAGCGTACTTGATGAACATGGTCTTACGGGCGAAGAAATAGCGGAAGTTGATTCCGAGGTCGACCCAGGGGTTGAGCCCGTGCTCAAAGGGCAGTTCAATGCCCAGCCCCACCGACAGCCCACCTGCCTCGGACGCCCCCCGGTTGACCGCCTCCATGCTGCCGGGTCCACCACCAGTGATCACCGCGAAGCCAGCGGTGGCGAGCGCGGCACCGAGCGCGACACCGGTGGCGTACTCCGGATGGTCCCGGTGAGTGCGAGCCGATCCGAAGACGGTGACCGCACGGGGCAGCTCGGCCAGCGCTCCGAAACCCTCGGTGAACTCGGCCTGAATCCGCAGCACCCGCCATGGGTCGGTGTGCACCCAGTCAGTGGGGCCGCGCGAGTCGAGCAGCCGCTGGTCGGTGGTGGTCGCCTCATGGCGGCGACCCCGCCGCAGCACCACTGGCCCGCGCTGCTTCTCCCGAGGGTGTTCCTCGTCTCCCCCATTCCGGCTAAGGCCCCGTCGCCCGTCCACCACCATAACCATCAGCCTAGTGACCCCCCATAGTCAGGTAGCGACGCAGCGACTCGGTGCACGCGGTGATGTGGGGGATGCGCACGTGCTCGTCGCGGGTGTGCGCGAGGTTGGGGTCGCCGGGTCCGTAGTTCAGCGCGGGGATCCCCAGTGCGGCGAAGCGGGACACATCCGTCCAGCCGTACTTCGCGACTGGGGCAAGCCCGATAGTGGCCAGGAACTCTCGGGCCGCTGGTGCGTCCAAACCCGGCAGCGCGCCGCACGCACCGTCGGTGAACTGCAGCTCGAACTCGCAGAACACCTCACGGACGTGCTGGTAGGCCTGCGGCAGCGAGCGGTCCGGAGCGAACCGGAAGTTGACCCGCACCTCGCAGGCATCGGGCACTACGTTATTGGCGACCCCGCCGGAGATACCCACTGCCTGCAGCCCCTCCCGGTAGGTGCACCCGTCGATCTCGACGCTGCGCGGCTGGTAGCTGGCTAGCCGGGCCAGCACCGGACCGGCGGCGTGGATGGCGTTGTCCCCCAGCCACGACCGGGCACTGTGCGCCCGGCGTCCTGCCGTGCGCACCGTGCCCCGCAAGGTGCCCTGACAACCGGCCTCGACCAGACCGCTGGTGGGCTCGGCCAGAATCGCCAGCTGCGCGGCCAGCCATTCAGGATGCTCCCGCTCGATCCGCCCCAGCCCATTGCGGGCCGCCTCGATTTCCTCGCAGTCGTAGAGCACCACGGTCAGGTCGTACACCGGCTCGGGCACCGTGGCCGCCAGGTGCAGGATCATGGCGTCGCCCGACTTCATGTCCGACGTGCCGCAGCCATAGAGCAGCTCACCGCAGCGCCGGCTGGGCAGGTTCCCGGCGAGGGGCACCGTGTCCAGGTGCCCCGCCAGCAGCACCCGCTGCGGGCGGCCCAGCTCGGTGCGGGCCAGCACGGTATTGCCACTGCGCAGCAACCGCAGGTGCGGGGCCTGCGCAGCCAGGGCCCGCTGCACCGCGTCCGCGAGCGCGGCCTCCTGTCCCGACACGCTGGGCACGTCCACCAGCGCGGCGGTCAACTCCACCGGATCAGCAACCAGGTCCAGGTCCACGGGTGTGACGGTATCGCCGAAAAGCCGGACCACCCACCCGCTACCGTGACCGACTGTGGACAACTCCCACGCTGTGGACAACCCCCCGCGAGACTCCCCACCGATCACGTCGGCGCATGGCCTGGGGCTGGCCACCCTCACGCCCGCCGGCACCGTGCTGGATACCTGGTTCCCGGCTCCGGTATCGGGCCTACCGCCCGGCGCCCCACCCGACACCCCACCCGACACCGCAGCCGGCACCGTACGGGTAGCGCCGGAGGAGGTGCCCGCGCAGCTCGCCGCGCTGCTCGGCCCGGACCCGGCGCGGGGCGTCGAGCTGGTGGTGGTGCGCACCATAGTGCCGGACCTACAGGCCCCACCCCTGGACGCGCACGACGTCTACCTACGCCTGCACCTGCTCTCGCACCGCCTGGTGACCCCGCGCAGCATCAACCTCGAGGGGGTCTACGGGTTGCTGTCCACCGTGGTGTGGACCAGCTTCGGGCCGTGCCCGACAGCGGACTTCGAGACCACCCGCCTGCGGATGCGCCACCTGGGGCCGGTCACCGTGTATGGGGTGGACAAGTTCCCGCGGATGGTCGACTACGTGGTGCCCCCGGGGGTGCGCATCGCGGATGCGGACCGGGTGCGGCTGGGCGCTCACCTGGCACGGGGCACCACGGTGATGCACGAGGGGTTCGTTAACTTCAACGCCGGCACGCTCGGGGCGTCGATGGTGGAGGGCCGGATCTCCGCCGGGGTCATCGTCGGTGCTGGCTCCGATCTGGGCGGCGGCGCGTCGATCATGGGGACGTTGTCGGGCGGCGGCACGGAGCAGATCTCGGTCGGCCGGCGCTGCCTGGTGGGCGCCAACGCCGGGATCGGGATCTCGCTGGGCGATGACTGTGTAGTGGAGGCGGGCCTGTACGTCACCGCAGGAACCAAGGTGACGCTACCCGATGGCACGGTGGTGAAGGCCCGCACGCTGGCCGGCGCCGACGGGGTGCTGTTCCGCCGGGATTCGGTCACCGGCGCCGTGCACGCGGTGCAGCGGACCGGCAAAGCCGGCATCCAGCTCAATGCCATGCTCCACTCCAACGACTGATGCCCCGCGACCAGCATGAACCACTAGGATCGACGCGGTGAGCGTCCTCACCCACGATCAGTGCGGCCCTCCCGGCCGGGACAGCCGAGCCGCTGGGCCTCTCACGCTGGGTGAGCCGGTCCGGTCCCGGCCGTCCGATCCGGCGGTGCACCAGTTGCGCGCCGCGCTGGACACCCGGCTGCGTGCCCTGCTCGCTCACGACCCCGGCACCAGGACGGGTGAGGACCCGGAAGACCTGCACCAAATGCGGGTGGCTGTGCGCCGGATGCGGGCCACGCTCACGGCCGCCCGGTCCCTGCTGGACCGGGCCTGGGCCGATGATCTGCGCGCCGAGTTGGGCTGGCTGGGCCGGGTGCTCGGGCCGGTACGGGATGCTGACGTGCTTCTCGGGCGGCTCCGCAGCCGCGCGGTGGCCTTCGGCGACACCAGCCGCGAGGCGGTAGAAACCCTGATCGAGGGCCTGGTGGCCGACCGGGAGGCCGCTCGGGCCGACATGCTCGCCGCGCTGGGCAGCCCCCGCTACACCGCTTTGCTGAACCGGCTGGTGACCGCGGTATCTCAACCGCTGCCCATCCCCGGTGGCCTCCGGGAGACTCCCCCACTCCTGGAGCTGGTCCGCACCGAGTACCGCAGGCTGTCCAAGGCGGTCCACTCGGCTGGCGAGAACCCCCCCGACGAGGTCCTGCATACCCTGCGGATCCGGGGTAAGCGGCTGCGCTACACCAGCGAGCTGGCCGCCGTTTCTGGCTGCAAACCCGTGCGCAAGCTGGTGGAGTCGACGGTGGCGCTGCAGGACGTGCTGGGCGAGCACCAGGACGCCTGCGTGGCCCAGCACCGGGTGATGCTGCTGCTGGACGGCCTGGGCGACGCGGTCGGCGTCAGCGTGGCCTTCGTCGCCGGGCGGCTGGTGGAGCGTGAAGAAGTGAGCCGCATGGCCACCCGGCAGGCCTGGCCGAGCGTGTGGCAGCAGGTGCGGCACCGAGTACGCTCCCTCCAGGCCGCTGTCTGAGGCCCGGAGCCGTGACACGTCCGCCGCGGCCAGCGAGCCGACTGCTGCGGCAGCAGTCACCGTGAGCGCCACTAGGCTGGGGCGCGATGACCTACCTCGATCACGCCGCGACGACGCCGATGCTGCCGGAGGCGGTGGCAGCGATGAGCCAGGCATTGTCCACGTTGGGCAATGCCTCGTCGCTGCACGGCTCGGGCCGCCGGGCCCGTCGCACCGTCGAGGAATGCCGGGAGAGCATCGCGGAGGCGCTGGGTGCGCGCCCCTCGGAGGTGGTGTTCACCGGAGGCGGCACGGAGGGCGACAACCTCGCTGTCAAGGGTCTGTTCTGGCAGCGGCGGGACGCTGAGGCGCGCCGCAGGCGGATACTCGCCTCCATGATCGAGCATCACGCGGTGCTCGATGCGGTGTCCTGGCTGGCTGATCACGAGGGCGCCGAGGTGGAGTGGCTCGAGGTGGACGGCTACGGCCGGGTGCACCCCGAGACCCTGCGCGCCGCGTTGGAGCGCGACCCGGACTCGGTGGCCCTGGTGAGCGTGATGTGGGCGAACAACGAAGTGGGCACCGTGGCGCCAGTGCGCGAGCTGGCCGCCCTCGCTGCCGAGTACGGGGTGCCGCTGCACACCGACGCGGTCCAGGCGGTGGGCCAGCTCCCGGTGCACTTCGGCGCCTCCGGGACCGCGGCGCTCACCCTGACCGGGCACAAGCTGGGTGGCCCGTACGGAGCCGGGGTGCTGCTGCTGGGCCGGCAGGTCGAGGCCACCCCGCTGCTGCACGGCGGCGGCCAGGAACGCGATGTGCGTTCCGGCACGCTGGATGTCCCGGCGATCGTCGGGCTGGCCACCGCGATCCGGCATGCCGTGGCGTCGCAGCCGCACAGCGCGACCGGGCTCGGGCGGCTGCGAGACGAGCTGGTGGCCGGGATCCTGTCCAAGGTGCCCGATGCGGTGCTCAACGGGGATCCGGGTGAGCACGTTCTCGACGGCGGTCCTTCGCGATTGCCGGGCAACGCCCACGTGACCTTCCCGGGCTGCGAGGGTGACTCGCTGCTGATGCTGCTCGATGCCCGGGGCATCGAGTGCTCCACCGGCGCGGCGTGCACCGCTGGCGTGGCGCAGCCCTCTCACGTGCTGCTGGCGATGGGCACCGCGCCAGCCGCGGCTCGCGGCTCGCTGCGCTTCTCCCTGGGGCACACCTCGACGGCCGAGGACGTGGCTGAGCTGCTCGACGCCATCGAGCCGGTGGTCGCCCGGGCCCGGGGAGCGGGACACCGGCGGGCGGCGTCGTGACAGTGCCCAGAAGTCGTGAAGGTGCCCAGAGCATGAAGGTCTTGGCAGCGATGAGCGGCGGGGTGGACTCCTCGGTGGCGGCCGCCCGGGCGGTAGACGCCGGGCACGAGGTGGTCGGGGTGCACCTGGCGCTGTCCGCGAAGCCCGGCACGCTGCGCACCGGTGCCCGCGGGTGTTGCACGAAAGAAGACGCCGCCGACGCGCGGCGGGTCGCCGACGTCATCGACATCCCGTTCTATGTGTGGGACTTCGCCCAGCAGTTCACCGCTGAGGTGGTGGAGGACTTCGTCGCGGAATACGCCACCGGGCGCACTCCCAATCCATGCCTGCGGTGTAACGAGCGGATCAAGTTCACCGCGCTGCTAGACCGGGCCCGTGACCTCGGCTTCGATGCGGTGTGCACCGGTCACTACGCGCGCTTGGATGACGGTGTGTTACGCCGGGCCGTGGATGTTGCCAAGGACCAGTCCTACGTGCTCGCCAGCCTCACGGCCGACCAGCTGGCGCATGCGCTGTTCCCGGTCGGCGACACCACCAAGGCCGAGATCCGGGCTGAGGCGGCCCGACGTGGCCTGGCCGTCGCGGACAAGCCCGACAGCCACGACATCTGCTTCATCCCCTCGGGCAATACCCGCGCATTCCTGACCGAGCGGCTGGGATCCCGGCCCGGGGAGCTGGTCGATGAGCAGACCGGTGAGGTCCTGGGACACCACCACGGGGTGTACGGCTTCACGGTCGGCCAGCGCCGCGGGCTCGGGTTGCCCCACCCGGCGCCCGATGGACACCGACGGTTCGTCGTAGGGCTCCAGGCAGAGACCGGGACGGTGCGTGTGGGGTCCGCGCAGCGCCTGGACGTCGGCGTGATCGAGGCCGATCGTCCGGTGTGGGCCGCGGGTGCGCCCGAGGGCCCCCTGGAGTGCGTCGCGCAGGTCCGGGCCCACGGTGGGTGTGCCAGCGCCGTGGCGCAGGCCGTGAACGACCGCATGCTGGTGCAGCTGCGGGAGCCGCTGCGGGGAGTGGCCCGGGGCCAGGCCGTCGCTCTCTACCGTCCCGACCCCGATGGTGACGTCGTCCTCGGCAGTGCCACCATCACCGCCACCCGCTAGCCACCGCCACCCGCTAGCGTGGTCCCTCCGGCGCCGCGGACACCGGCGGTGAGCTGCGCTCAGCTGGAACTGGAGCCGGTGGGGCCGTTAGCAGCGCCGTTGTGGCCGTCGGCGCCTTGGGCGCCTAAGCCGAGCATCTTGGTGAATGAGTCGAGGGGACTTCCGCCGCTGAGGATGCCGCTACCGATGTCCTGGGCGAACAGTGACAGGACGGTGCGGGCCGGTAGCAGCTCCACCTGGTGCCCGGTGAGTTCGGCAGGACTCAGTGCGTCAGACATTCAATCCTCCTAGGAAAGGCGGCCCGGGTGGTTCCGGGCCCGAAACGCCTCATCGGCGGCAGTGCCGGTTCGGCATCACCTACCGTGCCGGGCGGTGAGGCCCGGGGCAATTGGTGGTCATACGTAACCGCCCCGTCGCTACTACCTAGGGCGGTGTGCCGGCAACTTTGATAGACATCCCCGGTGACTGACCGACGACCCTGGACTGCCGGTACCGCAACCGGTATCGGCTCAATGCCAGGCACCGATGCTCTCGAGGCCGCTCGCATGGTGATCGGTGAGCTTCCCGCGCTGCCGCACTTACCCGAGCTGCCCGACCGGGGCGCGGGTGCGGACATGATCGGCCGCACCGCCGCGCTGCTCGTCGAGCTCGCGCTCGAGCTGGTGCCCTCCGGTTACCGGGTCACCAGCCGGGCCGGAGCCGACCATCGCCGTGGCGTGACCTTGCTGCGCGCCGACCTCGATGCGCTGGAGGAGGCGGTGGACTCCGCCGGGGCCCACCCGGAGGCGATCAAGCTACAGGCCGCGGGACCGTGGACGCTTGCCGCTGCGGTGGAGCTGCACAGCGGGCACAAGGTGCTCACCGACCCCGGCGCGCTGCGCGAGTTCGCAGCGTCGCTGGCCGAGGGGCTGCGGGAACACGCGAGGGAGGTGTCCCGCCGGCTCGGGGCCCCCGCCGTGGTGCAGCTGGATGAGCCGGGCCTGCCCGCAGTGCTCGCCGGTAGTGTGCCCACCGCTTCCGGGTTCGGCACCGTGCCTGCGGTTCCCGAGAGTGCGGCCCTCGAGCTACTCCACAGCGTGCTCGAGGCGCTGCCGGTACCGCGGATCGTGCACTGCTGCGCGCCGCGGCCGCCCGTAGCGCTGCTGCGCCGCGCTGGGGCCGACGCGGTGGCCCTCGACGCTGAACTGCTTGCCGGCGCACCCCGGGCCACCTTGGATGCCCTCGGCGAGGCATGGGACTCCGGGGCCTCGGTGCTGCTCGGGCTGGTGCCGACGGTGCCCCCGCCGGCAGGGAAACCACTGACTCTCGCCGCTCTGGCCCAGCCCGCGCTGGACCTGGTTGAACGACTCGGTCTCGATCGTGCCGTGCTTGCCGAGCGCTGCCTGCCCACCCCGTCCTGCGGTCTGGCCGGTGCCACCCCCGGCTGGGCCCGGCGAGCCCTCACCCTGGCCCGGGAACTGGGGCAGGCCTTCCTCGACCCCCCCGCCTCCTGGTCGCCATGAAGCGGACGCGTGTCGCGCGCTAGTGGTGATCCCGGAGTGATAGCGTGACGTCAGGTTGTGGTCGTGTAGTTCCCCGATCGTTGTGAAGCGTCCGCGGAATGTCTGACTACGGGCTTCGCGTTCCCGTCGGGGCTGTCTCCCCTCGGGCGCGCGTGGTCTGCGCAGTGGTCTGCGCAACCGCGGGCCGGCACCGTGCCGGCCCAAGCAGCAGATTCCAGGAGAACACATGCAACAGGGTGTCGTGAAGTGGTTCAACGCGGAGAAGGGCTTCGGTTTTATCTCCGTCGACGGGGGTGGCCCCGACGTCTTCGTCCACTTCTCTGCCATCCAGGGTGAGGGCTACCGCAGCCTGGACGAGAACCAGCGCGTGGAGTTCGAGTCAAGCCAGGGACCCAAGGGCCCGCAGGCTGACTCGGTTCGTGCCCTCTAGCACCTTTCCCCCCGCGGCCCCGCGCCAGTCCGGTGCGGGGCCGCGGGCTCCTCGCACTGTCGGTGCCCGCAGCTAGTCTGCCAGCGTGAGCGAACCGGGTGCTGACATCCGATCCGAGTACGGCGAACTCGTCGAGACCGTGCGCGGGCACCAGTTCCGTTATTACGTGCTGGATGCTCCCACCGTCTCCGACGCCGAGTTCGACCAGCTGTTCCGCCGCCTGCAGGAGCTGGAGCAACGCTGGCCGGCGCTGGTAACCCCGGACTCTCCAACGCAGGTGGTGGGTGGCGGTTTCAGCACCGAGTTCGCCGCGTATGACCACCTGGAGCGGATGCTCAGCCTGGACAACGCCTTTGACACCGAGGCCCTGCGCGTCTGGGCCGACCGGGTTACCCGCGAAGTGGGCGAGGAGGTGCACTACCTGGCCGAGCTGAAGATCGACGGGCTGGCGGTGAACCTGCTCTACCAGAACGGACGGCTGCTCCGCGGCCTGACTCGTGGTGATGGGCGCACCGGCGAAGACGTCACGCTCAACTTACGCACCGTGCGTGACATCCCGGAGCGGCTGCACATCTGCGCCGAGTACCCGGTGCCCGAGCTGCTCGAAGTGCGCGGCGAGGTGTTCTTCCGGCTCTCCGACTTCGCCGAGCTCAACGCGGCGCTCGTGGAGGCGGGCAAGCCAGCCTTCGCCAATCCGCGCAACTCCGCGGCGGGCTCACTGCGGCAGAAGGACCCACGGGTGACCGCGGCTCGGCCGCTACGGATGCTCTGTCACGGTCTGGGCCGCCGGCGAGGGTTCGAGCCGGAGCGCCAGTCGCAGTCCTACCAGGCGCTGGCGGCCTGGGGGTTGCCGGTCTCCGAGCACACCCGGCTGCTGTCCACGATCGACGAACTGATCGAGCACATCGCCTACTGGGGTGAGCACCGCCACGACGTGGAGCATGAGATCGATGGCGTGGTGGTGAAGGTCGACGAGGTATCGGCGCAGCGCAGGCTGGGCTCCACCGCCCGAGCGCCGCGCTGGGCGATCGCCTTTAAGTACCCGCCCGAGGAGGCCACCACCAAGCTGATCGACATCCGGGTCAACGTCGGGCGCACGGGCCGGGTCACCCCGTTCGCGTTCATGGAGCCGGTGAGCGTCGCGGGGTCCACGGTGTCGCTGGCGACGCTGCACAACGCCGACGAGGTACGCCGCAAGGGAGTGCTGATCGGGGACACCGTGACGATCCGCAAGGCCGGCGACGTCATCCCCGAGGTCCTCGGCCCGGTGGTCGATCTGCGCACCGGCGATGAGCGCGAGTTCGTCATGCCCACGCGGTGCCCGGAGTGTGGCACGCCCCTGCGTCGCGAACGGGAGAGCGACGTCGACATCCGCTGCCCCAACGCCCGCCGCTGCCCAGCCCAACTCCGGGAGCGGATCTTTCACCTGGCGGGGCGCGGCGCCTTCGACATCGAGATGCTCGGTTACGAGGCTGCGGTGGCGCTGCTGGCCGCTGGTGTGGTGCAGGACGAGGGTGATCTGTTCACCCTGGGTGAGCGCAAGTTGCTGGCGGTGGACCTGTTTCGCACCAAGGCCGGGGAACTGTCGGCCAACGGGCGCAAGCTGCTGGCCAACCTGGACTCCGCGAAGGACCGGCCGCTGTGGCGGGTACTGGTGGCGCTGTCGATCCGGCACGTCGGACCCACCGCGGCGCAGGCGCTGGCCCGGGAGTTCCGCACACTGCAGGCCATCGAGGAAGCCGATGAGCAGGCGCTGGCTGCCGTCGACGGTGTCGGCCCGACGATCGCCGCGGCCGTGCGCGAGTGGTTCACGGTGGACTGGCACCGCGAGGTGGTGGCCAAATGGCGCGCCGCCGGGGTGCGGTTAGCCGAGCGGGTTGACGACTCGATCGTGCGCCACCTGGAGGGACTGTCCATCGTGGTCACCGGCTCGCTGGAGGGTTTTTCCCGGGACGAGGCCGCTGAGGCGATCGCCGAGCGGGGCGGGCGAGCGGCCGGGTCGGTGTCGCGCAAAACCGCGTTCGTGGTTGTCGGGCAGGCCCCTGGCACCAAGTACGACAAGGCCGTGGCGCTCAAGGTCCCGGTGCTCGACGAAGCCGGCTTCCGGATCCTGCTCCGTGACGGCCCCGACGCCGCCCGCGCCGTGGCGGTCTCATCGGCGGAACCACCCGGGGAATCACTAACGGAGTAGACGCTGGACTAGCGTCTGACCTAGGGCGTGAAGTTTTACTGGTGATTCCGGGTCCTCGCTGATCCACAGGTAGCGGATGATGGCCGCGAGTTGGGCGATGGTTCCGGAGTGGCTGTCCAGTTCGGGGAAAAGCTTATGGATTCGTTGTGCGGTAGGCGGGTGGAAGAGGCTGCTGCAGTAGAGAGTTGCGGCGTCATACCAGGCCGGGGCGCGGCGCCAGCATTCCCAGTCAAGGAGCCACAGGCGGGGGCCGGTGATGTTGACCCAGTGGAGGTCCCCGTGGGCGGTGGTCCAGGTGACTTGGGTGGTGAACAGTTCCATGGGTAGGTGTGTGTCAAAGAATCGTTCGACGCCTTCGGCGGTGTATTCGGGTAGCCAGCCGAAGTCGTGTTCCGGGACCGGGTGCTGTTGAAGTGCGGTGAGGGCTTGTCGTAGCGCGGTCCACCACGTGTCGGGCAGGCCGGGATCGGCGTAGAGGTCTCCATCGTCGGAGACAGGTTTGTCGGGAACGTAGGTCATGACCTCGCCCCGGAGCCGGATACCCGCACCGTGCCAGTCAGGGTCGTGCCAGTCAGCCCACCGGATCACTTCGGGTTTGGGGACGCCGTGAATAGCGTTGGATTCGACGTTGCCCTCCCAGCGACAAATCCGCCGGGCGTCGGGGTCGTCTATGATGGTCCGCAGCCACACGTCACCGGTTTTGTCTTGCGCATGTATTCCTACCGTCCGCGTCTCTCCGGTGAACGTAAGGTCGCCGATGGGAGTAACGTCCAGTCTACTCGCCGCAATATGCAGGTGACGTGTCAGGAAGCCAGCGCGCTCGCGGTCCTGTTCGCCGTCGTAGTGCTCAGCCCAATCCATAATGTTGGCGGTCCTGTTTTGCGTTTCTGTTGTCCGTCGAGGGACCTAGACCTTCTTATCCCAGGGCATTGTTTTCCTGAAATCCACCTTCCTGAACCCTGGGGTTTGATGCTTGTCCGCTTCGCTTGGCCCGGGAACGGCATCGTTGTCTGGGTTTCGGTAGGGGTTGATCAGGGCAAGGAGGGTCAGGCTTTTCGTCGCGACGAGCTTTTCTAGCAGGGTCATGCTCTCTTATCTCCCGTCTCGGCAAGGTCGGCGAAACCAGTTACCAGAGCTTGTATAGTGATGCGACAGTGATGGGTCTCGGTGGTGGAGAAGGCGCCATGCTCGACACATCCCTCCACAGGGTTCGGGCCTTACGTGGTGAAGGGGAGCCATCGTGGAGGTTGACCCCTTCGCGCTCTTCCAGGTTGAGGGCAATTGATCGGGGGCGCAGGACTGCAAAGAAGTCCAGAATCTGGTGGATACTATCAGTCGCTGCTTGATCGACGACGGCAATCACATTGAAGTCGACGTCGCGTTCTATGAGCTTTGCGATTCCGTTCATGATGCGTGTAAATGCTGGCTTTCCCTGCCAGTCGACTCGGTTTTGGTTCAGGGTCGGTGGGCCATCGATGCTGACCCCTATTGCAACGCCATGCTTGAGGAGTAGTTCACACCATTCGTCGGTGATCAGCGTAGTGTTGGTCTGGATCACGTGCTGAACCAGACCGGAATTCTGTAGTGCAACGAAGGGTTTGAGACGTTCCTCGAACTGGGTAGGGCCGACGGCGAGAGGTTCACCGCCATGCCATACCAACTCTAACGGTGCAGACTCCATCCACTCGGGGTTGATTCCCTCGGCGATGGCACGCGCTACCGGAAGAGGCATCTCATTCTTAGACTTACGCCCAGGAAGGTAACAGTACGCGCAGTTCAGGTTACACAGGCTTGTCGGTTGCAAGATTATCATCGATGGACGCGTCGCTACCCAGCCATCCTTGGGTTCCTGCCGGTCCACCGGATCACCCTCCACACCAGACGATCTACCGAACGGTCATCGTCCCACCGTCGTAGTTCACCATCCCCACACTGGGTGAACAGGAACGCCAGCTTATGCCAGGATCATCGCGCAGAGGGACCTGACACCCGGATGCCGAGGAGCGACTGGCCACCTACCACCAGCTGCTTCCCGCACCTCACCGACGAAGCTCAGCGCCGTCGCGCGGCCACGCCGGGCCACCATGTCATGCTTGCGAGATCACATCGGACGAAAGGGAGGTATGCTCAGTGCTCACTACAGCGCTCAGCCGATCCGCATCACCGGAGGGGAGACGGGGCCTTGACAGCGGCGAATGAGAAGCTGCGGGCGGCGCGGGAACGCACCGGCTCCATGGCCCATCCGGACGAGTGCCTGTCCCGGGAAGAACTCGCCGAGAAGGTCAACGCCTGGGTGTGGGACCACCACCACACGATGGTAGCGGCCAGCGCGAACTATATCGGCCAGTTGGAACGCGGAAAAATCAGCTGGCCCGGCAAATTATATCGAGAAGCCCTCCGGGCAATCCTTAATGTTCCCACCGATTCCGCGCTGGGGTTCGTCAACACCCGTCGCGCGGTCGTGAAGCTGGTCAATGTGAAACGCAAACAGTTTATCGACACCGCCACCGTGGGTATGGGCACCCTCGTCCTGGAAGGGCCGCTGGTGGCGCTGTTGGGCAGCAGCGAACCCACCCCGGTCCCCGCGCGAGTCGGCGCCACCGACATCAACCAGACCCGCGCCGCCACGGAGGTGTTCAGATCGTGGAGCAACCTCTACGGCGGCGGGGTAATCCGAGAGGCCGTCATGGGGCAGCTGCGCTCGTCAGCTGGCCTGCTGGAGGCCACCTGCCCGGAGCCGCTGCGCCCCGAGCTGTTCTCCGCGGTCGGTGATCTCGCCGAGACCGCCGCATATATCGCCTTCGACGCCGGCGCCGATCAGGAGGCCCACCGCGCGTTCGGCTTCGCACTGGCCTGCGCCGAGCAGGCCGAGAACTGGAACCTGCGCGCCAAAGTCCTGTCGGGCATGGCGACACAAGCGGTCTGGAGCGGGCAGCCGGATGACGGGCTCACCCTGGCCGAACAGGCCCTGATCCGCGCCGATGACCGGCTCACCGCGACCGGACGGGCGATGCTGCACACCGATCGGGCCACCACGTTAGCCAAGATGCATCGCATTCAGGAGGCCCTGAGGGCGATCGGCACCGCCGATGAGCACTTCGCGCACTCCAGCCCGGCCAACGACCCGCCGTGCATGGTCTTCTACACCGAGGCGCGCCATGCCCAGATCTCCGGGCAACCCCTGTTTGATCTCGCGATTTTCGGCCACCACCCTGAGCAGGCCGCCGACCGGCTCACCGCAGCCGCCGCCGGGCACGCCGCTGGCTACGTCCGCTCTCGGGTGATCTGCCTGACCAAGCTGGCCAGCCTCACGATGGCCACCGGTGACCCGCTGCAGGCCGCCGCGATCGGACACAAGGCTTTAGACACCGCCGGGGGCATCCGCTCCCGCCGTGCTGCCAAGAACCTGCGTGAGCTGTCCCGTTACGCCGCCGCCCACGAGCATCTGGTTGAAGTCGAGCACCTGCGGCGCCGGATCGCCGCCCTGGGCATCGGTAGGCCGTAGGCGAATCCACCCTCTATCCCTCCCGGCATACACATGATCACGACATCCGGGTGCGTGCCGTCGGTCGGGAGGATCGTATCCGCGCCGGCACTCGTCACCTCGATCTCAGGGTGGCGGCGTAGGGCGACGGCCCCGCTTCTCGGGCGACACACCGCGCGGGGCCGCCGCCCTCCACACCAGACCGGATGGGGGGGAGTGCTGCGGTGAATCGGGATCAAGCCTGGGCCCCTGACCCCCGGCTTCGGCTCCCGGCACCCGGCCAGCCACCCCGCAACCCCGAGGAGAACACCCACCGTGCGAACTCCCGCACCACGATCCGCCCGCGACACCGAGAGCACCCGGGTTCCGCTCTGTGACATCGTCTTGCACGACGCCGAGGGCACCGAGATCCGCTGGCGGTGCCGGGTCGAGCAGGTCGCGGTGGACAAGGCCGGCGGGGCATACCCCGACCGGCTGCACGAGCCAGGCGACGTGATCGGCCGCAGCGCCCACCTGATCTACGTCCGCTTCGACCACGGCAGCCAAACCCCGATCCCCCTACGCCCCCACCTCGTGCGTCTCATCGAGGCTCCGGACCGGTGAGAGGTGAGGATCGGCGGTGATCTCCTCGCGACACGGCAGGGCGACATCGGTTGTACTAAACCCGCAGACCTGCGCAGTCTGAGGCCGCCCGGGCACCGCCGGCGGCGACAGCGACCGCGCGGTCGATGAGGTGCTCGGGCAGACCGGCCTGCTCGCCGTGCCAACGTACCCATTCGGGCAACAGCGCTTTCGCCGCGATGGTGATCGGATCGTCAGGAACCCAATCGCTGATCAACGCGAGCTGGACGGCAACTCGATGTGGCGAGGCCGCATGCCAGGTGTCGGGCAGCGCCCCCTCCATCCACTCCTCCACCAGCGCGTCGACGACCTCCGGATCGGGTTCGCTACCGTGCCGCTGCACATACCAGCCGGTGAACGCCTTTGCCATCGGATCCGTGTCGAGGTTGTGGTACAACGACCGCGCCGCCGGCAGTGACATTCCCCGCTTGCGCAGCGCCTCGGCGAGGTCGTGGATCCGGCGGCGCGCCCGGAACCAGTTATCCAGCACCGCCCGTGACTCGGTTCCCCGGAGAACATCTTCCTCGGAATCGCAATGGACGAGGCAGAGCAGGCGCTCGGTCGTCTCGATCCGCTCCGGCCGTGCGCCCTGCGCCGTATCACCCACCAGCGCTCGCCACGCACTGGCCGCCTCCTGCACGTCGTCGAAAACACCCGCGTGAACGATCGTCACGACCCCGCACGCGTCGATGTCGAACAGGAACACCGAGCGGTCCACCCCACCGGGATAGGAAAAACCAGCGATCAGCGCGATACGCGCGCCGTACGCGTCGCGCATCTCCGACACCTCACCAGTGGCCGTGATCCGCGCGAGCTGCCGCAACCAGCCCGGCTGCTGCCGCAGCGCCGCTTCCCCCCGCAGCTCCTTCTTCGCGCACTCCAACGCCCTGCCCGCCAGGGACTGCAGCGCCGGTGAGCCGATCGAAGTGAGGCCGTGCAGCAATCGCCACGCTGGTTCCCACGAGCCGTCCCGGCTGCCCACCTGCTCCCGGATCCGAGCCGTCGCGGCCTCCGCGAGCTCCTCGAACCACCAGTCGAACCACATCCCTTTGCGTTCCTCATTGAGGACGCGATGCAGCTCGGCGCCCAGCAGCTCCGCCGTCGCCTGTTCAAGCTCCCGAGGCCCCTGCGCCGCCATGAGGACGCCAGCCTGGTCGAGGACAGCCTTACTCGAGGAATCGAACCACGCTGGTCGCTCCCGGGAACCCAGCAGCGCCTGCAACGCCGCGAACGCCGAGCGCGGTTGGCCTACCTGCGCACCATCGGCGTGATGGCGCGCAGCGCCCCGCAGACCGGAAGTGGTCTTACCCTTTTTGCTCTTGCGACCACGAGACACCGGCGACATGCGCAGGATGGTAGGGCTGGGCGCGGGAGCCACCGCGCATGGGTAGGGGATGGCGGGTCATTGGGTGAAGCCGATGTTGGTGTAGAGGGGGTCGGAGATGCCGAATGCGCCGATGTTCGCGATGCCCTGCCGAACTCCCCAGACGTCCGGGCGCTGGTAGAGCAACAGCGAGTGCCCGGTCTTCCAGATCTCGCGGTCGATCTGGTGGGCCAGTTCGACCTTGCGGGCCGGGTCGAACTCCCGGCTGGCCTGAGCAAAAAGGTTGTTGATGGTGTTGTTTCCGACGCCTCCGAAGTTCTGCTGGACGCCGTTCCCCGTGTCGTAGATCGACGTGCTGGTAGTGACCGGGAACGGGACCGAGATCCACGCGAAGTGGGCGATGTCGAAGTTCCCCGGGATGAGGTACTTGGTGAAGAACTCACGCGTCGGCACCGGGGTGATGTCGACCTTGACGCCGATCGCGGCGAGAAACTGCTGCACCTGGCGGGCTTCTTGGTCGGCTTCCGGTGTCTCGGTCGGGATCACGTCCCGGATCACCAGTTCCCGGCCGTTCTTGCGCCGGGTATCGGCACCCTGGCGGGTCCAGCCAAGCGCGTCGAGCAGATGCGACGCCTCAGCCGGGTTGTAGGCGATGATTTGGGAATCGTCCTGGTAGCCGGGCTCGCCTTGAACGTAGATGTGGTTGCCCAGGGGTGTGGCGCCCGGCACGATCCGACCGATCAGAGCCTGGGTAATGGCGTTCCGGTTGATACCCTTCTGGATGACGATGCGCAGTTGCTGGTCAGCCAGGATGCTGCCGGGGCGGCCGTTGAACGTGATGTGCCGGTAATTGGGGGCCAGTGCTTTCCGTACCGTCACTCCGGGGGTGCGCTGCGCCCGAGTGAAGGAGTTGACGTCGGTGCCGACCTCCACGTAGTCGCTCTCGTTGTTCGCCAGCGCGTCGAACTGCGCCACCCGGGGGATGGCGCGGAAGATGATCCGGCCCAACCGGGGTTTGTGCCCCCACCATTTCTCGTTGCGCACCAGTGTGATCGTCATCGCGGTCCGGTCAACCCGCGCCACCTTGAACGGCCCGGCCGTCACCGGGAAACCCTGAGCCCAGCCGGTGTTGAACACCTGGGGATTCGTGTTGGTGGTGGCCGGGTACAGGGGGTCGAAGACGGTCTTCCAGTCCGAGAAAGGCGTCGCGAAAGTCACCACAGCTTGCTTGTCGGACGCCCCCCGCTCGACCGACGCGATGTCTTTGTAGCCCGTACTGCTGGCGATCTGAAAGGCCGTGTTGCGACCGTTGAGGGCCTGCCACTGGGCCCGGAAATCCTGCCAGGTAATCGGGGTGCCGTCGCTCCAGGTGGCTTCGTCGCGCAGGGTGTAGGTCACCACCTCCGGGTTGGTGCTCCTCAGGGTGGCCGAAACCAGGTAGTCCCCGTTCATCCGCACCGTGCCGTCGGGCTGGGCGAGCCAGAGGTGCGGCAGGACACCGCCGATTACGCGAAAGTTGTTGAACTCCGCCCCGTCCAGCTGGTTGTAGTTGAAGTTGACGGGCAGCAGATCGAGTGCCCACCGGAAGGTGCCGCCGTCGTGGAGCGCCTGCGCCGGCATTGCCCCGATGTCACTTGTTCCGATCTTCGGCGCGTCTCCGACCGAGCCGGCACCTCCGCCGCAGCTCACCAGCACCAGCGTCAGCGTCGTGACCAGCACCCCCGCCAGCCCCCGAGGCGGCCTCAGCAACGGCTGATGTCTCATCCGCACATCCCTTCGGTGATCGTTCAAGGCGGTCACAGCACGGCGTGCGCCGCCGCGTAATGGCAGGCCGACTCGTGTCCGGCAGCTCCCCGCGCTTGCTGGGCAGGCTCTTCCTGCTCGCAGCGCGACCGCAGCTCGACGGGCAGCGCGGCGTAGCGGAAGCAGCGGGCGCGAAACCGGCAGCCCGAGGGCATCTCGGCCAGGCTGGGCAGGTCCCCGGTCAGCAGGATCCGTTCCCGGGCGCGCTCTTTGGCCGGGTCGGGGATCGGGATCGCCGAGAGCAGCGCCTGGGTGTACGGGTGCTGCGGTGCGGTGTACACCGCGTCCACCGGCCCGACCTCGACGATCTTTCCCAGGCACATCACCGCGACCCGGTCGGCGATGTGCCGTACTACAGCGAGGTCGTGCGCGACGAACAGCAGCGCCAGACCCAGCCGGCCCTGCAGCTCCTCCAGCAGGTTGAGCACACCGGCCTGGATCGAGACGTCCAGCGCGGAGACCGGCTCGTCGAGCAGGAGCACCTTAGGTTCCAAGGCCAGCGCCCGGGCGATGCCGATGCGCTGACGCTGGCCGCCGGAGAACTCCGCAGGGTAGCGACTGGCATGCTCGGGGCTCATCCCGACCAGCTTCAGCAACTCCGGGACCCGCTGGTGGATCTCCGCGGCCGGCACGCGATGGGCCCGCAGCGGCTCGGCGAGCAGGTCGAACACCGGCAGTCGCGGGTCCAGGAAGGCGATCGGGTCCTGGAACACGACCTGCAGGTCGGCCCGCAGGTGCCTGCGCCGTCGCCGATCCAGCGTGGACACGTCGATGCCGAGCACCTCGATCCGGCCCTGCGCCGGTGGAGTGAGGTTAAGGATCTCCATCAGGGTGCTGGTCTTGCCGCAGCCAGACTCGCCGACCAGCCCGAGGGTCTCCTGCTCCCGCAGCTCGAAGGAGATGTCGTCCACGGCGGGCACGGTGCCCACCTGGCGAGGAAGGATCGTGCCCTTGCGCACCGGGTAATGCCGCACCAGGTGCTCGACGACGAGCACCCGTGAGTGCGAAACATTGTGATAGCTCTCAATGCCACTCACAAGCGGCGCCGGCGCTGCCGGTGCCGCCCTATAGCAGGCGCACTGATGAGTGCCGGAGACTGACGCGAGATCGGGCTCGGTGCTGCGGCATTGCTCGATGACCAGCGGGCATCGCGGGGCGAACGGGCAGCCGGGGCCGAGCCCGACCAGCGAGGGAGGCTGGCCTTCGATCGGCACGAGCGTGCCACGCCGCGTGGTGTCCACCCGGGGGACGGCCGCGAGCAATCCCCGGGTATAGGGCATCGCGGGACGGTAGAAGATGTCGTCCACCTCGGCGGTTTCCACGATGCGCCCGGCATACATCACCTGGACCCGGTCGGCGAATCCGGCAAGGACCCCCAGGTCGTGGGTAATGAGCACGATCCCCGCGCCGGTGACCTCCCGAGCGGTGGCCAGGACCTGCATCACCTGGGCTTGCACCGTGACGTCCAACGCGGTGGTGGGCTCGTCGGCGATGATCAGGTCCGGGTTGTTGGCGATGGCCATCGCGATCACCACGCGTTGCCGCATGCCCCCGGAGAACTCGTGCGGGAACGCCCGGGCCCGCCGCGCGGCGTCGGGGATGCCGACCACGTCGAGTAACTCCACGGCCCGGGCGCGGGCTGCCCGGGCCGGCAGCGCGCCGTGCACCACCAGTGCCTCGGCCACTTGGTCCCCCACGGAATAGACGGGGGTGAGCGCCGACAGGGGATCCTGGAAGATCATGGAAATACGCCGGCCCCGGATCTGGGAGAACTCGGCATCCGGGAGCCCCAGCAGCTCGCGGCCCTGGAAGCGGATCGATCCGGTGATCGTGGCGTGCGCGGGCAGCAGGCCCATGACGGCCATCGAGGACACCGACTTGCCGGAGCCGGACTCGCCGGCGATCCCCAGCACTTCGCCCGCCTTGACATGGTAGCTCAGGGCGCGCACCGCGGTGAGCCGGCCCTGCTCGGTGGGAAACGACACCGTCAGGTCGGTGACGGTGAGTACCGGCTCACTCACCTGACCGCCTCCGACCTGCGTGGGTGGAGGTCGGGTCGAGCGCGTCGCGCAGGCCGTCGCCGACAAAGTTCACCGACAGCACGGTGAGGGCCAGCAGCCCCCCGGAGAACAGGAACAGCCAGGGAAAGGTAAGCGCCGAGTTCGTGCCGGAGGCGATGAGTGTGCCGAGCGAGACATCCGGAGGTTGCACCCCGAACCCCAGGAAGCTCAATCCGGTCTCGGTCAGGATCGCGGTTCCGACCGTGATGGTGGCGTCAATGATCAGTATCGAGGCCATGTTCGGCACGATGTGCCGCGCGATGATCCGCCACGGCGACACCCCCATGAAGCGGGCCGCCAGCACGAACTCCCGCTCGCGCAGCGAGAGGGTCAGGCCCCGCACGATCCGGGCGGTGATCATCCACGAGAACGCCGCCAGCAGGATGACCAGAATCAGCCACGTCTTGCCCCGGAATGCTGGCGAGAGGATCGCGATGATGAGAAACGAGGGAATCACCAGCAGCAGGTCCACCACCCACATCAGGATCCGGTCCACCCATCCGCCGAAGTATCCGGCGACGGTTCCGACCACTGCGGCGATCCCGGTCGAGATGACCCCCACCAGCAGCCCGATCGTCAGTGACTTCTGTAAGCCGCGCAGGGTCTGAGCGAACACGTCCTCCCCGATCTGGGTGGTGCCGAACCAGTGCTGTGCCGAGGGGGGCGCCAGATAGGCGGTGGGATCCTGCTCGGCATAGCTCCACGGGGTCAGCAGGGGGCCCAGAAACGCCAGAGCGTACAGCAGCACCACACACACCAGCCCGATGACCGACAGCCGGCGGCGCAGGAAGCGGCGCACCACCATCCAGCCCCTGCTGGAGCGCTCCATCAGCGGTGCTACCGGGCGGAGAGTCTCAGTCATAGCCTGATCCGGGGGTCGAGGGCTGCGTAGAGCACATCGGACAGCCAGCCGGAGACCAGCACCACGACGGCGACGAACAACGTCACGGTCGCGACGATGTTGGTGTCGTTCTGCGTGACGCCATAGACGAACCAGTCGCCCATCCCGTACCAGCCGAAGATCCGCTCGGTGAAGACGCTGCTGGTGATCAGCAGGCCGAACCCAAAGGCGAACAGCGTGGCCATCGGGATCAGGGCGGTGCGCAGCCCGTGCTTGAACAGCACCCGGCGCCGGGTCAGCCCCTTGGCCTGCGCGGTGCGCAGGAAGTCGCTGCCGACCACGTCGAGCATGGCGCTGCGTTGGTAGCGGCTGTAGAGGGCGATCTGGGCCAGCGCGATGGCCAGTGTGGGCAGCACCAGGTGCGCCAGCCGATCGCCCAGGTGTGCCCACCAACCACCCGGCAAGCCCGGGGAGGACTCGCCAGTGAAGGACAGCACCGTGGTGCCGGTGAGCTCGTTGAGCCGCAAGGCGCCGAACTTCAGCAGCGTGCCGACCAGGAACGTCGGGGTGGAGAGCATGAGGAAGGAAAACAGCGTCGCCGCGTAGTCGCTGGGTCGGTACTGCCGGATCGCACTGACCACCCCGAGGACCACCCCCGCCGCGATGCCCACCGCGGCACCCAGGGTGAACAGCCGCAGGCTGACGCCAATGCGGCGGGCGAGCTCGTCGGTGATGGGTTGGCCATCGATCGTCGACCCGAAGTCACCGTGCACCACCCCGCCCATCCAAGCCACGAAACGGGCGGGGATGGGCTCGTCGAGCCGTAGCGCCGCCCGCTTGGCCGCGATCACCGACGCGGGCGGCGGCGGGTTACGACCCTGCAGCTGGCCCAGCGGGGAGAAGGTCGCTGACCCCAGCGCGAACGCGAGAAACGTCGCGACCAGGCACAACAGCACGTAGTTGACGAGACGACGTGCCAAAAATCCGGTCATTGCCCGCCCATCGTTGTGCGTCAGGGGTCGGCGCACGGTATCGCGGGGTGGGCGTAGCCTCCCCTGGCCATGGGGTGCATGAGCCGATCAAGGGTACGGCGCACGGTCGCGCTCGTCGCGGGTGCCGCGGTGGTGCTGGCCGCCTGCGACGGCCGCGGCGCGGCGGGCGGCGGCGGTGCGGTCGGCGGTGAGCGCCGGGGAGCCTCAGCCCTCAGCGCCTGCGAGATGACCCCGAACACCTGCAACTCAGCTGCGCCCGACACGCTGCGGCAAGGCGGCCAGCTCGTCTTCGCCATCGAGAAGAACGTCACGAACTGGAATGTGCTGTCCAGCGCGGGCAACGTGTTCGAGGGCGGTGAAGTCCTCAAACCCGTGCTGCCCTCCACGTTTGTCACCCAGCCGGACCTCACGGTGGCGATGAACACCGATCTGCTCGACTCGGCACGGGTGACCAACACCAACCCGGAAACAATCGTCTACAAGATTAAGGCGAACGCGGTGTGGTCGGACGGGACACCGATCACAGCCGAGGACTTCAGGTACAACTGGAAGCTCCAGAACGGGCGTGACTGCCCGGGCTGTCCGGTAGTCACCACGTCCGGTTACGACCAGGTCCGCTCGGTCGTCGGCGCCGCGGACGGCAAGACGGTGACGGTGATCCTGACTAAGCCGTTTACCGACTGGAGACAGCTCTGGAGTGGCAGCTCGCCGATTTACCCGGCGCACATCGCCGCAGCGCACGGGGACATCACGACCCCGCAGGGACTGGCCGCCTCGTTCACCTGGTTCGGGAAAACCGTGCCGGCCTACTCCGGCGGTCCCTTTGAGATCGTTCAGTTCACGAACAACGAGTCGGTGACCCTGGTGCCCAATCCCCGGTGGTATGGGCCGCGCCCGAAACTCGACCGACTGATCTACCGGATCATCACCGATGCCAGTCAGGAGCAGGCGGCGTTGCAAAGCCGTGCGGTCCAGGTCATCTACCCGCAGCCGCAGGTCGATGTCGTGCAGCAGGTGCGCACGATACGGGGCGTCTCCTCCTTCGTCGGGCCCGGCTTGAGCTGGGAGCACCTCGACCTGAACCTGCAAAACGGCTACCTCGCCGACCCGGTGCTGCGCACCGCCCTGTTCACCGCAGTCGATCGGCAGGCCATCATCGACCGGACGGTGGGCCAGTTCACGACCAAGATTAAACCGCTGAACAGCCACAACTTCGTTCCGCGGCAGAGCGGTTATGAGGATGTGGTCAGCGAGACGGGTCAGGGTTCCGGCAACCTGACGCGGGCCAAACAACTCCTCGCCGCCGCCGGCTACAAGATCGATGGTGATCAGCTCACGACGTTTGTGGGGATGCCGGTGCCGCCGATGCGGATCCGCTACGCCGTCGGGAACCAGGTCCGCCGCTTGGAGTGCGAGCTGTTCGCCCAACAGGTCAAGCCGCTGGGAATCACCGTGCAGGTGGCGCCGACCGACAACCTGGCGAGCACCCTGTCCACTGGGGACTACGATATCGCCGTCTTCTCCTGGATTATGACTTCGTTCCCTTACGGGGGTGCGCTTCAGCTCTGGTCCACCGGGCAGGGCAACAACTTCGGCCACTACAGCAACCCGGACGTCGACCGCCTGATCGCTGCCGCGGCCAGCTCAACGGATGCCTCGATCGCCAAGGAGGAGCTCACCCAGGCGGACCGGCGGATGACCAGGGACGCGTACGTGCTGCCGCTGTACCAGAAGCCGACGTTTCTCGCGCTGGATAACAACGTTGCCAACGTGCGCGACAACCCCTCACTCGACGGCCCCCCCTACAACGCCGCCCAGTGGGGCTTCCGGGCGGGGAGTTGAGGTCCGGGCGGCCCAGGCTATAGGCAGTAGGTCATAGTGCGCCGTCCGTCCCGTCCCTGCGGCGCTGCCAGCAGCCGGTAACCGTCGTTCTCGACGAAGGTCGATATCGGAAACGACTATCGGCCGAGGTGTACTATCAGTCTAGGCTATCCCAACGTCGACGCCAGGAGGTAATCCGTGGTCGCGCTCGACACCGTCTTGGAAAAGTTCGACGCGTCGAAAGAGAAGGTACGCAAGGAGATCCGGGAGGGCTTCTTCAACCCGAACGGGAGCCTGCGAATCAGCGAGGCCGAGTTGCGTGCATGGATCGCCGACCGCGCGGTCGACGAACTGAAGGTCGTTCTTCAGCTTTCCCATGTGCTGTCCGCAAGCGCCCAAATCATCCCTGCCCACATTCTGGTGCGGGTGGCCGAGCAGATGTCCGATGAGGCACGCCACTTCGACATCCTCCGATCACTCGTACCGCAGGAGCGTCAGAGCGACATCGACGCCAAGGCCGCAGCGCTGCCCGAGATTCTCGCTGCGGACGCCCGCTGGAAGGCGTTGAAGGCGGCTGTGGACCAAGGCAACCCCTATGCTGCGCTGCTCGACATCAACATCGTGCACGAGGGCTACTCGGCGGCGGCGATCGAGGAACTCGAAGACATCCCATTCGACGACATCAGACCCGATTCCGCGAGTAGTGGTGCGACACGGGTTGTGGAATAGCGATAGGTGCCCTATGGCCTGGGATGATGATGCTGTCAAGGTCATGATCACCCGGGTGGGAAGGACACCTATCTGGTGGGCAGAGTACGGGGTGGGAAGCGGGTTGGTGGGCGGGTGCGGATCGGCGCGCCGGATTCGTCGCTAACGGGTGTGTCGGGCATGGTCGCGGTCAGTGAGTTGTGCGGGCGGCTCGGGGTGATCGAGGCGTTGGATACCGTGGTGGGCCCGATCAAGCAGCGGGAGCGAGGGTATGCGGCGGGGGCGCTGCTGGTCGGGTTGGCCGCGGCCCAGCTAGCTGGGGAGGATCATCTGGTCGGTCTGGACCGCCAGCGCGCGGAGGGGGCCGGGCAGGTGCTCTCACCGGTGGCGGGGTTGTGTTCGACGACCGCCGCGGGGCTGGCCCGGCGGATCACCCCGGCCCGGTGGGCCGTGGTGGAAAAAGGTGTCGCCACGGTGACGCGCCGGATGCTGGCCCGGCTGAGCGCGCCGCGCCGGCAGGCGCTGCTGCGCTCGGTGACGATCGATCTGGATACCACTGATGTGGAAGTTTATGGTCGCCACAAGCGCGGGGTGGCCTACAACTACCAGGGCCAACGGGTCGGGCGCCCGCATGTGGCGAGCTGGGCCGCGCTGGGGGTGACGCTGGCGGCACAGCTGGGCTCGGGCACCGACGATCCCCGCCCGGAGGCGCCCGGGCTGCTGCGCCGTGCCTTGGCGAGCTTGCCCGAGGGGGTGGGCGAGGTCAAACTGCGCGCTGATGCCGGATACTTCGCGGTGGAGCTGGCCATCGCCGCCCACCGCGAGAAAGTGGGCTTCGCCATCGGCGCCAAGCGCATCGCTCCCCTGTGGCGCACCCTGGCCGGGGTGAAGGAGAGCGACTGGGTCGAGGCGATCGACATGCCGGGCGCGCAGGTCGCCGTGGCCGACTACCGCCCAGCCTGGTGGCCGCTAAACACCCGGGTGCTGATCCGCCGCGTGCGCCTGGCAAGCGAGCAGGTCTCGGCCGATCCCCGCTCGCGGCGGCGGCGCACCCTGCACCCCGACCAGCGCGCCCTCCCCCTCGACGAGCTCGCTGACGCGGACGCGGTCTATGCCTACTCCTTCATCCTCACCAACCTCGACGTCAACACCCCGGAGCAGATCGCTGCGGTGGAGTACTGGTACCGGCACCGCACCGAGATCGAAAACATCTTCCGCGACGCCAAACACGGAGCCGCCCTGCGCCACCTACCTAGCGGATACACCGAGGTCAATACCGCCTGGATGTGGGGCGCCCTGCTGGCCACCAGCCTCGCCGGCTACCTCCACCAGCTCACCGCCACCAGCCCCACCCCACACCCGGAGGGTGCACCCGAGCCAGAGCCAGGGCCGCTGGGTGGTCTCGGCGTCCGAGACGGCAAGGCCATGATCGCCACCCTGCGGCACCGCCTGATCCGCGTCCCCGGCCGCCTGACCCACCACGCCGGGCAGCTCATCCTGCGCCTACCCCCCGGTGACCAGCTACTGCCCACCATCCTCGCCCGGCTACGCACCCTGCCCCACCCCACCTGACCCACCCGGCCACCACGCCCTGCGCACCCCGGAACCCGCCACCCGAGGCGACACTCGGGCCCCCAGCCTGCCCACCACCCGAAAACAACCACCAAAAGATCAACAAACGAGACTGAAGATCACCTCACGCCGCTACTCGCGGAATCGGGTCTGAT
>JAFATA010000077.1 GCA_019244165.1 Pseudonocardiales bacterium | reverse complement strand
ACCACCAGAAAGACCCCTACCGGCCCGAACACAGCACCCCGATCATCACACTGGCCATCACCATCAACGACCCCGAGACAACCCGATCACCGACACCCCGAGACCAACGCTTGACAAACGCACCCGGACCTTAACGACGCGGCATTGAGGCTAACCGCCACGCCGCGTCCGGATTACCGGCATTGGCCAGGGTCCGCCACAGCTGCACCGCGCCGTCCCGGTCTCCCCGCTCGGCGAGTAGCCCGGCTAGCAGCTTCGCCGCCTCCGAGTCACCGGCATCGGCCCGAGCCCGCAGCTCGGTCACCGCAGCCTCATCGCCCCGCTCAGCCAGCAGCTTGGCCAGCCGCCACGCCGCGTACGGCTTACCGGCATCGGCCAGGGTCCGCAGCTCGGTCACTGCAGCCTCATCGCCCCGCTCAGCCAGCAGCCCGGCTAGCCACCCCGCCGCGAACCAGTCGCCGGCATCGGCCCAAGCCCGCAGTTCCGCCACCGCAGCCTCATCGCCCCGCTTGACCAGCAGGTTGGTCAGCCGCCCCGCCGCGAACCCGTCGCCGGCATAGGCCCGGGTTCGCAGTTCCGCCACCGCAGCCTCATCGCCCCGCTTGACCAGCAGCCCGGCCAGCCGCAACGCCGCCCGCCAGTCGCCGGCATCAGCCCGGGTTCGCAGTTCCGCCACCGCAGCCTCATCGCCCCGCTCGACCAGCAGCCCGGCCAGCCGCCACGCCGCGTCCGAATTCACGTCCGAGTTACCGGCATCGGCCAGGGTCCGCCACACCTGCACCGCGCCGTCCCGGTCCCCCCGCTCGGCCAGCAGCTCGGCTAGCCGCACCGCCGCGTGCGAGTCACCGGCATCGGCCAAGATCCTGTAGATTAAAATCGAGTAGTTCACGAGTCGGCGGATGTCGGCGTTGTGGCCGATACGGCGCAGGTCGGCAAGCTCATCGCCGCACCTGGTGGCGGCGTCCCACAGGCTGGCGGGGAGTGGTTCGCGACGGCGGTCATTGATGGCGTGCTGGGCGAGGAAGTCGTGCAGCACGTAGCTGTCCGCCTCATCGATCGTCTCGTCGATACGGATGGGGTCAGCGCACGCACACCATGGATGTGCTGAGCCGCAGCTTTCAGGGCTGTGGTGAGCCATCCGGGTCCTGCGCCAGTGGCTCGCTGCTCGGACGTGAGATATCCGGGCACCGCTTGTTCCAGGAGTGCGGCGGGTGACGGGGACTCGTAGCCGATGCGGTGGGCGTCCATGGCAGCAGTCAGTACCGCGTGCGCTGGCGTTCCGGCCAGGTCCTTGTAGTGGTCTATCAGGAGGGGTCCGCCGGCCAGCGTTTGAGTAATCTTCAGCTGCTCGCCACTTGCGGCCACCGCCGCAGCGAGCCGTGGGTCTTGGCTTGCGAGCCTGTGCAGTTCGGTGCGCTGGTCGTCGGTGGCGGTGCTGAAATCGTCTGCGACGCGAATCCGCATCCCCGGGCGGGTGAGCAGGTCTCGAACCTCGGCGTAGGTGTCGGGTTCGTCGGGCTGAGGCTGGCGGGTGAATGTGTGCCAGTGCGGGTCCAGCCACATACTGCCCACGATCACGACCCGATCCTCAGCTGTCCGGGCGGGGTTGCTCAGCACCCGTCGCAGTGCGATGGCCACGTCGCGGCCGTGCGGGGGTTGCAGGTAGCGCTGGGTTTCGTTGAGCCACAGCACCGTCCCTGCCGCCAGCCCGTCATCGAGCAAAGTGAGGAGTTCTTTGGCGGTGGCCGGATGAACCACTGGCCATCTGGGCAGCACGTCGCGCACGGCCTCGACGCAGGCCCGTGTCTTGCCCACCGATGATCCGCCGACGAGCACCACCATCAGGTGACCGCAGCCGCCGCGCAGCCGTGCGCGGAGCTTCTGGTCGTGGTCCCGGACGACATAGGGAGTCAGAACGTTCAAATCTTCACCCTCGTCCGCGCCGCCGGACACAGCGTGGATGGCTGGGTGCACCCCGAGCAGCAGCGGGTCGTGATCCGAGATGTCCCGCCCCCGCGCGCCGCGCCGCGCTCGACTCACCGCTTCCATCCAGGAGCGCCGCTGCTCGGCTGGGACACCGCACACGGCCAGGAAGGTCAACAACTTGTTCGGACCGGGCAAACTCCGGTCGGATAGCCAGTCCGACACCGACCCCTTCGTCAGCCGCTCAGGTCCCAAGCCCCGTCCTACATCGGCACCCGCTCGGCGAACCGACTCCTGCTTGATCAGCTGCTCACTGGCCTCCAGAAGCCAGCGGTAACTGCGGTCACCCTTCACCTCGGCCAGCGCCGTCGCCAGCTGCGGCCTACTCATGATCCGATCCGGGTCTGGCAAACTGCAGGCTGATCGAAACTGCACCACCGTCCAGCCACCTCTTGAGCCAACCGGGGCCGCCAGGGTTCCGGCCCGGTTCCGGGAAGCGTAGCCCCTCCAAGGGCCGGACGGGCAGCCTGACCAGCGCGCACGCCTTAAGTGGACGTCCGGTGACCCAATCCCGTCGTCGCCGGAACCCGGCCCGCTTCGCCACTGTGCTCACAAGACCCCGGCGCGCAGCCGAGGTCGGAAACTCACAGGAGAGCGCGATGACTATCACTTTGCCCCTCGACCCGATTGCCGCCTTCGCCACCGAGCATCTCTGGCCCATTGTCACCCTCGTGTTCCTCATCGGTGTCGTCCTCCCGGCGATTTGGTCAACCCGCCCTTGGCGCCGCCACGCCGCAATGGCGGTGATGGGGATGCTTCTCGGCAGATCCCGCCCCAAGCGGACAGCCACACCCAACCCACCTCGGCGCAGGTAGCAGACCGTGAGTGTCCGATCGCAGGTTGTGAGGAGTTTCCTTTCTCGGGTCAAGGTTGTTCATGCAGCAACCGTGCAGCAACGAGTCCGTCAGCAGCCATCGTGCGCACGCTTCGCCACCGCATCAGCCCAGGTGGTTCGCACAGCTCAGACACAATGTCAGCCGGATGCACCTTGGTCGCTACTGTCCGTGACGCAGTTCACCAACTATCGGTGAAGGGGATCGTGCTGGCCGGCGCCTACGCCTCCATCAGACCTTATCGCTGACAGTTCACACCGAGGTGGTCAACACGGGCCACCGCCATGTAGCAGCCGCGTAGCAACGACCCTAGGACGACGGCAGACGGCTCCAGATCACCTCCGAAGATCTTTCAAGGTGGGACGCCATGTGCACCCGGGGCACACGGTTCGCCTAGTACTACAGAGCTAGATCGTTAGTGTTTGTAGGCGGAGGTGGCGTCGGACGTGGGCTCGGCGGGCTTGGGCTTGGTGTCGGCGGCGCCAGGTTGACCAGTGCAGGCCGTGGGCGATGGTGTGTTCGCTGTGGTGAATGAGGTCGAGGAGCCGGCGGATTTCGGCGAGGGTGAGTGCGATAAGGCGTCGATGGGTAGGTGGCGCTGTTTTTGGTTTGGTCGGGTTGTCGGGTGAATGGTGGTGGGTGTTGAGTTGTTCGGCTTGCTGGTGCCCCTTTTTTTGGTGGTGTGTGCGGTGATGGCCAGGAAGGTGTGAGCGAGCATAGCGAGAGTGATATGTCGATGCCATGCGCCCCAGGTGCGGACTTGGTAGTGGTCGAGTCCGACCTCGTTCTTGCTCGATCCGAAGCACTCTTCGACTGGCCAGCGCGCTCCGGCCACGCCGACGAGCTCTCCGAATCCTGTGTGGTGGGGGTTGTGGCATCGGTAGAACGCGAGTTCACCGGTGTTGATGGATCGGCGGATCAGGTACTGGTGGTTGGGGTGGTCGGAGTCGATGAGCGCCCAGTCATAGACGCGGAACCCTTTCGATCCGATACCGCAGGATCGGCGTTGCCACGCATGGGGAGGCAACTGTCGGGCGAGTGCATCGAGCGGGAGGGTTTTTCCTGTGGTGTCGGTGAACTGGGTGGTTTTCGGTACGGCCATCACATACGGGATGTGGCTGGTTTCGAGGAACTCACCCAGGCCGGGGTTCTGGCCGAACTCCTCATCCGCGGTGAACCAGGCGAAGGGCGCACCCGCCTCCAGCGCGGCTTCGATCATCTCTTGGACCTGCTGTGGCCTGGTCTTGAACTCCACCTCCGGCGGGATGCCGGCCCGCGCACAGCGGGTCGGGTCAGCCACCCAGGACTCCTTCGGCAGGTACAGCCGGCGGTCGAGCAGCACCCGGTCCCGGCCCGGTGTGACGTAGGCGAGAAAAGTGGCGATCTGGCAGTTATCGATCCGCCCGAGCGTTCCGGAGTACTGCCGCTGCACACCCACCGACTTGGTTCCCTTCTTCGCGAACCCGGTCGGATCGGCGACCAGGATCGCCCCCGGTGAGGCGAGATGCTCCATCGCATACTCACGGTTCAGCCTCAACAACGCATCGGCATCCCACGGGGACAGGTTCAACAACCGTTGCAACGCCGTCGGCTCCGGCTCACCAACATACTCGGCGATCGTCCATCCGTTCTTCCGTCCGAGCGGCGCCAACAACCCCCTCACATACTGCTCCGCGTGCTTTCTCGACTCCGTCTGGTAAAACAGTGGGTGCATCCGCGAGAACAAGCTCTCCAACTCGGAGTTCCACACATCCAGATCCGCGCGTGACACCGCGCCATCATACACAACCACCGGAGGACTCATTGACGATGACGACATGCCAGAATCATCACACGACCACACGAATATTCACGACAGGCGCGCCGAGAACAACCACAATCAATTATCTGCACAACTGAGGAACTCACTCCCAGCCCTCACCGGCCGTTCCCCATTCAGCAACCGAAGATCGAACACGTCACGGTGAACCACGGTGAACACCCCATCCCTCACGAGCGACAGCGGGCAACCGAGGCGACGAACGAGCACCACAACCTTCACCTCACCAAACACGCCCCCCAACAACCGCTGACCTGCTCTGACAGCACGAGGGGAGAACGATCTAGCTCTGTAGTACTAGGACTTACCAGCGAGAGGCCGTCGTCGTCGCGGCCGGTCGATCGAAGATCCATACTTGCCGAACAGACGATACCGGACCGTCTGTCACACAGCGTCACACAACTGTTACTTTGTGTGCTGCCGAATACCCCTCTATGGGATTTAAATAAGCTCTCAAGCGCCGCCTGCGCGGCGCCGACGTGGTCAAGTCCGTCGCCTAACCCACGTGCCCGCCGGCCTGGCAGGCGCTTGTTCTGGTTGATGTTCCAAGTGTTGCTGGAAGCGGTGTACAAGTTTCGCCGACGAACAACCGCGCTGCGCCTCGGATCACCCCGAGATTCACGCCGTTGCCACGTGCCAAATGTGTGCAGAAAGGCGCCGAGTGGTCATCTCAAAAGCAATGATTTGCGCAGGTTATGCTGCCTTTAAATAAGTTCTTTCAAGGCGCCCGGACCGCTGAGCAGGCTGCTTCCCAGCCTGCTCAGCGGTCCGCTCTGCTTGCTGCGCGCGGCCTAACACCCGTGCTCGCGCAGGCCGGACCGCTGAGCAGCGGTGATCATCGACCGGACGGCCAGGCCATCGAGTCGGGTCGGGCACTCCAGTCGGGGGGTATTGCTTCTGCGGCACACGGTTTAGTCATCAGGTTCTACATCAACCTCCGCCTGCGACCCTTGCTCCAACTGCGGCACTAGAACCCGCTTTTTCTTGGCAACTGTGAGTGTCACGTCCCCTATGGCGCCGCCATATTTATTGCCACCACTCATCTCTACCATGTAGTTATTGCTTCCCTTCGTCCAGGTCCAGCTATTATACTTCGAGCCCCAAGGGCAGTCCCAGTAAAACGTACCAATTTTGACCTTGCGATCATAATCGTAGAGATCGATGGTTCCCTCGGTCCCGCTTGAGGCGTCTGACCTGCCACAGGAGCATACATAACCGATCTCGCCCTCAGGAACTCGGATTTCGTTGATTTCACTATCCGAAAGTTCATGATCCTTGTTGTTTGGGCACTGATAAAACTTTCCCCAATCTCGGTAGGCGTTCTGCACGCTGACACCGCCCACCTCGGCACTAATAATGATTCGAATCCATTGAGCATACGCCATTGGATATCCTCCCCATCTTCTCGTTTCATTTCCGTTCGCGCTCGCTCCATTTAATTCATCACATTTATTTCATTATATCTAGATCACCTCAGTTCAGTTTCATGCGAGAGGGGTGATACACAGAAATGACCAGGTAAGGTATTTGAAGGGTCGAAGTGGTATTGACTGCTCCACGCGAAGTAGTTGTTGTCACGTTCCGACCTATCGTCGGCACGGAAAAACTGGTGTAAAACTGCTGGCCAACCAACGGAGGTTGACGTTCCAGCCATGTCGTAGCTAACCACGAACAGGCTCTAGCGAACAGTGGTTAACGTCCCCCAGCTGGGTACTTTTCGAAAACATACCGCAGGTCAGGAAAATGCGAAAACATACCGCAGGCCAGGAAACGTCGACAATGAGCAGACGGCCGTGTGACGCCGAAGGACGGTGCGCATACGCCTCCCCGGCGGGCTTCGACGCTGGTCAGTGGGGGAGGGAGGCGGCGACAGCGAGCCCCGAGGGAGAACTCCCTCGCCTCCCTGATGCCTCCCTCGCCGGGTTCCTGTGACGCTGAGTGAGCCCCGATGCGCCCGGTGGCTGCTGCCCAGCGTCTTCCTTGCTCTGGCGCTGCCTCGCCAGAGGGCCTCTCAGCGCGTCCCCAGATCACCGTAAACGGCCGCAGCAGCGGGGGCCCGGTTTGGGGGGCGGGAGCCCGCTGCCGCGCCGGGCAGCGTGGGGAGAAAACAGGGAGACGATCTTAGGCGGCCGGGCGCAGCCCACTCCCATAAACCGACGTAGCCCGACGCCTCGACCAGCGGGTTCGTATGCCGCTGCTGGTCGAAGGCTGACCCGGACCTACTTCGGGAAAAAGGGCTCGGTCATGAGTCAGCGGTGACGCGTACGTAAGATCACCAGAGTGCCTAGCGGGCGGCGGGGGCTCAGTTTAGCGCTCACCCCGCGCCAGTGGCCGGTGAGGGTGTGCCGGACAGCGCCAGTGGCCAGATCCCAGATCCGCACCACCCCGTCACCGTCGCCGGTGGCCAGCCAAGACCCGTCCGGAGCCACCACCAACGCCCTCACCCCGCCCTGGTGGCCGGTGAGCACCCGGAAGAGTGCGGGGTGAGGTAGATCGGGCAGTGCGGTGACGGCACGCAGATGCGGACCGGTCAGCCCGGCCATCAACTGCTCTGCCAGGGCTTTGGTGGTTCCTTTGCCAAGGAGACGGCTAGCCAACGTCGCAGCCAGTGACCCGGCAGGCTGTAGCGGGGCGAGCAGGTGGGCGTTTTGCCGCACCACGGTCTGTAGCGCTACCGACAGCGGGTCATCCGACAGTGCCAGATCAGCTTCTAACCCAGCTGGTCCGATCTGTTCCAGTTTTCCCACCAACCAGCACGGGTGGCACAGGCATCTCTGCAGTTCTTGTTCCCGTCCTGCGCTGTGCAGATGGTTTGGCAGCCAGGACCACAGATAACCCTGCTCAGGGGGCAACTGCCACCACGCGCTGCTCCCATCTTCCTGCGGTACCAGGCTGCGGTGAGCGTCAATCAGCGCAGCGTCCAACTCACCACCCCGGTCCTGGGTTTGTGCGCGCAGGTAGCCGCGGATGACGTCATGCAGCATCACCTGCATCACCCCATCCGGGTCGAACCGGTAGTCGCGGAGCAGCGCCACGTTGGCCAAATGTCGACAAAACTGTCGAGTCTCAAACTCCGACCAGCCGCCAGTGGCCTTCCAATACTGAACCAACACCTCGCCGGGGATCGCCACATCTTCCCCGAACACCGCCAACTCCGCATACCTGGACCGCTGATCATGCTGAGTCGCCTCAAGCTGACCTCGATCGTCCTGGCCACTGCCGTGTGCCGCTCGTCGGAGTTGTTGACATCCAGCGCGGTCGGGCCGGTCGCGTGTAGCTCGCGAAGGATCTCCCGCATCGATTCCTCGGCCTGGCGACCAGTGTTCACGTCGGTCCGCACCACGCCGTTGACCAGCGCAAGCAGCATCGGCCAGTGTCCGGTGGCCTTCAACAGCCCCGCCACTATCTCACCGGCGACCTCGCTCACGCCGGCCATGAGCAGCTGTTCACCAGGCCAGCCCAGCGAATCGGTTGGACAAGAGATCCACTTGCGGAGCTGTGAGTGACCGCAGCAACCCCTGCCGTACCCTTGCGCCGAATGTGTGCCCAGACGGCAGAGGTCGCCACACCCAGAGCCACTGTTTGCGCAGGTCATGACGTTGGAGGATGTGGACATCGTGCCGTCCTCTCAAGGCGGTAGCGCGGGTTCAAATCACGTCGGGGTGGTGACGCGGGATGGGCTGCCGCACCGCCGTGCCACGAAATGTTGATCTTCTACTGGGATTTAGCCTCGGGTTCGAGCTGAGACAGTCGATCAGGCAACGCAGCCCGGCGTGCAGCCCAGTACCCCGGCAAAGTCGCGACAACTGGTGTGACCTGCGACTACGTCGGGCAGCGAGGCCACCGTGGGGGTAGACCAGTGAGGCCGGCGCAGTCTGGGCTGGCGGTGGACCTTGATGACGGGGCTCAAGCACACCAGCCAAGTCGAAGGCATCCACGGGAGGACGCAAAGTCCACATAGGACGACATAGTTGATCTCCACCTGTCCGCAGATTGTCCGCACGATGTCCGCAGACGTCCAACGGCTGCCAACGCCGCCAAACGGTGTATGCGCAGCTCAGAAGAGGTGCGGCAACCATCGCCCCAGGTGGGCGATCCGTGCGTGCAGAATCCGGCCTACAGGCCATCTGGGGTAGTGACAGGGGACAAGCCAGTCCGCCTTCGTCATATGAACACGGAGGGAACAAGCCCTCCAGCAACTCCAGCACCGGCCGTGCAGTCTGACGCATACGCCCAGGGTGACGACATAGGCGGCACACCTGTCCAGTGCTGCATACAGATCGGACGCGGCCTTCACAGCGAGGTGGTCAACACGGGCCGGACCCCCACCATGTAGCAGCCGTGTAGCAACGACCGTAGGACGGCGGCAAACGCCTCCCGATCACTTCGAAGATCTTTCGAGGTGGTACGCCCAGTGCACACTGCGGCACACGGTCCGTCCAGGACTTACCAGCGAGAGACCGTTACCGTCGCGGCCGGTCGATCGAAGATCCACACTTGCCGAACAGACGATACCGGACTGCACCTGCCACTCAGCGTCAGACGGCTGTTACTTTGTGTGCTGCCGAATACCCCTCTATGGGATCAAGTACGCTGCCTGCGGCGGCGTGGACGTGGCCAAGTCTGTCGTGCGGCTTGCGTGCCCGCCGGGCCGGTCCCGCTTGCTGCGCGCGGCCTGGCGGCCGTGCTCGCGCGGGCCGGCCCGGCGGGAACGGAGGGGCACCAGCAGGTGCTAACCGCCTATGGCGCCTTGCCCCTCATGCCGCAGTGTCGGCGTAGCGGACTCGCACCTGGTGTCACGGCCAGCCCGTGGGGTTGTTCTCGTCGTCTCGCGGATCGCTCATCCCGTGCCGACATCATCAAGTCCTGCTTCGCGTCGCTGCATGGTGACTTTCCAGCCACCACCGCGACGAGAGCGGGGTTAGGATGAGATGGAGGCAAGAGATCTTGGTCACACTCCGCCGCGTTGGCGTCTGATCCACTCCTCCAACTCGTAGGCCCGCTGATGTTCTCCTAAGGCAAGAAGGTTATCAGCGAGGATGCTGGCCGAGCGGAGGGCGCGGGGATGGTCGTCGCCTAGCACTCGACGGCTGCGGGTCAGGGTGTCCTCGGCAAGCTCGCGAGCCCGCTCGTCCTCACCCAGCTCACGCAACAGGCGAGCAAGATTGAGAGCCAAGCGAAGGGTGTTGGGGTGGTTTTCACCCAGCATCCGGCTGCGGGTCAGGGTGTCCTCGGCGAGTTCGCGAGCCTGCTCGTCCTCACCCAGCTCACGCAACAGGAGAGCAAGGTTACCGGCCGCGCGCAGGGTGGTGATGTGGTCCTTCTTATTCCGCACGTGACGGCTGCGGGTCAGGGTGTCCTCGGCAAGCTCACGAGCCCGCTCGTACTCACCCAGCAGGTGCAAACTAAAGGCGAGGCCGTGGGCCGCGCCCAGGGTGTCAGGGTGCTCCTCACCCAGCACGTCCCAATACAACTCGTGCGCGCGTTTCAGTAACGCTTGGACGTGTCGGAGTTCACCCCGAGTGAGCAGGTAACCCGCGGCACGGTCGAGCAGCCACGGGATGTCCGTACCGTCGGGCTCGACGCCGCGGGCGGGGTCGGTAAGGGCTAGCACGTGGGGCAGCAGCTGCCGCCACGCCGGCCAGCTGGTCGGGTCATTCCACGGATCAGGCGGCACAGCGTCCCGCAGCAGCCAGCGGGCGGCCACGGTCATATCGATGTCGCTGAGGGTGCCGATCGGGCTGTCGCGCAGGATGGCTTGCACGAGCCGGTGGACCTGCAGGCTGTCTGTGCCCACTCGGGCGAGCGCTCGGCGTCGCAACACCCCGGTCATCCCGGCAAAGGCCACCGGATCACCCGCCGCCAGCGGTGCGGGCAGCTGATCCGGGTGAGCGGTGAACAAGGTGAAAGGGATCGGCTCGGGTGCCAGTTCCGCAGCCAATCGCAGCAGCGCCAACGCAGCGAGGTCATCAGCGGCCAACTGATCAAACGCCAGATGCAGGCTGGCGACCAACGACACCGGGTAGGTCCCCGGCACCCCCTGGGCCAGGATCGCCCTGGCCCGACGCCCCAGCAACGCAATGTAGGCCTCGGCGGCTAACCCGCTCTGGTGGAGGTAGGCGCCCGCCTGGGTTAGCGCCAGCGGCAGGTTACCCACCGCATCCGCCACCAGACCGGCATCACTCTCAGTCAGTTCCGGCAGCCACCGGCGCAGCAGGCTGACCGACTCACCGCAGTCGAACACATCCACCGCCACCGGGGTGGCCAGCTCCTGCCAGTCCGGATTCCGAGACGTGATCACCACATGCCCACCACCTCCCGGCAGGAAAGGCGACAGCACACGCGGCTGCTCAGCGTTGTCAAAAATCAGCAACCATCGATCCCGCTCCCCCAACGCACCCAGCAGCCGCGACACCGCCACCACCACCGCATCGGTCGGCCCGACCAGACCCAGCGCCCGGGCCAGCTCGGCCAACCGGTCCGGGATCAGCGCCGGTTGCTCCGAGGGAACCCACCACACCACGTCATAGTCACCTCGGTGACGGTGGGCGTACTCGATGGCCAGGGCGGTCTTGCCGATCCCCCCCATCCCGTGCACCGCCTGCACCACCGTCGGGCCACCCGCACACAGGGCACGACGAAGGCTGATCAAAAGTTGCTCCCGGCCCGTGAAGGTGTGATGCCGGGCCGGCACGTTCCACACCCGCCCCACCGGCACCAACCCCGAACGGGCCCGCGGCAGCCCCACCAGCGCCGCATAGAGCACCTCACTGAGTTCCTCCGGAGTGCTCACCCTCGCCGTGGTCAATCCACTCTCAGCCAGCCGGGTTCGAAAAGCCTCCTGCCGATCACCGTAATCGCGATCAACGAACAGGTCTTTCGGCCCTTGTACTTGATCACTGAGGAGGAGCACCAACCGCGGCTTACCGCTCTCGCTGGCGGCCTGGAACTCCAGTTCGGTGTAGGACAGCTCCGGCTGGTCGCGCACCGGCGAGCCATACCGAAACCCGATGATTCCCACATACACATCAGCTTCAGCCACCGCCTGCCGGCACACCTGCGCCGACGCCTCGTCCCGGGCCCCGAAATACGCCATATCCACAACAGCGTCCCCGGCCCGAGTCACCGCCCGCTCCGCCGCCGCTACAAACGACCCACCCTCCGGCAGCCGCCGCAACTCCGAGGTATGACTCACAAACACCCGCCGCGGCGGCCCAGACATAACCCCCAGCATCCCACCCACCACCACACCCCCACGAACCAGCACCAACCAGCCCAGACCGAGGTCCCCATGCCCACCGACCCGGCCGCCACCTTCCCCACAGCCAACGGACGTCTCGAATCCCGGGTGACCTGACGGCGCAGTGAGCACAGCCTTCCGAACCAGGGCTGCATCTGATCATCGTCAGCGCAGCGCTGAGCAACTAAAACATGCCCTCGCCGGGCGGGCAGGTCTTCGGGATGGCCAGCCACAGAACTGCTGCGGCAGGGCTGGGTAGGCAGGGTGTGGCATCCCATCGACCTCCCCAAGGGGCTACCACACGCCAGCCCGGGGGCAGAGCTACACGACGCACGCTCCGGTCTCGTCGAGGGCTGCCCCCGGGCTGGCGTGTGGTCGGGCTGCGCCAGGTCGACGGGATGCCACACGGTCCCCAGCGTGCAAGATCTGTCGTCGTCCGTGATCACACCGCCAGGTTGAGAAGGCTGGTTGGGATAGAAGGGAACGGGGGCGGTGAACGAACAACAAAGGCCAGGACAACCCAGCGCCCTCAGCACAATGCGGAGCCGAGTCATAGCGCACCAGTCGTGCTGTCCGCGTGCTGTAAGGAGGGGTCAACAGCGGTCACCTGCGGTACGCCGAGGCGCAGGCCAGGAGCAGGTCAGCGGGCATCACCTGGCACAGTAGACAGATTCCCAAGCTCCAAGTCAGCGCAGACGACTCCAACCTCAGTCAATGGTCTCGTCGGACTCACCCTGCAGATCCTTCCGGCATGCTTCGAGGAAGCTATTGCCCACCGCTCCTAGTTCCGACGCAACTGTCTTGATTTCGTTCGATAAGTCCAGTTTGCCAATGGAGTCTGTAGGCGGGATATGCAAGGAACGAAAGAAGTCGTTCCCTCCGTTGCGCGCGGTTCGCCAGATACTTAAGCCAGCCGCTCGTGCCTCATCGGCGCCGAGGAGTGCAACCTGGTTGTAGGCTTTCCGTAGTTCGGTGCAAAGTTCACGCCAATAGGCTTCCGTCTCGTCTCGTTGCGCTTCGCGGCCCGGTTCGCTGAGGGTGAGCAGCTCGTACCGGAAGAACTGCTGGACCTTCTCGCCGGCAATCGAGAGGCTAGCGTAGGAATTTTGACGCTCGTCACGTAGCCATTTGGCACGCTCCGATGTCATGCGCAAGGTTTCCAGCCGGCGGGCGTCCCGCGCCCGGCGATGCTCAAGGAATGCGTTAGTAAGCAGTGTCAGGACCACTGCGGTAAGCGTGGACCCTGCGGTGATCAGTTGAGTCGCGATCCCTGTTTCCATAATTTGCAGCTCTCAAATCGTCGGGGCACTCCACCACCGCACATCTCATCACGCCTGTCTGATCGAACCACTGCGTCGCTGGGACATGCGCGTGGCATCGTCGCCGTGATGGGATATCCGCTCCCGACCCGTCCCGTTCTGTGGCAGTCCGTACACCCCGCGTCTGCAGTGATCGCGGTTCGTGCCCCTTGCGTGCTCGTTCACGCGGGGACTCGCGGGGAAACACCGGTCATGACGGCCAGAATCTGACTGACCGTGCAGGAGGAAGCTTCTCAGCTCACGCCATGTGACAGTCCGCACCTTTTGCACAGCGGGGGGTCAGTGCACCTCGCGGCCCGAAGCACCTGACTGCAGAGTCGGGTGCTCTGGGACCGGCCGGACAGCCGATCGGACGCCGGAAACGACGGGACCCCCTGATCTACATCAATCGCTACATCAACGGCTACGGACTGCCGTAAACGTCTTCGTACCTGAGTCGGAAGATGAGACCTGATCACGGACAACCTGCGGATAGTTGCGGGGCATCGGCTGCGACTACGGATCAGAGGGTGAGGGGTTCGAGTTGGTTTTGTGTGTCGGTTTCTGTTCGTGAGTCGTTGGTGCGGAGGAGGTGGTCGTGGAACTCAGCGTGTCGGAATTGGTAGGCCGGGCCGGTCGTGCGGAGCAGGCCCAGCCGGTAGGCATCGTCGAGGAAGTCCATGAGCCGCAGCGGTAGCTTTCCGGTGGCAGCAAGCTGACATGACGTCAGGAGGTAGCTGAGCCAAGCGCCGCTGCTGATCTGGCCCAGCCCGCCTACCAGCCCGATCACCAGCCCGATCCCCAGCCCGACTTTCACCCCGACCCCGTCTCCGAGGTGGATTTCTAGCCCGCTCACTGGGTTGCCCTTCAGTTCGCTCAGCTGTCCACCCACTAGCCCGCCTAGTAGTGCGCCTACTATCCCGGCGACACAGATTTGGACGATGGTCAGCGCTCGAGTTGCCGTGTAGGTGGAGCGCGGTGAGCTAGCCCAGCTAGTCCTGCTGGGTGTTCCCATCCACTGGGTCAGCCCGATCACTAGCCCGCTTCCCAGCCCGACCGTCAGCCCGGTCTCTAGCCCGACCCCCAGCGCCTGGTTCAGACTGGTCCCGAGCGTGACCCCGAGCCCGACCACTAGCCCGCGTACCAGTCCGGTCACTACCCCGATTCCCAGATCGAACAGTAGTCCGATCCCCAGTCCGGCCATCATTCCGAACATCACCCCGGCCGCCACCCCGCCCGCCAGCCTGACTCCAGTGTCGGCAGTGTCGGCCAGTCTGACTCCAGTTTCGGTTAGGAGTCCGGTCACTAGCCCGCCCGTCAGCCCAGTCACCATCCCGGCCACGAGCCCGGTGCCCAGTCCGAGCCCCAGATCGCGCACCAG
Source organism: Pseudonocardiales bacterium (assembly GCA_019244165.1). GTDB lineage: Bacteria > Actinomycetota > Actinomycetes > Mycobacteriales > Pseudonocardiaceae. The sequence goes on along the minus strand of JAFATA010000077.1, from coordinate 27,792 downwards.
CAGCCCTGTCCGGTGCTTCACGTGCAGGTTGGCATAGGCAGGTTCGTCGGTGAGCCAGTCGTGGCGCCTGAGCCCGACCATCAGTCCAGCCCCCAGTCCAGCCCCCAGCCCAGCCGCCAGCCCAGTCACCAGGCCGACGATCACCGGGCCGGCCCCCAATCCGGCCCCTAGCCCCAACCCCAGCCCGGCCACCAGGCCGACTCCCAGCCCGACCCACAGCCTGAGCGTGCGACGGGGAAGGGTGTGGCGCGCCAGGTGCCACCACAGCAGATCCCGGGTCTCGGTCCGGTCCAGATGCTCGGCGAGGTAGGTCAGCCAACTGACCACCTTGGTGCCCTCCCAGCTACGCCGTGGCCGACAAGCGTCGTGGGGGTTACGCGACGGGGGACGGGTGGTGAGGACAGCCGGAATGAGCCGGTCGAACAAGTGAGCCCGCAATTGGGCTGCATCGCAGGGCAGCTCACCGGTCAACAACGGACGGGGATCGAGGTGGGGCGTGAGGTACACGGTGCGCACCAGCCACAGACCCAGCGGGGTGGCCACCACCGTCGCCACAGGCCCCGCTCTCCCGGCCCGAAGCCGATCAAGCACCCCACGCCACGAGGAGCTGAGATCCGGACCCAGGCATGCCTCCAGGTACTCGGCCGCCTGGGCAGCACTCAGCGGCTCGGATTCGATGACCGCAGCCCCGGTGAGCACCGAGTGCGCCTCGGCGATAGCGGTGGTGTACTCCCGGGTGCGGCAGGTCAGCACCAGCTGATCGGCCTCGGTGAGCGAGGCGTTCAGCGCAGTGATCACCTCCGGCTGACGGGCCAGGGGGAGTTCATCCAGGCCATCAAGGATCGGCAGAAGGTGACCCTGCTCGGCCAGGGCACGCGCGAGGTCAGGGCCAAACGCCCGCAGCGAGGGATAGTCCGCGGCCAACCGCTCGGCGAGCCAACCGTGCAGCCGAGGATGGGTGGCAGGGTCCCAGCTGGCCAGGGACAACAACACCGGGATCGGGTCCCCTGGCCGGGAGGTGGCAAGCAGTTCCAACAACAGCTGCACCGCCAGCGTCGTCTTCCCCGAACCAGGACCCCCCAAAATGACCAACCGCCGACGCAGCAACCCCCGGAACTGCTCCACCAGCGGACCGATCCGATCACTGCACCCCTTGAAGGACAACTCACCAACCGTGATGAACCGAGCACGGTCCATCACAGCGTGCTCGGCGAGCCGCCACTGCACCGGCATCGGCTGCGGGTTACCCAGCGACCGCGCTAAAGCCTCATGACGCCATTGATCGAGGACCCAGCCCGCGAGACTCTCCCGCGCCTGCCCCACCTGATCCGCCGTAGCCTCCCCACCCCGATACGCCCACCGGCGCAGCGCGATCGCCAGCGCGGGTAAACCAAGCACCACCCCCATGATCCCGGCCACAGGCTCAGCAACGTGCGAACCCCACATAATGAACAGCGCCACGAGCACTACCCCGCAGCCCCCCAGCACTAGCAGGCCCAGGCCCGCCACGACTCCTCGCCACCCCCGCGTGACCATAGGGTGCATTATCACCACGAGGAAATCACTGCATGTAAGAGGGTGGTCACACAGCGGAGTCCCCCAGCCAGGACACCCGGTTGCGACTGGCGAACAGGCCAGTGCCACCACACCCAAGGTCCTGCTGCTCCCAGCGCCAACCGAGTGAGCGCGGGCTGCACACGGCAGCGCAGCCCCCCACCATACCCGGACCGGTCACCTCGGATGCTCCACCTGCACCCGCTGCCCTGCTCCGTTTCAAGACAAGCTCGCCGACGTGACGGGATACACGCTTTCACCTCCACTATGACCGTTTGGACACTTTTCGGCCACTAAACACATCCAGACAACCCGATACAACCACAGACAACGAACGTTCGCGGGTGCAAAAGCCGCAAGTAATTAGGACTACCCACGAACAACCACCACAGCAGTCCGAGAATCAGCGGCTCGGGGTTCAATCCCCAGGGGCGGCCTCGGCCGGTCGCAGGCCAAGGGTCCTGACTACTCATCCGGCGCAACCTTCCGCGTTGGCCATGCGGGTCCGATTCCCGTCGCCACGCAGCTGCGGGGGAGACTCGGCAGATCAAGATCAGGCCGTCTCCAGGCCGTCAGACGTCGGGCAGGGACGAGTATCGGTGAGAACTGTTGAGATGTGTTTCTGCTGTTCAATGGCTGTTTTCTCGATAGCTCACGAGGTCGGCTCCGGCCAGGGGAGAGATCACCCAGATCATCCGTCGGGCGTGATCAGCGCCAGATACACTTGCTCAGTGGTGAGTTCGGCCGTGCACGCCGCGCCCAGCAACGCGTACGCTAACTGCTCCCCACCATGGGGCTCAGACAGCCACGACGCCGCCGCGTCGATCAGGGCCAGACGTTGCACCGCAGACAGCCGAGGTTCTCGCTTGGCCAGCACCGTCACTGCATCCAGACGTTGCCGACTCGTCACCACCCGGTGATCCCGGGGAGAGGGGGTGATCGGCTCGGTGTCGCCGAGTGCGGACGCGGCCAGTTCCAGGGCGCGGGACAGCTCCAGCTCCTCAAGGCTTGGCCGAGCCGCCCGGTGGAATACCCGGGAGACCGTGGACCACTCCTCCAGTACCCGCGCTAGCGAGCGCGCCCGCCATGGTGCCAATCGCAGCACCACCGACGGTGATTCCTGACCACCCAGGACGAGCGTGCCGCCGTCCAGCTCCACCACTTCACCGTGATCCAGGGCCAGCTGAATCCGGTCCGGATCGAACTGCGTAGCCTCCGCCATCAGGTCTCCACCCTCCTTCTCAGGGTTGGGGATCAAGGCCGAGGGCAGGTGCTCGCTACACCGGCCCTCGGCCGCTTGTTTCAGGGTGCCAATCGGCGTCTTGATCTCACGTGCTCGCTCAGCGCGAGGCCAGGTCCCGTAGCTAGTCTGTGCGCTCGTGTCGCCGCCAGTCTCGGCCAGCAGGCCATCCCGAGCAGTACTGCAGCGAAGTACAGCAACCGTGGCGCCCCCAGCCGACCACAGCACCACCCACGAGACCGTCTGACGTGCGCGAATGACTTCAGCGAACCCCGTTGCCGACAGTTCACACCGAAGAGGTCACTGGTTCGATCCCAGTATCGCCCACCCAGGTGATGCCGCAAGATCCAACGTGCGGGACAGCTCCAGCTCGTTCAGGACCGGTCGCGGTGCCCGATGGAACACCCGGGAGACCGCCGACCACTCCTCCAGCACCCGCGCCACCGACCACGCTCGCCACGGCGCCAAGCGCAGCACCACCGACGGCGACTCCTCACCGCCCAGCACGAGCGTGCCGCCGTCCAGCGTGCCGGAGCGCGAGTGGTGAGCCCGGTTCATGCCGGCCGGATTCTCAAGCCGAAGACGCTCGCGGCAATCCTTAAGTCCGCAGAGATCGCTGGCGATGAGCCTCCGGGTCTTTTGTAGTCTGCTGGCATGAGTGGGCTGGCGACCTACACGATCCTGCTCGACCCCGACCCCGAGGACGGCGGTTACACCGTCACGGTGCCCGCTCTGCCTGGGTGCGTCACCGAAGGGGAGACCGTGGTCGAGTGTATCCAGAACGCCGAGGAGGCGATCCGCCTCTACCTTGACGACCTGCATGAGGCGGGTGAGCCCGTCCCCGAGGAGAAGGTCGCCCCCCAAGCGATCACCGTCACCGTCGCTGCGTAGAGACTGTGACTGACGACGGGCCATCGTCAGCACGACACCAGGGTTCTGCGCCTGGCCCCCGACATAGGGCGCGGGGCAAGCGCCCACCAGCGGCGGTCCCTAGCCGTCTAGTGAAGTGTTCTGGTCGATCTTTATGGGAGTGATCACGATCGATCGTCAGCAGACGTCATCGTCGGTGCGCCGGGTGTAGAGGTCCAGCGTGGTTGACGACCGTTCGTGGCCCATCACGCGCTGGACCATGTTCACCGGCACGCCGTCATCGACGAGCCAGGTCATTGCAGGCTGCGGCAGCCACCGCAGAGCGGGCGCTCCCGGGTGATCGGCAGCAATGAGTAGCTTCCGCATCGGCGGCAGGTCTGGAAGGTCATGCGAGTGCGTGCTCGTCGCCTGCGTCGGAGTTCGACCCAGGCGGCCCACCGCTTACGCCAGCCCATCACCATCACCTCCCCTGTCTGCGTGGCGTGAGCTTTTATTCGCAGGTCACCCGAGCCATTCCGTCAGTGTGTCCCGTAATGTGCGGGCGCTCTGTTCGTCGAGGGTGACCAGGCACTCACCGGTCACGTGGGGATCGAACACGATCGTCCCGTCGTGCTCGTTGACCATGAGGTTGGCGAACCCGATGGGACCCCGGTGCAGCCCACACGTTCCTGGTATCGCTTTACGACGGCTCCTTCTCGAACCGCCGGTATAACCGTGCGTTTCCATAGCAACCCCTCCTCTGCGCCGACGACCCTGGTCAGGTCGGGTCATGCTGCTGCTCTGCTGGTCATTTCGGCCGTGCCGGTGATCCACTTGGCTTGGCCGGAGGCCTCGGTGTGCGGCTGGAACGGCATTCCCGCGACCGCCTCCGGTGGCACCGGCTGATAAGGACAGGCGAACTCGACCGTGACCGATTTCTCTCGGTCCTTCTCCGCCGAGGGATCAGCAAACGTGCCCCGGAACAGGAGCAGACCAGTCACCTCATCGGTCCGAGGCCGCACCGCACGGTTACGGGCCTATTCGTCGAAGTCAGCTGCCAGCCGGATGTTCTTCGGGGCTGCCATGACTAGCACCACCTTTGCGTGGTTCCTGTGGCGCTCGGTGATCTCGTCCGCTGTTTGGGCGAGTATTTTCCCGATCGTGCGGGCTTCCTCAGGGTCGAGTTTCAGATCACGCAGACCGGGGATCGCGAGCACCACGTGGTTGCCTGCCGGGAATGCCCACATGTACCGTTCCGCGCCCTCGTCCCCGAGATTGTCTAGGGGCGAGGTGGTGGAGGGGGTCTTGCCGCGTCTGGCCTGTCCTGTCATTCTGGTGTCCTCTCATCTGTCCGTCCTCCCCACTATGGTGGGTCTTCTCGGACAGGTGAACACTCCCACCGAAGACACAGATCTCCAAAGGGGACCGCGCATACTCCTGATCAGCGCGCAGCGCGCATATATTCCCCGCGCATAGGGGCAGATCAGCAGCCTGCAGGGGAACGCGCTACGATTTGTCGCGCGCATACGCTGCCAACCGGGGATACGATGACGACTCAACACCCACGCGAGTCCACGGTGGCTGATGCCTTCGGGGCGCCAGTGCATCCGGCGGAGTTTTGGGAGCATCCGCAGCTGCGGGCCGCCGCCCGGGAACGTCACTTCGGCCGGTTGCTTCGGGCCTACCGTGGTGTGCAGACGCCTCCGGTGCAGCAGACCCAGCTCGCGGGGTGGTTGGGGATCACCCAGGGCCAGTTAAGCCGCATCGAGCGGGCCGTTACCTCAGTGCGGGACTTGGTCAAACTCGACCAGTGGGCACGGGTGCTGCACATCCCTGAGCACCTGTTGTGGTTCGAGTTCTCCCCGGAGCCCTCCGAGGCACTCGCCGACCCGCCGCTGCGAGCTACCGTGGAGGAGCCAGCCCGGGATGAGAACGACGAGGACGAGGACGTGCGCAGGCGAGACCTGATTGTCGGCGGGGTCACCACTGCGACCGGCACTGGCTTACTCGCCGACGCCCCGTGGCGACGGCTGATGGATTCGGTCGATAAAGGACGCCCGGTTGACGCCACCACGGTCCAGCTCATGCAAGACCGGACGGCGGATTTCTTCGAAACTGAGTACACCGTGCCGGCGCGACACGTCCTCGACTCACTCACGAATCACCGCGCCACCCTGACCACCTTGCTGGGCAACGCCCGAACGGATGCCACACGGGACCCTCTCACGGTCATGCTGGGTGAAACTGAGGCGTTGATCGGCTGGTTGCATTTCGACCTCGGCCAGATGAATCAAGCGACGAACGCATGGCGGGCCACACTGAAGATCGCCAAGGACACCGGTGATCGCGCGCTCGCCGCTTGCGCGCTGGGCTACTGGAGTTATCTTGCCAGTTCCCGGAACGATATCCTGCCGGCCGTCCGTTTATTACGCCAAGCCGAAGAATACGTGCCAGGGAACTCCGCGCCCGCGACACGCTCATGGATCGCGGCTCGCGCCGCCGAGGAGTCCGCCCGCCTAGGCGAAGAGACTGCGGCCTTGTGTTCCCTCGAACGGGCATTCACCGCGTTTGACTTCGCCCGGCCGCGCACGGAGCGGGTATGGACGGGGTTTTTCACCGCGAACAGGCTCGGTGGTGTGACCGTGTCTACCTACATGGCGCTGGGCCACCGCGACGCGACTGCTGCCGCTGATTTTTTGCTCGCGTCTTTGTCCCCCACCGAAAACAAGGCCCGGGCGCTCGTGCTCGCTGATCTCACGACCCTGGCCGTCCGAACCAAAGACTTCGACCGCGCCACCGCTCTTGCCGGCGACGCGATCGATGTCACGGTGCGAACCGAGACCAGCCTCGCACGGCAACGACTTTTGACCTTGGCCTCTGCCCTGGCCACCAGCAGCGACCCGGCTGCCACCGCTGCCCTGCGAGACCACATCGTGTCCGCCTTGCGCCGGTAGCCATCCGGTACGCTCAGCCCGGTCGCGTCTCGGTGTTCACCCACGACAGGTAGTCCGTGTTGCCACCCACGATCGGTAGGGCAACCACTTCCGGCACGTCATAGCTGTGGTTCTTCTTGAGGTATTCCGTCAGCGCGTCGAGCCGGTCGGTGCTCGTTTTGATCCAGCACTGCCATTCCTGGTCGTTGTGTACCTCACCCTCCCACCGATAGATGCTGCGGATAGGCCCGACAATCTGGACACAGGCCCCGAGACGCGCCTCCACAATCCCGCGCCCGAGTTCTTCAGCCTCTTCTGCGCGATCGGTAGTCGTGACCACCGCACAATACGACTCCTGCACGTATACCTCCCCGTTCAACTCGCTGTTGCACACCGAGCCTAGCCGCCATCTACCCAGGTCGTTCCCGCCTCACCACTACGTCGAAGAGGTCACCGGCAACGTGGTGGGCAAGCTAGCGGGACTCACCTGCGTGGACTCTCGCAGGATGAGGGCAAGGGTATCGGCCGCGTTGAGAGTGCGGGGGTGGTCGTCGCCGAGGACCTGGCGGTAGCGGGTGAGGGTGTCGTCGGCGAGCTGGCGGGCCTGCTCAGGTTGCCCAGACTGCTGCAGCGCGAGGGTAAGGGCGGTGGCCGCGTACAGAGTGTAGGGGTGGTCGTCGCCTAGGATCCGGCGGCAGCGGGTCAAGGTGTCCTCGGCAAGCTGACGCGCCTGCTCACGTTGCCCCGACTCCCGCAACGCGAGAACAAGGGCGGTGGCCGCGTTCAGGGTGTAGGGGTGGTCGTCGCCCAGGACCCGGCGATAGCGGGTGAGGGTGTCCTCGGCAAGCTGACGGGCTTGTTCATACCGGTCCAACCCCCACAGAGCGAGGGCAAGAGAGATGGCCGAGATCAGGGTGCGGGGGTGGTCGTCGCCCAGGACCTGGCGGCTGCGGGTGAGGGTGTCCTCGGCAAGCTGACGGGCTTGTTCATACCGGCCCAACCCCCACAGAACGAGGGCAAGAGAGTAGGCCAATTCCAGCGTGTCGGGGTGGTCGTCACCCAGGACTCGGCGGCTGCGGGTGAGGGTGTCCTCGGCAAGCTGACGGGCTTGTTCATACCGGCCCAACCCCCACAAGGTGACGACGAGGACAATAACTGAGCGCAGGGTGCGGGGGTGGTTGGCGCCCAGGACCCGGTGGTAGCGGGTGAGGGTGTCCTCGGCAAGCTGACGGGCCTGCTCATACTGCCCCAATTCGTACAAGTACACGGCGAGGTGGTCAGCAGAGCGCAGCGTGTTGGGGTGATTGTCGCCCAGGACTCGACGGTAGCAGGTCAGGGTGTCCTCGCCGAGCTGACGGGCTCGCTCATATTCCCCCATCTCCCGCAAGTTGTAGGAAAGACCGTCAGCCGAGTCCAAGGTCTCGCGGTGGTCATCGCCCAGGATGACACGGCGCAGGTTCAGAGCGCGTTCGAACAACGGCCGGGCAGCAGCAGGTTGTCCCCGGGACTGCAAATACGCTGCGGTACGGTCGAGCAGCCAGGCCACCTCCGGCTCAACCTTGGTGAGAGTCCGGTGGGGGTCGGTGGTCACCAGGACGTGGGGCAACAGCTGGAGCCACGGTGGCCAGGTCGACGGGTTTTTCCAGGGATCATCGACTGGGACCACGGCGCGCAGCAACCGCACCACCACAGTGGGCAAGTCGGGGTGTTGATGAGGCTGGGCGCGCAGGATGGCGGCGATCAGTCGATGCAGCGTAAAGGCGGCGGACTCGCCACGGATAAGCCCGTGCTGGCGCAGCAGCCGAGTCAGCTCGGTGAACGCCAAGGGATCCCCTGCCACACCCCCCAGCGGGTCAGGCAACGGGGCTGGGCAGGCGGTGAACAAGGTCAGCGGAATCGGCGCCGGTGCCAGATAGGCAGCCACGGTCAGCAGCTGCAGCGCAGCCGGAAACTGGGCGGCCAGCCGGTCGAGAGAGATCTGGACGCTGACGGCCAGCGATACCGGATACGTGACGGGGACGCCCTGGGCCAGCAGCTGCGTGGTCCGCTCGGCCAGCAGTCTGAGATAGTCCTGCACACCGGTAGCGGTGTCGGCCAGGTACGCGGCGGCCTGAGCCAGCGCCAGCGGCAAATCCCCCAGGGCCTCGGCGACCCGTCCCGCCTCGTCCGGGGACAGCTGCGGGGCGCGCTGGCGCACCAGCGCGATCGACTCACCCCGGTTGAAGACGTCCACTGCCACCGGAATGGCCAGCCCTTGCCATCCAGGGTTGCGGGAGGTGATCACCACATGCCCGCCACCTCCCGGTAGATACGAAGCCAGCGCCGCGGGATCCTCGGCGTTGTCGAAGATCAGCAGCCAGCGCTGCCGCTCCCGCAAGAGCCCCAGCACTCGGCCCACCGCCGCCCTCACCGGGTCGGTGGCGCTGGCCACCCCCAGTGCCTGGGCCAGCTCAGCCAGCCGGTCACCAACCAGGGCTGGTTGCTGCGCCGGGACCCACCACACGATGTCATAGTCGGCCCCGTAGCGGTGGGCATACTCAGTGGCCAGGGAGGTCTTGCCGATCCCGCCCATGCCATAGAGCGCCTGGACCACCGCCGTCGATCGCCCTTCACTCCGCAGTGCGGTATGAAGCGCGGTGAGGAGTTCCTCGCGCCCGGTGAACACGGGGTTGCGCGCGGGCACGTTCCATACCTGCTGCGCCGAGGCAATCGGCGACCGGGCACCCGGCAGCTGGACCAAGGCTTGAAACAGTACCTCGCTCAGCTCCTCCGGGCTCCTGACCGTCGCCGTGGTCAGCCCACTCTTGACGAGCCGCGCCCGGAACGCCTCCTGCCGCTGGCCATAGCGCAGATCCACAAACAAATCCCGAGGGCCCTCGGCCTGCTCACCCAGCAGCAGCACCAGCCGCGGTAATCCCACCTCACCCGCTGTCTGGAACTCCAACTCGGTATACGACAGCTCCGGGCGATCAGCCACCGGTGAGCCATAGCGAAACCCGACCACCGCGACATACACATCCGCCGCCCGCACCGCATCGACGCACACCTGGGCCGGCTGCTCATCCCGAGGCCCGAAATACGCCATCTCCACCACGGCGTCACCGGCCCGAGCCACCGCACGCTCCGCCGCGGCCACAAACGACCGCCCGACCGGAAACCGCGCCAACTCGGAGGTATGGCTCACAAACACTCGCCGTGGCCCCGCCACAACACACAGCATCTCACCTGGGCGATGACAAGCAAGCCAATAAACCACGAACCGACCATCGACGCAACACACCGCACGTCCCGGCTCTGTCCTGCCCATGTCAGGTAGTTCCCAAGTGCACGCTGGTCAGTCCCTTGATCGCTGCCCGATCTTCCAAGCTGGCTATGCGGGTTCGGCCGGACCGCGCTGCGCCGATCATCTGTGGCACTGATCACGTCCTGCGTAGCCCGGTGTCGTGAGCTCGACACCACCGACATCCCAGCGCCGGAAAATGTCGGTGGTGTCGAGCTCACGACATGCAGCCGCAACGTGACCGGTGGTCCGAGGCGAAGCCTCTTTAGGTACTCGGGAGCCGAAAACTCCGTAGTAAGGGACCTGGTACCGCTCAAGAGTTACGTACAACTACTGATTGCCACGTAGCGTGTCCACCAGGCACCGTAGGTACTACGCCGATCCGGCACTGCCCGCCGGTGGCGCCATGTCCGTACTCGGACCATTTCTTCTAGGGGGGATCCAATGTCTGATGCGATGAGCTTTGCCCAGTTCGAGGACCAAACCGTGGAGCTGCTGCCAGCCCGAACCGTCCTGTCCCTCATGAGTGCCGTCACGGTGAACAAGCCTGTCCCGATCGGTGGCGATCACCCCATGTACGACACCTGGATGAATACGTTCGACCTGCTGGGCCTTCCCCACCCGTACGACCCGTCCATGTAATGAGCATGCCCCGGGTGGTTTGGCCGATCCACGCCGGCACGAGGTCGCCGCGATGACGTACCCATCGCGGCCGTTCCGCACCCGCGGGTCTGACCGGAGGGCTGAGTTCCGGCTGGCCCGCGGGCGCGGCAACGGCTCAGCGTGGGCGCTCGCGGTGACCTGGTCTAACTCGGCCGCGACAGCACCGGGCTCGGCGACGCAGGAACCGGCACGCCGAGCGACTCGGCGTGCCGGCTTGCCCGCTGGTAGAGCCGTCCGGTGGGCACGATAGGCCGGCGGGTGGCCACCGCTGCCGTCGCCGCCGCGGTCTGCGGGGAAGCGAGCCGGGCACCCGCCCGGGTCTGGAGCAACCAGGCAATGGCGGGAGCTGACTCCAACGCCAAGAAAGCAGCCAAGACGACGAGGTAGGGCACTGCGCGCGCGAGGCCCAGCACGCCCAGGCCGACGCCCCCGACGCCCCTCAGGACGTGGCCGGTGGCCCACACCAAGCCGGGGTGGCGTCGGGTCATCCAGCGACCAGCGAGGAAGTACAAGAGGATGCCGACCAGCCCGGACACGGCCAGCATCGTCGAGATCTGCGCCTCCATCATGGCCATGCTGCCCAACAGCTGAGCCCCCACTGGGACACCGAACAGGGACAGCAGCAGCGTTCGCCACGGCACGACGGTGCGCGAGGCCACGCTATGTGCGGTGTGATCCACCTCCGGGTGACGAATCCGGTTGGCTGCGCGGCAACTGGTCGTCCACACCAGCACGCCGAGCAGTCCGAGGACGAGCCCGCCGAGGAGGAACTGGGCAGCCAAGGACAGTTGTTGCCCCTTTGTCGCCCTTCCTGTCGCCATCACCCCCAGGAGCAGCCCGCCCACGATCTTGCCCAGGTCCAGGTTGAGCTGCAGCCAGGTCAACTGCCGGGCCTGCAACTCCGCGGGCAGATCACTGGCCACGATGAACAGGGGAGCGGTGACGGCCACCGCCGCCGCGCCGATGCCCATGACAGCGATGGCAAGCACGATCGACAAGGAGTCACCGTGACACAGCCCCAGTGCCACCAGCCCGAAGGACATCCCCAGCATGCCTAGCACCTGCATCAGTCGCTGTGCCCGGTGCCGGCCCGCGAGCCGCCCGATCGACGGCCCCAGCAGTGCGAACAGCCCCGCCATCGACATCGCCACCCAGACATCGGTGGTTGTTCCCCCCACCGAGAGCACGTAGGACGGCAACAGCACCGGAAGAAAGCAGTTGAATGCCAACCCCAGGCCGAGGTTAGAGGTCATCCACCATTCGAACGGCCGAGCCTTGCCATCAGCGGTGGCAACCTGCTCGACCATAACGTCGGACATTACCTCGAAGAAGGAGCGCCGAATGGGACCCGCACCATTGTTGCCGATCTTACATCAGTCTGCTGAGGCCGAGGCGCTGCGGTTTGGGCAGCATTCTGTGACCTATCGGAGACTGCGGGTAGCGGCTGCGGCACTGGTGCCTGGAGTCTCCAGCGCCCGGCGGGTCGCGATCTGGGCGCAGCCGGCGCTGGAGACCTGCGTGGCGCTGGTGGCGGCGCTCGCGGCCGGGGTGCCTGCAGTGCCGGTCAACCCCCGGCTGGGGACCCGCGAGCTGGCGCACCTCGTTTCCGACGCGGCTCCCGATCTGGTGCTCACCGCCCCGCAAGCCACGGTGCCACCGGCGCTGCGGGTCCTCCCGCGGCTCGACGTCGAGCTGCAGGCCCAGGGCGGCGCGCTGCCGCCCGAGCCGGATCCCGAGTCGCCAGCACTGATCGTCTATACCTCGGGCACGACCGGCCCACCCAAAGGCGTGGTGCTCCCGCGCCGCGCGCTGAGCGCGGACCTCGACGCGCTGGCCGCAGCCTGGGGATGGACCGCCCAGGACGTCCTGGTGCACGCGCTGCCGCTGTTCCACGTGCACGGACTGGTGCTCGGGGTGCTGGGGCCGCTGCGGCTCGGGGGCACGCTGCACCACCTGGGCTCGTTCTCGGTCGAGGGGGTGGCCCGGGAACTGGGTGGCGCCGCGACGATGCTGTTCGGGGTGCCGACGATGTACCACCGGCTGGCCGCGGCCGCCGAGCAGGATCCCCGCCTCGCCGCGGCACTGGGCCGGGCCCGGCTGCTCGTCTCGGGCTCGGCCGCGCTCTCGGTCTCCGACTATCAGCGCATCGCGGCGGCCACCGGTCAGCACGTGGTGCAGCGCTACGGGATGACCGAGTCGCTCATCACCTGCGCAGCGCGGATCGACGGGCCGCGCCGCCCGGGCACTGTCGGGCCGCCGTTGGACCCGGTGGCGCTGCGGCTGGTGGACGAGCACGGCGGGATCGTTGAGGCATCCGACGACGAGACTGTCGGGGAGATTGACGTCGCCGGTCCGACACTGTTCCTGGGCTATCTCAACCGCCCCGACGCCACCGCCGAGGCGATGCGCGATGGGTGGTTTCGCACCGGCGACCTCGCTACCCGCGACCCGGACGGTTCCCTGCGGCTGGTCGGGCGCCGCGCCACGGACCTGATCTCCAGCGGCGGATACAAGATCGGTACAGCGGAAATCGAGAACGCTCTGCTGGAGCACCCGGGGGTCGGCGAGGTGGCGGTGACCGGGGAAGGGGATCCCGACCTCGGAGAACGGGTGGTGGCGTGGGTGGTCGCTGCCAGCGATCCGCCGCCCGCCGCCGAGGAACTCGCACAGCACGTTGCGAGACTGCTCGCGCCGCACAAGCGACCCCGAGTGGTGCACTACCTGCCCGCGTTACCCCGCAACGAGATGGGCAAGGTCTGCAAGAGCGAACTCCCTCGGGCAGCGGAGCACGGAGTAAGGTGACCGCCTCGGTCTTGATGGTGGGGGTCCAGGAGTGGGCGCTGCGCGGGCGGTCGGGTTGCTGCTCGGGGCCGCTGCCGACGCGGCGTTCGGTGATCCGCGTCAGCATCACCCGGTGGCTGCCTTCGGGTGGGTCGCCGCAACGGCCGAACGCGCCTGCTACGCCGAGCACCGGCTGGCCGGGCTGATCTACACCGGCACCCTGGTCGCTGCCGCGGCGGCGCTCGGTGGCCTGCTGGAACAGGCCGGGCGCGGGCGAGCCACCGGGCAGGCGGCCGTGACCGCGCTCGCGACCTGGATTGCGCTGGGTGGGGCCTCGCTGGCCGAGGAAGGCGCGGCGATGGCCCGGGCGCTGGACGCTGGGGACCTCGAGGGCGCGCGAGCCCGGCTCCCGCACCTGTGCGGCCGGGACCCGGACAAGCTCGATCTGACCGGGATGGCGAGGGCGAGCGTGGAGTCGATCGCCGAGAACACCTCCGACGCTGTGGTCGCCCCGCTGGTCTGGGGCGCGGTGGCCGGCGTGCCCGGGCTACTGGCCTACCGCGCGATCAACACCTTGGACGCGATGGTGGGGTACCGCTCGGCCCGCTACCGGCGGTTCGGTTGGGCCGCGGCACGGCTGGACGATGTGGCCAACCTGGTGCCGTCCCGAGCCGCCGCCGTGCTGACCACCCTGTGCGCGCCGCTGGTGGGTGGTTCGGCCCGTGAGGCCTGGCTTGCTTGGCGGCGCGATGCGGCCGCGCATCCCAGCCCCAACGCCGGGCAGGTCGAGGCGGCGTTCGCGGGTGCCTTGGAAATCCGGCTGGGTGGGCGCACGGTCTACCCGCATGGCACCGAGCAGCGCCCGGTATTGGGTCATGGCCGCACCCCCGACGCCGGTGATCTCACCCGAGGAGTTGAGCTGTCTCGGGTGATCGGTCTTGCGGCTGCGGCGTTGTGCGCGGCGTTGGCTGCGGTGACGCGGTGACCCTGGTGAGTCAGCGGCCGTACCGGTCGGCCAGCGCGAGTACCGGGGGATCATGGGGGTCGTCCGTATCGTCTCTATCCGGTGGCCCACCGCCCTCTCGGCGCCCCTCGGTGGCTTCCCGCCACGCGAAGTAGGCCAGCCCCAGCGGGGCCATCGAGCCGAAAGTGATCCATTGCAGCGCGTAGGCGAACGAAGGACCAGGGTCCAGGGGGGGCAGCGGCAGCGCGGAGAGCACACCGGGAGCACCCTCCACCAGCTGGAGGTAACCCGGCTCGAGCCGCACTCCGGTGGCGGCGCTCACGGTGCGCGTACTCACCGCATACACCTGCCGGTGACCGTCCTGCTGCACAACCTCGCCGCCTTGCGGGTCCGGCTCGTCGGCCCGCAACCGGCCGGTCACGGTCACCTCGCCACCCGGTACCGAAGGGTAGTGCGGTATCCGCACCCCCTCGGTCGGAAGCAGATAACCCCGGTCCACCAGGACGCTCGACCCATCGGCCAGCCGGAAGGGAACCACCACCTCGTAGGCTGGCTTGTCCTGCACACTGCGCAGCCGGACGACCAGTTCAGCGCTGGGCAGGTAGTGCCCGGTGACCTCAACCCGCCGCCACTCGGTGGCGAGAGTCGGCGCGGTATGGGCAGCGAGCACGCTGCGCAGCGGCTGCGGCGGGATCGTGAAAGAATGCTCAATGTCGCCGTTGCGCTCCGCGCGCTGCGCCGCGCGACGGAACTGCCACGGCGCGAGCACGGTGAACGCCGCGACGGAGAAGCAGATCACCACCACCGTCAGCGCCACCCACCCGGGGCGCAGCAGGAACCGCCACCGCATACCACCACGGTAACCTGCACGTTGCCTGCCCCCAGATCGCCAGGTGATCCGGCCCGACGCCACTGGCGGGGCGAGCGCTTAGGGTGGAGACGGTGACGCCGCGAACACCCCGGATCGTCTCGTTGCTGCCGTCCGCGACTGAGATCGTCTGCGCGTTGGGGCTGGCCGACTCGTTGGTCGGCGTGACCCACGAGTGCGATTACCCGAGCGGCGTGGACCGTAAGCCCCAGCTGACCGCCAGCCGCATCGCGCACCAGAGCATGGGCAGCGTGGAGATCGACCACGCGGTGCGTTCGCAGCTGGACGGGCATGGCTGTATCTACGACCTCGATGAGGTCCGGCTGCGAGCGCTGGCCCCAGACGTGATCCTGACCCAGGAACTCTGCGAGGTCTGCGCGGTCAGTTACCACACGGTGCAGCAGGCCGCACGCAGGCTGGACGCCGACGTCACCATCGTCTCGCTGGAGCCGACCACGATCGCCGACATCCTGGCCAACATCGTCACCGTCGGTGAGATTACCGGTCGCGACGCCCAGGCGGAGGCCCTGGTGGGTGGCTTGCGCGCCCGCCTCGACGCACTGGTGGCATCCCTGTCCGGCCTCGCCCGCCGCCCGCGCACCCTGGTCCTTGAGTGGCTGGAGCCTCCCTTCGCGCCGGGTCACTGGGTTCCCCAGCAGGTCGCCGCCGCGGGCGGTGATCCGGGGTTTGGCACTGTTGGCGGGGTGTCCCGGACCACCACGGCCGAGGAGATCAACGCCTACGCCCCGGAGGTGATCGTGCTGGCGCCCTGCGGTTTCTCCGCGGTCGACACGCTGCGTGAGCTGCCGAGGGCTCGGCTGCCCGCCGGCTGGCCAGATCTGCCCGCGGTCCAGGACGGCAACGTATGGGCAGTCGATGCGAGCTCGTACTTCAGCCGGCCGGGCCCGCGGGTGATCGACGGGGCCGAGATCCTCGCCCGCATCGTGCACCCCGACGTGGTCGGCCCGCCCGAGAAGCAGCACGCCCTGCGCGTGCCACCCGCGCTGCACGGGGGCTGATTCAGCCTGCCGCCGCTTTCGCGCCCCACAGCTGGTTCGGCATCACTTGGGTGGTGGGCAGGTCGGCAGCGGCCAGGTCATGCCGGAGGTGGGTGAGTCCAGCCAGGCGTTCTGGGTGCCGTCGGTGTGGGCGGTGATGCCGACCCGGCTCCGGTCGGGGCGGCCCCAGCGTTGCCATGCTTGCCAGGCGGCCTCGACGGTATCGAACAGCCGCCGTTCGTCCTGGGTGATGAGGGAAGGGCTAGCGGTATTACCGGCGGGAAATTCGGCGGTCGCCCGGTGTTCGGTGGTGTGGACGATGACGCCGGTGCGGGTGAAGTCGTTGTTGACGATATCGATGATGCGGGCGTCTGCGGGAAGGTGCAGGCACAGCCAGAGCCGGAAGTCGGGGTCGGCGAAAGCGCCAGGGTCTACCTCGGCGGTCCCGTGATGCTGCCGCTGGTCTGGTGGGGGCTCGGGTTGATCCACGAGATAGCCCTCGGGCAGTGGCTTGTCCGCTGGGCGCAGCGGCATGAACCATGCCTGCTCGCTGTTGAGTCGGCCGGAGACTTCGCTGGGACCGGTTTTCGTCAGCACTGCGAGCGCCCCGCCGACGATGAACGGAGCGACGATCTTTCCTTCGGTGGCCAGTTGGATGATCCACTCTGTCGGGACACCGGGTGATGCACAGGTAGAGAGGATGCGGCTGTAGGGGGTGTCCTGCTGGAGGCCCTGTGCCCCGTCGCCTGCGGCGATCTGTGGCCGGTAGCCGATCTGAGCGAGGCGGGCTTGGGCCTCGGCGACGAGAATGGGGTCGATATCGACGCTGGCGACTGCCGTGTCGCCTACTCTGTGGCAGAGCAGGGCGGTGTTATAGCCGGTGCCGGTGCCGATTTCCAGCACCCGGTCGTTGTCCTGGACGTCCAGCAGATGCAGCATCCGAGCGACCAGGGTCGGCAGGGACGCCGAGCTTGTGATCATCCGGCGCCCGTCCTGCGGCGTCCACTGGGTGGCGAGGAATTGGTCGCTGTAAACCGCGTCTAGCCACTCAGCCTGGTGGGCGGGGTCGGCGCCGTCGATCAGGTACGTAGGTGCGTTGTACTTGTCCAATGCCCAGAAACGCGGCACGAACACGTGCCGTGGCGTATTCTGAAAGGCCTCGCGCCACAGCGAGCCAGTAATCGCACCGTCGGTGGTTAGGTTGTCGGCTAGCTCGCAAGCCCTGGTCCGCCAGCTCCCGACACCGACCCCGGTCACGTCGGTCATGGTGCGCCTTTCACGAGAAGGTCCGCTAACGCTGCGGTGATGGGCAACCCGGTAGCCTGTTCAACGAACTGGAACTGACCGGCGCTGTTGCATTCCAGCAGCCAATGTCGGCCCGTGGTGTCAACGCAGAAGTCAAAGCAGCCGAACGAGATGGAGAAATGGCGCATGAACGCGCGCACCCCGGCGGCAACGTCGTCGGGGATATCAACGACGCGGTAAGTCAAGGATGGATAGTCTGCTCGGAAATCCACGGCAGCCGCCGCGGAGCCTGCATGAATGGCTGCGGCGAACATCTGACTATCTTCACCACCGCCAACGACGGTCAGTCTCAGCCCGTGGGCCTTGTCGCCAATGTACTGCTGGAACAAGTGCGCTGTGGTTTCCACACCCCGCAGGTCAGCTAACTCGTCGTCGGTGAGGACGTGAGTGTATAGCGCCCGCCGTCGGCCTTCTTCATGAATGGAGGCATAGCCTAGAGGCTTAACCACGATCGGCCCGCCGACCTCACGAGCGAACCGGAGAACGGCCCCTGGGCGGTTGGTTACCAACGTCCTGGGGACGAGAAGACCCACCGCTTTCCCCGCAGCCAACTGCGTGGGTTTGTACATGTCAGCCTGACGGGCGGGATGGTTGACCCACAGCACTTCTGGCAGCGACCACAGACAGCCGCCCAGGCCGAGCTTGGCCTCCATCCTCGCGTGGCGTAGTTCCTGATTGGATAGGTCAGGCGAGAAGGTGAACGCGGTGGGCCTGCGGTAGAAGACTGACCGAAGGTCTCCTAGCGTGATCTCCCGGTTGCCCGCCCGCAGCGTGCCGGCCCACCCCGAACTGCCCAGGTCGGCATCCAGGTGAAGGCTGGTGGGGAACCAGCCCAAGTCAGCACGGAACACTTCGACTCCCCGCTCGACCAGCGCCTCGATGACAGCATCGGTGGTGGGGTCGCACTCCTCACTGAGCACCAGCACGCTCATCAGCAGGGCTAGGCACGCTCGTCGGGCATGTAGTCGGGGGTCCATTCTTCATTGCCGGTGCTGCCCGTGCCGTCCGGGGACGGGCCGGTGGTTCCCATCGTCATGTCGACCAACTGCCGGTACCACGGCTGTCCGTCAGTATCGACAGCGATCTGTCGGCCGAAGTCGTACCGCCACGGCGGCAACGACGCAGCCGCTGCGCTGGACTCGACGGCAAAGCGCAGCAAATAAACCTCCTGTACCCCCCGCGATACTCCCACCGCGTTCCGCTTCCAGCCAAGAGCTGTAGCTGGCTCTAGGCCGCCCAACGACCGAGGCAGCCACAGCGCGAATAACCCGGATCTCCGGGGCCAGCGCCCGCGTAGCCGCCAGCGCCGCGGTAGCCGGATCGACGGTGAACCCCACTCCCCTCGGCGCCGGCCCGGATGCTGGCCATACCGAACCCTCATGCCTTCATCTGCTTTACCCGTGGACGGGTAACATGAGGCGACACCTGGCTAGGTGGGGGAGTTGTCCAGTGAACCAAGATGGTAAGCCAAGCCGGTGCCTGGGGGCGTGGATAGGGCAGTCTGTCGCAACGTGGGCGCGGTGCTACCGGGGGCTGCTCACGCTGGTGGTCGTGGGTGGGCTCGTGCTGGTGGGCTGCGGGGCGCCCTCGACGTCGTCCCAGGGTACGCTGTCAACACCCACGCTGTCGGGTGTGGCGCTGGACAAGGTGTTTGTGGACGGGATGGTCCCGCATCACCAAGCGGCGCTCGACATGGCCAGAGCCGAGCTCAGCAAGGGCCGGGACCTGCGGGTCAAGGCGTTGGCGCAGAACATCGCCGAGTCCCAGACGAGGGAAATCGGGCAGATGCGGGCGATCGCCCGGCGCATCGGGGCCGCCCCACCGGCACGGGAGTGGTCCGCACCGATGGGCACCCTCATGGGTGTGCCGATCTCGATGAACATGCCGCAGATGGGCTCCATGGTGGCCTCGGCCGCTCACCCCGACCAAGCGTTTCTCTTGCTGATGATCCCGCACCACGCCAGCGCGATCGTCATGGCCGACGAGGAAGCCACAGATGGCGCCGATCCCGAGTTGAAAACGTTGAGCCAATCGATCTACACCGACCAGGCCGCGCAGATCGGCCAGATGCAGCAGCTTCTGGCCGCGGGAACCACCTGATCACGCCCCCGGGCCACACCGGCCCTCGCTAGCGTGCAGATCCCATGGACGAGCTGCTGGGGCACCACGGCGACGTCGACGCCGCACCGGGATTGCTCGACTTCGCGGTGAACGTGCACGGCAGTGGGCCTCCGGCGTGGTTGCGTGAACGGCTGGTCGCGGCGTTGGACCGGCTCGGCCGTTACCCCTCCGCTGCGCAGGACGCCGCCGCTCGCGCCGCGGTGGCCGCCCGGCATGCCCGCGACCCTGCTGAGGTGCTGGTGCTCGGGGGAGTCGCGGAGGGTTTCGCGCTGCTGCCCGCGCTGGCGCCCCGATCAGCGGTGGTGATCCATCCGTCGTTCACCGAACCCGAGGTGGCGCTGTGCCGGGCCGGCATCCCCGTCGCCCGAGTGTTCACCGACACCGCGCACCGGCTGCAGCCAGCCCAGGTTCCCACCCAGGCCGATCTCGTCGTGCTTGGCAACCCCACCAACCCGACCTCCGTGCTGCATCCAGCCGGGGTTATTCGTGCCTTGGCCCGGCCGGGGCGGGTGCTCGTGGTGGACGAGGCGTTCGCCGACGCGGTGCCCGGGGAACGGGAATCGTTGGCCGGGCACCGCCACACTCCCGGCCTGCTGGTCTTCCGAAGCCTCACCAAGACCTGGGCTCTGCCGGGGCTGCGTGCCGGCTACGCGCTGGGGGCGCCCGATCTGCTCGCCAGGCTGGCCGCACGGCGCCCGCTGTGGCCGGTGGGCACGCTGGTGCTGGAGGCGGTGCGGGCCTGCAGCGCCCCGAGCGCCCTCGCCGAGGCCGCCCTCGTGGCTGCGCAGATCGTGCGGCACCGGGAGTGGATGGTTCGTCACCTCGCTGAGCTGCCCGGTGTCACGGTCCACCAGCCGGCCGCCGCGCCTTTCCTGCTGCTGCGCGTGCCCGGTGGTGAGCGAATCCGGGCCGCGCTTATTGACGCCGGTATCGCGGTGCGGCGCGCTGACACGTTCCCCGGCCTGTCGCCCGACCATCTGCGGGTCGCGGTCCGGCCTCCCGAGATCGCCGCTGCGCTGGTGGACGGGCTGCGGACTGTGCTGGCCGCCGCCTAACCCCTAGCCGCACTGGTGGTCTCCACAGCGCCCAGCGGTACGGTCGAAGTTCACGTTCCGTCCCGCCGCACCGATCCCTGGACGATCGGGGCGGCGCAACCACTGGGGAGGCCCTCGCGGTGAACGCCGATCCCGCCGCACAACGCCGGCTGCTTGACCTGGCCGCGGTGGACGCCGAGCTGACCCGCGTCGCGCATCGCCGCCGGTCGCTGCCCGAGCTGGCCGAACTCGAGCACGCTGAGCAGGCCTTGCTCTCCGCCCGGGACTCGCTGGTCGCCACGGAGACAGCGGGATCAGACTTAGACCGTGACATGCGCCGGCTGGAGGCCGAGATCGATCAAGTGCGGGCCCGGGAGGACCGGGATCGCGGTCTGCTCGACTCCGGGTCGATCTCCTCGGGCAAGCAGCTGGAAGATCTGCAACATGAGCTGGCTACCCTGAAGCGCCGCCAGACCGTGCTGGAGGACGATCTGCTCGAGGTGATGGAGCGGCGCGAGGCCACCGTGGCCGAGGCCGAGCGGGGCCGCGTCGCGCTGGCCGGCATCGAGCAGCGGCGTCTCGACGCCGCCCGCCGTCGGGATGCGGCCCTCGCGGAACTCGGGTCCGCCGATGAGCACGGCCGGCACGAGCGGGCCGTCCTCATCGGCGAGCTGCCGGCGGATCTGGTGGCGCTCTACGAGCGGATCCGCGCCCGCAACGGTACCGGGGCGGCGTTGCTGCGCGAGGGCCGCTGCGGCGCCTGCCAGCTGGAGCTGGACCGCACCGCGCTCGGACGTTTACGGGAGGCAGTCGCCGACGAGGTGTTGCGCTGCGAGGAATGTGGTGTCGTCCTGGTGCGTCTGTCAGGGGGGTCCGGCCTGTGAGTCGACGTGTGATCATCGAGGCGGACGGCGGCTCGCGGGGCAACCCTGGCCCGGCCGGCTACGGGGCGGTGGTGCGCGACGCCGTCACCGGGGAGCTGCTCGCCGAGGCCTCGGGGGGACTGGGTAGCGCCACCAACAACGTCGCCGAGTACTCGGGCCTTATCGCCGGGCTCCGTGCCGCGCTCAAGGAGGGTGCGGCCTCCGCCGAGGCACGGTTGGACTCCAAGCTGGTCGTGGAGCAGATGAGTGGGCGCTGGCAGGTCAAGCAACCGCACCTGCGACCGCTGGCCAGGGAGGCAGCCGAGCTGGCTCGCCAGCTCGGCGACGTCCGCTACACCTGGGTGCCGCGGGCCCGCAACGTGCACGCCGACCGGCTAGCCAACGAGGCGATGGACACCCAGGCCGCCCGCACCCGTCATCCTGCACCCCAGACTGGAGCACGCCGTGGGGCCTCGGTGCACTGGACCGGGGCCACAGGTCCCCCGACCCGGCTGCTGATGTTGCGGCACGGCCAGACCGAGTATTCCGCGCAGGGCCGCTACGCCGGGCGCGCCGACCTGCCGCTGACCGAGCTGGGGGAGCGCCAGGCCGCCGCTGCCGCCGCTCGACTGGCCACGACCGGCGGTGTCGTTGCGGTTGCCAGCTCGCCGCTGTTGCGGGCGCGGCAAACCGCCAGGCCGGTGGCCGACGCGCTGGACGTGCCGCTGACTATCCATGATGGACTGACCGAGACCGATTTCGGAGCGTGGGAAGGGTTGACCTTCGCCGAGGCCCGAGACCGGGATCCGGATCTGCACACCCGGTGGCTCACCGACACCTCGGTGGCCCCGCCGGGAGGCGAGAGCATGGAGGCGGTGCACTCCAGGGTGCACCAGGTGCGTGACCAACTGATCGCCGAGTACGGCGCCGCTACCCTGATCGTGGTCAGCCACGTCACCCCGATCAAGTCGCTGCTGCGGATGGCGCTGGACGCCGGACCGTCGCTGCTGCACCGGGTGCACCTGGATATCGCCTCGCTGTCGGCGGCGGAGTTCTATCCCGACGGTCCCGCCCTGGTCAGACTGGTCAACGATATGTCCCACCTCACCTGAGCGCTTCGCTCACCGCACGAACAGGTAGATCGACACCGTCAAGCCGACCACGACCACGGCTGCCCGCAACGCCGATACGGGTAGCCGACCGGCGAGCTTGGCACCGAGAAAGCCCCCGATCAGGTTGACGGGAGCGAGCAGCGCGACGACCGACCAGGCCACCGGTGCGCCGATCGCGAACACGACCGCGCTGACCACCCCGGTGATCAGCGACAGCACCCCCTTGACGGCATTGAGCCTGCGCAGGTCGTCATGCGCGGTCAGGGCCAGCACCGCGATCAAGATGACGCCGAGCGCCCCGCCGAAGTAACCGCCGTAGATCGCGGCGATGAACACCGCAGGCAGCAGGACCACACGGCGGTCCAGCGTGCCGGGTTCGGGCTCGCCGATCCACCGAGCGAGCCACCGCTGCGCCCCGAGCAGCACACTGGCCAGCGCCACCAGCACGGGGACCACCGCGTTGAACACCGAGGCGGGCAGCACCAGCAGCAGCAGGCTGCCCACCAGCGAGCCCCCGATCGTGACGCCGGTGGTTGACAGCACCCGACTGCGCTGCCCCCGCAGCTCCCGGTGGCCGCCCAGCGCCAAGCCCAGGTAGCCGGGGCACTGGATGACCGAATTGGTGACGTTCGCTGCCAGCGGTGGGAAGCCCACCGCCAGCAGCACGGGGAACAGCAGCAGCGACCCGCCACCGGCCAGGGCATTGACCGTGCCCGACAGGACACCTGCTGCGACCAAGAGGGCAAAGTGGACAGACGGCACAGGCGCCACGCTAATTCGGTGTGCATGATCTATACTGGAGGCTCGGATGAGCTGGCTGGGCGGTCGCGTCGGGCTCGGGGACGGGCCCGTCGAGGAAAGTCCGGACTCCTCAGGGCAGGGTGGTTGCTAACGGCAACCCGGGGTGACCCGCGGGATGAGTGCCACAGAGAACAGACCGCCCCGCCCCGTGAGATCGACGGGGCCGGGGTAAGGGTGAAACGGTGGTGTAAGAGACCACCAGCGTCCCGGGTGACCGGGACGGCTCGGTAAACCCCACCTGGAGCAAGGCCAAAAGGCACGCCGGCTACCGGAGTGCTGCGCAGGCGATCGAGGGTGGCCCGCCCGATGCCTGCGGGTAGGCCGCTAGAGCCTGCCGGCGACGGCAGGCCGAGATGGATGACCGCCGTCCGGAACGCCGCGAGGCGTCCGGCACACAGAATCCGGCTTACAGGCCAGCTCATCCGCCCAGCCCTGTTCACCAGGCGCAATATCATCCTGAGTGTTTCTGGGGGCACGTCTGGGGCACCGTGGCGCCGAGCACCGCATCGACAGCGTCACGTGTTCGATCGTCCGAGTCGGGCCATAGGTGCGCGTAGGTGTCCAGTGCCTCCGCTGCGGTGGCGTGCCCCAGCCGACGTTGCACGGCCTTGACGGATTCGCCGTGTCGGAACTGGTAGAGAGCAATGTTCCAACCCTGCGAATGCACCCCGGTGGATCAAGGGCAAGTCGACCCGCAGGCGCGCCAGCGCCGAGGAGCGGAAGCGACGCGGCAGCCCGATCTTGCAGTTGCAGCTGATGCCACTACCTGGCACAGGGTGCCACCGGATCGGGTACAACATCGTGGCATTCAATGCAAACGGCTGGATCTATTGCCTGGTCAGGATGCATGTGCCGCGATCTCCGCCAACCGACTTTGATCCAGTCCGAATGGTGACGTCGCAGGTAGGATCAGTTCGCGGATCTTGCCGAATGATGCGCCCGATGCAACTCTGCTCATTTTTAGGAGAGAGGCGTAGTAGTGCCGCAGGTCGTGCATGCTGGTCCCGTGGGGAGCGTTTTGACGGCACTGACTGCCGGTCGCCAGATTTCTCGCGAGAAGGTTGTGCGGTGTAGTGGATAGCCGTCCTCGTCGGGCACTCGTCGGTTGGGGTGTGACCGCCCGCAACAGCGAGCCCACCCACGCCATGACCGAACAACCCCCAGCCAACGATGCCGCCGAAGAACTGTCAAGGGACATTGAGAAGTGCCCGGGGACCGAGCCCACTGACACCCGAACCAACCACCGTCACACAGGAAAGGTCACAAGCATGACTCAACGCGATTCCTCACGGCACCATCCACCTCAGAGCGACGACACGACAGTTGCCTGAGTTCCAGCAGCTCGGAAAGTCCGCTCGGTATCTCCAGCGTCGCAGGGGTCTGTTAACCGGTCTGCCGGTGCGTATCGCGCGTGGGCTGGCGGGGGAAGAACTACTCCCGCTCCCCACCCCACGGCGGCCCACTGCTCGCCGTCTGCGAGCTGACCCACCGGGGCACCCCGCGTTGCCGGGCTGTGCTCGGCGAGTACTGCACTTTCTTCGTGCCGGTGAGCACCGCGACCACCGGCCGTTGCCGCGTATGGGCACCCGAGATCGTGGGGAGTCGCGGTGAGGTCAACTCCTCCCTCTGATGGCCCGAACGCCGCTACCTCATCCGGCCTGTCGGTGAGCAGGTGGTGCTTCCCGGGATCACCGGCCCGGTGCGACTCAGCCCCGGTGGCCGGGGCATCGGCGATGACCTGCTCGCCACACAGCTGGTCGTAAATCGGCGTCTTGCCCACGGGGCGACACTGTAGGGGCCGGCCAACGTGGGCAGCATCAACATGCTGTGTACATGCTGTGGATGGTGGCGGGGATGGCGAATGTCCGACGAACTACCCAACCACGATCAGGAGGGGCGGGGAGACCTCCGGTTTACTACCACGCTCGGTAGGGCGTGGAGCAGGCAGGCTGACGCAGGGTCACAACAAGCGTGGTGGGGGAGCGTCTACCCCCAGAGCAGTGGTAGACATACTAGGCGCCGGGCTGGCTCGAAGCGCCGGGTTGCTGCCGTGGTTTTCCCTGCCCTGCCCTGACCTGCGGCCTTCCTCGGCGGGGATTACGGCCCGACCGTGGGCCCAGTTCTCGTGTTCGGTCGGGGGCTCGGGAGTTCTCATGCGCGGCCCCCCAGCTCGTGGCAGGGCAGGCAGCGGTGGTCCGGTGGTGCGACCATGCTGGCTGCGGGGATTCGCAACCCGCACAGCACTGTGTAGCGCCCGGTGTGCTCCCGCAGGCCCTGCTCGTAGGCCTGTTCGGTGACCAGGTGCGCCCACCCGTCACTGCCGTTGACCATCTCGCTCAGGTGCCCTGGTGGTGGCTCACCGGGTGTCCCCGGCCGCCCAGGCGCTCCCACAGCGCACGGGGATGCCACCACGGTGGCTGGTGGTGCTTTCCTGTCACGGACTCACCCCTTGTTATTCTTTGCCATTGTCGGTTTCCTGTCCCGGTTCCGGTGGATGCGACCTTGATTGGTGTTGTTTTTTCAGGATTGCCTGGTGTCTGTGGTCGGCGATCTCATCGACTATACCCAATCCGATAACAAGGATCTTGAAACTAAGCAGAATAGCCAGGACAATGACAACCCATATCGGCATGACTCTGTGTGTCGTCTACTCGTTGGACGTGTCGCGGTGGGGTGGTCCCCAGGGTGTGCAGGCGCGTCTTCGCCGCGACCAGCTCACCGGTCATTCCGACTACTAAATTAGTGCAGGCTCAGGCAGCCTCCGCACAGCCCGCTCTTACCTGTCTGGTAGGAATAGCTCCCGCACCGACGGCACGTCCGCCACGTCACTCGATTTCGGCGCATCCGCCGCGACTCAGCCCGCCCAGCCCGCCGCGCAACCAGCCCAGCCCACCAGCTGCGTAACATCATTACGCTCATCTCCCCTCACTGTCCGCTGCCCACCCGTTTCGGGTCATCCCAGCCATTCCGTCAAAACGTCGCGCAGTGTGGTGCCACCCTCATTGATGGCCATCACGCAGGCGCCAGTGACATGGGGATCAAAAACAATCGACCCATCCTGCATACTCACCAACAAATTAGCAAAACCGATCGGACCCCGATGCAACGCACGCGTCGCCGGTATCGCCTTACGACGTTTCTTATCCGGGCCGTTAGTGTAATAATCGTGCCAGTTCACCCATGACTCCCTTCTGCTGACGATCGGGCTCGATGCGATGCATCACGGGGGTCCGCAACCTGGCTCACCATGAGATCAGCCAGCCACTTGAGTTCTACCTGGTCGCCAGCAGACGCCCACACCGCACCGCAAGCCACCCCCTACTCTGTGCGGAAACTAGCGCTACTGCTCGTCATTGTCTGTTTCTCCTACCGGGTTCGGTGGGCGCGAGCTGGACCGGCGTTTTTTCAGGGCCGCCCAGTATCTCCGGTTATCGATCTCATCGGGTAGGGCCGCCACGAGAACAAAAACCGCGTAAATAACCAAACCGATGAATGTCCAGGTCACCATCACAGCGTGAATGTCGTGGGGGGCGCCGGAGGAGAAATCGAGTTCGTGAGGCGCAGTGCTGAGGGGGCGCTGCCCGCACTCACGCAGCTCCCGCACCTCCCCACCGACGGACGCGCTGCGGGCCGCCTGATCTTTGCCGCGAACCTCGCTTTGCGCGGCGGGATGGGGAAACCGCGGCGGGGGCACAGCCAATGCCTCGGCAGCACCCTGTCGAACAGGACAAGGGACCGGCTGGCCACCGGGAGTCGGGGGCACCTCAACCAGCGGCCAGCCGGCACTCGGGCCACTACCAGCGGTGCGCTCCGCGCAGACCGGACACACCAGCGACCCGCAGAGCCGGTCACTGAACCGGACAGCGACCGGAGACAACCGCGCACCGCAGTGCGCTCGGAAAACACCAGGCGGTAGGCCACCCACCAGCCGGTCCGCCCGGGAATCGATCGACGAGCACACCCAGTGGGCGCTCACCGCCTCACCACCCACCAACCGGCGCGCGGCATGGTCCAAGCTCACCAGGGCGCCCCGCAACTGCTCATCGCTCAGGTTCGCAGCCTCCTCGGCCACGGCCACGACCTCAGCCAGGACCGACCGGAACGCGCCCAGCGCCACTGTCGCGGAGAGCAGATCGAGGAACTCCCGACCAGGCTCACTCATCGACCAGCCCCGCCAACCCAGGCCGGGCAGCGGCGACCCGGGGGGACCTCGCGCAGCACGCTCCGGCGCAGCGCGCGGTGCGGGGATAACCGCAGCTCGCGAGACCCACCGACAGGCTGCCCCAGGCGGATCTGGTCTACCTTGGATGACTGCTCCGCTGTGTCCACCCAGCAAAGACTGCCGGCCTAGATCACGCTAGTTGTCAGCACTGTGTTGACCTTGGACACCGATGCCGAAGCGGTTACGCAAGCTCTCCAGCTCCCA
>JAFATA010000070.1 GCA_019244165.1 Pseudonocardiales bacterium | reverse complement strand
GTGGCCGCGACTTGAACGTTCATTCCGGTAGTTTTGTGTTTGCCCGAGTACAGCTGCGGGTGGGAAGCCCATGACCAGCACGGCAGCAGTGTCCCGTCGACCACGTACTGTGTTTTATCGTCCAGTTCGTCGGCCGTGGGGACGAACGGCCGAAGCGCTTTTCCTAGCAGCGTCGTAATCGCCGCGATCGCACGGCTGATCGTGAACTGGGACACGCCGAACGTCTCCCCGATCTCTGCCTGAACCCGGTTACGGCGCAAGTATGTCAACGTGACCACCACCGACTTGAACAATCCCAGAATCGGTGGCCAGGTAACCTTCTCAGGCTCAGCGGCGACTTCGTAGGCAGCTTGCACCTGAGCGCACAACTCGGCTACTTGGTCTCTCGTGAGACCTGTTGTATGGTAAGTATTCGGAAGTGTTGTGACCTGCGGGCGTGCGGATTCGCGGCGTAGTCGTCGTTCTCAGGGGCGGTATGCCGTAGGGGGTGGAGGGGGTATTAGCCGGGCCGGGGCGGTCGGCTCCAGGTATCGAGGTCAGCGGAGGTGGCGTTCCAGGGCAGGAAGCGTTCCAGTTTCGGTCCGGACAGCGGCTTGCCGCCGTTGCGGCCACAGGCGTCTAGGTATGCGGTGATGTAGGTGAGCACGTTCAGCCCGGCCATCTCGGCGGTGGCGGTGATGCTCCAGATCCGCGCGGCCAGCAGGGCTGCGTTGTCATTCCGGGAGCCGTAGGCGTTCTTCCTGGTCACGACGGGCCGGCGGATCGCCCGCTCCGCGGCGTTGTTGTCCAGGCTGATGACCGGGAACTCGCGGTGCGTGATCAGCCCGTTCCATTCCCGGTCCAGGGTCGCGAGTGCCTTCTTCGCTGGTTCCTGCAGGCCCGGGGCGGCCATCTGTTCCAGGCGGGCAGCATCGATCGCGCCGATTGTCTTGTCCCAGGCCTGGTATGCCTGCTCCAGCCGGGCAGCTGTCTGGCTGTTCTGGGCGCCGGCTGCCTGTGCCCAGGCGGTCATCAGCTGCTCGTGCGCGGCATACAGGGCCTTGATCCGTTCCAGCCAGGCTTGGGTCCAGTACTTGAGCTGATCTGGGTTCGCGTCCCCGGCCCGCACGAAGTACCGCCGGATGTGAGCCCAGCAGTAAAGGTTGACCAGGCCATCTGCCTTAGCCCCCGCCGAGGTGTACACCGAGTAGAAGTCGCTGGAGATGACCAGCTTCCGCGGCCCGCCGTCGTCTGCTGTTCCGGCGAGCTGCCCGGTTTCCTTGTCGATGCCGGCGTGGCGGGCCAGCACGCCGCCGGCCCGGGTGGGGTCCATCACGAAGCAGGTCGTGTCCGGGGGCGATGAACACCCATAGCCACCAGCGGGCCGGGCCGCCGCCGTCTCGCGGGGCGAACACGTGCCAGGATGTCTCATCGGCGTGCAGGTGCCACGAGGACCGCGACCGCGCGGTGATCGCCTCCTCCAGCCCCACCAGCAGCTGCCCTGCCTGCGCCAACGCCCCGGTCACCGTCCCGGCGGAGATCTCCGCGCCATGCCGGGCCAGCCCGGCCAGCAACGAGTGCAAGCTCCGCCCGGCCACGTACCGCTCGCACCATGCCTGCGCGATGAACCCGTTGGACAAAAGGCCCTTACCGATCGCCTTTGGCGGCCCCGGCGCCATCACCGTGGCGGGCACCGGACACCGGCATGAGCGCCGGTAACGGCGCCGCCGGTGCACCACCAGCCGCACGATCACCTGCCAGTCGACCTGCTCGATGACGTGATCGCCGAGCACCGCGAACGGCTGCCCACACCGCGGGCAGCAATACGATCCGTCCTCGAAGTCCCAGATGACCTCAAACCGGGGCAGATGCGAGTAATCTCGCCTGCTGTTCCCCGCCCGGCCCCTCTTGCGCGGCGTGCCACCCACGCCCTCATGCCCCGCGCCGCCCTGCCCCCCATCTCCCTGGCCGGCGGGCTCCCGACCCTTCTCCGAAGACCGACCGAACACCATCCGCTTCAGCACCGCCAGCTCTGCGGCCATCTGCTCAAGTTCAGCATCGCGCTGCGCAAGACGCTCACGCAGCCAGGCGTTCTCCCCGGTCAGCTCCTCCGCCAGCGCCGCCAGCCGCTCGTTCGCCTCCAGCGCCCGCGACAACCCATCGTTCAGCTGCCCGACAACATCCGCCTCCGCAACCACCCCAGCAGCAGTCACAGACCACAGCAAACACCCTCAGACACCCGCAATCACGCATCCCACCCAGCGTGTCACATCCCGAGCACCCCGCACGAGGCAAACCCCGAACCACAAGACTTCCGACTATTTACACCACGACGAGCCGTGCACTCCCGAGGACCGACTGTTTCAGATCGCAGCCTTCCGTACGTTCAGCAAAATTAAAACGTGGCGATCGGTACACGATTTCCTTGGTCGTCACCCGACGCTCGACGACCTCGGCGATGGCAGTTTCGCCAAGGCGCTTGATCACACCAAGCAAAAGAACGGCAGGCTCTACACGGGAGCGTTTATCCTCTGCGCCGCTGACGCCTATGGTCAGTCGTACAAGCACCTTAATCACGTCGAGCTGTTCCGTCATATGTTTCTCCACGACGCGCTGGGCAAGCGACTGCTTGCGGCGAAGCTGCTCCGGCAAGTCTACGAGCTGTTGTGCAGGTATCCGTTGATGGGCGACTTCATGTCGTATTAGACGGCTATCGACCTCAACTACTCTGACCTCATCGACTTTAGTGAGAACGAGTTCACCCAGCCTGGCCCTGGAGCTTTGCGCGGAATTCGAAAATGCTTTGAAAACCTCGGGGGCTTCACGCCAACCGAAGTTATCATGTGGATGGTCGAGCACCAGGAACAGGAATTTACTCGGCTCGGCCTGTCGTTCAACGGTCTCTGGGGCAGGCCGCTCCACGCTGTCGACTGTCAAGGACTGTTCTGCGAGACCGACAAATACTGTCGCGAGGCCGCACCCGAACTGGCCAGCGTCCGCAAACGAATCAAAGCGCGGTTTTCGGTCACTTCTGAGCCGATTCAACTGTTTTTTCCGCCGAAATGGAGAATCAATGACAATCTGCCGCAGGGTGCAGTACTTGGCGAATCATCGATTCCGATCAGCAGTACACAAAATTCACAGCTGCAGCGCGCCCTCGTGGGCAACGCTACTGAAGGTGCCCCGTGGCCAGCAGCCCGCCATCGACCCGCACCGTCTCGCCGGTGATCCAGCAGGCAGCGTCGGACGCGAGGAAGGCGACGAGGGCGGCGACGTCCGCAGGCGTGCCCAGCCGGCCCATGGGGTAGGCCTTCGCCACCTGCTCCTCGCCATGCGCGTACAGAGCGGTCGAGAACGTCGTCTTGACCACCGCCGGGGCTACGGCGTTTACCCGGATCGACGGCCCGAGTTCCCAGGCCAGCTCCTCGGTGAGCCGGATCATCGCCGCCTTCGACATCCCATAGGCCGCGATCCCTCTGGTGGAACGCAGCCCGGCGACCGACGCCACGTTGACCACCACGCCGCCGTGCTCGCCCATCCACGCCCGGTGCGCTTGCTGCACGAAGCCCAAGGCAGCCACCACGTTGACATCCAAGATCTTGCGCACCACATCGAGATCGGCCTGCATCAACGGCCCGTACACCGGGTTGATCCCAGTGTTATTGACCAGGACGTCCAGCGATCCGAAACGCTCGACTGTGCCCTGGACCGCCGCGACCCGCGCAGCGGCATCACCAGCGTTTCCGGGCACGGCGAAGACCCGGTCGGCGCTGACCCCGACGGTGCTGGCGAGTTCAGCTGCGGCGGCAGCGAGTTCGTCGGGCTTGCGTGCGGTGATCGTCACCGCGGCACCGCGGGCCAGCAGCGCGGCGGCGATGGCGTGCCCAATGCCGCGGCTGGCGCCGGATACCAGAGCAACGCGGCCGGTGAGATCAGGAGCGCTCATGTCATCGGGCTCAATGGCATCGAGGGTCATGGCAGCACCGTAATCCGGATGCAGCCGTCGGTAGGATGAGTGCGTGGTCGCGACAAGCTGATCTGCTGCTCGCCCCGCGCGCTGCGGCACGCGGGAACTGACCCCTGCCGGCGACCACCTTGGGAGTCACTTCACCGTGATCACAGCTACCGATCTGGAACTGCGCGCTGGATCCCGGACGCTGCTGTCCGGAGCCACCCTGAGGGTGCAGCCCGGCGACCGGATCGGCCTGGTCGGCCGCAACGGTGCCGGCAAAACCACCACGCTGCGGGTGCTGGCTGGCCAGTGCCTGCCCTACGCGGGCCAGGTCCGCCGCACCGGGGAGGTGGGTTACCTGCCGCAGGATACCCGGGAGGGTGACCTCTCGATCTCGGTTAGGGACCGGGTGCTCTCCGCTCGCGGACTCGACCAGTTGCTGCAGGAGCTGGAGAAGTCTCAATCGGAGATGGCGGAGCTGGCCGACCGCGACGAGCAGAGCCGGGCGGTGCGCCGCTACAGCCACCAGGAAGACCGGTTTTCCGCGCTGGGCGGCTACGCCGCCGAGAGCGAGGCGGCGCGGATGTGCGCCAGCCTCGGGTTGCCCGACCGGGTGCTAGCCCAAGGGCTGCACACGTTGTCCGGGGGACAGCGGCGCCGGGTCGAGCTAGCCCGGATCCTGTTCGGTGCCTCGGACGGCTCGGGTGCACGCTCACCCACCACGCTGCTGCTCGACGAGCCGACCAACCACCTCGACGCCGATTCGATCACCTGGTTGCGCGATTTCTTGCTGGCGCACAACGGCGGTCTCGTCGTGATCAGCCACGACACCGATCTGCTCGCCGCCGTGGTGAACAAGGTCTGGTTCCTGGACGCGATACGGGGCGAGGCCGACGTCTACAACCTGGGTTGGCAGCGCTACCTAGAGGCTCGCGCCACCGACGAGAAGCGGCGGCGCCGGGAACGCGCCAATGCGGAGAAGAAGGCCACTGCCCTGATCACCCAGGCCGACCGGATGCGGGCCAAGGCCACCAAGGCCATCGCCGCGCAGAACATGGAACGGCGAGCCGCCCGGCTGCTGGCCAGCGCGCAGACCGAACAACCTGCCGAGCGGGTGGCCCGAATCCGCTTCCCACAGCCTGCGGCATGCGGGCGAACCCCGCTCAGCGCGAGCGGGCTGGGCAAGTCTTACGGCTCGATGGAGGTTTTCAGTGGAGTGGACCTCGCGGTCGACCGGGGCAGCCGGGTGGTGATTCTCGGTCTCAACGGTGCCGGGAAAACCACCCTGCTGCGCCTGCTTGGCGGGATGGAGACCCCCGATGCCGGCCAGATCGAAGCCGGGCACGGACTGCGAGTAGGGTACTTCGCTCAGGAGCACGAGACGCTGGACCTCGATGCCACCGTATGGGAGAACCTCCGGCACGCCGCGCCAGATACCGCCGAGCAGCAGCTGCGCACCCTGCTGGGTGCCTTCCTGTTCCGCGGTGAGCAACTGAACCAGCTGGCAGGCACCCTGTCTGGTGGGGAGAAGACCCGGCTGGCGCTGGCCGCGCTGGTGTCCTCCGCGGCCAATGTGCTGCTGCTCGATGAGCCGACCAACAACCTTGACCCGGTATCCCGGGAGCGGGTGCTAGACGCGTTGCACCATTACTCCGGTGCGGTGGTGTTGGTGACCCACGACCCGGGAGCCGTGCAGGCGCTCGGGCCCGAGCGGGTAATCCTGCTGCCGGAAGGCACCGAGGATCACTGGAGCGCGGAGTACCTCGACGTGGTGCAGCTCGCCTGACCAGCTTGATCACATTGACGCTACCCCCTCGCGCACCTGGTCCCACCACAGGTACCGTTCACAGATCCACCCGGAGATCGTCTAGCGGAGATCGCTAACCTGGTCGATCATTGCCACAAGGGCCGTGAGCGGCTCTTCTAGCGTCGGAAGGAAGGCGTTTCGAGGTGGCCGACCTGAAAAAGGGTAGCCGGATCACTGGCGTTGCCCGCGACAAGCTTGCAGCGGAGCTGAAGAAGAAGTACGAGAAGGGCGCTAGCATTCGGGCGCTCGCGGAGTCGACCGGACGGTCGTACGGCTTCGTGCACCGGGTGCTCTCGGAGTCCGGTGTGACGCTACGTGGCCGTGGCGGGGCCACTCGCACGAAGAAGAAGTAGGCCTGCTGAGCCTCACCAAGCTCACGGGTGACACTTGCGTGCCCCGACCAACCTAGCGCGGGTGAGCAGGACGTCCTGGCCGGCGTCGTAGGCGCCGGCCAGGCTCTCTGACGGTGCGCGATGCAGCGCGGAACCCTCAGCGCGTGCTCGTGGGTTCTGCTGCGCACGCTATGTGACTTTCAGTAATCTTTGTCTAGCATGGAGTAACGGTCTGCGCGCGCCGGACGATTCATCGTGTGGTCCGCCCGTGTAGTCCGCCCCGCGGCACATCCGGGGCACGTCCGTGCTGTCACCAGCCCACCGCTACCCACGATGAAACGGAGAGGGGATGAGCTACCAGCCATGCGCCGTCTGTCACTGTGCGTAGCCGCTCTGGTGGGAATGGTGGCCACGGTGCTAAGTGCCTCCGCGTCGGTTGCGGCCGCTAGCCAGCTCACAGTCTCGAGTGGGAGCAACGAGCGCTCACCCGAGGCAAGGCTCGCCGAGACGCTGAACTACGTCGCCTTGGGCGACTCCTACTCTTCCGGGGTTGGCGCACCGCCCTACGACCTTGACGCGAGCTGCCAGCGTAGCTCGCGGAGTTACCCGCCACTGTGGTCCGCGGAGCATCACTCCACCAGCTTCGCATTCGCGGCTTGCTCGGGAACCAAGACCGCCGACGTGTTCCTTACCCAGATTTCGGCTCTGCGAGCCAGCACCGACCTGGTGACGATCACCATCGGTGGCAACGACGCGGGGTTCGGCCCCGTGCTGGGGACCTGCACCGTCGCGACGAGCGACCGCACCTGCAACGCCGCGGTCGACGCCGCCGAAGCCTTCGAGCGGTTCGTACTGCCGAGCCGGCTGACCCGCACCTACACCGCGATCCGCCGCGCCGCGCCGCACGCCCGAGTGATCGTGCTGGGCTACCCGCGGCTGTTCGAGTTCGCCCCGAGCTGCACCGATCCACACGCGCCGAACCTGAGCCGCCGCAGGAAACTCAACCACGGTGCCGACGTGCTCAACGACGTCATCCACCAGGCCACCAGTCAGCAGTCCGGATTCAGCTTCGCCGACGTGCGGGACCGGTTCGCTGGCCACGGAGTGTGCTCGGCCGACCCGTGGATCAACGGTCCAAGTGTGCCCACCTCCCTCGGGCCGTACCATCCCAACCAGGCGGGCTACCGTGGCGGCTACGTGTTCGCGCTGAACGCCGCGACCGCGCGCGGAGCCGCCGCGGCCTGAGCCTCTCATCCTCGAAGTCGGCGGTCCTTATTTACGATTTACGTAAATTTACGTAACGCATAACGCCGCAGGCGTCGGGGTAACTAGGTAGCGTGGCGTGAGTTCGTTCCCTCGGACCACGAAGGTGGGGCGTGAGGCCCGTGAGGTCAAAGGCACCGTTGCCTCCCTGGGCGCTACCGGCGTTCGCACCGCCGACGATGCTGCGCAGCCGGGTAGAGGCCGAGGTGTACGTCGCCTCGATCTGTTTCAAACACGGGCCGCCCAAGCTGCTTGGCGCCGAGCTCGAGTGGGTGGTGCAGCACTCCGGAAACCCCCATCGCCTGTTGCAGGCCCCCCACCTCGCCGACGCGCTCGGCGTGCACGCCCCGCATTCCCTCGTTCCCGACAGCCCCCAGCAACCTCTTCCTCACGGCTCCACCGTCACGGTCGAACCCGGTGGTCAGCTCGAGATCTCCAGCCCCCCGTGCCCTTCGCTGACCGAGCTCATCGCCACCGTGGAGGGCGATATCGCCGCACTGACCACCCTGCTCGATCCCGCTAACCTGGTCCTCACGGGTGTGGGTGCCGATCCGCATCGCCCGTCCCGCCGGCTGGTCGACATTCCCCGCTACGTCGCCATGGAGACCGCTTTTGACCGGATCGGCCCGATGGGCCGGGCGATGATGTGTTGCACCGCCGCAGTGCAGGTATGCCTGGATGCCGGCACTCCCACTGAGGCGCGGCTGCGCTGGGCGGCATTACACGATCTTGGTCCGGTGCTGCTGGCCGCGTTCGCCAACTCGCCGTGGCTGGGTGGCCTGCGCACGGGCTGGGCGTCATCCCGGATGCAGGCCTGGTTCGCGGTGGACCCAACCCGCACCAGACCCAGCCGGACACACTACGACCTGGCAGCGGACTGGGACCCAGCGGCGGACTGGGCCCGCCGGGTGCTGGATACTCCCGTGCTGTTCCAGCGTCGCCCCCAGGGCCGTTGGGACGTGCCCAGCGGGGTCACTTTTGCCGACTGGCTGTCCGGGGCGCTGCCTGGTCGCCCCAGCACCGCCGATCTCGACTACCACCTGACCACGTTATTCCCGCCCGTCCGGCCGCAGGGCTATTTCGAGGTCCGCTACCTGGACACCCAGCCAGTGGGCCAGTGGATGATACCGGTGACGGTGCTGGCCGCCTTACTTGCCGATCCCGCGGTCACCGCCGCCGCCCGGGAAGCCTGCGCGCCAACCGTCGGGCGATGGTTGCAGGCAGCCCAACACGGCCTGCGCGATGACACACTCGCCGCGGCCGCCATCGCGGTGTTCGAGCTGGCCTGCCGCGCCCTGCCCGCCTTGGAGGCCCCCGCCGGAGTGCAGTTGCTCCTGGAGGAGATCACGGAGCACCGGGTCCGGCGCGGTCGCTGCCCAGCAGACGATTTCGTCAGCGCCATGACGGGGGGTAGCCGCCGTAACGGCACTCGACCGGCCGGAGCTAACGGAGGACATCCGCTGTGAGCATGCCGATCACCGAGCTGAGCACCACTGCCCTGCGTGAGCACCTTGCTGCCGAGCTCACCCGCGCCCGCGCCCGCAGTGCGGTGCTGACCGATGCCGTCGAGGACAGCGAGCTGGTCCGCCAACACTCCCGCATCATGTCCCCGCTGGTCTGGGACTTCGCGCACATCGGCAACCAGGAGGAACTCTGGCTGGTCCGCGACGTGGGCGGGCGCGAGCCCCTCCGGGCCGACATCGACCACCTCTACGACGCGTTCAGACACCCCCGGCCCCAGCGGCCCGCGCTGCCACTGCTCGACCCGACCCAGACCCGACGGTACCTGGGCGAGGTCCGTAGCAAGGTCCTCGACGTGCTGGACCGTACCCCGCTGGCGGGCCGCAAGTTGGTCGAGCACGGATTCGCCTTTGGGATGATCGTGCAGCATGAGCAGCAGCACGACGAGACGATGCTGGCTACCCACCAGCTTCGGGTGGGCCCGGCCGCGCTGCACGCCCCCGCCCTCCAGCCGGCGCGCTCCTCGGACCTGCCCGCCGAGGCACTGGTACCTGAGGGCGAGTTCACCATGGGCACGTCTACTGAGCCGTGGGCTTTGGACAACGAGCGCCCCGCGCATCGGGCCTGCACCAGCGCCTACTGGTTGGACACCACCCCGGTGACCAACCGCGCCTACCAGGCTTTCCTGGCCGACGGTGGCTACGACAACCCGCGGTGGTGGAGCGAGCGGGGCTGGAAGCACCGGTGCGAAGCAGGTCTGGTGGCCCCGCAGTTCTGGTACCGCGATGGTGAGTCCTGGTGGCGCAGCCGGTTCGGCATCATCGAGCCGGTTCCGCCCGACGAGCCCGTCGTGCACGTCAGCTTCTTCGAGGCGCAGGCTTACGCGGCGTGGGCGGGCAAGCGCCTGCCCACCGAGGTGGAGTGGGAGAAGGCCGCCCGGTTCGATCCCGCCACGGGGCGCTCCCGCCGCTTTCCCTGGGGCGATGATAATCCTACCCCGGCGCACGCCAATCTGGGACAGCGGCACCTGCAGCCCGCCGTCGCGGGCAGCTACCCGGCCGGCGCGTCCCCGCTGGGCGTGCACCAGTTGATCGGTGACGTGTGGGAATGGACGTCCTCGCTCTTCTCCGGTTACCCGGGTTTCGCGCCGTTCCCGTACCGGGAGTACTCCGAGGTGTTCTTTGGCGGGGACTACCGGATGCTGCGCGGCGGCTCGTTCGGCACCGACGCAACGGTCTGCCGGGGAACCTTCCGCAACTGGGACCACCCGGTACGCCGGCAGATCTTCGTCGGTTTCCGCTGCGCTCGGGACGCCGACCCCGGCAGACCGCACCGCCGCAAGCCGTCCTGGACAGAGCACTGAGGCCGGCTGAACCACGTGTGCCGACATCTGGCCTACCTCGGGCCGCTGCGTGACCTTGCGACGCTGCTGCTGGATCCACCG
Source organism: Pseudonocardiales bacterium (assembly GCA_019244165.1). GTDB lineage: Bacteria > Actinomycetota > Actinomycetes > Mycobacteriales > Pseudonocardiaceae. The sequence continues at coordinate 8,921 of JAFATA010000070.1, read as the reverse complement.
CACTCGCTACTGCGGCAGAGCTATGCGCCGGCCGACATGCGCGGCGGTGGCACGGTCAACGCCGACGGATTCGGCGCAGGCTGGTATCCCGACGGCGCGAGGACACCGATCCGCTACCGGCGGGCGGTCCCGATCTGGGCCGACGCGAGTTTCGCCGCGTTGGCCCGTGCGGTGCGCAGCGGCGCGGTGCTCGCCGCGGTGCGGTCGGCCACGGTCGGGATGCCGGTGATGGAAACCGCCTGTGCCCCGTTTGCCACCGGCCGCTGGCTGTTCAGCCACAACGGGGTGGTCGCCGGGTGGCCGGACAGTGTGGCGGGCTTGGCCAGCCGCTTGCCGGTGACGGAACTGCTCACCCTCGAAGCGCCCACCGATTCTGCGCTGCTGTGGGCGCTGGTCCGCCAGCGGCTGGCAGCCGGTGCTTCGCCCGGCGGCGCGCTGGGCGCGGTCACCGCGCAGGTGCGGGCCGCTGCCCCGGGCTCGCGGCTGAACATGCTGGTCACCGATGGCACCGAACTCGCCGCGACCGCCGTAGACCACGCGCTGGTGGTGCGGGCTGGCGACGGGGGAGTGCTGGTCTGCTCCGAGCCCACCGACCCCTCCTTCGGCTGGGAACCGGTCCCTGACTGTCACCTGCTCACCGCGACACCCTCCGCCGTGGATGTCGTGCCGATCCCTGCGACTGCTAGCGAGGAACGATGACCGCACCTGTGCTCGAGATCTGCCTGTCCGAGTCCGATGCCGCCGACGCGCTGCACCACGACGCGCGGGTCGGGCTGTCCGCCGATCCCAAGTGGCTGGCACCCAAGTGGTTTTACGATGCCCGCGGCAGTGAACTGTTCGAGCAGATCACCACGCTGCCCGAGTACTATCCCACCCGTACCGAGCGGGAGTTGTTGCGGCGCAGTGTGGGGAAGATCGCGGCGCGGGCAGCCGTCGACACCCTCGTCGAGCTCGGTTCGGGCTCCTCGGAGAAGACCCGGTTGCTGCTCGACGCGCTCACCGCGAACGGATCACTGCGGCGCTTCGTGCCGTTGGATGTCTCGGAGTCGGCGTTGCGCAGCGCGATGGCAGCGGTGGTACAGGAGTACCCGCAGCTCACGGTGCACGGCGTGGTCGGCGACTTTACCCAGCATCTGGAGCTGGTGCCGGCCAGTCGAGGTGGACGTCGCCTGGTGGCTTTCCTGGGCGGCACGATCGGCAACCTGCTGCCGGACGAGCGGGCCAGCTTTTTCACCGCGCTCCGCACCGCGCTGGATCCCGGCGAGCTGCTGCTGCTCGGCGCCGGACTGGTGACCGACCCGGCGGTGATGGTGCCCGCCTACGACGACGCTGCCGGAGTGACTGCCGAGTTCAACCGCAACGTGCTGCGCGTGCTCAACCGCGAGCTCGACGCCGACTTCGAGGTCGATGCCTTCGATCACGTCGCGGTGTGGGACGCGGCGCACGAGTGGATCGAGATGCGCCTGCGGGCGCGCCGCGCGATGACCGTGCGATTACCTGCGGTGGGCATGACGGTGCACTACGCCGAGGGCGAGGAGATGCGCACCGAGGTCTCGGGCAAGTTCTGGCGCGAGGGGCTCAGGGCCGAGCTGGCCGACGCCGGATTCGCCGACCAGGCATGGTGGACCGACCCGCAGGAGCGGTTCGCCTTGCTGCTTGCCACGGCCGTCTGACGCCGCGTCGGCAGGTGATGCCGATCACCGACAACACTCGGCGTCTTGGAATGGTTATCGATTTCGTTTAATCTGGCGGAGCGATTTTCCACCTGTGTGAGTGACAGAACGTCCAGGCTAGGAGTCGGAAAGTGGGCAAACCTGGAGCGGCGGGCCGCATTTTTTCGTCCGTATGGGCTACATGGGCGGTGGCGCTCGTGCTCGTCGGTCTGCTGGCGGGCCGTGCTACCGGAGCGCCGCCCAGCAACGGTCCGGCGGTCCAGCTGAGGGGGTCGAGTGCGTCGAGCGACAACACGAAGATCGCGGTGGTGGCGGCGGAGAACTTCTGGGGCAGTATCGCCGTGCAGGTGGGTGGCGAGCACGTCAGTGTGCACAGCATCATCACCAATCCGGACACCGACCCGCACAGCTACGAACCGACGGCAGCCGACGCGCGCGCCTTGGCGGAGGCGCAGTTCGTGATCGTCAACGGGGTCGGCTACGACCCGTGGGTCACCAAACTGCTGGACGCGAACCCCGAACCGGGGCGGGTGGTGCTGACGGTAGGAGATCTGATCGGGGCCAAGGAGGGTAGCAACCCGCATCTCTGGTACTCCCCGGATGACGTGCAGCGGGTGATTAACCAGATTGCCGCCGACTACACGCGGATCGACCCGTCCGAGGCCCACTATTTCGATCACCAGAGGCAGGTCTACGAGACTCAGGGATTAGCCCGCTACCACCAGCTGATCGCTGACATCAGAAGCAAGTACGGCGGAACCCCGATCGGGGCCTCGGAGTCGATCGTGACCCCCTTGGCCAAGGCCCTCGGGCTGAAAATGGAAACCCCGGAGTCGTTCCTGGACGCAGTCAGCGAAGGCACTGAGCCAAGTGCGGCCGACAAGATCACGGTAGATCGGCAGATCAAGACCAAGCAGATCAAGATCTTCGTGTTCAACACCCAGAACTCGACCCCGGACGTGACGGCCCTGGTGGCTGAGGCCAAGGCCAACGGTATCCCAGTGGCGACGGTCACCGAGACACTCGCCCCAGCCACCGCCACCTTCCAGCAATGGCAAGTTCATCAGCTAATGGGCATCGAGCGCGCCCTGGCTCAGAGCGCCCTGCCTCAGCGCACACTGTCTCAGGTGATCACCCGATGACGGCGCGCTCTGTGGTCACCCTACGCAATGCGGCGGCCGAGCGAGGCGGCCGGCGACTGTGGAGCGGGGTGGACCTGACAGTCACCGTCGGGGAGTTCGTCGCGGTGTTGGGGCCTAATGGGGTCGGCAAGTCCACCCTGGTCCAGGTGGTTCTGGGGGCGCTGCCGCTGGCGGAGGGCGAGGTGCGGGTGCTGGATGGGCCCGCTGGGCGGGCCAACGAGCGGATTGGCTACCTGCCCCAACGTCGCAGCTTCGACTCATCCTTACGGGTGCGCGGCCGCGACATCGTGCGACTGGGCCTGGACGGGCACCGGTGGGGCCTTCCGCTGCCCGAATGGTTGCCCGGCGCGGCGGCGCGGCGAGCGGCGGCCGCACGCGTCGAGCAGGTCATCCACCTGGTCGGTGCTAGCGCCTACGCTGACCGCCCGGTCGGAGAGCTTTCCGGGGGGGAGCAGCAACGTCTGTTGATCGCCCAAGCGCTGGCCTCGGCTCCCGACCTGCTGCTGCTCGACGAGCCGCTGGACAGCTTGGACCTGCCGAACCAGGCCGCCATCGCGGCGCTGATCGCCGAGATCAGCCGGGTGCACCGGGTGGCTGTGATGATGGTGGCACACGACATCAACCCGGTCCTGCCGCATCTGGACACCGTGGTCTACCTCGTGCCCGGCGGCTCGCGGATCGGCCCACCCCACCAGGTGATCACCGGCGCTGCGCTGAGCCAGCTGTTCGGCACCCCCATCGAGGTGCTCACCGCCTCGGATGGCCGGTTGGTCGTGATCGGCCCCCCCGAACGGTGCGCGGTGGGCGCCGGGTGGGAGCCATGACCCTCGCCGCGGCTCTAAGCTGGGACCCGGTCACCGATCTGCTGCAGATGTGGTCATTCCCGTTCATGGTCAACGCCTTCTGCGCGGGCACGATCGTTGCGGTGCTGGCCGGGGTGGTAGGCCACTTCATGGTGTTGCGCCAACAGAGCTTCGTCGGCCACACCCTGTCGGTGATCGGTTTCCCGGGCGCGGCCGGCGCGGTCGGAATCGGCGTCGCGGCCAGCTATGGCTACTTCGCGTTCTGTCTGGGCGGTGCCCTGGTCATCGCGGCGTTGCCGCGCACCGGATCCGGCGGCTACTCGGAGGAGTCGGCGGTCACCGGCATGGTGCAGGCCTTCGCGCTCGCCTGCGGGTTTCTGTTCGTCGCCCGCTACAAGGGATTCCTGAACAGCATCACCGCGCTGCTGTTCGGCAACTTTCTGGGCATCACCACGGAGCAGGTGGCGCTCCTGGGCGTTGTCGCCGCGATTGCCCTGGCTGTCCTGGTGGTGATCGGTCGCCCGCTGGCCTTCGCCTCGATCGATCCCGACGTGGCAAGTGCCCGCCACGTCCCGGTGCGGGCCCTGTCCGTGGCGTTTCTGGTGCTCCTCGGTGCCGCGACCGCCGAAGCCAGCCAGATCACCGGCACTCTCCTGGTGTTCGCCCTGCTGGTGATGCCCGCGGCCACCGCCCAGGCGCTGAGCGCGCGGCCCGTCACTGCCCTGGCGTTGACCATCACGATCGGGCTGATCGTCACGTGGCTCGGTCTGAGCGTGGCCTACTACGCCCCCTTCCCGGTGGGGTTCTTCGTCACCAGCTTCGCCTTCGCCGGCTACGTGGGCGCCCAGATGCTGCGCCACGCCCGGTGGCAGTGGCGGACCAGTACCACCCCGGCGAGGGCGAGCACGACCCGGGCCACACCGTGACCTGGCCGCCGTTTTTGCTCTACGCGCTGCTGGCAGGCAGCGCGATCGCTGCGGCCACCGGGCTGGTCGGCTACTTCGTTGTGCTACGCGCCCAGGTCTTCGCTGGCGATGCCCTCAGCCACGTGGCGTTCACCGGTGCCCTCGCGGCCCTGGCGGTGGGCATCGACGAGCGGCTCGGGTTGTTCGCCGCGACCATCGGTGTGGGAGTCGTCCTCGGCGCCATCGGCGGGCGGGGACGCGCCAATGATGTCGTGGTCGGCAACGTGCTCGCCTGGATCCTCGGCCTCGGCGTGTTCTTCCTGACCCTGTACACCACCAACCACAGCACCAGCAACGGCGACGCCAGCGTCAACGTCCTGTTCGGCTCGATCTTCGGCCTGAGCCTCCCCGAGGCCGTCACCGCCGCCCTCATCGCCGCCCTCATCGCCGCCGTCCTACTCGCCATTGCCCGACCGCTGCTGTTTGCCAGCATCGACAACGCCGTCGCGGCCGCCCGGGGAGTCCCGGTCCGCATGCTCGGTTACGGCTTCCTCGCCCTGGTGGGCGCGGCCGCCGCCGAGGCGAGCCAAGCCGTCGGCGCGCTGCTGCTGCTCGGGCTGCTCGCCGCCCCCGCTGGGACCGCCCAGCGTCTCATCACCCGGCCCTACCCGGCGCTGCTTCTCTCCGCTGCCCTCGCGGTAGCCGAGACGGGGGCCGGCCTCACGCTCAGCTACACCGTGCCCGCGCTCCCCCCGAGTTTTGCCATCCTCGCTGTCGCCACCAGCACTTATGCTCTCGTGTTGTTTAGCACCCGCCGCGCAGGGGTTACCTAACACCGTGGCTAGCACCGAGACCGGGCAGAGGGACACCCTCCAGTTGTTCCCACCGCATGTGTTGCGGGAATACGCCCTGCTGGCTGACGGCCAACGCGGTGCCCTGGTGGGTCCCCGTGGCGACGTGGTGTGGATGTGCGCCCCACGCTGGGACTCCGATGCGGTGTTCTCCTGCCTGATCGGCGGCGGTGGCGCCTACGCGGTCACGCCGACCGGCCGGTTCGTGTGGGGTGGCTACTACGAGAACGGCAGCTTGATCTGGCGTTCCCGGTGGGTTACCGAAACCGGGATCATCGAGTGCCGCGAAGCCCTGGCCTTCCCCGGCCAGGCGCACCGGGTGGTCCTGCTGCGCCGCATCATCGCCGTGCGGGGCACCGCCCACGTCAAAGTCGTCGTGGAGCCGGCCGCCGAGTTCGGCCGGGCGCACCTGCGCGAGCTGCACGGCGACGACGAGGGCCGGTGGGAGGGCCGGGTCGGTGAGCTGCGCATGCGGTGGAGCGGCGGCGCGGCCGCCGAGGTGCACGGCCAGACTGGCCCCGGACACCAGCTGATCATGACCGTGACCGTGCCCGGCGGGACTCACCACGACCTGGTCCTGGAGCTATCGGATCAGGCGCTGGGTGAGGAGCCGCCGGAGGCCGACCGGGCCTGGCAGGGCACCGAAGCAGCCTGGCGTGAGGCGATGCCGGGCCTCGGGGAGAGCATCGCGCCCCGTGATGCCCGGCACTCCTACGCCGTGCTGCGCGGGTTGACCAGTTCGGGTGGGGGCATGGTCGCCGCGGCCACCATGAGCCTGCCCGAACGCGTCGCGGAGGGCCGCAACTACGACTACCGCTACGTGTGGATCCGCGACCAGTGCTACGCCGGGCAGGCCGTCGCCGCCGACGGAGGGCACCCGCTGCTTGATGATGCGGTCCGGTTCGTCTCCGAGCGCCTCCTCGCCGACGGGCCCAACCTGAAACCGGCCTACACCATCACGGGAGCGCCGGTGCCCGACCAGCGCTCCTTGGACCTGCCCGGCTACCCGGGAGGGCACGACGTTGTCGGCAACCACGTCAATGCCCAGTTCCAGCTCGACGCGCTCGGCGAGGCGCTGCTGCTCTTCGCCGCCGCCGCCCGTCATGACCATCTCAGCACCGACCACTACCGGGCCGTCACCACCGCCGTCAGCGCCATCACCCAGCGGTGGCGAACGCCTGACGCCGGAATTTGGGAACTGGACAACCACCGCTGGGCGCACTCCCGGCTGACCTGCGTCGCCGGGCTACGCGCGATCGCCGCCACCGGCGCGTCCCAGGCAGATGCCGCCGCGTGGAGTGGGCTAGCCGACACCATCCTCTCTGATGTCACCACCGACTGCCTCCACCCTTCCGGACGCTGGCAGCGCGCCCCCGACGACCCGCGTATCGATGCGGCGTTGTTGTTACCGGTGATCCGTGGCGCACTGCCCGCCACCGATCCGCGCAGCGTGGCTACCGTGCAGGCGGTGTGTGAGGAGCTGGGTCACCAGGGCTACGTCTACCGGTTCCGCCACGACACCCGCCCCCTCGACCAGGCCGAGGGAGCCTTCGCGCTGTGCGGGTTCCTCATGGCACTGGCCCATCACCAACAGGGCGATCTGCTCGCTGCCCGAACGTGGTTTGAACGCAACCGGTCGGCCTGCGGGCCGCCGGGGTTGTTCTCCGAGGAATACGACGTTATCCAACGCCAACTGCGCGGCAATCTGCCCCAGGCTTTCGTGCACGCCCTGATGCTGGAAGCCGCTCTCAGGCTCGCTGGTCCGTGGACCGATCCTGCCGCCGGTGCCCTGAACGCAGCCAAGCTGCTGCGCCGGTCGCGGTGAGGGTGGCGGTGACAAGCAGCCTGGCGTGGTGAGAGAACCACAGCTGCCCGGCGCGGCTGTGAGCGCGGTCGTTGAATGTCCCATGGGCGCCATGGTCATGCCCGTCCTGGCTATCGAGGGGCTCCCACAGGTTGTGCAGGCGGTCCGGCTTGACCTTTTCCCCGGTCTGCTGTGACTGGTAGCCGGTCTTGGCCAGATAGCGGTCCAACAGCGCCGGAGCGATCTTCTGCCCGAGCAGGGTGCCCACGGTGCTCGCGCCCACCCAGTACTGCTTGCGTTGCGGGTGATCGGCCGCGAATACCACGCCACGCGCGGCCACCTCGGGCTGGTAGATCGGCGGTACCGGCTGCGGGTGGCGGGGCAGCCGGGAGAGTACCCAGGAGAACTGCGGGGTGTTGACCGCCGGCATCTGGACCACCGTGACGTGAACGTTACTGCCCTCGTGCATAAGCTCGGTACGCAGCGACTCGGTGAACCCGTTGATCGCGTGCTTCGCGCCGCAGTAAGCGGACTGCAACGGGATGCTGCGCTGCCCCAACGCGGAGCCCACCTGCACGATGGCGCCGCGGTCCCGTGGACGCATCCGGGCGAGCGCGACCATCGTGCCATACACGAAACCCAGGTAGCTGACCTCGGTAACCCGGCGGAACTCCCCGGGCGTGATCTCATGGAACGGGGCGAACACCGAGGTGAACGCCACGTTGACCCACACATCGATCGGCCCGAAGGTGTCCTCGACCTGCCTGGCGGCGGCGTGGACCTGCTCGTAGTCCGCGACGTCGGTCGGGATGGGCAGAGCCGTGCCGCCAGCGTTCTCCACATCCTTGGCCGCGCCGTCCAACCCCGCCCGCCCCCGGGCCAACAGCGCCACCTGCGCCCCCCTGGCGCCGAACAGCTGCGCACTTGCCCGACCGATCCCCGCGCTCGCCCCAGTGATCACAACAACCTGACGATCCGTCATACCTAACCTCAGCTTCCCGTCGACCACTGCTTTCTTCGTCAGGATTCCCACCGGCAGCGTGCGTTAACGTCGTCTGCATGGAACCGCGCTTCGCACTTCCCGATCTCAACTCCGACCTGTACCGCAGGATGGCCGCGCTCAGCTCCGCCGTGGACAACTGCGGGCTGGACCGCCAGCTGCTCGAGTTGATCAAGATGCGTGCATCCCAGATCAACGGCTGTGCCTACTGCATCGACATCCACAGCAAGGACGCCCGCGCGCTCGGCGAGACCGAGCAGCGGCTGTACGCTCTGAACGCTTGGCGGGAAACCCTGTTCTACACCGAGCGGGAACGGGCCACGCTCGCGTTGACCGAGGCGATCACGCTCATCACCGACGGGCACGTGCCGGATGCGGTGTACGAGGAGGCCCGCCGCGTGTTCGACGAGAAGGAAGTGGGCCAGATCATCTGGGCCGCCGCCGTCATCAACACCTGGAACCGGTTGTCCATCGCCACCCGCGCGGTACCCGGCCGCTACCAGCCGGGCGGGTCAGCAGACCCGCCGTAGTTTCAATTCCGCTCGCGACAGCAGACTGAACCGTTCCGGTTACAATAGAGACCGGGTTGCTTACACTTTGACCATGTTAGCAGGTTCGTTCTTTCGATGGAAGGCGGCTTCGTACTCCACCGGTGGCATGTTGTGACAGGAGCTGTGGATGCGCCGATTGTTGTACCAGTCCACCCATTCGAATGTCGCGAGCTCGACGTCGTCACGTGTGCG
>JAFATA010000036.1 GCA_019244165.1 Pseudonocardiales bacterium | reverse complement strand
ACCCGATCCACCAACTCCGGGGTGAACACCCTCACCAACACACCCACCCCCACCCGATCAGCCAGCCGATCACCAGCCACCACCCGCTGCCCACGTCACGCCACGAAACGATCTTACACCCATGTAAGCTTAACTTAACGCCATTGGGCCTTACCCTGCTAACTGGAGATCCATCGCCACCGTTCTCTTAATTCGACGACGCATGGCACAGTGAAAGGACGCAGCGTCGCCAGAAGCTCCTCGATTCTTTTTCTGGCTGGGCGTGTCGGCCGCTCAGCCCAGATGTCCATGGCTTCGTTACCTATGGCTGCAGCGCCGTCGTATTCTCCAGCTTGGGTCAGCGCGACAGCGAGGTCGACCCTGGCGCTGGTACGAGCAACGGGCCAGGGGGATGGGTCCGTGTCGCACAGCTCGATGGCCTGACCCGCCCAGGCGCGGGCCCGGGCGGTGTCGCCCAGCCAGAGGAACGTGGTGCCCGCGTAATACGGCACATAGGGCATGTCGAACGAGAAGAAGCTGCGTGTCTGGGGTTCCGTGCGCACATCGAGGGCATGCTCAGCGCGGGACAACGCGTGTTCTGCTTCCGCGAGATCGCCGCATCGCCCGTGAGCGCGTGCTTCGAGCGCACAGGCCCGGACCCCGGCGGCGGACCCGACTGGCGCTACCTGCCGGCCGGCTTGGGCGAAGGTGATCGCGTCTCGGGGGTCCCCTGCATACAGCGCGATCTGGGCTTGGGTGCCGTGTATCCAGCCGGTGAGGCGTGCGTCTCCGACTTGCTGGGCCAATGCCAGAGCGGTGGTGCAGTGGGGTTCGGCGGGCTCGCCGAGGGCGAGTGATGCTTCGGCGATGAGGCCGGAGAGCCAGCCGGCTATCGCGTAGAGCTGGCGGCGCTCGCGCAGGGTCAATTTTCCTTCTAGCAGTTGGGCGACGTAGCGTCGCCAGGACAGCACGGTGGCGCGGAACTCGGCTGGTGGGGTGGTGAAGTACTCGGTGCCGAGGTCTTCGACCAGTTCTTCCAGTTGTTGCAGGGTGCCGGTGCCCAGATCGGAGGCTTCGGCGCGGCGCAGCAACTCGACGGATTCCAGGGTCGGGCTGATCCCGGGGAAAGCTGCGGCACCAGGGTCGATGGCGGCGAAGAAGCGGTCGCGTTGGGCGTCGGTGGCTTTTTCCAGCGCGCGGTCGAGGGCTTGGCGTAGTGCCAGGCTGGGTGGGTGGGTACCGCGTTCGGCGTTGCCGATCGTTCGCTTGGCGAAGCCGAGTTCGGTGGCGAACTTGTCTTGGGGCAGGCACAGTCCCGCTTGGCGGAACTGGCGGATCGTTGTTGGAGTCCACTCCACCGGCGCAGGATAACGCAACAGGACCTGCTCTGGGGTTGCCAGCAATGAGAGATCGCGGTTGCTCCCCGCAAGCTGGTTTGCTTGCCAAGACACCAACGGCGAGCGCCCGTCCGTCATGACTTCACAAATCTGGGAGGTATCGGCCTGGCGGTGGCTGCGCGGTGCTTGTCGGGCAGCTCGGACTAGCATAAGCGGGAATCCAAGGAGATCAACCGTGACCACCGAACGGCATCCGTCGGTGCCCGCCTACGCGACTCTGCAAGGCCGAAAGGAGATCCCGGCATCATGTCGGCTGGAAGGGGGTCCGGTGGAATTCTCTCATCTGACGGTGAGCAAGTACGACGGAACAATCGTGTTCGACCCGCGTATCCCCGGGGCGTGCGTCATGTCCGTGGACGAGGAAGGGGCCACGAAACTGCGCGACCTGCTGACCGCGTGGCTGCCGTGAACCGGAGATAACGGCCACGCCCTGAGGACCGGCATCGGGGTGGGTGCTGCGACCCAAAGCCGCCCGCCCCGATGCCTTCCACCACCCTTGTCCACGCAATCGATGAAGTGGGGTATGACCTGATGCTGGTAGAAGCCGATGTAACCCACAACGCAACAATGGAGATCATCAAGGACACCGGGAAACGGCTGACCATCAGCATCCCCCACGGACTGCTGCCCGTGAATCTAATCGTCGATCCCCCCAGGGGCGGCGCGACTGGTGCAACTCCTAGCCAACTACGCAGAGAAAGCAAAAACCTCTAGTCCACAGTAGTACACCGAGAAAATCTCAGCAGTCCACTGCGCAAGGTCTTGGTGAACGGTATGCGAGCCGGGAGGGGCGCGGGTGAGATCGGGTTGGTGCGGCCCGATCCGCCCAGCTAGCCACCGCAGACCCCGGCTGTCCCGTCCCCGCTTCTCCCCACAGATTCCCCGGGACGGGACGGCCGCACCCTACCTACGGCGGGACCGGGGATGATCCCCCGATGGCCTCTGGTTCCGCCGTGGCCCACTCAATCGTTCCTCACCGCGCTGCGGCGCGCCCAGCCACTTCCACGTCACCCCGGGACTGCAGCGACGACGAGTTCAGCGTGCGCCAGCGGGCCCCCGCCGGCTCTGGGACGAGGTCCGCGCCGCCCACCCCTGGTGGACCGAGCACGGACGACCCAACGAGCAGGACTGGATATTCACCGTCAACGCCAACCAGCAGAACATCGCCCTGATCTAGTTTGTTCATTTTTCACTTGTGGCCAAGCCCGGGCCATGGGGTCGCCGAGCGCGCTCATTTCAGACGGTGTCATCGCCGCTGAGTTGCGGCGACCTGCCGGTGGGTATCGGGCGTGCGTACTGGTTGTGTTGCTTCTGCTGACTGTTCGCTGACAGTGATCAATACCACCTGATCGGGTGATCCGGCGATCGGTCGTGTATCAGTGCAGCGGCGGGTTGTTCCTAAGTCATGGGTAAGCGAGGCGTTGGCCACCCGATGGTGAGGAGATTTACATGATTGAGCAGCCGCCGGTCTAGGTTCACCAAGCGGGTTGGCGTTGCCCATGTCAAGCTGGGTCGTCGGCCTCGTCTACCACCACGCAACCGGCTCTTCGCACAGAACCTGCGGGTTCGAGCGCATTGTCGTCATCGATACCCGCCCCAGTGTTGTCATTATCCACCCGCCCTTGAAAAGAGGATACCCAGATGAGCGAGATGTCTTCGAAACCCGTCCCCACCACCCCGGGCGGTCCGGACCAGCAGTGGTTTTTCGACAACTTTGCGAGTGTGACCGATGCGCTTAATTATTTGAATGAGTCCCCTGCTCAGGGGCCCGGTGAGGCTAGCGCAATCGCTCGAAATGATGGCACGGTCGGTCTTTTCTTCCTTGCTCCGGGTAGCGAGAACAGTGGCCAGCAGTGGTCTTTCCGGAACTTCGCTAGTGTGGCGGATGCGCTTGGCTTCCTGAATAACAATGTCCCCGTCGAGGGAGCTGGTGAGGTCAGCGCAAATGCTCGCAACGACGGCTCGGTTGGTGTTTTCTATCTTTCTCCTGCCTGATCGGAAAGGCTCTCCTGCTGTTCCCACGGGTGTAGGGAAATGATCGTCTTGGGTGCACGCCATTCTTTTACTGAGAGTTCCTGGCTTGTCACGATCAGGAACGATCACGTGAGGGACGGCGTGCGCGCTGCGGGTTGACAGCTACCCCGGTGGACTCATCCGATTGCCCGGTCGGTGTCCGGGCGGTTACGTCGGTGACCAGGCCCTCGGCCGTGGTGAGGTCAGGCCCCGGTTGACCAATTCAGTGACCACTGCTTCCGGGGTCGTCTTGCCCAGCTTGTCGAGGCCGCCGAGTACCTTCTCGCCCAGCTCGGGGGCAATGCCGTACGCTTTCAGGAGCCCGTGCAGCGCTTGCCGGCTGTTGACGAGAAACGGGAACTCCTCGGCGCCCAGCGCTGCCACGCCGTCGTGCACCGCCCAGACGATCTCCGCGTCCGCTAGCGGAGAAGCCGAGCCCACCGTATCGATGTCGCATCGTCGATAGTGTCGAACGCCGCCTTGCAGCGACGCACATCGTCAGCCAGGAAATCCCCGGTGCCTGATGGGGGCTCGGCGGCCTGCGTCATGAACTTGCCTTCCTGCGCAATGGGTGGACGACCTTGGACACCCGTTGTGGCGTGTCCGTCGCGCGCCGGTGCAGCGCCCCAGCTTGCGAGACAAGCTCTGACGAGACCACGAGGAGGCTCCCACGCGGTAGCGTGCAGCAGGCGAGCGGTACGACGCAGGGGGTGGAGCGAGCGGTGCAGCAGGCGCAGCGCGAGCACGGTGCTCTTCAAGGGCAGCCAACCCGGGGGTTGGCTGCCCTTGAAGAGCACCAGCAGCCCGTCGGTGGGTCGGCCCCCGGGCAGCTGGGTCCGGCGCAGCGAGCGGCGGACTGGCAGCGGCTGGCCGACGAGCAGTTCGACGTCGTGGTCATCGGTGGTGGTGTGGTCGGGTGCGGCGCGGCGTTGGATGCCGTGACCCGGGGTCTGAAAGTGGCGCTGGTGGAAGCCCGCGACCTCGCCTCGGGCACCTCCAGCCGGTCGTCCAAGCTGTTCCACGGCGGGCTGCGCTACCTGGAGCAGCTGGAGTTCGGGCTGGTCCGGGAGGCCCTGCACGAACGGGAGCTGATGCTCACCCGGCTGGCGCCGCATCTGGTCAAACCGGTGAGCTTCCTGTACCCGCTGGCTCACCGGATCTGGGAACGGCCGTATGTCGCCGCGGGGCTGGTGCTGTATCAGACGCTGGGCGGGGCACGCTCAGTGCCGGGTCAGCGCCACCTCACCCGGGCGGGGGCGCTGCGGCTGGTGCCAGCGCTACGCCGCGACACCCTCGTTGGCGGGGTGCGTTACTACGACGCGATCACCGACGATGCCCGGCACACCATGACGGTGGCCCGCACCGCCGCTCAGTATGGCGCCGTGGTGCGCAGCTCTACCCAGGTCATCGGTTTTTTGCGGGAGGCAGACCGGATCTGTGGAGTCCACGTGCGGGACTGCGAGACCGGTGCGGAGACCGACGTTGAGGCGCACGCGGTGCTCAACTGCACCGGGGTGTGGACCGATGAGATCCAACGCCTGGCCGGCGGGCGAGGCCGGTTCCGGATCCGGCCCTCCAAGGGAGTGCACCTTGTGGTCCCGAAGGACCGCATCATCTCGGAGAGCGGGCTGATCCTGCGCACCGCGACGTCGGTGCTGTTCGTCATTCCGTGGCGCAGCCACTGGATCATCGGCACCACCGACACCGGCTGGAACCTCGACCTCGCCCACCCGGCGGCCACTCGCGCGGACATCGACTACCTGCTGGACACGGTCAACACCGCGCTGGCCACACCGCTGACCGACAGCGACATCGAGGGCGTCTACGCCGGTTTGCGACCGCTGCTGGCGGGGGAAAGCGAGGAGACCTCCCGGTTGTCCCGGGAGCACGCGGTCGCCCGGGTGGCCCCCGGTCTGGTCGCCATCGCGGGCGGCAAGTACACCACCTACCGGATGATGGCGGCCGATGCGGTGGACGCGGCGGTGCCCGATCTGCCTGGCCGAGTTGCTCCCTCGATCACCGACAAGGTGCCGCTGCTCGGTGCGGACGGTTACCACGCTCTGGTCAATCAGGCCGACGCGTTGGCCGCCCAGCACGGGCTGCACCCCTACCGGCTGCGGCGTTTGCTGGACCGCTACGGCTCGGCGGTGCACCCGGTGTTGGCCCTCGCCGCAGGCCGCCGCGATTTGCTCGCTCCGCTGGGCGCGGCACCGGACTACCTCAGGGTTGAGGTGGTGCATGCCGCCAGCCACGAGGGAGCCCTGCACCTGGAGGACGTGCTGACCCGGCGCACCCGGATCTCCATCGAGTACCCGCATCGGGGCGAAGCGTGCGCCGTTGACGTCGCCGAGCTGATGGGAGAGGTGCTGGGGTGGAGCGCGGCAGCGCAGCAGCGGGAGGTACAGATCTACCGGGCCCGGGTACTCGCCGAGCGCGACTCGCAGCGCGAGCCCGACGACTGCACCGCCGATGCCCGCCGCGGTGCCGCTCCCGACCCCCGCCCCCAGCTCCTCGCGCCCGTCAGCTGACCCCCCGGCCGGACCGGGAGGTGATCGTGCACAGGACGGTGCCCGGGGCGACCGAGGTTCCGGCCTGCACGGCCAGGCCAGTGACGGTGCCGGCGGTGTGCGCGGTGACCGGGTTCTCCATCTTCATCGCCTCGAGCACCACGAGGAGGTCACCGGCATTGACCGGATCTCCGTCGGATACCGCGACGGTGACCACGGTGCCCCGCATCGGCGCGATGATCTCCTCACCCGAGAGGGCACCCACCCGGCCACCACTGCGCTCCCGGCGTCTGCGGGGTCTGGCCCTGCCGGCGGTGGGGCCGGTCAGGGCCAGATCGCCCGGCAACGAGACTTCCAGACGCCGGCCGCCGACCTCCACGACCACGGTCTGCCGCCGCTCCGGTGGCGCTGGCTCCACCGGGATGCCCTGGGGCGCCAGCGGGGCGCGGAACTGGGTCTCGATCCACCGGGTGTGAACCGCGAAATGCTCGCCGTCGGTGACGGCGAAGGCCGGGTCGTCCACGACCGCCCGGTGGAAGGGGAGCACGGTGGGCAGGCCCTCGATGGTGAACTCGGCCAGGGCCCGCCGGGACCGCGCCAGGGCCCGCTCGCGGTCCGCGCCGACGACGATGAGCTTGGCCAGCATCGAGTCGAACTGATCGCCGATGACGCTGCCGGCGCGCACCCCGGCGTCCAGCCGCACGCCCGGCCCGGAGGGCGGGTCGAACACTGTGATGGTGCCGGGGACGGGCAGAAACCCCCGGGCCGGATCCTCGGCGTTGATCCGGAACTCGATCGCGTGGCCGCGCGGTGGGGGATCGCAGGTGATGCTCAGCGGCTCGCCAGCCGCGATCCGCAACTGCTCGCCTACCAGGTCAAGCCCGGTGGTCTCCTCCGACACCGGGTGCTCCACCTGCAACCGGGTGTTCACCTCGAGGAACGAGATGAGCCCCTCGGGACTCATCAGGAACTCCACAGTGCCCGCGCCGGTGTAGCCCGCCTCGGCGCAGATCGCCCGGGCCGCCTCGTGGATGGTGCGCCGCTGCTGCTCGGACAGGAAGGGAGCCGGGGCCTCCTCCACCAGCTTCTGGTGCCGGCGTTGCAGGGTGCAGTCCCGGGTGCCGACCACGACGATGGTGCCGTGGTGGTCGGCCAGCACCTGGGCCTCGATGTGCCGCGGGCGCTGCAGGTAGCGTTCCACGAAGCATTCCCCGCGCCCGAAGGCCGCGACGGCTTCGCGTACCGCGGAGTCGAGCAGCTCAGGGATCTCCTCGAGGGCATGGGCCACCTTCAGACCGCGCCCGCCACCGCCGAAGACGGCCTTGATGGCCACCGGCAGGCCGTGCTCGGTGGCGAAGGCCACCACCTCATCCGGCCTGGACACCGGGTCCCTGGTGCCCGCCACCAGCGGTGCGCCCGCCTTGCTGGCCAGCTGCCGGGCGGTGACCTTGTCTCCGAGGTCACGGATCACCTGCGGGCTGGGCCCGATCCAGGTCAGGCCGGCGTCGATCACAGCCTGGGCGAAGTCAGCGTTCTCGGCGAGAAACCCGTAGCCGGGATGCACCGAGTCCGCGCCGGCGCGGAGGGCGACCTCCAGCAGCTTGGCCGCGTTCAGGTAGCTGTCCGCCGGGGTGATGCCGCCCAAGGCGAACGCTTCGTCGGCCAGGGTGACGAACGGAGCGTCGCGATCACTCTCGGCGTAGACGGCGACACTGGCCAGCCCGGCATCTCGGCAGGCCCGGATCACCCGGACGGCGATTTCCCCGCGGTTGGCGACGAGCACCTTGCGCAGGCCTCGCGGGTGGGGCTGCGGCACCAGGACCTCCGCGGTGGTCGGGTCATCTTTGTCTTCTTGTCGTCGCAGTCTAATCCCGCCGGTGAACCAGCTCCGCAAGAGCTTCACCAATCGTTAATGCCGAAAGTATGCCTCCTTGCCTGACCTGGTCATCGAGGCGCTTTCGGTTGGCGAGGAGAGCCTCGCTGAGCATCGAGGTTAGTTCTGGAGGGATGAAGCTAGCGGTATCGCTCGGGTCTGAGCTCGCTAAACAAACCCGAAGACCTTGGGACTCCGCCAGTTCTGGCCAGGCGGTAGGCAAAGAACCCAGGCGCCCGGACAGTAGCGCTCCACCCCATTCTTCCGAAGCTGCTACAAGTACCGAGCTCACGCCTGTGGTTATCGTGGCGACGGTGCACATGGGGCAGGGTTCCAGGGTGGTGTAGAGAATCGATTGACAACGCGGATCATCGATCTTCCTGGTAAAGATATTGGCATCTGAACGCAGGACGTCGAGCGGGCTTGTCCAGGTGCTGATGGATTGTTCCCTGGCGTGGGGGGAAAGGGAGATCAGCTCGCTCAACTGCCGGATGGCGTTTGTTTCGGCGTGACCTAACGGGTTGCGCTGGGAACGGATAGTGTTCCGTCCGAAGCTGGCTATCTCGAAGCCGTGGCATCGGGCGGACAGCACTGCGCTGATGCCGCCGTCCCCCGCTTCTAAAGCGCGAAGAGCCCGATCGAGGAGCAGGGCAAAGTATTCCTCCGCTGAGAACGGTGGAACAGAGCTCAGCCGGGCATCCCAATAATCTTGGGCTCGCTCTCTCAGGGACCGGTGACGGCCGGGATCCTGTCCCATGCGCGTTCCCTCCATTTTCCTTGAAGGCGCTGTCTTGAAGGCGCTGTCTTGAAGGCGGTGTGGGCGATCGGGTAAGCTAACACCCTGTGCTCGATGACCACCACCTCCATCAGGTGGATTACGAGTGGATGAAGGTGGCGATTGCGCTGGCTCGCCGGTGCCCGCCGAGTCCTAGCGCTTTCTCTGTCGGGGCTGTCATCGTCGCCCAGAACGGGGAGGAGATCAGCCGGGGGTACTCCCGGGATACCGACGCTCTGGTGCACGCCGAGGAGTCGGCGCTGGCGAAGCTGGCGTGTGATGATCCCCGCTTAAAGACGGCTACGATCTATAGCACGTTGGAACCCTGCTCGCAACGAAAATCGCGGCCGCGTACCTGTACTCAGCTCATCCTTCGGGCGGGAGTTCCTCGAGTTGTGGTGGCGTGGCGAGAGCCTAGTCTCTTCGTCGCGGATTGCCAAGGCTGTGAGTTGCTCGTCGACGCCGGTGTGGTGGTGGTGGAAGTTCCCGACCTGGCGCGGGAGGCGCAAGCGCCTAACGCTCATCTTTTACCCGGACCGTGACGGCGGGACTAAAGGCGGCTGAAGTTGTAGCATCGCTTTCACGTCTGGTGGGGTGTATCGCTCGGACTTGAGCACTTTTCCATCGGCTCGTTTGATCGCTTTTCCGTTATGGTCGAGCTTGCTCATGTTGGCTCGGTGAACTTCCGACAGCACGAGGTCGAGGTCAATTCCGTACGTGACCGCAGTGCCGTAGGCAACGTACACGACGTCAGCTAAGGCGTCTGCGATCGCCACCAAGTCACGTGCTTGTGCCGCCGACACGAACTCGCCGCACTCTTCTTCCAGGAGCGTCACTCTCAGCTTGGCCAGTGAGTCGCTGATCTCGATACTGGGGGTCGCCCGTACCGGGAGATCAAAGGCCGCGTGAAACTCTGTCACGGCGCCTGCGACGTCGCTACGCCGGAAGCGTTTCCCGGGCCGGTTACTTTCAGTGGTTCCGCTGGTCGCAATGGGGTCCGAGGTCTGCGGCATGAGCTAGCTATCTCTTTCTGCTGGGGGCTGGGCGCCCAGACCCTATCGCCCGTTGCTGCGGCTGCCTCACCTCACACCGGGCGGAGTTACGATCGAGTGCATGGGTCACGGGGCGGCCGGTGTGGTGCTGGTGGGTGGCCGTTCGTCGCGGATGGGCACCCCGAAGGCCGCGCTGGAGTGGCATGGTTCTACCCTGCTGCGCCGCACCCTGGGGGTCCTGGCCCGCTCGGTCGAGGAGCCGCTGGTGGTGGTCCGGGCCCCGAACCAGCCCTTACCCGATCTTCTCCCCGAGGTGGAGGTAGTGGAAGATCCCGAGGAGGGCCGGGGACCACTGCAGGGCATCGCCGCTGGCCTGGCCGCACTGGCCACTCGGGCGCAGGCCGCGTTCGTCTGCTCCACCGACCTGCCGTTCCTGCACCCGGTGTTCGTCCGCCGGGTGATGAGGGCGCTGACCGATGACCTAGACGTGGTGCTTCCCCTCGCCCGCGGCTACCCGCAGCCGCTGGCCGCCGCCTACCGAGTCACCCTCGCGCCGCTGGTCGCCGAGCTGGTGGCGGGCGGCGATCTGCGCCCGGCCTTCCTGTTCGGCCACCCCCGCTGCCGCGCCCTCCGACTGGACGGCGCCGTGCTGCTCGCCGACCCGGAGCTGGCCGCGGCTGACCCCGCGCTGGAGTCGGTGGTCAACGTCAACTCCCCGGAAGACTACCGGGCCGCGCGCGCCCGCCCCGCCCCGCAAGTCACCGTGCAGCGCTACGGTGCGCTGGCCGGCAACGGCCACCGCGGCCCGCGTACTGTTCGCGCCGCCACGCTCTCCGGTGCCGCTGCCGCGGTGGGCCTCGCCCTGGACCGCCACGTGATCGCCGCGCTCAATGGTGACCAGATCAGCCGCGACAGTGCCCTCCCGCTGGCCAGTGGGGACACCATCGCCTTCCTCTCCGCGGACGCTGGCGGGTGAGCCCGGTGCGCGCCGCAGCACCCGGGGGGTACGCGGGCCAGGCGCTACTCGTGGACGTGAGTGGGGGTGGCAGCGCCGTCACCTTGCCGCTCCCGGAGGCGGTGCTGCGCGCCTACCTGGGTGGCGTGGGACTGGGCGCCTGGCTGCTGCACCGGCTCGCCCCGCCCCGCGTCACGGCGTGCAGCGCGGCGGCGCCGCTGGCGTTCGTGTTCTCCCCGCTGGTCGGCACGCCGCTGACCACCAGCGCCAAGTTCGCCGTCGTCGCCAAGTCACCGCTGACGGGGATGCTCAACGACGCGCTGGCCTCCAGCCAGTTCGCCATCTCGGGCAAGCTCACTGGGCACGACGCGATCGTGCTCACCGGCCGGGCGCCCACCCCGTCGGTGCTGCTCGTCGATGGCCCCACCCCGCGGCTCCCCGCGGCGGGGGACACCTGGGGTTTGCCCGCCGCGCAAGCCGAGGAGACGTTGAGACGCCGGCTGGGCCGGGGCTGGCGGATCGCCGCGATCGGACCGGCGGGGGAACGCGGCGTGCGCTACGCGACGATCTCGCATGCCGGGCGGCACGCCGGGCGGGGTGGGCTCGGCGCGGTGCTCGGCGCCAAGAACATCAAAGCGGTCGCGGTCCGGGCCACGACGAAGATCGGCCCGGCGGACCCGGACGGTGTGCTGGCCGCTGCCCGGCAGTTGCGTGCGCGCTCCTTCGGCCCGGCCACCGCGAAGTACCGTGAGCTGGGCACGCTGGCCAACCTGCTGGCCTTCAACGCGATCTCCACGCTGCCCACCCGCAACTTCACCGCCGCCACCTTCCTCGACGCGCCCCAGCTGTCCACCGAGGAGCTGCACGAGCTGCGCGGCGGCACCCGCCGCGGCTGCGCGTCCTGCAGTATCGGCTGCGAGCACCTCTACCGTGGCCGGAATGGTCGCAGCGCTCGGGTGGAATACGAGAACGTCTTCGCGCTGGGGCCCCTGTGCGGGGTGTCGGACCCCGATGACGTGCTGGCCGCCTCGGCGCGCTGTGACGAGCTGGGTCTGGACACGATCTCCGCTGGGGGCACTATCGCCTGGGCGATGGAATGCGCGGCGCGCGGGTTGCTCGACGCGCCGTGGCTGCGTTTTGGGGAGGGTGCCGCGGTGCTGCGGGCGCTGGAGGAGATCGGCAGCGGGGACGGGCTGGGCGCCCTGCTCGCCCTGGGCTCCCGGCGCGCTGCCACGGTGGTCGGTGGGGGATCCGAGGAGTTCGCTCCCCACGTCAAGGGCATGGAGCTGCCCGGATACGAGCCCCGGACGTTGCAGGGCATGGCGCTGGGCCTGGCCGTCAATGCCCGAGGCGCCGATCACAACCGCTCCGGCGCCTACGAGGCCGACCTGTCCGGGGCCTATGACCGGCTGGCCGGTGGGGATGCCCAGGTGGCCGCGGCGGTGGACACCGAGGATCGGGCCAGCGTGATGGACTCGATGATCCTGTGCAAGTTCCTGCGCGGGGTGTTCGACGAGCCCTACCAGCAGTGGGCCGAGCTGCTGCGCCTCGTCACCGGATGGGAGCTCGATGCCGCCGAGCTGCGGGCCACCGCGCGGCGGATCGTGCTGGCCAAGCGGATGTTCAACCTGCGGGAGGGGTGGACTCCGGCCGACGACTGGTTGCCCGCCCGGCTGCTGCGCGAGCCGGTGCGGCTGGGCTCCGGGCGCGAGGCCACCCTCACCCCCGCCCGGCTGCGCGAGATGATCGATGGCTACTACACGATCCGCGGGCTAGATCAGGAGGGCAGGCCGACGAGCGAAGCGCTCGCCGACCTGCTTGTGGATAACCCGTGAGTGCGAACTAGTGTTCTAGCCCTGTTTCGCACTCACGGGCCCCGGAGGGCACCACGATCTACCGCGCGGCCCGCCAGCTGGACGTCGGGGCCCGGGTCTTCGCCGCCGCGTGCGTGCGACCCTGCGAGGAGGGCATGGCCGTGCGCACCACCAGCCAGGAGTTCGATCGCTGCCGCGCCATCCTCACCGAGCTGCTGATCGCCGATGCGCCCCCGCGCGAGGCTGATCCCCAGCAGACCACCACCGGCGACAACATGCTGCTGGCGCTGGCGGATCGCTACGGGGTGTCCGGGGAGACCACCGCGCTGCCCCTCTGGGGTCCGGCCGCGGTAGCGACACCTCCAACCCCAAGGGCCGGTTGTCGAGCGAGGTGAAGGGCGAGAAGCGCCGCAAGCCGGGCGGGCTGGTGGACTACGACGAGGTGCTGCCCCATTTCCGGGCGGCCTCCTGGGACGAGGCGCTGGACCGCGTGACCCGGCGCTTGCGGGGAAATCCACGCCGAGCATGGGCCAGCGGCGATCGCCGGATTCGGGTCGGCGAAGTGTTCCAACGAGGAGGCCTACCTTTTCCAGAAGCTGATCCGCACCGGGTTTCGCACCAACAACGTCGACCACTGCACCCGGTTGTGCCACGCCTCGTCGGTGGCCGCGTTGTTCGAGGGCATCGGCTCCGGCGCGGTGTCCACCACCTACGGCGACGTGCTGAGCGCTGACGTCGCGATCATCACCGGCAGCAACGCGACCGCCAACCACCCGGTGGCCAGCTCGTTTTTCAAGCAGGCCCGTCGGGCGCGGCACGAAGATCATCTACGTGGACCCGCGGGCCGACCGGGTCGCCGAGCACGCCGACATCTGTTCTACCCCGATTACCAGAAGGTCGACTCCACGCCGGTGCGCGCCAGCTTCGAGCAGGCCTGGGGGGTCAGCGGGCTCGACCCACAGCAGGGCCTGACCGTCACCGAGATCATCGGCTCCGTGCTCATCGGCGGGGTGCGCGGGATGTACATGCTCGGGGAGAACCCGTTCCTGTCCGACCCGAACATCAACAAGGTGCGCGGCGCTGGAGTTCCTGGTGGTGCAGGACATCGTCCTCACCGAGACCGCCGAGTTCGCCGACATGGTGCTGCCCGCGTCGTCGTACCTGGAGAAGGAGGGCACCTACACCAACACCGACCGGCGGGTGCAGCTCGGGAGAGCCGTGCTGGATCCACCCGGGCAGGCCCGACTGGACTGGGAGATCGTGCAGGACATCGCCCAGCGGATCGGCCTGGACTGGCACTACCGCAGCCCCCGGGAGGTGTTCGACGAGCTGGTCAGCGTGATGCCCAACTACGCCAACCTGAACTATGACAGCCTCGGCGGCACCGGCAAGCTGTACCCCAACGCCGATCCGGAGCACTCCGATTGCACCGTGGTGCTCTTCGCCGAGCACTTCAACACCGACGATGGGCTGGCCCCCCTGGTGCCCGCGCAGTGGTTGCCGGCCAAGGAGCTGCCCGACGCTGACTACCCGCTGGTGCTCAACACCGGGCGGCTGCTGCCGCACTGGCACACCGGGTCGATGACCCGGCGCTCCTACGCCCTGGACGCCATCGCGCCGCAGGTGCGCTCCCGGCGCGGTGAGATCGAGCTGCGGCTGAAGGTCTCGCACCGGAAGGCGCTGGGCAGCTGCTTCATCCCGTTCCACTTCCGGGAAGCCGCAGCCAACCTGCTGACCATCGACGAGATCGATCCCTACGGCAAGATCCCCGAATTCAAGTTCTGTGCCGTAGAGATCGAGCCGCTGGGGACGACGCGGCATGGCGAGCCGTGAGCGGCAATGCCCACCACCATGGTTTCCGCACCCGCTACACTGCGCGCGGGCGCGGGGTGACACCGTGCACGTCGTTGGTGATCAAATGGGGCGTTAGAAGCGGGCAGAGGATGGGCCATGAGTACCGGATGCCCTGACCTGGGTGAAGAGATCGCGGCGGAATCGAGCGAACCGGGCAAGGAGAGCGGTGGGGGGCCGAGTACGACTGAGAAGAGCAGTCTGAGTCTTCCGCTGAAGGTCGCGCGGCTCAGCCTGGTCGGCGCGGTGGTCGCCGCACTGATCACTGGAGGGGCGACTCTGCTGGCTGCCAAAATCAACCACGGATCGAACAGCACCCCGCCGCAGGCCACGGATTCTGGTGACATGCCAGTGCCGAACTGCCCCACCTGTATCACGGGGGGCAAGACCTTCACCGAGCAGGCGGGCGGGGGCGGTTCGCACCCTACCTTCCGGAACCCGCTTGTCTTCGGGGGACCGGGTCAATCGGTCCAACCTGGCGAAAAGGTGGAGGTGGTCTGCCGGTTCTTTCAACCTAATGCACCACCTTCAGTAAAACACGACGGTTGGTGGTATTTGGTCGCCAGTCAGCCGTGGAACCGACACTACTACACCGTGGCGAACTCCTACCTCAATGGGGACCCGCCCGAAGGGCCGTACATTACGAACGTCGACAACGGCGTACCAGAATGCACCACCAAGTCATAGGTCTGGTGGACAACAGGACAGATTCAAGGTCTGCTATCAGATGGGGACGCGCATCTGCCGCCTTTGGTGTTCCGCGGAACAGCGCCCGACCTCCACCGCTGGGAGTTGCGCGGAGCGGGTCAGCTCATACAACTCACGGCACCGCCCGGCGGATCAACGCCGCAGCGTCGGCACCTCTTGCCCCAGCACTCGCCATCCGCTGGTACAGCTGCCGGTAGAAGGCTACGTCGGCGGGATGGTTCAGGGTCAGGTAGGTGTGTGCCAGCTCGAGGGAGACGAAGGGATCGTCTTCCCCGCGGTCCGCGTAGATCGTGAACCCATGCAGGGGCAGCACCAGCTCCTGACCGTCCCTGATGACGCCTACCGAGACGTTCTCCTGAGCAGCCACCATGGCTACCCGGTCGAGCTGCGCCGCGAGCACGTCCGGGCCGGCGGGGGACCATCGCAGCACAGACTCGGGCAGGAGGAGTTCGAACCGGCGGGAACGGTCCAGCTGGCACGGTTCCGCGGAACCGCACTACGGCCGACTTCGGACGGCTGGGCACCGTTGCCTCATATACGGGGTGTATGCGCGGTTCGCGCAGCCGGTGAGTCGAAACTGACAGGTCATTCGCGGGGGTTGCAGGGTCGCTTACCGGCCCTTGCTTGTTGAGCTTCAGTTGGTTTGTTGATGTTGTTGTCAAGGTGCGGTCAGGCTTGGGGCCCGGTTGTCGCATCGAGCGGGCGCCGGTCTCCACGGGTCCGGGTGGTCTCTCGGGTTGAGGACGGTGAAGACTTAGGGCTAGGTGCAGACCTCGTTGGGGCGGTCGTTCACTGCCCCGCATGCACGCCAAGGACCGCCCCCGAGACCAACTGATCTGGCGGATTGTGACCTACCGGTTCCTCGCTTGCCGACCAACGCATCAAGAACGCCACCAGCACTAAGAAAAGCACCCCGATCAGCACGTAGCTGTTCCCCATGAGCTGCTGCCACCACGTCCAGTGCTTCTCCAGGTCGTTGTCTGAGGGGAGCAACCAGGGTGGCCCAGTGGCGAACACCGCAACTACCGGCAGCCCGGACACCAGCAGCAGTTGCCTCCGGTGCCAGGCTGGCGAGGTGAGGAGCAGCAGGGCCGGGGCGATCCACACCCAGTGGTGTGCCCAGGAAATCGGCGAGACCAACAACTCAGCCACCGCCACGGCCAGCAGCGCGGTCAATTCTTCTCCCGCCCGCTGAGCCCGGATCACAACGATCCAGGCCAACACCACGATGGCCAGGCTTAGCGCTACCCACAGGCTGGTTATCACCGCCTTGGGCAACGCCAACCGGTCTAGCGCACCGAGGATGGACTGGTTGCTGGCGTAGCTCATCCGACCAACCCGGGAGATATCGAGTAGCGCACCGAACCAGTACGTCCTGGTGTCGCTGGGGGCGAGGACGAATCCCAGCAGTCCGGAGCCGACGAACGACGCTGCGGCAGTGAATACTGGACGCCAGTGGCGACGGGGGAGGAAAAACAGCACGAAGAACACTGGGGTCAGCTTGACCGCCCCAGCCAACCCGATCAGCATGCCCCGGGGCCACCGGGTCCGCGGCAGCAGGCAGTCAGCGGCCACGAGCATCCCGAGAACCACGTTGACCTGACCGAACCAGAGCGTCTGGCGCACCGGTTCGAGCAGCACACTCCCCCCGGCTACCGCGAGGCCGACCACCAAGGCCAGCGTGCTCCACCCATACTGCCTGCTCGCGGCCATCAGGCAGAGCGTGACGAGCGCAGCCAAGTTGATCACGAGCACCACGGCGATCGCAACGGCCAGGGGGACCACAGAGAGCACACTGAATATCACGGCGGCGATGGGCGGATACGTGAACGGGAGATCCGGCCCACCCACTGGCCGTGCGAAGTGATCGACGTACAGCGGGAGTCCGTGTACCCACGCCGCGCCACCAGCCCGGTAAACCTGCAGGTCGAGAGTCCATCCGTAGCTCGAGCATCTCCCCCAGACCAGGCAGGCGATCGTGGTGACGAGCCCGCCGCCGACCACCAGCTTTCCCCGGCCCCCTAGACGGACTCGGTCGGCCGTTCCCCTGGCCGATGAGGAAACTCCCACTGTCACAAATGAGCGATCAGAACGTCTTATCCGGTATCGGCGCGGACTAGCAGACGCAAGTGTAGTCGGCGGTCTTGGGATCGTGGGGCGAGGAACGTGGAGGTCCCTCAGCAGGATCGTGCACGGTGAGCGTCCACCGCGGAACAGCGGGGCAATGGCGCATGCACGTTACGCTTCGCGAGTGGAGTGGACACCGCCCCGGATTCGCCTGTTCCGTGACGGGGGACTGTGCCAGTCCCAGCCCGGCTTCGCCAAGACCTTAGGGTTCGCGGAGCGGACGATCAGAAACGCTGAACACGGCACCCACCCGCCGAGCCTGGCCTTGCGCCGTGCCCTGGACCAGGCGCTGGAGCGCGCCTCCGACGCCCAGCGCGACCGTCTCCTCGCTGCGGTCACCGCCGAGGACCAGCGCACCGCGTCCCTTGCCCCCGGCGCTGCGTCAGATGTCCTCTCGGCGTCAGCCGCCTTCCCCGTGACCTCCTATGCCGACGCAGCCTACCTCGAAGCGGTGCAGCGACACATTCGGTACATTATTGAGTTGGACAACCGCTTCGGCGGCACTGATCTGGCGCCCCTCGCCGTGCGATTCTTTCACTCCGTGCATCACCAGCTTGGCTCTGGTGCGCACGAACCGTCTCTTGAGCGTGACCTGCAAGCCACGGCGGGCGAGCTGGCCGAAGTTGCCGGATGGTTGCTCTATGATGCCGATCGGCAAGACGAGGTGCGGCGCATGAACCAGGAGGCGCTCTATTTCTCCCGGCTGGCTGGCGACCGGACCATGGAGCTGCTCACCCTCCAAAACGCCAGCATGCATGCCGGTTTCCTCGGACGGCCCCAGGAGGCGCTGCATCTCGCACGCTCGGTGCTGGAAAGCCGGGACCGGCTCTCCCCCGGGTGACAACGCTGTTTGTGGTGCGCAAGGCGCGCGCTCTGGCGCAGGGCGGTGACGAGCAAGCACTCACGCTCTTTGGCCAAGCGCGCTCACATTACGAAGACGGCCTGCGAGACACCGACCCGAAGTGGGCATGGTGGGTTGATGAGCGGGAGCTGGCGTGGCACGAGGGTATGGCGCTGGCCGATCTCGGACGCACGCGCGAGGCGGTGGGGAAGTTCGAACAGGCGGTCGCGGCGACGGCCTCCCATCAGGTGCGGAGTCGCTACCTGCACCTGGGATACTCACTTGGTGCCCAGGTGCAGGTGGGCGCCTGGAACGATGCCGAGACGACCATGCGCCAGATCGAGGCCATGGTCGGCCAGGCGGCCTCCACTCGAGCGGAAGTACTGCTCGCCGGGATCCTGCCCGCGCTCACCCACAAGCGTGTGCCAGGAAGCACCCGCGACACCGCCAAGCAGCTGACGCTGCTCCTGAACCACGGTGCGCCGCAACGGTGACCACGCCCGGTGGTCGGCGTCCACCCACCCCGTCTGATCCCCCCGCCAGGCAACCGAACACCCCCAGCCCGTCACCCCGATGCCCTTCGCGGCGTACTCAAGTTCCTCAAGACCCGAGACAACCTCCAGTCCCCCCGGGCGTCTAAGGCATTGAGCCCGGCGGGAGGGTTGGCGGGATCGCTGACGTTGGTGTCTTGTTATCCCGTCGACTGCTCATTACCGGCAGAGGAACACATTCATTATTTTCCGGGACAAAGATTTCCCGGGAAAGAGAGGATGGAAAATGAGGATCATGGAAGTCTTTAGTAGTCTTCGTGGTCCAGGGTACGACCCTGACCCCCGCCACGAGCATGACAGAGAGAGGGACCGCGGCTGGTGGGGGTTTGACGACCGAGGCCGTCCGTACTATTGGCGCTGGGACCCCTGGCGCAACCATTGGCGTTAAGGAGCTAAGGGCACCTCCGTACGGCCTCCGCGCCGTCCCTGGCCCAACTCGGTACCGGCTCCCACCCCCGTGATCCCTACCCGCTGCCGACCGGACCGTATCGCCTTGGTCCACGGTCGCATCGAGCCGCGCCGCCAGAGGATCACCGATCGTCGCGGAGCCCGTCCAGGACGTCCTGGACGCGCTCCGCGATCGCGGTCCGCTCCAGTTCGGCGAACCCGCCGCTCCGCGCTGCTGGGTTAACCTCGTGACCGTGGCCCATGACAGCGGCGGCGACAGCGGCGTAGGCCGCCCTGAGACGCATTTCCACTTCCGGGTGCCGGGGGTGGAGGCCTGGGCGGGGCGGTTCCCGGGGCCGAGCCTGATCCCCGAACTCACCGCGATCCAGTCCCGGTTGGGCTGGCTGCCGCGGGACGAGCTGCAGGTGCTGCGGGGGCTGCTGAGCGGGTCGGTGACACCGGGTGAGGTGATCTCCACGCTGATCGAGTCTGGGCTGCGGGGGATGGGGGGTCTGAAAGGTCTGCTGGTCGGCATGCTCTGCGTAGGCGCTGAGCAGGGCTGGGTGTTCATCCGGCACGAGTACGGCCCCGAGGAACACCTGCTGCGTACCGAGATCGAGGCACTGTACGCGGAGGGTCTGCTCGGGGTGGACGTGCTGGGCAGCGGGCGCGCCCTGCGGCTGGAGGTCGTCACCTCGCCCGGCGGCTACATCCTCGGCGAGGAGTCCGCACTGATCGAGTGCATGGAGGGCCACTGCGGTGAACCGCGGAACAAGCCGCCCCTTGCCATGGCCGGCGGGGCGCGGATCGCCGCAGTGCAGCCCGGCGGCGCGTCCTCGAATTCCCTCGGGCCGGACCAGCTTGACGTGCCACTGGACTTCGCCACCCTGACCGCCGCGGGCTCCATGCTCGGCTCCGGGGCGCTGGTCGCCATCGCGCAGGGCACTGACCTGCTCGCGGCAGCAACCAACGTGCTGCGGTTTTTCCGTGATGAGTCGTGCGGCAAGTGCGTGCTGACTGAGCTTGACCATGTCATGCGCAAGACGTCGATCTGCGGCCTGGGTCAGGTCGCGCTCGGCCCCGTGACCAGCGTGCTCACGCTCCCGGCCTGGCCCCCGACGTCGTGAGCCGGGAGTTTTTCGCCACCCGCACCCTCGCTGAGGCGCTGGATGGCTTCAATCCCGCCCTGCGCACCCCAGCGCAGACCGTGCCGCTGGCACAGGCGCTAGGCCGGGTGCCGGCCCACAGCGTGCTGGCTCCCGCGCCGCTGCCCGGCTTTGCCCGCTCCACCGTGGACGGTTACGCGGTGCGAGCCGCCGATACCTACGGCGCCTCCGAGGGGCTGCCCTCCTACCTGGATGTCATCGGTGCGGTGCGGATGGGAGTAGCGCCGGAGGTGACGATGGCAGCGGGCACCGCGGTGGAGATGCCCACCGGCGGGGTGTTGCCCGCCGGCGCGGACGCGGTGGTGATGGTGGAGTACACCAGCGTGACGATGCCTGGCATGGTCGAGGTGCTGCGGCCCGTCGCGCCCGGTGGTGGGATTGTGCGGGCTGATGATGATGCCGCCGCCGGAGCTGTCCTTGTTCCCGCCGGGCGCCCGCTGCGCGCCGCGGACCTGGGTATGCTCGCCGCGGCGGGAATCACCGAGGTCGTGGTGCACGCCCGGCCCCAGGTGGCGCTCTTGTCCACGGGGGATGAGGTGGTGCCGCCGGCCACCGTCACGTTGCGTCCCGGTCAGGTCCGCGACGCCATCGCCCCGGCACTGGCCGGCCTAGTGCTCGCCGCGGGCGGGTCCCCGATGCTGTGCGGGATCGTGCCCGATGACCCCGCTGCGCTGCGCGATGCGCTGCAGGCGGCGCTGACCCAGGCGGACCTGGTGGTGATCTCCGCCGGCTCCTCGGTGGGCGCGCGCGACTCCACCGCGCAGGCCGTCGCGACCCTCGGCAAACCGGGTATCTTCTGCCATGGCCTCGCGGTCAAACCCGGCAAGCCCACCCTGCTCGCGGAGTGCGACGGCGTACCGATGATCGGTTTACCGGGCAACCCGCTGTCCGCCTTGGTGGTGTTCCGGCTGCTCGGTGTCCCCCTGGTGTGGCGCCTCGCGGGCTGCGCCACCCCGCCCCCCGAACCGTCGGTGATCGCCTCGTTGACCCGCGACGTGCCTTCCCAGACAGGCCGCCGAGACGTGGTGCAGGTGCGGCTGAGCGGCGGGCAGGCCACGCCGTTGTTCGGCGCCTCGGCCCTGCTCTCCGTACTGACCCGCGCCGATGGCTACCTCGTGGTGCCCGAATCGGCCACCGGTCTGGACGCTGGTGCACCGGTGTCCGTCGTGCTGTACCGCTAACCGCTAACCGCTGAGCCAGTGCTCACTGAGCGTCACCATGCCTATTCAACAAGTTAGGGTTGCAAACGCACCTCGTATGGCTTACCTTCAAGCTGAGCGACCACGGAGAGTAAAGGCCGGTGACCAGCATAAGAAAGGGGAGGAATATGAGGGTATCGGGAGTCTTTGCGATGGGGGGCGTCCGTGGAAATAACTGGGGAGGCTATGACTATGGTTACCCCTACTACCCCGATAACGGCCGCTGGACCTACTACTACTACCAGGGCTATGGCTATGTCGGGCACTTCGGCTACGGCTACTCGCGCAGCCGTGGGCTCCTGAGAGTGGAGGGGTAGCTCGTCAGATCGCAGGTTGTTGCGGCGGTGGCCTCAACTCCGATCGGAGTTGAGGCCACCGCCGCTGTATGCGGACTCCCAACCTGGCGTCATCGTCACTGAGCGTGGTCGTTCTACTACGGAAAGTTGCTATTGCGGTGGCCACCTGGATGGCTTATTTTCGACATGCGTGACCGCGGGGAGTTGCGTGACCACTGCGAGTAAGGGGGGCCAGCTCGGATCATCGTGTCATCGTGGGGCCTGTGTCATCGGTGGGAGCCGCCGGATGCGGCGGATCGAGAAGTCGCCGGCGGGTCTTTGCGTATAGGGCTGCCTCTGTATGGCTCCATCGACCGGAATGAAGGAGCGATATGAGAGTCTCGGAAGTCTTCGCAACGGGTGGACATCGCTTTGGTGGGGGCCACTCCTGTGCCTGCGGTTACTATAACAGTTACCGGTATACCGGCGAGGAGATCTCCCGCTACGGCTACGGTTTCAAGTACTCCTACTACAATGGCTACAACTACGGCGGGTATACCTACTACGGTCATGACCGCAGACTCGGAAAGCTGTAGCCTGTAGATCATCGGCGGTGGCCCCGGCCCCCTCCGGGGGCCGGGGCCACCGCCTCCTCCGCGTCCGCCAGCGATGCGGCCCACACCCCCGATGCCGAGCACAGTTCCGAGTAGCGTCCCCACTGTGCCGCGCAGCCCGTTCATCCATGACGTCCCGGCAGCCCAGGCGCTGGACGCGTGGCGGCAAGCCTGCGCCGCCGCCGGATGCCCGGACCGGGTGGGCACCGAACGGCTGGGCTTGGTGGCGGCAATCGGCCGGGTCACGGCCGAGCCGGTGTGGGCCCGACAGTCCTCCCCGGCGTTCGACTCCGCCGGGATGGACGGCGTGGCGGTGCGCTCGGTGGACACGGTGGGCGCCAGCGAGAGTACCCCGGTCACGCTTACCGACTTCGACGTTGTCGACACCGGTGACCCCCTGCCCGTGGGTCGCGATGCAGTGGTGATGCGCGAACACGTGCACCTGGTCGGCCCGGTCATCGGCGCAGACTCCCCGAGCGTTGAGCTGGTCGCGGCCGCACCGCCCTACCAGCACGTCCGTTCCATCGGTGAAGACATCGCGGCCGGGGAGCTGCTGCTGGCGCCGGGGCACCGGTTGCGCGCGGTGGACGTCGCCGCCGCCGCCGCGGCGGGCATCTCGGAAATCCTGGTGCGCCGCCGCCCGGTCGTCGCGGTGCTGCCCACCGGCGACGAGATCCGACCGTTGGGGTGCGAGCTCGGTATCGGGGAGATCCTCGATACCAACTCACTCATGCTCGCCGGCCAGGCCGCCGAACACGGCTGTGAGGTGCTGCCGCTGCCCATCGAGCCGGATGATCCCGAGCGGATCGCGGCCGCGGTGCTCACCGCGGCCGAGCGCGCCGACCTGGTAGTGATCATCGCTGGCTCGAGCGCTGGCCGGGGTGACCACACCGCCTCCGTGGTGGCGCGGCTGGGCACGCTGACGGTGCACGGAGTCGCGGTGCGTCCAGGCCACCCCGTGGTGCTCGGTGCCGTGGACGCCACCCCCGTGCTCGGGGCACCCGGATACCCCGTCTCGGCGGCGCTGACCTTCGACATCTTCGCCGCGCCGTTGTTGGCTGCCCTGCAAGGCACCACCCCGCTAAGGCGCCCCACGACCCGGGCCCGGCTGGCCCGCAAACTTGCCTCCCCGTTCGGGATGGACGACTGGGTGCGGGTACGACTGGGCCGGGTCGGGGGGCGGATCGTGGCTATCCCACTGCCCCGCGGCGCCGGGGTGCTGACCTCGCTGGTGCGGGCCGATGGGCTCCTGGTGGTGCCCGCCGGGCTGGAGGGCCACCACGCGGGCACCGACGTCGAGGTGCAACTGCTGCGCGGGCACCATGACATCGACCGCACCATCGTGGCGATCGGCTCCCACGACCTGGTGCTTGACCTGGCCGCCGTGGCGCTGCGCAGCAGCGACCCGGGCGTCACGCTCGCCTCGTCCAACGTCGGCTCGCTGGGCGGGCTGGTGGCGCTGCGCGACGGGCGGTGTCACCTCGCCGGCTCGCACCTGCTCGACCCGCAGACCGGCGAGTACACCCTGCCCTACCTGCCGCGGGTGTTCGGCCGTGACACTGCCCTCAGCGATGTCGCCGTCATCCGGCTGGTGCACCGCGAGCAAGGGCTGATCGTCGCCGCGGGCAACCCGTTGGGGATCACCGGCGTCGAAGACCTGAGCCGTCCGGGACTGCGGTACGTCAACCGGCAGCGCGGCGCGGGCACCCGGGTGCTGCTCGACCACGAGCTGCGTCGGCGGCATATCGCATCCGACGACATCCTCGGCTACCACCGCGAGGAGCACACGCACCTGGCGGTCGCGGCGGCGGTGGCCGCGGGACGGGCGGACGCCGGACTGGGCGTCCTCGCGGCGGCCCGGCCGTTCGGGTTGGACTTCGTGCCGGTAGCCCAGGAGCCCTACGACCTGGTAGTCACCCAGGAGGCCTACGACTCCGGCGTGCTCGCCCCGCTGTGGGCCCTGCTGGCCGATGAGAAGTTCCGTGCCTCGGTGGAAGCCCTCGGCGGCTACTCCAGCGCCGAAACCGGTCTCCGGGTCCGCTGAGCCCTGCGCTGCTCTGGCCTGGGTCTGTGGTGGGATTGGGGTATGGAGAACCCGCTGCAGAACGTGACTTTCGCCTCCAACGGCTCCACCGCGCACGGCTACCTGGCTCTGCCCGACTCCTCTGGGCCCGACTCCTCTGGGCACGACTCTGGCAGCGGCCCCGGTGTTGTCGTGATCCAGGAGTGGTGGGGGTTAACCAGCCACATCGCCGACGTGGCGAACCGGTTGGCCGCTGAGGGCTTCGTCGCTCTAGCCCCCGACCTCTACGGCGGCCCCACCACGCACGATCGCGACGAAGCCGGCAAGCTCATGCAGGCCCTACCGGTGGACCGGGCGGCCCGTGATCTGGGGGGTGCGGTGGACTACCTGCTAGGCCACGACGCGGTCACCAGCTCAAAGGTCGGCGCGGTCGGGTTCTGCATGGGCGGTGGCTTTGTGCTCGTGCTCGCCGCCCAGCAGGGCGACAAGATCGGCGCCGCGGTGCCGTTCTACGCGGTCCTCGATAAGGAGTACCCGAGCTTTGCCAACCTCCGCGCCCCGCTGCTCGGCCACTTCGGCGAGCAGGACCAGATGGCCAGCCCCGATCGGGTCCGCGAGTTCGCGGCCACCATCGAACGCCAGACCGGGCAACGACCCGACTTCCGCTTTTACCCCGCCGGGCACGCTTTTTTCAACGACGAGAACCTGCTCGGCACCTACGACCCGGAGCAGGCCGCCAAGGCCTGGGACGCCACGCTCGAGTTCCTCCGCGCGCATCTGGGGCCCGCCCAGCGAGGCTAGCAGGGGAGTGGTTCAGTTGCCAAAAATCAAAGGGGATGAGAGCGACGCCGTCATGGAGCCTTCTGGAGAAGTCTTCGCTGGCTGGATTGATCCGGCCAGCGTCTGCGCCGCTCCGAGTGCGCCGAGTTCGACACGGGAGCTGTCCATGGCCCGATGAACAGCCTTGACGTCGAACTCGGCGCATTCAGAGAACGCCTGAGCGCTCCGCGTCTCGAGCGTTCCAGTTCCTTCACATTCTGTTTGTGCATAAGCCTCATGGTTACCGCTCAGCAACCCCCGGTTCAGAAACAGCGGCGAGAACGCGCATCTACGAGCGCCGACGCCGGAGACAGCAGTCCGATCGGCCCAGGCTACGGCCGGTGATCCCTACCTCTACGCCTCGACCGGTTAGCGGTCACCCGGCGTCTACCTAGGCGATACTATGACCGTCTCAGCCTGCGAGAGCACACCAGAAGGAAACCGGGGGACGAGACGATGGAGAAGACGCCTAACGACAAGTTTCGGAAGGCGCGGGAGCGCACCCAGTCACGGGCAAATTCTGAATACTGCCTGTCCCGTCAGGAACTCGCCGAGCTGGCCGGTGCCTGGATCTGGAAACATCACGGCAAGAAATACGACATCAACGCAAACTACATTGGCAAAATCGAGCAAGGTGTCATCCGCTGGCCGAACGCACTGACCCGAGAAGCCTTCCGGACGGTCCTGGGTGCCACCAAAGACTCCGAACTGGGATTCGTCAACGCCCGCGCCCACTACTACGGCGCGGTCGTGAAACTGAACGACGTGGACGACGTGAAACGTAGAAAGCTTATCGAAACCACCACCTTAGGCGTGAGCAGCCTCGTCCTGGAAGGACCGATGGTGGCGCTGCTGGAGGACATCGAACCCGACCCGATCCCGCGTCGGGTCGGTGCCAGCGACATCGCGCAGGTCCGCGACGCCACCCAGGAGTTCAACTCCTGGGATCGCACCTACGGCGGCGGGGTAGCCCGGGCGGTCGTCAGGGCTCAAGTGCGTTACTCGGCTGGCCTGTTGGAGGCCACCTGCCCGGAGCGGTTGCGCCCCGAGCTGTTCTCCGCAGTCGGCGACCTCGCTCACACCGCTGCATTTATGGCTGTCGACGCCGGCGCCTATCAGGAGGCACGCCGGGTGTACCGCTTCGCGTTGTCCTGCGCCGAAGAGGTCAAGGACTGGCCCCTGCGCGCCAATGTCCTGGACGACATGGCGTGGCAGGAGACCCGGACCGGGCGGCCCGATGAAGGCCTTACGCTGGTTGACCTGGCTCTGGTCCGCGCCGAGGACTGGCTCACCGCGACCGAACGGGCCATGCTGCACGGCACCCGGGCCACCGCGCTGGCCAAGGTGCGCCGGGTGCAAGAGACCCTGAGGGCGGTCGGCACCGCCGATGAGCACTTCGCGCATTCCAGCCCGGCGAATGACCCGGTGTTCATGACCTTCTACAACGCCGCGTGGCATGCCCAATACACCGGGCGGCCCCTGTTCGACCTGGTGATCGTGGGACGTGACCCCAGCGAGGCCACCACCCGGCTCACGGCGGCAGCGGCCGGGCACCCCGAGGGCCACACCCGGGAGCGGGTGATCTGCCTGACCAGGCTGGCCAGCCTCACCATGGTCACCGGGGACCCGCTGCAGGCCGCCAGCATCGGGCACGAGGCCTTGGACATCGCCGGCCCCCTCCGGTCCCGCCGCGCCGCCGAGGACCTGCGCGAACTGTCCCGCTACGCCACCGCCCACCAGCACCTGGAGGAGGTCGAGCACCTGCGGTACCGGATCGCCACCCTGCTGTGCACCGACAACCCTGAGGAGGGGTCCTCCCGCAATCCCTCCTCAATCCATCCCTAATTTCGCCTCAATTCCGCCCTTGACAATCGCATGATCATTTGATCCGCGGTGGTGTCCTGGGCCGGGAAGCCCAGGACACCACCGTCGCTTTCACCCGGTGACGGTGCAGGGAGGCGGCCCCGCCTCCGGGCGACACCAACCGCGCGGGGCCGGCTCCCTCCACGCCACCTCCGCAAACGGCTACCTGGCACGTGCCGGTGGTGCCGCGCCAGCACAGTGCTGATCGTGCTTACGTCGCCGAACTGAGCGGATGAAGTTGCCCAGATGGCCACACCCGCCGCGCTCAGCTTGCCGCTGGCGGCACGCATCCGTATCTGTTCAGCGAGCTTCAGAGGTCCATGCTCAGGTCGTCCCGGATTCTGCGGGCGAGGGACTCGTCCATGAGTAGCCGAGCGACCAGGGCCCGGATGACATCCTGACCGGTGACGCGAGCGGTACCGATGACGTCGGCGGTCTCGGCGCACCACTGGGTGAGTTTGCGGTGATACATGGGGGACAGGTCGACACTGCGCCGGACCGGTTTGGTGCGATCGGAGTCCGCCCAGTGGAGGTGTTTGGCAGTGAGGTCGGGGGACCGGTGTTGCGGCTGGGTTCCGCGGGCCCGAGCCGAGGTGTGGCCGGTGCTGTTAATCATCATTACCTCCCTATGCTTGGACGTTCGTCTCCGGTCGGGGGGTGGTTCGCGGCGTACGGGCACTGGGGCGGGGACTCAGCGCCAGGAGGGCAGCCAGAGTTCCGCGTTCCAGCGCTCCGGGGTGATCGAGCCACCGGTGAGGACGGGCCAAAGCCAGACGAAGTTCGCCACCACCAGCCCAACGTACAGCGAGACCACCAGCAGCCCCGTGCCCCGCCGCTCGGCACCCTCGTGAGCCCGGCCGAGAATCTCCCCCAGCGCCAACGTCACGGCGATGACCAGGAAAGGCACCACCGGGGTCATGTAGAAGAAGTACATCTGGCGGTGGATGTTGCCAAACCAGGGCAGCCAGCCGGCGGTGTAGCCGATCAACGCTGCCGCGTAGCGCCAGTCTCCTCCGCTGGTTGCCCGCCACACCGCCCAACCCAGGGCGGGCAGCGTGAGCCACCACAGCGCCGGCGTGCCGATGAGCATCACGGCGGACACGCAGTCCCGACGCCCGCAGCCCGCGGCTGGGGCACCAGACTGATAGTAATAGAGCATCGGCCGAAGTCCCATCGGCCAGCTCCACGGCTTGGACTCCCAGGGGTGCGGGTGAGCGGGCGTGAGTAGCCCTTCGTGGAAGCGCAACACGGCAGCGCTGTAG
Source organism: Pseudonocardiales bacterium (assembly GCA_019244165.1). Taxonomy (GTDB): domain Bacteria; phylum Actinomycetota; class Actinomycetes; order Mycobacteriales; family Pseudonocardiaceae. The sequence goes on along the minus strand of JAFATA010000036.1, from coordinate 10,273 downwards.
TACCACAGGGCTCGCAGCGCTCCCGGCACGAAGTGCCACGGACCGCCCGTGCCGATCGTCTTGCCCACCACGTGCCGGTCGGTGCCGGTCTCACTGCTGAACCAGGCCCACCACGTCGCCAGGTAGGCCCCGAGGGGCACCACCGCCAGGGCCCACGACGCCGGCCCGAGATCCCGGACCAGCGTGCCGGCCCAGGGCCGGCGGACCCCCGCGGTGCGCCGCGCGCAGGCATCCCACGCCAGGCTCATCGCGGCGAAAGCGGCGAGGTAGAAGACTCCAGACCACTTCGTGCCGCAGGCCAGCCCGAGCAGCACCCCGGCCCCGAAGCGCCACCAGCGCACCCCGAGCCGCGGGCCGAAGTCGGTGACCCGAGCCTCCCGGACCACCGTAGCCAGCCGCTCATGCACCTGCTCCCGGTCGATGACCAGACAACCGAATGCCGCGAGGATGAACATCGCGAGGAAAACATCGAGCATCCCGATGCGCGCTTGCACCTGGCTGAAGCCATCGGCGATGAGCAACACCCCGGCGATCCCGCCCAGCAGGGTCGAGCGGGTGATCCGGCGCACGATCCGCACGATGAGCAGCACGCAGATCGTCCCGGCCAGCGCGGCGGCCAGGCGCCACCCCCAGCCGTTGTACCCCAGCACCAGCTCGCCCAGCGCGATGAGCTGCTTGCCCAGCGGGGGATGCACGACGAGCTCGTAGCCCGCGTTGTCCTCCACCCCGCCGCCCCGCAGCATCTGCCAGGCCTGCGGCGCGTAGTGCTTCTCGTCAAACACCGGGGTGCCACCATCGGTGGGCCAACCCAGATTCCACATCCGCACCACCGCGGCGAGCACGGTCAGGCTCAGCGTCACCGCCCAACTTCGTCCCCGGTCGGTGAGCGGGCGTGGTACCAGCCGCTGGAGCGGACTGCTCGGCCGGGTCGGTGCCGGGGGTCTCCAGGCGTCCCCGGCCAGCGGGGTATCGGGCTTCGCCTCCCGGGCCACCGTCACGGGCCCGATCGTAAGCTCGGCGTCGTGCGAGGCATGTCGGGCTCGGTGGCTTCAGGTTGTGGGGCGCTGGTGCTGGCGGCCACCCCGCTGGGTGACTCGCGGGACGCCTCGCCGCGTCTAGTGGAGGCGCTCGGGCGCGCTGATGTGGTGGCGGCCGAGGACACCCGCCGGCTGCGGGCGCTGGCCGCAGCGCTGGGTGTGCGGGTGACCGGCCGGATCGTCTCGCACTACGACGCGGTGGAGACGGCCCGGGTCCCCGCGCTGCTGGCGGCGATCCGCGGCGGGGCGACGGTGCTGGTGGTGACCGACGCCGGGATGCCCGCCGTGTCCGACCCCGGGTTCCGGTTGGTGGCCGCCTGCGTGCAGGAGGGCCTTCCGGTGACCTGTCTGCCCGGCCCCTCGGCGGTGACCACGGCACTGGCCGTGTCCGGGCTGGCGTGCGACCGGTTCTGCTTCGAGGGGTTCGCGCCGCGCCGGGCCGGCCCCCGTCGGCGGTGGCTGGCCAGCCTCGCCAGTGAGCGGCGCACCTGTGTGTTCTTCGAGTCACCGCACCGGCTGGCCGCGACGCTCGCCGACGCCGCGGAGATCCTCGGCGCGGACCGGGCGGCGGCGGTGTGCCGGGAACTCACCAAGCCGTATGAGGAGGTTCGCCGGGGAGGGCTGGGAACGCTCGCCCAGTGGGCTGCCGAGGGGGTGCACGGCGAGATCACCGTCGTGCTCTCGGGTGCGCCGCTGGCTGATCCGCCGGAGGTGACTGACCTGCTCGGGGAGGTGACCGAACGGGTGAGCGCGGGGGAGCGGCTCAAGGAGGCCGTCGCCGCCGTAGCAAGTGCGCACGGTGTCCCCTCACGTGAGCTCTACCAGGCGGCGGTGAACAGCTTGTGAGCGAACCACACCGGTGGCTGTGTTGTTGCGGTTGCCCCATAGTCTGGGCGGTATGAACGCACCCGTGCTCGCCGCCGTGGCTTGGCCCTATGCCAACGGGCCACGGCATATTGGCCACGTCTCCGGTTTTGGTGTCCCCTCCGACATCTTCGCCCGATACCAGCGGATGGCCGGCAACCGGGTACTCATGGTTTCGGGAACCGACGAGAACGGCACCCCGATCCAGGTGCAGGCCGACGCCGAGGGCGTCACACCCCGTGAGCTTGCCGACAAGTACAACCGGATGATCGTGACGGACCTGCAGGGTCTGGGCTTGTCCTACGACCTGTTCACCCGCACCACCACGGCCAACCACCACCGGGTGGTCCAGGAGCTGTTCCTGGCGTTGAACCGCAACGGTTACGTGTTCGCGCGCAGCGGGCTTGGCGCGATCAGCCCGTCCACCGGGCGTACCTTGCCCGACCGCTACATCGAGGGCACCTGCCCGATCTGTGGCTACGGCAGCGCCCGTGGCGACCAGTGCGACAACTGCGGCCACCAGCTCGACCCGGCCGACTTGATCAACCCACGGTCCCGGATCAACGGGGAGATCCCGCAGTTCGTGCAGACCGAGCATCTGTTCCTCGACCTGCCCGCGTTCACCAAAGCGCTCGGGGGATGGCTGTCCACGCGCACCGAGTGGCGGCCTAATGTGCTGAAGTTCGCGCTGAACCTGCTCGATGACGTGCGCCCCCGCCCGATCACCCGCGATCTCGACTGGGGCGTGCGGGTTCCGCTGGAGGGCTGGCGTGACGCCCCGATGAAGCGGTTCTACGTCTGGTTCGACGCTGTGATCGGGTACCTGTCGGCGTCGGTGGAGTGGGCGGTGCGTTCGGGAGACCCGGACGCGTGGCAGGCGTGGTGGTGCGACTCGGACGCCCGTTCGTACTATTTCATGGGCAAGGACAACATCACCTTTCACACCCAGATCTGGCCCGCCATGCTGCTCGGCCAGAACGGGGCGGGGGACCGCGGCGGCGAACCCGGAGTGTTTGGCACGTTGAACCTGCCCACCGAGGTGGTGTCCAGCGAGTTCCTCACCATGAGCGGCTCGAAGTTCTCCACCTCGCGCGGCACGGTGATCTACGTGGGGGACTTCCTGCGTGAGTTTGGTCCAGACACCCTGCGCTACTTCATCTCGGTGGCTGGCCCCGAGACTCAGGACACCGACTTCACCTGGGACGAGTTCGTCCGCCGGATCAACTTCGAGCTGGCCAACGAGTGGGGCAACCTGGTCAACCGTTCGATCGCGATGGCCCACCGCACCCTCGGCGCGGTGCCAGCACCCTCGACCCTGCAGGCGGCTGACTTCGAGCTGCTGGCCACCTCCCGGGCGGCTTTCGGCACGGTCGGAGCCCTGCTGGAACGCAACCGGTTCAAGGCCGCGATCGGTGAGGCGATGCGGGTGGTCGGTGCGGCGAACAAGTACCTCTCCGAGCAGGAGCCGTGGAAGCGCACTGACGAGGTGTCCCGCCGGGACACCATCCTGCATACCGCCCTGCAGGTGGTCGCTGACGCCAACACCCTGCTTACCCCGTTCTTGCCGCATGCCGCCCAGCGGGTGCACGAACAGCTCGGCGGCACCGGCGTGTGGTCGGCGCAACCACAGATCACAGAGGTGAGCGAGATCGTGCCGACCGCTGGCCTGAACTTCGCTGGCCCGAACTACCCGATCCTCACGGGGGATTACGCTGCGGAACAGGCGCGCTGGGTGAGCGTCCCGGTCGAGGTGGGCCGCCCGCTGGCCAAGCCCATCCCCCTGTTCGCCAAGCTGGATCCCCGGCTCGGCGAGACCGGCCCCGGTTGGGCCCCCATCCAGCCCTGATCCGTGCTGATGTGACCCCACTGCCGCCTCCACCACTGCCGCCCCCACCGCTGCCGTTGCCCGCGACGGTGATCGACGCGCACACCCACCTGGACGCCTGCGGCGCCACGAGTCCGGCGGGAGTGCGGGCGGCGCTGGACCGGGCCGCGGCGGTGGGGGTCCGCGCGGTGGTGACGGTGGCCGACGACATGACCGCGGCCCGCTGGGTGGTGCAGGCCTCGGGCTGGGACGATCGGGTCTTCGCGGCAGTGGCGCTGCATCCCACCCGCACGGCGAGGATGACCGACGCTGACCGCGCCGAGCTGGAGCAGCTCGCCCGGCACCCCCGGGTGGTGGCCGTGGGGGAGACTGGCCTGGATTACTACTGGACGCAGGTCAATCCCGACTGCCCACCGCCCGAGGTGCAACGGCAGGCCTACCGTTGGCACATCGACCTCGCCAAACGGGTCAGCAAGCCACTGATGATCCACGATCGGGACGCCCACGGCGACGTGCTGGCGGTGCTCAAGCAGGAGGGCCCGCCGCGGACCGTGGTGTTCCACTGCTTCTCCGGGGATGCCACGATGGCGCGGGCCTGCGTGGACGCCGGCTATGTGCTCTCCTTTTCCGGCACCGTGACCTTTCGCAATGCCCGCGCGCTGCGCGAGGCAGCGATGCTGGTTCCCGACGAGCAACTGCTGGTCGAGACCGACGCCCCGTTCCTCACCCCGCACCCGCACCGCGGAAGGGCTAACGAACCGGTCAACCTGCCCTACACCGTTCGGGATCTCGCCACGTTGCGCGGGCAGGACGTCGCGGAGCTGGCGGCGTCCAGCTCCGCGACCGCCGAGCGAGTCTTTGGGCTCAGGCGCCCCCCGGGGTTCAAGCACTCCCGCATGTGATCGACGACACCGACCCGCGAGGTATTTGCACACTCGGCTGCGACCCGTTACCGTTCCGTGACCGTCAGCCGGGATGGGGTAGTTCCCCGGCATGAGGACATGAGTCATTGGGTGTTCTCATGCTTCCCCTGCCCGGAACTGCGACGACTGGACATCGGTGACCATACGACGCACATTCGTCCGAGGCGCTCTGGTAGCTAGCACGCTGGCGCTGACAACCGGCACTGCCGCGGCTCTCACCATGGACAAGACCATCACCGTCACGGTGGACGATGAGCAGCGGACCATTCACACATTTGCTCCCACCGTTGCGGGGGCCCTGCAAGCAGCAGGCCTGCGGGTCGGTGATCAGGACACGCTGGCCCCCACCGCAGGCAGTGTCCTGGAGAACGGCAGTCGTATCGTGCTCAAGCGCGCTCGACCACTCGCCCTCACCGTAGACGGGATGCAGCACGAGGTCTGGACCACCGCCCTCACCGTCAAGAACGCGCTGGCGCAGGTAGGAATACAGTCGCGGGACACGGAGCTGTCCGCTGATCCGTCCCAGCGCATCCCCGTGGACGGAATGGCGCTGGTAGTGCGCACCACTAAGCCGATCACCCTGTTCGACGGGGGCCTCCCGGCCAAGGAAGTTCACTCCACCGCGCTTTCGGTCGATGACCTGCTCACTCAGCAAGGCGTGCCGTTGCAGGCGCAGGACACGGTGACCCCGGAACGCACCTCGCCCGTGCTGCCCGGAATGACCGTGCAAGTGACCCGGGTGCGTATCGAGGAACGTAACGAAAAGCGGCTTGTCCTGCCTCCAGTCAGGAAGCTCCAGGATCCCGAGATGCCGGTGGGCAGTGAAGTCGTCGAGGATGTCGGCGCACCGGGCGAGCAGATCGTCACCTTCCGCCTCACCCTGGCAAACGGTAAAGAAATCGCCCGCAAGCAGATCTCCATCCAGCAGGTCGCTCCGGTGCGGCCGACCATGGTCCGGGTCGGCGCGAAGGAACCCGCTGCGAGCGAGGGCACCGTCTGGGACCATCTGGCCCGATGCGAGTCCGGGGGCAACTGGGCGGCCAACTCGGGCAACGGCTACTACGGCGGCCTGCAGTTTGACAAGACCACCTGGAGCGCCAACGGCGGTGACCAGTTCGCCCCGTACCCGTACCAAGCAAGCCGTGAGCAGCAGATCGCGGTCGCCGAGCGGGTGCGCAACGCCCGTGGCAACTATCACGCCTGGCCTACCTGCTCAGTTCGGGTAGGCCTCGCCTGATCCGTGCACCGAAAGCTCCGCCCACCGGCGGCGGAGGCCGTTGCTGATGATAAGACCGGAGGGTGAGTTCCGAGGCGGACGGCGGCGTGACACCCACCTCATCCGGCCCTGCTTTGCTAGGGCCAGCCGAGCTGCGCGCGCTGGCCGATCGGCTTGGGCTGCGACCAACCAAGCGGCTCGGCCAGAACTTTGTGCATGACGCCAATACAGTGCGCCGTATCGTGGCGGCGGCCAACCTGGTGGCCGAGGATGTCGTGCTGGAGATCGGGCCGGGGCTGGGCTCGCTCACTCTGGCGTTGCTGGGCGTGGCGGATCGAGTGCTGGCCCTCGAGGTGGATCCGCTGCTTGCCGGTGCGCTGCCCGCCACGGTGGCCGCCCGCGCCCGGGAGCGCGCCGATGGGCTGCGGGTACTGACCGCCGACGCGCTGCGGACGCGGCGGACCGAGATTGTCGAGGCGGCTGGTGGCCAGCAACCCACGGTGCTGGTCGCGAACCTGCCCTACAACACCGCTGTTCCCGTGCTGCTGCACCTGTTGGCCGAGCTGCCGAGCCTGCGCGGTGGGCTGGTGATGGTGCAGGCCGAAGTGGCTGACCGGCTGGCCGCCCCGCCAGGTACCCGGTGCTACGGGGTGCCCAGTGTCAAGGCGGCCTGGTTTGCTGACGTCCGCCGCGCCGGTCCGGTGCCCCGTGCGGTGTTCTGGCCGGTGCCCAAGGTGGACTCCGCCCTGGTTCGCCTGATCCGCCGCCCCCTTGCCTCCACCGTACCCAGAGAACGGGTTTTCGCGCTGGTCGATGCCGCGTTCGCGCAGCGCCGCAAGACGCTGCGCACTGCCTTGGCCCCCTGGGCGGGCTCGGCCGACGCTGCCGAACGGGTGCTCCGCGCGGCGGGGGTGGATCCCAGCGCCCGTGGCGAGCAGCTCACCGTCGGGGAGTTTGCGAGGATCGCCCGTGAGTGGGAATCTTTGCTATAGCTCGCATCGCCACTCACGGGTTATCCACCGACGCTCCGTACCCTGGTGCCGTGCTCGCCGTTGTGCCGCAACCAGTTACCGTGCTCGTCCCGGCTAAGGTCAACCTGCACTTGGCTGTGGGAAGCCTGCGCGGGGACGGCTATCACGAGCTGGTCAGTGTCTTCCAGTCGCTGTCGATGATGGACGAGGTGACCATCGCGGCCACGGACGAGCCCGGCGTGCAGGTGTACGGCGAGGGCGCGGGGACGGTGCCCACCGACCACCGCAACCTCGCGTGGCGGGCGGTGCTCCTGCTTGCCGAGCACGTCGGACGCCGGCCTGAGGTGCGGGTGGTGCTGCGCAAGACCATTCCGGTGGCGGGCGGGATGGCTGGCGGCAGCGCCGACGCGGCGGGCGCGCTGGTCGCGCTAGCCGGACTGTGGCGCCTGGATATCAGCCGCGAAGAGCTCGCCGCCCTGGCCGCCCAGCTGGGCAGCGACGTGCCGTTCGCCCTATGCGGCGGCACCGCGTTGGGCACCGGGCGTGGTGAGTCCCTGGTGCCGGTGCTGGCCCGGCATACCTTCCACTGGGTGATCGCCCTGGACTACCACGGCCTGTCCACACCGGAGGTCTACCGGGAGTTGGACCGGCTCCGGGGGAGTGCGTGCCTGGACTGTCCGGCACCGGGATCAGGGCCGCCGGGTTCGTCATTACCGCGCCTCGGTGGCGTCGAGCCGTTGCTCGAGGTGCTGGCTTCGGGAGACCCCCGCCGGCTCGCGTCGCTGCTCGGCAATGATCTGCAGGCCGCCGCGGTGTCGCTGCGCCCCACGCTACGCCGCACCCTGCGGGCCGGGGTCGACGCCGGGGCGCTGGCCGGCATCGTGTCGGGGTCTGGGCCGACCTGCGCGTTCCTGTGTATCGACGCCGACGCCGCGGTCCGGGTTGCCGCTGAGCTGGCCGGTGCCGGCGTGTGCCGCACGGTCCGGGTAGCCAGTGGCCCGGTGCCTGGCGCCCGGATCGCGGAGGACCCGCGTCCCGTGCCGCCCCCCGAACCCCTCGCCTACGCCTGACGATCAACTCATCCAGCAGGTGAACTACGGGCGGTGCTCGCTGCGAAAAATGGTTGCGAAGAATGACGGGGAGACCTACCTGGCGGGAAGTCGCCGACACCACCGGTGAATAATCCGTTTTCCCCACTACAGCCCGTAAGGTGACTACTTGTGAGCAGGTTTGTCGACACTCTAGTAGCCCACTGTGCGCCGGATTCGCCGATCCGGTCTGATCGGGGCATCACCACTGGTGGGCCCGCCCAGCCGCGCCGCACCACCTGGACGGAGGTACACCGCAAGGCCCTTCGGGCCGCCGGATGCCTGATGCGCACCGCCACTCCGGGCGTTCAGCGCGGTGACGCGGTCGCGATCCTAGCCGGTGATCCCGCCCTGATCACTCCCGCGGTGCAGGGTGTCTGGCTGGCTGGTGGCAGTGTGACCATGCTGCACCAACCCAGCCACCGCACCGATCTGGCGAGTTGGGCGGCGGACACCGTCCGGGTGCTTGGCATGATCGACGCCAAGCTGGTGCTCCTCGGGTCGCCTTTCGACCAGCTTGCCCCGCTGTTGGATCAGCGCGGGATCGGCTACCTGATGCTCTCCGACCTCGATGATCCGGCCGTCCGGCCGCTTGACGCGCCGATGGCGGTGGACGAGGACGACACCGCGCTGCTGCAGCTCACCTCGGGATCCAGCGCCGAGCCCAAGGCGGTCCGGATCACCCACGGCAACCTCTACGCCAACATGACCGCGATGGTCCAGTCCGCAGCCCTCGAGCCGGCCCGCGACGTGATGGTGTCTTGGTTGCCGTTGTTCCACGACATGGGGATGGTCGGGTTCCTCACCCTCCCGATGGCGCTGGGCCTGGAGCTGGTGAAGGTGACCCCGGCGGAGTTCCTGTCCCACCCGCTGCTGTGGGCCGAGCTGATCAGCCGACACCGCGGCACGATCACCGCGGCGCCGAACTTCGGCTACGCCCTGCTCGCTCGGCGGCTGGCCAGCACCGAGGAGCACTTCGACTTGTCCAGCCTGCGGTTCGCGCTCAACGGTGCCGAGCCCATCGAACCGGCGGCGGTGCGGGCCTTTACGACCGCGGGGGCCCGGTTCGGACTGCCGGAAAGCTGCGTGGTGTGCGCCTACGGGATGGCAGAGACCACCCTCGGAGTGTCCTTCGCGCCATGCGGGGTCGGCATGCAGGTGGACACCGTGGATGCCGATGCCCTGGAGACCCGGCGCCAGGCTGTCCCCGCCGGGCGTTCGGACCAGGACGTCCGGGTCTTTCCCCGGTTGGGGCCGCCGTTGCCCGGGATCCAGGTGCGGGTGCTCGCGCCAGACGGTGACCCGTGTGGTGAGCGCAAAGTCGGCCTGATCCAACTGCGCGGCACATCGGTCACCCGCGAGTACCTGACCACGGCAGGACCCTGTTCCACCCAGGATCCCCAAGGGTGGCTGGACACCGGCGACGAGGGCTATCTCGCTGAGGGTGACGTGGTGGTCTGCGGGCGGCGCAAGGACGTCATCATCATGGGCGGGCGCAACATCTATCCCATCGATATCGAACGCGCCGCAGCGCTGGTCGAGGGAGTTCGACCGGGCAACGTGGCGGCGGTGCGCCTCGACGCCGACGCGCGGCGGGAATCGTTCGCGGTAGCCGTTGAGTCCACCCGGGCCGGAGACGCCGAGGCCGAGCGCCTCCTGCGCAAGGAGGTCATCTCGCGGGTAGTCGATGCGGTGGGACTGCGACCCGGCGCGGTGGTGGTGCTGCCATCGGGTTCCTTACCCAAGACGCCCTCGGGCAAGCTCCGCCGCGCCGCGGTCCGTGACCGCATCGCGGAGTACCTGCTTGAGTGATCGCCGATCTGGCGAGCGCGCAGGGTTAACTGGGGTTCTCTGGCCCTGCGATCGTTCTGTTGTCACCGAGTTCGACGCCAGCGAGGCACACCCACGATCAGCACGGTGGCACCCGCGATCGGTCCCTGCTGGTGTGAACCCCCGAAATTGTCAGGGGTGGGGTCGATGATGGTGACGTGCTCGACACCCGGCTGGATCCCAGGCAGACAATCGTCGCTTGCCTGGATCAGTGGCGGCACTCGATCACCGGATGTGATGACGCGGGGTTGCAAGATCAGGTCCGGGACATCGAAGCGGTCTCGCGGATGCTGCATGCGGTGATGCTGGAGACCGTCGCCGAGCTGGACTCCCGCAACCTCGCGGCCACCAGCGGGTTCGGTAGCACCAAACGCCTGCTCGCCGGGATGCTGCAGCTCTCCGCCACCGAGGCTGGCACCCGGGTCACCCACGCCACCCGACTCACCGCGCGGTGCACCCTCAGCGGTGAGGTGTTGCCCCCTGTGCTGGCGAAGACTGCTGCGGCGTTGGCGGCGGGGG
>JAFATA010000011.1 GCA_019244165.1 Pseudonocardiales bacterium | reverse complement strand
CACCTCGCTGTCGACTCCCTCGGGCTGGTGCTGGCCGTGGTCGTCACCGCCGCCTCGGTGCAAGACCGCGACGGGGCGTTTCGGCTACTAGCCCTGGTGCGCGAGCGATTCTCCACGATCACTCTCGTGTGGGCTGATGGCGGCTATGCCGGGCGCCTGGTGAGCTGGGCACACACCGTGCTGGCCCTGACCCTCACCATCGTCAAACGCAGCGACGACACCACGGGATTTGTCGTGCTGCCCCGTCGCTGGGTCGTCGAACGCACCTTCGGCTGGCTGATGCGTTACCGCCGCCTGGTCCGCGACTACGAACGACGACCCGCCCACCACGAAGCCATGGTGCTCTGGGCCACCATCGCGATCATGACCCGGCAACTGGACCGCACGAAGTCTGGTGCACCGCCTCATCCTCGATGGGGCCAGCCCCGCACCCTCGCGCCGGCACCCGAACAACATGATCAACAAGCTGCGTGACCATTTGCCAACAGGCTCTCAGTGACCCGGCCAGCACCGGCAGTGATCCGGGCCTGAAAAAGCTCGCCGCAGCCGTCCTTGGCACCCAGGCGCTCACCCCCCAGGCGGAGGCCGCGAGGGTCCAGTTGTTCGCCCGTGGGGGCTGGTTGACCGACACCGAAGCCACCACCCCAGTGTCACGGTCGGGGTGGGCACAGGTGGACCCCACCTGGCCCACCATGATCCGCTACGCCGCCTCTGACGTGCTGGACACCGCGGCCCTCGCCCAGCAGCTTCCCCCTGTGCCCCCTGCCGTGTTGGCCCGGGAACACGCCGTGCAGCACCTCTGCGCCCGCATCACCCACCTCGGGGCACTGTCAAGTTAACCTTGATCATGATCTACTTTGCTAAAGCAACCACAAGATGTAGCGGTCACACTCGCCGAACAGTGGCTCATTTTGCGGTTACTTTAGCAAAGTAGATCATGATCAAGGTTAACTTGACAGTGCCTGAGCCCGTGATCGCCGCCTGACGATCATGACCGCCACCGAAAATCAACGACGGGCGGGACATCCTCCCGCTGAAGATTGCTGTCACATACCTCTGAAGGTTCGTCATGCCGGGTCGCCTCTCCGGTTACCAGGGATGTGCAGCAAAGTGGCGATGCGGTCTCGCTGCTCGGGGGTCAGCGGCGGGAACGAGTCGACGACGGTCCGGACGTGCTCAGCGAGGACCGTGGCGCGCTCCGGGATCGCGGGATCGCTGATGCTCGGCGGCGGCGCTTGTGCGGTCCGGGCGGGCTGCGTCCGGGGGTGTGGTAGCGGTCCGGGTGAGTTGCTTGCGTCGGTATCTGGTGCTGTTGCGGTTGATTGTGCATGCTCAGCGCTTCTTCGTGTCCTCTTGGTGTTGGGTCGTTGTTTTGAGTGGTTTGGCTTGTTTATCAGATGTGTTTTCCTTTCCCCAGGGGCAATGAGGGGGTGGTCGGGAGCTTTGCGGTGTGTCTTGACCCGGCCTCCGCCAGCGGACGTGGAATACGCGAACTGGTCGGTCGGCGAATCAGTTGGCATGCGTTTTTGCGTGGGAGCAAATTTCGTTGGTTGCCGCTCGTTCGAGGGCTGCCCGGATGTCTGCTGTGAGGTAGCCGCGCACCCGTCGTAGCGCACCGTGCTCAGTCGGCACGTATTGGCGGGTGGGTCGGCACCCCAATTCGCCCATCTGCCGAGCGAACATGCCTGGTTCCATGTCCAGTTCGTCGGTCAGTTCGGCCGTGGGCACGAACTCCCGCCTGTGCGGACCGAGATCATCACCGAGATAGTCGACAACGGACGCCAATGGTTCCGGCAACTCGGATAGCCGATCCGCACTGCATCCTTCGGTCTCAACTACCGCTCCGGCACCGAGAGCCTTCACCACACTGGCCGGGTCGATCGCCTGTCGCTGATCGTCGCCGACGGCATGACCGGCCAGCGTTCCGGCTGATTCCCGCAACGCCCGCCCGCGGGCGCAGACCTCCCGCCACTGCGGGTTGGGCATGTAGTACGTGCGCACCGTCATCGCCACGACGTCCGCCCCGGCGTCGGTCTCGCCGTCCGGCCGCAGAATCCCCACCCCCTTGTGGGACGGCAGCAGGGTCGAAGCGTCGTATCCGCGGGTGTTCATCTGTTCGCCCAACACGATGTTGGAGTCCCGCCAGTCCATCACTCGCAGGGCGAACCGTGACCCGAGCACCGCCCGCAGCCGTGAGGGGATGGTGTTGGAGTCCGGACGCTGAGTGGCCAGGATGACGACGATTCCGGCCGCTGGCCCCTTACGAACCAGGTAGGTCAGCAGGTCGGCGATGTACTCGCCGAGCGTGGTTTTCTTGCCGCCGATCTGTTCGCGTGTGGGGTTTTCCAGGAACACGTGTACCTCGTCGATGATCACTGCGGTGATCGGCATTCCGAGGTTCGGGTCTCGCGAGATGGCCGGTGTGATCTTCGATTCTGGGCAGATCTCGTCGTCTAGTGTGGCCATCCGGGCGAAGCGGGATTGGACTTCTGCCACGAGTTCGGCGAGATGGTCGCGCACGGCGTAGGCGTGGTCGAGTTCGTCGCCGCGCACGAACCGGTAGGCGACCTGCTCGGCGGCGTCCCAGTCTTTTCCGCCCTTGCCGTCGAACACATACAGCCGTGTGTAAGGGTCCAGGATCAGCCCGGCGGCGGGGAGGCGAATCGCGAAGGTCTTGCCTTGTCGGGGAATCGCCCCCACGAGCAGCGAGGTCCACACCAAGGGAAGATCGATCCGACGTTGGCGGGCGTCCCGGCCGAAGGGCACCGGCCGCCACGCATCCCAGTACTCCACGTCCAGCAACGGCGTCCGCAACGGCGGACCGGAGTATGGGTCCTCATCGGCCACCCAGAGGAACACCCGCCCCGCGTGTCCACCCTTGCCGCGCACCCGTTCCACGATGAGCTGAACCTCATCGACCGCCAGCGCGGAGGCCAGCGCGTCCCGATGCTTGATCACATCGGCCGCCTTGCGGGTGGCCGGCAGGTCAACGGTGATCGCCCACCCATCACCGACCCGCGCGGCGCGCTCGACCAGGCGCAAGCTTTCGTCCTTGCCGATCAGCTTGGCGTCCCGGAATGCGTCGACCAACACTTGCGGGTCCATGGTCCAGGTCAGCGTGCGCGGACCGGCCAACACCGCTTTGCGGCCTGGTGAGCCGTCCTTGCGTCGTCCTGTGATCGCCAGGGCAACCATGGCGGCCCCGGCTGTGACCCACAGGGCATCAGCGCCGTAGAGGCGATCGACAACGATCACCGCCGCCGCGCCGGACCATAGTGCGGCTGTGGTGAGTTTCCATCGGAACAGACTCAAGGCGCGGATCTCGAGGAACTTGTCCGCCAGCTTCTCGGCCTGCTCGGCCGCCTCCCGGTAGTCGTGTACCCGTACCCACCGACGCCACCCGCGCGCAGCGACGACGACTCCGCGGCTGAGCGCACCGGCGAATCGACACGGCGAGCGTACGAACCACACGATCATGTCCTTGGCTGCCTGTCTGAGCGTTTGGCGGGATTTGAGTACGACCGGCACCGACCGAGAACGCGCCCACCAGCTCACGAACCGGCGGAGCGCCGCCCGCCGAACGGCACGCGGCAGGTCGTCCACAACTTCGCCGTCGTATACCGGCTCGGCTGATGTCATCTTGCGCGTGTGGGCCGCGACTGGCAGAGCGCCGTTCATCGCTGACGGTTGTGGTGGGGATTCGTCTTGTGGTGGTGGCACGTGGCTGGTCATCGGCGATCCCGCTGGTGGGTGGGCGGGTGGATGATTTCGGTGACGGAGAACATCCGGGCGATCGCGGCACCAGCGAACAACGCGGGGACTCCCAGGGCCACCGCCCACGCGCGGGGGTCGGAGGTGAACCACACCACCGCCCACTGCACGGCGACGATGAACGCCGCAGTGCCCAGTGCCCGGAGGAGGTTGCCGCCCATGCGGGTGACTTCTTGGCTGTGGCGGGCTAGGCGGTGCCCACTGCGGGCTCCGCTGCGAAACGCCGCCAGGATCCCCAACCCGGTCAGGGCCAGTCCCACGATGAGCACCGCCCCCGGTGTCTGGCTCATCGGGACTCACCCCCGCCATCGGGGGTGGCCTGCGGATCGTTGCCGGTGGGCTCTCCAAGCAGCCGCGTCAGGGCAGTGACTGGAACCACCAGCTGGCCGTGCCGCTGCACAGCGCGCAACGTGCCCAGACGAATAGCGCGAGAGACGGTCGAGGGCTTGACGCCAAGAATCCCGGCGGCTTGCCGAACCGTGTAGTACGCCGGACGCCCGGCGTTGAGCATGTCAGCACACATGAAAGAAGCCCTTCTGATCACAACATGATGGATGATTTGATGACATTTATTCGGATGATTTAATCCGTCAAAGACGCGTGGGGGCGCCTTTGGCCCGGATACGTCCCTGCAGCCGCGTGAGTCCGCGCTACTCTTCGGCGCCAAGGCGGGAGCGCGGAGGAATACGTGGTGGAGGACTGGGCGGCCGTTGCGCGGGCGATCAGCCAGCGCGTGACAGAGCTCGGCATCAATCAGCGCGAGCTGATGGAGCGCTCGCGGGTCTCGAAAGCGACGGTCGGTGAGCTTTACCACAACTCCGCGCAGCGTCGGCGGAGCGCGCGCACGTTGGAAGCGCTGTCCACGGCGCTGGGGTGGCACCCGCGGCACCTGATTGCGGTACTGAAGGGCCAGCGCGTCCCGGATCTCGGCGAACCCGTGAGCCGTTCTGATGACGACGTTCTCGGAAGGCTGGCCGCGATTGAATACCGCCTTGCGCAGATAGAAACACAGCTCGGCTCCATTGACGAGTTGAACAGTCGACTCGAAGAGATCAACGCCAACGTCGAAGCGTTGATCAGCTTCGTTGACCCGAGCCGAAAACGAATGAAGGGTTAAGTGCTTCTGGTGACTGCTCTGCATGCCGACAAGTCAACGGCGAATCCGCCGCATCAACCATGCATCGGCGATGCATCACTCGCACACTTCCCGTGCATTTGTTGTGCACTTCGCGGCTTTCGGAGCTGTTTCTGATGGAGACGGTGCAACTGTGGACAGGTCGCACCGCGTGCGCGCTGCAAGCCGCACTACGGATGACCAACGAGTCGTTTGCCGCGCATCTGGGCACTGCGGTCAGGACGGTCGCAACCTGGCACCAGAAGCCCGACCGTGTACCGAGTGCTGAGATGCAGCAAGCATTGGATACCACCTTGGAACGCGCCGGAGAGGGCGCCCAAGCACGGTTTACCAGGAATATCGTCGAAACGGACGCCACGCCGAAGCCAGCGAGACCACCATCGGCGGATTCCGCTCGCACCGCTGAAGCCGTAACCGGGACAGCGGTGGACGACCCGACAGCCTCATCTGCGATCATGGCCGAGACGGCCGAGGACACTGCGGAGGGAGGCTTCATGGGCTGGTTACAGGTAGCGCATGCCGCAACGACGCCGCCAGACGGTTCGGACGTGGGGCAGATCATCCGCTGGTACCGCAACTACGAAGGGCTGACCCAAAAGCGCGCAGCCGTCGAACTCAAAACCACGCAGTCGACGCTGTCCAAGCTGGAGAACGGCACCCAGGCTCTGCGAGACGTCACAGAGCTGCGGCACATCGCCAGGACGCTGGGCATCCCCCCGGAGCGGCTGGGTGTCCTGCCGGACCAGTCGGCCGACGCCATCCCGTTCGCCTCCCACGTCAGCGACCGACCGGGCCCGGTCCGGGATAGCCAGGAGCACTGGCGGGGCGTCCGGCGCCAGCTCAACGCCCACCGCGCCCTTCTGGGCGATCTGGCCGCCGAGCTGTATCCGGCTGAACAGCGCATCCCCGGCACCACGGTCCTCACTTCGGCACGGTGGATGCCAGACGGTCCGGTAGACCTAACTGACATCGAGCTGGCGTGGCGCGCCGAAGCACCGACACCGCGGCTGGGAGGCAAGGGTTCCCCGTCAGCAGGCGTGCGGCCCCTGATGGCCAGCGGTGAGCGCTACGACCGCTACTCACGCGCCCTGCGGGACCTTGCCCGGCCCAGACTGTTTGACAATCGCGTCAGCTATCGGTTGCTTGACGTGACATGGGTCGGATCGCAGGGGATCCTGGGGTTTAACTACACGAGCTACTTTGACGTTCTTGACGTGGGTGAGGCATTGGGTCACGAACTCGCCCAGGCGTGGCTCGCGGCGGGTCGAAAGCGCCCGAGTTTCGCGGAGCTGCCGTTCCGCCGGAGCATCGTTGACCCGTTCGATTTGTCCGCGCGGCCGATGTTGCCCAGTATCAATACGCTGACGATCCGGCGCGATCCCATCGAGGGTCACTGTATGTACCTGCATCGGCGGGACGCCACGTCGGTGGCCGTCGCGGGCGGCATGTACCACGTAGCGCCCGCCGGTGTTTTCCAGCCCGCAGCCCTCGCGCCAGCACATCAGTCCAATGATTTCTCGCTCTGGCGTAACGTCCAGCGCGAGTATTCCGAGGAATTTCTCGGCAATAGTGAGCATGATGGTAACAGTGCCGACCCCATCGGCTACGATACGGAGGAGCCCTTTGTGTCCTTCGAGCGAGCGCGCCAGGCCGGTGACTTCCGTGTCTTTGCCTGCGCAGTGGTGCTCGAACCGCTCACCCTGTGGGTAGAGTTGCTGACGGTCGCGGTCATCGCCTCACCGGTGTTCGATGCGCTGTTTGCCGGAATGGTCGCTGTGAATGAGGAAGGGGCTGCGGTCAGCACCAAGGCCGGCTGTCCCACAGTCGGGATTCCGTTCACTGCGGCGGCTCGTGAGCGGCTGCGCTCCGAGCCGCTGTCGCCGATCTCCCGCGCTTGCCTTGAGCTGGCCTGGCACTACCGGCATCAGCTCCTCGACCGGTGAGGGTTCTGGTCACCGGGGCCGCCGGTTTTGTCGGCTACGCAGTGGCCGCGCTGCTGGTCGACTGCGGGCACGAAGTCATGGGGCTGACCCGCTCCGGGACATCCGCGCTGCCCCAAGGCGTTGCGCGGCTGGAAGGCGATCTGCGCACACCCGAGACCCTGCCCGGGGCACTCGCCGAGGTCGACGGGGTGTGTCACCTGGCCGGGCTGACCAAGGTCCGCCAGTCGCGAGGGAGTCCCGTTGACTACTGGCGTACTAATCTCGGGGGCACCCTGGCCCTCCTTGGCACCCTCGCCAGCGCCCGTGGTGGGCGACTGGTCCTTGCCTCCACCTGTGCGGTGTACGGCGAACAGGCCGCCCAACCGATCAGCGAGATGGCGGCCGTGGCGCCGAGTAGCCCGTATGGCACGAGCAAGCTCGCTGCCGACCAGGCAGCCGCCGACCTCGCCGCTACGGGAGCGATCGGGGCGATCAGTCTGCGCGCCTTTAACGTGGCCGGAGCCCTGCCCGGACGCCCCGACCGCGACACGAGTCGGCTCATTCCCCAGCTCCTGGCTGTCCAACAGGGTCAAGCACCCGAGCTGGTCATCAACGGCGACGGGACTGCGGTCCGCGACTTCGTGCACGTCGCCGACATGGCCACCGCGTTCGTCCTCGCCCTCCACGCGTGCAAACCGGGCAACTGGCGCGCCTACAACGTCGGCAGTGGCCACCCCAGCAGTGTGCAGGAGGTCATCGCCACCGCCGAGGCCGTGACCGGACGACCCGTCCCACGACAGCACACCACCGCCGCCCGCGAGCCGGCAACCCTGTGGGCCGACAGCACCCGCATCCACTCCGAGCTGGGCTGGCAAGCTGAAAAGTCAAGCCTTTTCGAGATCATCTCAGACGCTTGGGCTGCCCTGAACAGCGAGTAGTCGCCCGCCGAATATTCGATTCCGGAATAGCACAGAACTGACTGTGCTCCGCCTTCCATGATGGCCTGAGCTGCTGTTGTCTTGTCGGTCATGAGCGCGGATCCCCTCAGTGAGCCGGTGTGCCGTGCCGATGACGACATGCTAGGAAGACTGGCCGCGATTGACCAGCGCCTTCACCAGATATCGACCCACTTGGCCACCATCGGCACGTTGCTCTGCCAACTCGATGAGATCCGAGCCAACCTCGACACGCTCATCGGATCGCTCGGGTTGGCAGGGCCGACTATGGCAAGGGCTGTGCGCGAGCTGCCCGGCTGCGGGGAGCGCGCGCCATGAGCCCCGGCCGCCGGTTGAGCCTGACCCCGAGACCGCCGGTTGAGCCTGCCCCCCGATCGAGGCTCCCGGCGGGAGTTCCCGGCGGCCGGATCCAGAACGTCACTGCGTCCAATCCGTCTGGAGGAGTCAGATACCGCTGAGGTCAGTGATGCCGCACCATCGACCCCAGCACTCCCGGCGCATGTGGGGTGACGTCGTGGACCTGCCGCAGCTCGGCGGCTGGCGGGGGAGTGAGCGAGGTGAGCGTCGATGAGCGGGAAGCACCACAAGCCGCCGTGGTGGCGTCGCGGTCGTGGTGGAGAACATCAGGAGCCCCGGCTGCGGGGGTCCCTGACCGAGATGGTGGACGGCGCCGGCTCGGCGCACCTAATTGATCAGCGAGGCCTTCGAGCAGGGCCAGCGCGAGGGCAGGGGCCGTTATCAGGCGTTGTGCGGGCGCCGGATCACCTCGGCGAGTATGGCCGCCCCGCCAAGTACTTACTGCCGGCCCTGTGTTGTGTTGCGACCCCTGGCATGAGCGCCGGGCCGGGGAAGTGCGTCGGGAGGTGGATAACGGTGCGGATGTGGGAGCGATTACGAGTGTGGAAGCGGGAACGAGACCGGCTCCGGAGAATGCGTCGTGGGCGGGTCCGGATGAGCTGGCAGATCTGCCAGCGATGCCGGCGTGGTTTTTTTGCCTTAGCCGGTGAGGGCCGGTTCTGCGGTCGCTGCCGCAGCGTTACACAACGCGTAAACAGATGAAAGACCCCGGCTGGCTGTTGGTCGAACGACCCCTATGCCCTCGAATAGGGGTCAGTTCCCGGCGGCCGGTCGGTTCCACCGTGAGAGTTTCCCACAGGAAAGATGAAGAGGACGATATGTGATGAGCGGCAACACACACCACGACGGCTCACCTCAGACCCCGGTCGCCCAGATCTAACGGTCGGAAGAACCACCCTATGGACCAGATCTACGATGCCGGGCACGGAGCCCCGGAAATAGTCGTCGTCCTCCGGTGCGGCCAAGACGGCGAGGTGCTGTTCCGGGAGCTGTGCAGTGCGCTGGCCACCGTGGCTGCGGAAGACCCGCGTTACACAGTGTATGCGAGCGCCGATGCCCGCGAGGGAACCCACACTCCCATTGACGATTATGGAAACAGCATTGAGCAGGTCCTTGCGGCGGCTGCGCACGAGGAGGCGCTGTTTCGAAAAAGGAATCACGATTCCCAGAGCGGCGGGGAGGGCAGCGAATGAAGGTGCGGAACCCAACCAATCACGCTCACCAGCGGCGAGAACAGTACACCCGAATGCCCTCTCCCTGCCCCCAGCCAGGAAGCGCCCGAAGGTCCACCCCAGAAACTGCTGGCCGTGCCGGCTCCTTGCCATCCCCGCTCCACGTGTCGGCAAGTGATGTCCGGCGACTGCCTGCGGTGGCCCTGTCCCGGGCGTCGAATGTCGCCGATGTGGCCTGTGTCCCGGCGGGATGGGACGGCTAGGACAGCCTATTAGCATCCGTCCCAGCTATCGTTTCGACGAGCTTTCCGCAGGTCAGCAGCATTCGGAACCTGTCTCACCGCACCTGTCCCGCACAAGGGCCAGCGGGACACGTCGGACACCTGCTCGGTCAAGGCCGCTCTGCCGGGGGATATCAGCGTGATGTATCCCGCCAGTCCTGATCACGCCTCACCGCCAGGATCGCTTCCGCCAGGTGACACCTCGGCGTCATCTTTCGAGACAGGCTTATCAACAATAATGATCAACTTCGCGGCCGCAGAGGGCGTATTGGCATCGGGAAACTGCTGATAAATTTGGCTTGACACCCTCTCCATCAGGTCGCCCACTACTTCGCGAGTCCAGCTCAGACTCGACCGAACGGTAGCATCTAGATTGAAATACCTGAAGCCGTGCCGCTGCCTATTTCTGTCGCCTGAGTTATTTACCTCATCCAAGAAACCGATGATATTGCCGACAGTGAACTGATCGTCAGGTCCAACCCTCAAACCCAACGCCTGGCACTCTTCGTATAGGTCTCGAAGCTTATGAGTGCGCTGGACCTGACGACGCCGGGCGGCAATATATGCTTTAAGTGTCAACTCTATTACGTGAGAATACATGAACATAATCGGATTATCTATCGCTCGCCCGGCGTCGGCACTCCTTCCCCGTTCGTGCACCGCAAATAGTTCCTCGACGGCGTCGTAATACTCCCGCGCCATGTTCAGCCACGCCATAGGATGTACGTCTGGATTCATAAGCGCTATCCCTTCTCTGCAAACTCCAGATCATAAGCTCGATCTGGGCTCCGGTAGGTCCGGCGGCGAGCCCGACCGCCGACAAGCATGCAGTCGAGAGGGGCCAGGCATGGAGCAACTGCGCAGGGGAGCCGGGGCACAATGCTGGAGCATAGCACAGTCCATCGAACACCTGTTCGGAACTCTGGTCCTACAAGAAGACCCCTCATACAGCATCGAGGGTTAACTTAGGCGAGGCTAAGCTTCTAGGAACATACACGCCGGCGTGGCCCGGTCAACCGTTCTATGAGCTGCCTGGGCCACCCGTGGCTTTATCTCCACTGACTCTGGATCGAGCACCTTGCGGCCGCGGGGGGCCGGGTGAAGGTGGACTGTGCAAAGAGTGTCGATCACCGCCCGCACTGTTGCCAGGTCAGCGTTGCTGAAAGCGTGCACCGGGTCGTCGGCGGCAAGCACTGGGAAGGCCGTCGAGCCCCCGCTCAAGGAGAGCCGCTCGGCCTCGAGTCGGTCGATCGTCGACTCGGCCTCCAGCTTGATCTCCTTGAACATCAGGCCGTCGATCAATTCCGCCGAGTAGTCCGCCCGGGCTCGGATAATGCGACCGCGCTGCCGCTCGATCTCTTCCTGCATCTGGGCGGCCCCGCTCTCGTCCGTGGTGGGCAGGAGGTTGGCCAGATCCGGGCGAGACAGGCGTTCGCGCACAACGTCGAGGACGTAGCTGTCCACTTGCGACCGCGACCGCATCACGTGTCCGGCGCAGCGGTAGCGGGTGCCGTGCGCCTTCACCCGCTGTCCGCAGACACCGCAGCGGTATAGCCCTGAACCGAGGTGTTTGCGGTCCGTCCCGTTGCGGTTGGACTTGCGTGCCGGATCGTCGAGGCGCCGCTGAACCTCCAACCACAGCGTGTCCGACACGATCGGGCGCCATTGCCCGGCAACCGGGCGACCGCCGCTGTCTCGCACGATTTTCCCATCGAGCATGGACCACCCCGCATAGCGCGGGTTTCGCAGAATCGTCTTCACAGTGCTCGGGTTCCACGGGCGTTCGCTCCGAGTGGGCATTGCGATTACCCCGCTTGGTAACCGCTGGATCATCGGCCGCTCGCACTCGATGAGAACAGCCTGCCGTGCGCCGTCGAGCGCCGCCGCGATTGCCTTCAGCGACGACCCTGCTGCGAATGCCTCAAATATGGCCCGCACCGCATCGGCCTCGGCCGGGATCACTTCTCCGTCCAACGTATAGCCGGTGGCGCGAACGCCACGCGGCGGACGTCCCATGGCGGCTCTCTGCTTGTGTGCCGCCGACTGGCGGGCACCCTTGCGCTCAACCTCGGCTCGGGCGACGGCTGCCTTGATGCGGGCATACATGCGACCACCGTCGGTCGCCAGGTCGGCCTCACCGTTAGCTGTAACCAGCCGTAGGCCGTCTTGCTCCGCCGCGTCAATCCAGTCCTCCAGTTGCCGCGGTTGGCGGGTCAGTCGGTCAAGATCCCAGCACACCAGTGCGGAGAATCTGCCGGCCGCGTAGTCAGCCACCATCCGGTCATAGGCGGGGCGGACTTTGGTTCGGTCGGTCGCGCTGATTGAGTTGTCGGTGTAGGTCTGCGCCACGGTCCACCCGCGCTGCCGAGCGATACGCTCGCAGTCCTGCCGCTGTCGCTCCACCGCCAGCCCTTCACCCGTCGAGTCGAGGGAGATGCGCAGGTAGACGGCGCAGCGAACGGTGGCAGTGGCAGACGGCTTCATGAGGTGATTCTACCACGTGACGTGGTCGAATTCCGCTTCCACGTGTAGGAGCAGATTCGGGTCAAACACCTCAGCCCGATGGGGTAGCGGCTCGTTGACTGCAACCAATCCCGGGTTCTGGTGTTGTAGTCGTCATCAACGACATGCGCAGTGACACTCAACAGACCGCCGGAGAAAACACGGTGGCTCTCCTCGCGTGCCTAGTCGACGACCTTGATGAGGGTTTCGCTAACCTGGTCCGCAGCGAGCAACGAGTCGTGTACTCGGTTGCGCTGCGCATGACCCGAAGCCCCTCCGAAGCGGAAGACCTCACCGCCGAGACCTTCCTGCGTGCGTACCGGGCGTTGCGCGGTTACGACCGTAGCCGTGTGCTGGCGCTGCGTCCACGATCCTGGCTTGTCACCATCATGCTGAACACCTGGCGTAACTCGCTGCGCGATGCGAGCAGAAGGCCCAACCTGATGCCCAGCGCAGACCTCCCGGACCGGCACGCGGAGGACCAGGACGTGGAGCAGGCCGTCGAGAGCGCTGAGCGTCAACGTGAACTGGGCAGGCTGGTCGGGCAGTTGCCGGTGGCCCAACGCCTCGCCGTGGTGCTGCGCCACGTCGTCGGGCTGCCCATGGCAGAGATCGCTGCCGTCCTGAAATGCCCGGAGGGCACGGCTAAGTCCCACGTGTCGCGTGGGTTGAGCAAGCTGCGCACGCTTTATGACGCGGTCCCGCCGTCGAGAGAGTGCAATTTCGCGGGAAGAAGGGAGCAGCGATGACCGTCAACAACCACGACCCGCTCATCAGCGCTCTCCGCACGTTGTCCTGTCATCCGCCGCGCAGTGTGGTGGATCTGGTCTTCAGCAACTGGATCATCATTTCCGGGCCCGTCGGAGAGCTGTACGTCGCATTCACTGACCACGGCGTCAACTTCGTGCGTACCGCCGAGTCCGTGCACCGTGATGACGCGGAGTTCCTCCGCGAGTACCGGGAACGATTTGGGCGACCGTTGCGGAAGGCCACCCGGCCACCCGCCGGACTTGTGCCGGCCTTGCGTGGCCGGCCGAGCCGGGCCCTACAGTTGGACCTGCGCGGGCTTACTGCGCTGGAGCGCGACACGCTGGAAGCGACTCGCCGCATCCCGGCTGGCCAGACCCGTCCCTACGGGTGGCTGGCCCGGGAGATTGGGCGTCCGCGCGCGGTGCGGGCCGTGGGCACCGCGTTGCGGCGCAATCCGGTTCCGGTGCTGATCCCCTGCCATCGGGTGACCACATCAACCGGTGAACTGGGTAATTACGTCTTCGGAGCCGATATGAAGAAGCGGTTGTTACGGGCGGAGCAAGTGAACCTCGACGAGGTGCATGAGCTGGCGAAGAACAATGTCTACTACCTCGGCAGCGAGACCACCGGTATCGTGTGTTTTCCAACGTGTTCATCTGCCCGGCGGATCACCCATCAGCACCGGCGCGGATTCCGCACCATCGATCAGGCGATACGCGCCGGTTATCGCCCGTGCAAGCAGTGCCGGCCCGCCGCCGCGGAGCCGGCGTGATCGGGTATCGGGACGGGAAGGACTGGACATGCTGCTCTCCCACGACACGGAGGTCGGTCCGGTGACGTTGGCGGCCACCGCGGCCGGGCTGGCGATCTGTTCGTTCGACGAGTTCGGCTCGATCAGGCGGCGTCATCCTGCGACGGGAGCGGAATCGGGCTCCCCACACCTGGATCTGGCCCGCCGCGAGCTGGACGAGTACTTCGCGGGCCGCCTACGGGAGTTCACGGTGCCGCTGGACCTGTGCCTCGCGGAGCCCTTCGACCGGACCGTGCTCAACGGCCTGAGCGCGGTCCGCTACGGCTCGACGATGACCTACGGTGGGCTTGCCGAGCGACTGGGACTGCCGCGGACCGCGGCACGCGCCGTGGGCCGGGCTATGGCGCTCAATCCGGTGCTCATCATCGTGCCGTGCCACCGGATCGTCGGGTCCGACGGGGCGCTGGTCGGCTATGCGGGCGGCCTCTCGATCAAGCGCAGGCTGCTCGACCTCGAAACCGCCGACCAGATCCCCCAGCTGGATCTGACGTGGTGACCACACCCGTCGCAAACCCGACCATCACTACTGACGGGCCAGGTTCCCCGCAGAGTGATCGCAACCTGGGGTACTCCAGCGGTGTTCCCGCTCGCAAGGGGTATCCCGACACCAGACGGAGCGACCAGATGAGCCACGTCACTGCCGACCAGCTTCCCCTGCGACTCGACGACCAGGCCACGGTGGTCGGGCAGGCCGTGCGGGTGCCACCGGAGTTGCCGCTGCTGGCTCACGTTGACTGGGCCGCGCTGGCGGCCGAGCTGGACAACTCAGGGTTCGCGCTCACCCCACCACTGCTCAGCGCCGAGCAGTGCGCTGAGGTGATCGCCCTGTTCGACCGCGATGAGGTGTTCCGCAGCACCGTCGTGATGGCCCAGCACGCCTACGGTGAGGGGAGTTACCGCTACTTCACCGAGCCGCTGCAACCACTGGTCAACGCGCTGCGCACCAGCCTGTACCCCCCGCTGGCCGGGATGGCGAACAGGTGGGCAGCGCGGCTGGGCGAGCGCGAGTTTCCCCCCGAGCTGACCACGCTGCTCGACGAATGCGCCAAGGCCGGCCAGCACAAACCGACCCCCCTGGTGCTGCGCTACGGGCCCGGCGGATACAACTGCCTGCACCAGGACATCTACGGAAACCTGACGTTCCCGCTCCAGGTAGCCATCCTGCTCAACACCCCGGAGGAGGACTTCACCGGCGGGGAGAGCGTGTTCGTCGAGAACCGGCCACGCCAGCAGTCCCGGGCGATGGTAGCCAGGCCCGGACTCGGGCAGGGACTGATCTTCCCCGTGCGGCACCGCCCGATCCCCGCAGCGCGTGGCTACCGGAGAGTCGCCATCCGCCACGGCGTGAGCACCATCCACTCAGGACAGCGGTATGTTCTGGGCATCATCTTCCACAACGCGACCTGACCAGACCGCGCAGACGTGCTCAGGGCAGGGGCTCGACCAGAATGTTGGGATACGGCGCGGCGAGGCGCTGCAGGTCGCTCTCGTCCCCGGTCAAGATCAGCCCCCCGCCCATCTCAACCGCGACGGCGACCAGGTGTGCGTCGGCGAGATGGTCTGATCCGGCACCCGCACCCGCCAGTACTCCCCCGATCAAGCGAGCCAGACGCCGGTCGGTGTCACGGACCCGCATGCCGGTCTCCCGGGACAGGCACGAGTCGACGAGCTGGCTGTGCCGAGGACCGCGGTATAGCTCAGCAAGGATCACCGTGGGCACGACCACATCACGCCCCAACCGGTCGGCGGCTCGCATCGCGGCACGAACCTCGCGCTCACGTGGTGTCGGGCGCCCAGCCAGTGAAGAGAACGCCTCAGCGTCAAGGACAACAGGTCCGCTCACGCTAGCAACCGGGTGTATTTCGAGACCAACTGCTCATCGACCGGACCACGCTCGGCGTCCAGCGCGTCAAGGAACTCCGACAGCAGACGACTACGCCTGCGACGCTCGATCTCGGCGCGTACCGCCTCGTTGATCTGCCCGGATAGGGCTTCCCCGCCTGCTTCAAGTTCCGCGATGAGGTTCTCATCGAGAGACACCGATATCTTACGTTTGGTCGCGGTCATACCAAAAGCCTACCACGGTAGCACCCGTGATCCACCCCGACGCCACTTACGGGGGCGACCAGTGACCCGGCTTCGGGGAGGGGGTGGCACATGCCGGGCATATCTGGTCGCGGTCGTACGGATGACCGGGCAGGCTCACGCGACCGAACGGGAGCGGTTGCGGCGTGAACCTCACGCCGCACGAGGCGGTCACAGTGCCATCGGAAGCCAGCTCGCCGCGGTGCGTGTCGTGATCACCTATGGATCGCAGACATTGGCGTCGTTGGTCACGGTTGACGAGCATGACCGCGATTAAGCCCATGGTCTCTCTGCCCAGAGAAACCACAGGTTGGGCTATCCGGGCAGACCCGCCCGGTAGGCCATCCCCCGCAGCTCCCGCCCCACCGCATCCCGGCGTGACTTGGGCAGCAGCTCGGCGAGCACCCCGCGGACGAACGGGTGGCGCTGCACCCGGGCTGGTGATATCCGCTCTGCCCGCCGTAGCGCCCGCACGGCGTCGTCCTGACGTCCCCGCAGCCGGGCCAGCGCCCGCCCGTAGTCGGCCCAGTAGCCGGCCCGTATGGCAGTGGGGAGCAGTTCGGGCCGCAACCCTTCCGCGATACTGGCCGCCAGCGGATAGTCCCGAGCTTCCAGCGCTACTGCCATCCGCCACCTCCCGACATTCGTCGGCCCGAAGCCCAGCCAATAAGCATTGCCCTGACCGGTACGCTGCGCTAGCTCGCTTGCCTGCTCCAACGAGGTAGTCACGTCCCCGGGGCGGTTGTCCGCAGCGGCCACCAGCGATCGGGACAGCGCCAACATGCCATCAAGCTGCTCAGCGGCTTTTGTGGTCCTCGGCACGACCACAGCATCGAGCTCGGCTTGCGCCATGTCGAACTCACCGGCCGCCAGCAGCCCGTTCGCCGCGCCGAACGCGGCCAGGCCGAGCATCTCGGGGGCACCGTGCTCGTGGGCAGCCTGCCGCGCCAGCATGGCGGCTTGCCAGCGCAGGTCAGGCGATGCGCCTACCTCATGCAAGAAGGCGTGCGTATCTTGTACGTGCAGCAGCACCGCCAAGGCGAGCAACTCGCCCATGTCCCGCCCGGCTGCCATGCTGGTGTGGACGTCTCGGATCAGTGCGGGCAGCGCGCGGCCGACCTGATCGTAATCACATTCACGTTGAGCGGCCGCTACGGCCTCCACTCGGGTCCGCAGCGCGTTGAGGGGGATTACCTGCCCGCCTGGGTCGCCGCGGCTGACCGCGATCAGGGCGCGCCGTATCACCGTGACGACGGCGTCTTTGTCCCCGTTGGCCGGTGCTGGCACTGGCAGCCTGGTTAGCTCAGTGGGGGAGATCTGGAGCGCGTTCGCCAGGGCCACGGTCTCGGATCGGCTGTCGAGGGCGCGTTCTCCACGCTCGATGCGGGATAGGCTCGACCTGCTGATTCCGGACAGTCCGGAGATCACCTCCAGCGACTTGCCCCGTGAGTTCCGGATCTGGCGTACCAGTCGGCCGACCGTGCGCGCGTCGTCGTCAACGTCCACCGAAGCTCCTCACCGGCCCAAGGCTACAGAACCATGAGCTCGACAAGACCGACGTTGGGGGCACTTGGGTTCAGGGACAGCCTAGGCAGTACAGCTACGCTAATCGCGGTGAGGTAGGGTGACAAATGGCCAGTTTGTCTGTTTGATCACATCGGAGAGCGCAGTGTCGCGGTCTACACCACCAGGGAGCGGAGAACCCGAGCCCAGATTCCGGGACGGCAGGGTGATCCCGCTGGCCCCACCCCCCGTTGACGTCCCACCCGGGCAGGTGCCGGCACCTCCGGGATCCCCTGCTGACCTGCAGATCCGGTCGGAGGCACCGGAGCCGCTGCTGCCCGACGAATCAGACCTCGGCATCGCCGTGGCGGGAGCGGGAGCCGGGGCTGCTGGGGGTGGCGGCGCGCTGCCCAAACACCGGCTGGTCACCGTGGGTGACTCGCTCACGATGGGCTTCAAGAGCTTCGCCATCACCGATACCCGATTGTCCTGGCCCGCGATTCTCGCCGAGACGATCGGCCTGGGTGAGAATGACTTTACCTACCCGCAGTTCCCTGGCCCGGTGGACTGCCCGGGTCTGCCGCTGAACCTGGAGGCAGTTGTTCGCGGTATTGACGCTGCCAGAGCCGGGAGCCCCATCGGCGTCCGGCAGCTCCGGGAGGCACTGACCGTCACGGTTGCTGTTTCTCATGTCAAGAGCTACTGGGAACACGGACCGGGAAGTATCCTCCCGGGCCCGAGTGCCTCCTATCATGACAACCTTGCCGTCTACGGGTTCGATGTGCGGGACGCCTACACGCGCACGGTCGGTGCAGCATTGGCGGCGGTGACGTCGGGGTCGGACGCGCAGGCCGTGTTCTCACCGCTGGTCTCGCACCACCAAGATCGAGCCATGCTGATCACCCTGCAAGGGCCTGCGGTGGCCACTCCTGGCGTTCCCAACCCCACGACGATGGTGGACGCTGCACGGTGGCTCGGGCAGGACGGCGGTATTGACACGCTCATTGTCGCCTTGGGCTCAAACAACGCGCTGGCAAGCGTCGTGAACTTGCAACTGGTGTGGAGCACCGGTCCCGACAGCTCGGATTACACGGTCTCCACTCCCTCCGACTTCGAGACCGAGCTCGGGGAGTTGCGGGACCGTATCGCCGAGATCAACGCCCGCCGCGTCATCTGGGTCACCGTCCCGCACGTGACCGTTGCCCCTATTGCCCGCGGACTCGGGACCAAGCCCAGCGGTTCGCCTTACTTCGCCCGCTACACCCACGCCTGGATCACGGACGCCGAGTTCAACCCTGCGGTCAACCCGTATCTGACTGGGGAACAAGCGCGGGCGATCGACTCCGCGATCGACCAGTACAACTACTCGATCAAGCGACTGGTGTATGCGGCACGCACCGCTAAGCAGCCCAGAGACTGGCTGGTCCTGGACCTGTGCGGGCTGCTGGACCGGCTCGCCTACCGGCGCTACATCAACAGCCCCGACAGCCGTCCCTCTTGGTGGGACGCCAAGGCCTACAAGCTACCCCCCGCTCTCGCGATGCTCACCCCGCAGCCGGACACCCGGTTCTTCGAATCCGACGCCTCAGGGCGCACCCAAGGAGGTCTCGTCGCGCTCGATGGCATACACCCGACCACCATCGGCTACGGGATCCTCGCTCAAGAGGCCCTAGCGGTCATGGCGCACGCCGATGCGAGCCTTCCCAAGCAGGTCGACTTTGCTCGACTGGTGCGCGAGGACACCCTCATCTCCGATCCGCCCAAGTCGCTGACGGGCGACCTCAGAGCCTTCCGGTTTCTCGACGAGATGATCGACATTGGGCTCGTCCTCCTGGGACGCCGCGCTATCTAATCTCGATGTTTCTGACCGGGGCCGCGAGGCGGGCCGGTTCAGGCGACCGGACCCGAGCCGACGATGGCGACCCTTCGGCCGCCGGTCAGACGTGTTTCACCTGTTTGCCGGTTAGCCACCGGTACGACAATACGAGGGCAACGAGTGCGGCGACTCCTAGTGATATCCAGACGCAGGGCAAGGACAAGGCGAGGGGGATGGCCGCGATGTAAGCACACGTGAGCAGCGCCACGCTGAGGATCAGTTCAACAACGAAGGCACCTTTGGTAGCACCGGTGCCAGCGACTGCGGCGAGCGATATCTCGGCGGGGACGACCAGCATCATGATGATCGCGACGGCTCGCAGGCTGGGTGCTGCGCCGGCGGGGGCTGCGGGGTTGTCAGTAAACAAGGCGACGACTCGGTCTGGCGCGAGGAGAGCAAGCGTCGCTATCGGGGCTGTAATGATGTAGGTGATCCGAGTTGCTTGTCCCGTCAATCGCACGACCTCACCCGTCCGGCCTTGCCCGATCAGATTGCTGACGAGCGAGTGCGTGCCCTCCCCGACAGCGTCGGACGGGATGAGCAGGACCAGATAATAGGCGTAGACGACGTTTGACCAAGCAAGGGCCTGCTCGCTGACCTGCTCGACAATCACAAAGAACGCAAGCCAGCGCAGTGCCTCAAGGAGCGCCTGCAGTGCGACCGGCGGCGACAGTCGCAGCAGCGGACCAAAGGCGGGGGCGGCTGTTGCCGCGCGTACGGCAACGGCCTGTTTTCGCCCCACCACCTTTTTGGCTGCCGTGTAGACGGTGAGGAATATAAAGGTGACCAACTCGGCTATGACGAACGCCCACGCGGCGCCTTCAATGCCGAGTCTGGCCTGTCCCAGTCTGCCGAGGATCAGCGCGTAGCTCAGGAGGAAGTTGGTGCCGGTGAGCAGGATAGTAGCAGCGGTGAGGATGACCGTTCGCGCGAACCCGACGTATAGCGCGCTGTAGCCAAGACTGAGCGAGAAGAAGACGACGCCGTAAGCTGCGATGCGGAGAAAGTGCTCCATGCGGTCGGCGAGCATCGGGGTCTGGCTGAATGTTTGACTAATAATCGGCGCACCGAAATGGAGAACCGCCGCAACCATCGTCGATACAACCAGGATAAGGAGCATGCCACGGAGAAAGGTCGGCCCGATGGCGTCTTCTCGCCGCTGACCTACGCGTCGGCCGATGACGATTTGCATCGCCTCGGCGAGCCCAACCACTGGGACGATCAAAGCGTCGAACAGGGTATCTGCGAGTGCAAACGCAGCGAGTTCGGCCGTGCCCACCCGACCGAGGAACGCAGTGTCCATGACGTGTATGACTGTCTCGCTAACTGCCACGAACAATAGCGGCCACGAGACCGTCCAGACGGTCCTGCTGAGCGTTTGAACAGCATTGGCCGTGGCTACACCAGCTTGAATGTGTAGGAGTGGTGATTGAGGTGCATCACCATACAGGACAGCAAGGCACCGCCCTTGTGGAACTCGCTCAGGTTAAGGTAGCTCACTTCGAGCGCCAGCTCGGCGGCGATGTCTTCCAGACGACGATTCTTCGCCAGCTCCTCGGCGTACTCGTCCGTACCGGATTTTAGCTCATGGATATGGGACGCATTGACGACCGTGTTGGCCAGCCGAACCGAGTTGCAGATGCCTGGGTAACAGTGGTCGAGCGAGGCGTCAATAATGTTCGTGTGGTGCTCTATCTGAGCCACGACGTCATCATCGTACAGTTCTGTACAGACGATGGTGTCCTCGCGAGTAATGGGGAAGACGCTGCAGTCGAGGTGATACAGGTAGGGGTCGTCATGCATGACGGGGATGACCGTCATGTCGAAGGATCGTGACATCCACTCGTAGGTATTTCTCTCGGAACGCTGCCCGTAGCCGCCGATGTAAACGTTGCCGTGCAGGTGCTTGAGCTCAGCTTCACCCTCAAACCTCCACGGCGGGACATAGGTCTGATAACCCATTGTGGCGAAGTACCGCTTGCCCACCAGGGTCTCCCCGCGCCGAGGCTCCGATGTGAAGTTCGACAGCACGACGACGTCCTTGCTGTCAACATGCTCCAAGACGACCCCAAGGTTGGCCGTGAACACCAGGTCTTGCAGCCCACAGTTGCGTGGGGTGGGCAGGACGTAGACGAGCGCCTCGGACGCTAGGTAGCGGTACATCTCCAGGAACTGTGTCATCGCTCGGCGATGGTCGGGCTTGCGTTGGGTCTCGTCCAACTCCTGCATCCACACGTTGTTGGCCACGTCGGTAGCGAAGGAGAACGGCGCGTTGACTAAGAAGGCGGGACGCTCGAGCTGGGTCGGGTTCCACGCAGCTAATGGCTCCTTCTGATGCGCAGGCTCCACCACAACGACCTGGTCTGCCGTCGGCGGGACCGATAGCGACTGCTCCGCTAGTAGAACTAAGTCATCGCTCATTTTTTCACACGCCATCTTCTCTTGAGCGAATGGCGATTAAAGGGTCGATGCCAGCCTCGACGTGATGGCCAACCTCCTGCAGGAGGATGAAGTCTTGTCGAGGGGACAATGGTACGATCAGATCGACCTGAGACCCGAACCTAATTTGCGAGAACCGCTCACCCTGCAGACGTGGCTGATGCTGTCGAACGTCAAATGTGACAATGCAGTCCACGTCGTAGTCGGCAACCTGTAAAACGTAGTAAGATTGGCCGAGCTGGACCGAGTAGAAACGGTTGAGCATCCGTTGGTTGTGGTGAAGATACTCCGCGTCGCTTAATGATACTTGAGCTTCGAGCAGTCCCTTCTCCACGTCAAGCATCGGGTGGTTATAAGTATCAATCGGCTCCAGGTAGCGGTACGACAGCAACCCGGCATACGGTACTCGGTTGATGTGCACATCGTAGAACGTCATGAAGATGGCAATCACCAAGCTTGGTCGATCATAAGCGGCGTCGCGCATCGCATCGTGTAGCGAGTACGGCCGTCCTTTGATCTCAACGAGAGGATCATCTCCCGACGTCACCACCCTCTGATACAAGATGATCCCGTCCGCTGGCGAGAAGAAATACGACACATCCGAGTAGGTCGGCCGCGGTGGGTCACGGAAAAAGTAATGCTCCGACAGCCACCTTACCGACTTGTCCTTCGCCGACTCAACGTCTGTGGCTATCCACTCGGCTAAGCTCTTCGCCAACGCCCCTCCTCGCTCAGCCGCCCAACAGCATGTCCCGCCATAGGATCATGACTGACCCGAACTCCCGTTTCCTCTTCTACCGTCTGGTAACTTGCCTGTTACGTAACAGTACAGCACGAAGCTGAGACTGGGACCTACCTACTGTTCTGTGGGTTGGCTCGATGATCGGCCGAGAGAGTGGGCGAGCTTCCGATAGCAGCCGCTTGAGAAGAAACGACCGATAACTGCCTCTTTGTACGCTGTCTCACGGTGAGTGCCCATGACGAGGTAAGTCAGGCAGCGCGCCGGGCGTAGCGTTTCGTCAGCTCATCGCGCCGGCCAGCACCCGGTCGATCTCCCCGGCGAGCTCGATGTCCAGCCCGGCGATGACGAGATGATCTACATCGGGCTCGCTCTCCTAGGTTTGGCGCGCCGCCGCAACGAAGCCTGGTCGTCGTGAACGAACCGCCCGTTACACCGTCGCGAACCCCTTGCGCGCGCTTCAAGAACTCCCCTACTGTCGAGAGCTTGGTGTGTGGCTTCATCTGCCCAGCGAGATCGCGGATACGATCAACATTGAGGGTCGAGGACAGGCCCTCGGCCAGGTGGATTGCCGCTATGCCGTGGGCAGCGGCGGCCTCCAGGTCACGCTGCTTGCCTGGGTGTAGCGCTGCGCCAGCCCGTGCTGACCGGTGTCGTAGCAGGCCCACCCCGCAGCTCTTGCGTCGATAGCCGGACAGCACGACAGTGCCGTTGCAGTGTACTTCCGCCCGTCCGTTGATCATTCGACCGGTGCGTCCCTAGGTCGGAGCGTGGCGCGGCCGCGCACCTGCTTGCCGTGCCACCGCACTTTCTGGGTAGAATCCTGGGTATCGCGTGGGAGGGAGCGAGCGGTGAACGTCGAAACCCAAGACTTGATCAGTGTGACCGAGGCCAGCAACAGAGGTGTGTCGCGGCTGGTTCAGGATGCTGTGCGGGGGCGAACTCAGGTCCTGCTTCGGAATAACAAGGCCGTTGCCGCGGTGGTCGGTATTGACGCCGTTGAGCGGCTTGCGCGCCTGGAGGAGTTGGAGGGTAACCTGCGCCTGTTAAGCGTGGCGCTGGCGCGAACGGTGGCGGACAGCGGCAGGCGGTACCGCTTGGACGAGGTCGCCGCCGAGCTTGGCGTCGACCTTGACAGCCTGGCGGACGACTGAGGCCAGCGGATGATGGCCGAAGTTCTGCTGACCGAGGACGCGCGGGAGGATCTTCATGACCTGGATGGGGCCGCGCGCGTCATCGTCTTGAAGGGCCTCCAGAAGCTGCAGAGCGAACCGGAGAAGCGCGGATCACCGCTCAGTAGCAGGTTGCGCGGCAACCTTACGACGTTCCGAAAGCTGGTGGTCGGTGATCGTGACTACCGCATCGTCTACCGGGTTGACCCGGACGGATCAGTAGTCGTGGTGTGGGTGATCGGTCGGCGCAGTGATGAGGAGGTCTATCACCTGGCGCTCTCGCGGCTACGGCTGCATCCGGACGAGGCTGCTCGGGAGTTTGCTGTCGCGCTGGATGAGATCTGGCAGGGGTAGGCACGGTGCGCACCGCACGGCATATCGGCATCTTCCTGTTCACCGACGTCGAGGAGCTTGACGCTGTCGGGCCTTGGGAAGTGTTGTCCTATTGGACTCGGACCTGGCCCGACGACGGCTGGCGGGTCGTCACCTTCTCCGAGCGGGGCGGGTGGGTTCGCTGCGCCAAGGGCATGACGGTGCGGGCGGAGCACGGAGAAGCCGATCGCCCGAAGCTCGACGTGCTCGTCTACCCCGGTGGGCAGGGCACCCGGCCGCAGCTCGAGGACGCTGCGCGGTTGGACTGGGTACGCCGCCGCAGCCAGGACGGCACGCTCATGACCAGTGTCTGTACTGGATCTTTGGTCTACGCCGCCGCGGGTCTGTTGCGCGGACGACCGGCCACTACACACTGGGCAGCGTTGGCGCACCTGCAGGAGTTGGACCCTACGGTGCAGCTTCGGCCCGATGACCGCTTTGTCGATGACGGCGACGTGATCACGTCGGCCGGGGTATCCGCGGGGATCGACATGGCGCTGCACCTCCTCGCTCGGCTTGCCGGCACGCGACGAGCACAGCAGGTGCGGCGTGATATCCAGTATGATCCTCAGCCACCGGTGTAGCGACGAGTGAGGATCGCTCAGCTCATCGCGTCGGCCAGCACCCGGTCGATCTCCCCGGCGAGCTCGATGTCCAGACTGGTGATCCCGCCCTGGGAATGTGTGCTGCAGCGGAAGGTCACGGTGCGCCAGCGGATGTCGATATCGGGGTGATGGTTGCGGGCTTCGGCGATCTCGGCCACCGCGCGGACCGCCTCGATGGCCGCCGGGAAGCTGGGCAGCTTCGCGGCGCGCACGATCGCGTCACCATCGCGCTGCCAGTCGGTGAGCCCCGCCAGGGCACCCGCCACCTGCTCGTCGTCCAGAAGCGTCGTCATGCTTCGATCCTGTCAGACAGGCCCAGCGCGTCGCGGAGGCGCTGCGGGCTCATCAGGCCCGTCGTGGGGTTCCCGGCGCGCTGGGTTTGCCGCAGGGTAGCTTCGACGTCATCGACCGTGCTGCGCAGTTCGGTGAGCACGGCAGGGTCGGCCGAGGCGGCGGCCTCCCGCGGGCTCAGATCACCGATCACCCCGGGGGTGTCGAGCCAGCTTGTCTCGGTGACGCGG
The DNA here is from genome assembly GCA_019244165.1 of Pseudonocardiales bacterium. Taxonomy (GTDB): domain Bacteria; phylum Actinomycetota; class Actinomycetes; order Mycobacteriales; family Pseudonocardiaceae. Next base: position 26,146 of record JAFATA010000011.1, on the reverse strand, counting down.
CTCAGGTCCTCGGCGGCCTCGGCCGCATCGGTAGGGGAGCTTGCCTCAAGGACGTAGCTTTCCATAATGACGGTTCGGACTGGGTGGCCCTCGGGCTCCGGGCCGAGGCGCTCGGCGCGCCGGTCCCGTTCGACGGCGTCGGGGGCGAGGGCGCGCAGGTGGGCCTCGAGTCCGGCCAGCCGGGCCAGCGAGTTCGCGGTGACGGTGAACTCCGCGCCGTCCCGGTGAACCTGCCCCAGGCTCACCACCCGCCCGTCGGGCAGGCACCGCTGCCAATCGATCACATCGTCATCGGTGTGGCTCAGCCGTTGGACGAGCTGCTCGAAGGTCTGCTCCGGGTCGGGCACCTGGTAGGTGACGCTGCAGTCGTAGAGATCCTCACCATCGCTGTTGCGCAGCTGGGCGGGAGGCTCGGGAGCGAAGAAGTCCACGATCTGCTCCACCGAGGGACCCGTGGCGAGCAGGCCCATCAGCTCGCGGCGGCGGTGACGGGCCACCCGCACCGGCAGCGCGAGCAGCCAAGGATCGGTGCCGTCGTGCAGCACCCGGCCGCAGAACAGCTCCAACCGGTGGGTGAACTGCGAGAACAGCTTGTCACTCAGCTGGATCGGGTCCCCATCGGGCAGGGCGCGCAACGTGATGCCGGTGTCCCACACGACGTCGAGCACCTCGTAGAGGGTGACCGGGATTTTTCGCCAGTCCTCGAGGAGCTGGCGTTCCTCGGGGCGCAGCCAGTGCCCTCGGGTGGCGAGGAACCGGTTCACCAGCCCGCCCTGGAACAGCACGAGATCCAGCACGAACATCGCGTACTGCTGAGGGTCTTCGGTGCGTTCGAGTAGCGGCCTGATTACCTCCAGGCCCGGGGCGCGCTCGGCGTAGGTGCCCGCCAGGGCGTAGACGAGCTGGGCTCGCGCGCTCAGGGCCGGCTGCGCGGTGCGCTGACAGCAGGCCTTGAACTTCCGGCCGGACCCGCACGGGCACGGGTTGTTCCTTCCCATCTCGCGGGCTGCCGTGGTGGCGGCGATGGCCTCGCTTAGCCCCGCTCGCACCGGGCTGGGAAGTTGGGCGCGGCGCAGGTACCGGTCCGCCGTCACGTAGTCTCCGCGCGTGGCGGCGTACTGGGCGGCGTCATGCAAGGCCGGCTCCAGCCCGGGGCGCAGCGTCAGCGCCTCGTCCAGCAGGTCGCGGGCGGTGGCGGCATCCCCGGCGCCTTCGGCAGCGCGGGCGGCCAGCAGCGCGAGGGCAGCCTTCTCCTCCCGGCTTCGCGCCTGCGAGCGCAGCGCCGCAAGCTGCGGCTCGATACTCCCGCCCTGGGCGGTGTGGCACTCGATCCGGCCGGAAAGAAAGCCCAGCACCTCATCGGTGGCCCAGGTCAGCGCGTTAAGCAGGAATCGGATGCCCTCTGCCTCCAGCGGAGCTTCACCGACGAGCATGTCGATGACGGTCTCGGCGCTGATGGTCAGGTCATCCCCGGCGTTACGGGCAGCGTCACTGGCAGGGGCCATCGCCGCAGGATAGCCGACCGTGGCCGCCATCGCGCTGGTGGCGGGCGTGCGGGCTGCTGTTAACGTGGAGGTTCACCGTATCCTTCGAGGAGTTCCCGCGTGCCCACCGCCGCCCCCCTTCGCGTGCGCACCGACCTGCGCAACATCGCCATCGTGGCGCATGTCGACCATGGCAAGACCACCCTGGTGGACGCCATGCTGCGCCAGACCGGCGCCGTCGCCGGGCGCACCGAGGTGGATCGCGTGCTGGACTCCGGTGATCTGGAGCGGGAGAAGGGCATCACGATCCTGGCCAAGAACACCGCGCTCACCTACTTCACCCCCGAGGGCGCGGTGACCATCAACGTGGTGGACACCCCCGGGCACGCCGATTTCGGGGGCGAGGTGGAGCGTGGGTTGTCCATGGTGGACGGGGTGCTGCTGCTCGTCGACGCCAGCGAGGGCCCGTTGCCGCAGACCCGCTTCGTGCTTCGCAAGGCGTTAGCCGCGCACCTGCCGGTCGTGCTCGTGGTCAACAAGGTGGACCGGTCGGACGCCCGGATCGCGGCGGTGGTCGAGGCGACCCAGGACCTGCTGCTGGATCTCGCCGCGGACCTGGAAGGCCTCGAGGACGGGGCCGCCGAGGCGGTGTTGGACATGCCGGTGCTTTACGCTAGCGCCCGGGCCGGACGCGCCAGCCTGATCCCTCCGCGCGATGGCGAGCTGCCGGACGCCCCGGACCTCACGCCGCTGTTCGAGACCATCCTCAGGCACGTGCCACCGCCCGCGGGTGATGCGCAGGCACCGTTGCAGGCGCACGTCACCAACCTCGACGCGTCGAGTTTCCTGGGCCGGATCGCGCTGTGCCGGCTGCGTGCCGGGCGGCTGCACAAGGGCCAGACCGTGGCGTGGTGTCGCCAGGACGGGTCGATCCGGCCGGTCCGGATCACCGAACTGCTGCGCACCGAGGGGCTCGATCGCCTCCCGGCAGCCAGCGCGACGGCCGGTGACCTGATCGCCATCGCGGGAATCGCGGAGATCACCATCGGGGACACCCTCGCCGACCTCGACGATCCGCGCCCGCTGCCCCGGATCACCGTGGACGAGCCGGTGATCGCGATGACGATCGGGATCAACACCAGCCCGCTGGCGGGCCGCGGCGGGGGGCGCAAGCTCACCGCTCGCCTGGTGCGCAACCGGCTGGAGGCCGAGCTCGTCGGCAATGTCAGCATCCGGGTGTCGCCGACCGCATCGCCGGACACCTGGGAAGTGCAGGGTCGTGGTGAGCTGGCGCTGGCCGTGTTGGTGGAGACCATGCGGCGCGAGGGTTTCGAGCTCACCGTCGGCAAACCTCAGGTGCTCACCCGCGTCGTGGACGGTGCGCGGCATGAACCGTTTGAGCACCTCACCGTGGACGTGCCCGAGGAGCACGTCGGCGCGGTGACCCAGCTGCTGGCCACCCGTAAGGGCCGGGTGCACCAGCTGGGTGCGACCTCGGGCGAGGGCTGGGTGCGGCTGGAGTTCACGGTGCCCTCCCGGGGGCTGATCGGCTTTCGCACCGAGTTCCTCACCCTCACCCGAGGCACCGGTGTCGTCCACCACGTCTTCGACGGCTACCGCCCGTGGGCTGGTGAGCTGCGCACCCGTCGCTGCGGGTCGCTGGTCGCCGACCGCTCCGGGGTGGTCACCGGCTACGCGTTGGCGCAGCTGGCTGATCGGGGCACCTTCTTCGTGGAGCCCGGCGCGGCGGTCTACGCCGGCATGGTGGTCGGCGAGAACCCCCGCGCTGAGGACCTGGACCTCAACGTGTGCCGGGAGCGCAAGCTCACCAACATGCGCTCCTCCACCAGTGAGGAACTCGAGCGGCTGGCTCGACCGCGGGTGCTCGGGCTGGAGGAGGCACTGGAGTTCTGCGCCCCCGACGAGTGCGTCGAGGTGGCTCCCGACGTGGTACGGGTGCGCAAGCTCATCCTGGACCCCACCGAACGCGGCCGGCAGCGAGCCCGGGCGGCGCGGGCCTAGCCGTCACTGGCGGCACTGACCCCGAGTGCATCTTGGGCGATCGCCGTGCGGCAGCATGTCGCCTTGTGAGAACCCCCGGCGGCGCAGGCAGGGTGGTGACGGCGCTGATCGCCGGGGCCGCTCTCGTCGCGTGCACCCCGCAGCCGCCTGCGCTGCTCGCACCCCGCCACCCCGCTGCGTCCTCGCCCTCCGTGCTGGCACCTCCCGCCCCCGCGCCGCCCGTGCGGGAGGTGGTGTTCGGGGTGGATCAGCTGATCGGTGGTTTCAACCCACACACCCTGGCTGACCTGACGCCCCTTTCGGAGGCGGTCGCTGGCCTGCTGCTGCCCTCGGCGTTCCACCAGACTCTGATCGGCCACCAGAATCCGAGGGAGCAGTGGGTGCTCGACCACACGCTGCTGACCTCCGCCGAGGTCACGAATACCGAACCGTTCACCGTCACCTACCGGATCCGGCGCAATGCCCAATGGTCGGATACCACCCCCATCGCCGCGGAGGACTTCGGTTACCTCGCTCAGCAGATGCGCACCCAGTCGGGGGTGGTGGACTCGGCCGGCTACCAGCTGATCGACCAGGTGGTAGCCGCTGATGGCGGCAAGACCGTCGAGGTGGTCTTTGACCGGCCCTATGCCGGGTGGCGCACCCTGTTCCGCCACCTGCTCCCCGCGCACCTGCTCAAGGACGCGCCGGGCGGGTGGCGCACCGCGCTGGATGACGGCTTCCCAGTGTCCGGCGGTCCCTTCACGATGACCTCGCTGGACCGCTCCCGCGGCGAGATCGTGCTGGAGCGCAACGACCGGTACTGGGACACCCCCGCACAGGTGGACCGGATCCGGTTCCGCCAGAGCAGCGAAGCGGCTCTCATCGAGGCCCTGCGCACCGGGGGTGCGCAGGGTGCCCTGTTCAGCCGTCCCAACGCCATCACCGAGTCGCTGCTGCGTGCGGCCGACCTCGGCGTAACTCCCACGGTTGTGCCGCAACCGGTGCTCGTCTCCGTGCTGTTGCGCCCGGCCAGCCACCTGCTGAGCGACCAGCGGGTGCGCACCGCGGTGGCGGCGGTGCTGGACCGTCCCGCTCTGATCGCCACCGGCGTCGCCAGCGGGCCTTCTGCGGCGCTGCGAGCCGACTCGGAGGTGCTCGCCCCGTCCGCGCCGGGGTATCACGCCACCGCGCCGGCCACCGGTGTCCCGGTGGCGCCGGCACCGCAGACAGCTCGGTCGTTGCTCACCGAGGCCGGCTACACCCGTACTCCAGCGGGGTGGGAACGTGCAGGTCGGCCCCTGCACCTGGTGGTCGCGGCGGCGGCGAACCGCGAGCCGTACGGTACGCTCGCGGCCCGGGTGGTCGCTCAACTCCGGACCGCCGGGATCGATGCTGAGCTGAAGGAAATCGACTCCGACGAGCTCTACGGCACCATGCTGGGCCCGGGCGCCGACGTGATGTCCTCGGGGGGACGGGGTGCCGGGATGAGCATTCCCGCGGTGGCCGATCCAGGGGTCGACATTGTCGTGCTGCCGCAGCCTGCGGCCGGTCATCCCGCCACCCAGTTGGCGTCCTGGTCTGGCTGCCCGTTGGTGGTCCCCGCCAAGTTGGCGCCGGCGCCGCCCAACCCGGCGGAACTCTGTGACCTGGCCCTGCAGCCAATGATCGAGCGGGCCCTCACCCAGGACGACCCGGCGGCCCTCCTCCCGCCCACCATCGAGACGGCGCTGTGGCAGCGGGCCGTGACGATCCCGCTCTACCAGCCGGCTTCGCTGCTCATTCCCACCAGTCAGCTGCAGGGCGTGATCCCGGGTACGCCGCTGGAAGGTCCGCTCGACGACGCAGCCCGCTGGCAGCTCCGTCGGTGATACCAGGAGGTCTCCGGTGAGGGGAACGTCGCGGCGCAGCCGGCTCCTGATCAGGATTCTGGTGGTGATTGCCTGCCTTGCCGTCCTGGTCACCGGTTGTGTGGCGGCCAGCGGGACTGACCACTCCGGGGGCGGCGGGCCGGTGGATATCCGGGCCCGTGGTGACCGGGGAGACGGGTCGTATCGCGCCCCGTTGGTGCCAGGCGGGCCGGCGGTCCGCATCGCGCATGAGGCACCGTTCTCCGCGTACAACAACACGACGGAGCAGATGAACAACAACCCGGACAACGCCTTGGTGCTCGACCAGGTGCTGGTAGACCCGTTCATCGTCGAGGCAAACGGGAGGTTTTTGCTCAACTCCGACGTGTTGGTGTCCGCCGAGGTGACCTCGCAAAACCCTCAGGTCGTCACGTACAAGATCAAACCAAATGTCCGGTGGTCGGATGGGCAGCCCTGGAACTGCCACGATTTCTACCTGGCCTGGCTCGCGGGTAGCGGCACCACGCCCTACTTCACGCCGGCGAGCACCCGAGGGTTGGGCCGGGTGGGACTGAACCGGGTTACCGCTGCGTGTCGCGACGAGAATACCTTTGTTGAGACCTACCGCTCATCCTACGCCGACTGGCGTCGGAACTATATCCATCACGCCATCCTGCCCGCGCATATCCTGGAGCGGGAGACCGGGATCGCGGACATTACCGCGTTGACCGCGACGTCCTCACCGGCCGAGCTGAAGAAGGCCGGTGACTTCTGGAACAATAGATGGATCGGTTTCGACGCCAGGACGATGCCGGCCTCGGGCCCCTATCAGTTCGACAGTTCGACGTCGGGCACGCAGACCGTGCTGACCCGCAACAAGGCCTGGGTGGGTAACCCCGGAGGCCCGGCGATGATCGTGCTCACGTCCGTCGCGGACGGCGCCGCCGCGGTGCAGGGCTTGGCGACCGGGCGGTTCCAGGTCGTGCAACCGCCCGCTGATCCGCTGCTGGCCGATCGGCTGCGGGCACTGTCGGGTCGGGGCGTGATCTTTGAGGTGCGGGGCGGCCCCACCGTCGAGCACCTGGACTTCAACCTCGCCAGCCCACTGTTTCGGGATCCGGTCATCCGGAGCGCCTTCGCCCAGTGCGTCGATCGAAACAAACTGGTCGAAGAACTGGTCCGCGGCGTACGCCCGGATGCTCAGCCGCTGGGAAGTCTCGCGTTTTTTCCCGACGAGGCGGCCTACGTCGACCTCTATTCTGACAAAATGGTCGCCGACGCCCGGAAGGCGCAGGTGACGCTGGAGCGAGCGGGGTGGGTGCTGGGTCCCGACGGCGTGTACTCCCGTGGTGGGACGCGATTGTCCTTCGCCATCAGCCACGATGGTTCGCCGGCCCACTCCCGGGAAGTAGAGCTGATCAGGAAGCAATGCCGGCAGGCCGGGATGCAGATCGCTGACGGGGCCGTTCCGGGTGGTCTGGATAATGCGGTGGTGCGTGGCCGGTTCGACGTCGCCCTGAGGGCAAGCTCGCGTACCTCCCGAGTGTGGTCCCTGGCTGACCGCTATGCCACCAAGGGCGCGCTCAACGACCAGCATTACAGCAATCCTGCCCTCGATGCTGCGCTGGGTGTCGCGGAGACGGAGTACTCCGAGTCCGCGCAGACGGATGCCTTGGTGAAAGCCGATCGGCTCCTGGCCGATGATCTGGTGTCACTCCCGCTTTTCCAGGTCCCCCTCATCTGGGCCTACACCAGCACCATCGACAGCGTGTACCGGCGCGCCGGGGATGGCGTCACCTGGAACGCCAACGAATGGACGGTGAGCTAGCCCCGCCCCCCGGGCCACCCGGCCCCCTGGCTCTCCTATACCGCGACGTGCAGTGCGAGCACGCCTCGAATGTTGTAGCCGGGACCCCATTGTGGCTCGGCCAGCAACCGCATGTGTGGTGCTTTACGGAGTAGTGCGGAGTACACCGCCGCCATTTGGCAGCGGATGAGGTGGGCGCCGAGGCAGAAGTGGATGCCGGCGGCGAGGGCGAGGTGTCGGTTGTTGGTTCGGGTAATGTCTAGTCGTTCTGGGTCGGTGAACTGGGCAGGATCGTGGTTGGCGGAGGCGAACAGCAATGCCACTTCGGCGCCGCGCGGGATGCGCACGCCGTCTACCTTGATGTCCTCTAGCGCAAAGCGCTCGAACATGTGGTTTGGTGTGTCGTAGCGCAGTAGCTCCTCGATGGCGGAGGGCATCAGCTCGGGGTGGTGACGCAGGAGCTCCCACTGGTCGGGGTGGCGGAGCATAGCCAGACATCCCAGGGCCATCGACCGTACGGGAGCGTGCAGACCGCCGATGAGCAGCATCGCCGCGCTACTGGCGATATCCTGGCGGGAGATTTCTTCCCGGGCGTGTGCGGCCATCAGATCGCTGAGCAAGGAGACGTCCGGGCGTTCCGCGCGCTCCGCCATCAATTCCCGCAGGTAGGCATCGAACTCGACTGCCGCCCGCACCGCGCATTGAGCGCCGTCGGTGGTGTGGTTGGGGATGAATAACTCCAGGATAGGGCCAATCCAGGTCAGCAACAAGTGGCGGTCGGCCGTTGGCATGCCCACAATGTCCCCGATGATGGCGAGCCCCAACGGTTCGATGACGTCGGCCACGAGATCGCCGCCCCCGGCGGTCACAAAGTTGTCAACCAGCTTCTCGGCCAGTTTCTGGCATCGTGGTTGGAGTCGTTTTACCTCTTGTGACGAGAAACGTGGGTTGAGCAGCTGGCGGATCTCGGTGTGCAGTGGGGGTTCGGAGAGGAGACTGCCGGAGTTTAGTCGCCAGAATGGTTCTTGCCAGTCGGGCTGGGGTGTGCGTCCCATCTCTTCGTGGCTGGCTAGGTGCGTGTAGGAACAGACGAATCGTCGGTGGTCGCGGAGGAGGGCGTTGACGTGGTCGTAGCGGGAGATTAGCCATTGGTCGGTAGGCTTGAAGTAGCACACCGGGTATTGTTCCCGGAGCTCCCGGTAGACGGGAAATGGATTCGCGATAAACTCGGATGACCACGGGTCGAAGCTCGACGGTGCCATCGGAGTTTCTGTGTTCAGCATAGGTAGTCCTCCGCGGTGCTCCCGGCCCGTACGGTGTCCAGGGTGAAACAGTGGAAACCCCCGCCGAAGAGCCGACGATGGCGGTGGCGTACTGGTACCACCGTGAAGCCATGTCGCTCCAATTCTTTGATCAGTTCGGGGAACAGCGTGTTGGCGATCACCGTGTTCTCGTCCACGGACAGTACGTTCATGTCGATGTACTTGCTAGTGATAACGATATCGTCTTCCTCGTAGGTGGGGAAGATGTTCTCGGTGGGCTCGGGAGAATAAATTTTGTCCCACTTCCGCAGTGGTTCCGGAAGCTTGTCGCCGATTCCCGGATTGCGTAGTAACAACACCCCGGGTCGTAGTGGTAGCACCAGGCTGTCGATGTGGTTGTCGGCGAACCGCTTCAGCACGTGGAACCGGAACTGTCCCTCCAGGTGGCGGCGTAGCCACCGCACGGCGAGCGCGTGATTCTCTGTTGCCACGTTCACCAGCACGTCGCGTCCGAACCGGATGCACTGGGCAGCGTCGAACATCATCTCGAAGCCAACGTCAAACTCTGATTCCCGCGGATTGGCGATCTCCTGCAGTGCGGGTGTCCGTTGGCCGGACACATAGGATGTATCAAAGGATCGGTCGGTCATCATGGGCCTGGGCATCGTGGTCCACTTCGCCCCGGCGTTGAAGTAGGCATAGAAAATTGGCTTGAGTAGATCGTTTTCGAAATAGCGTGCCCTGACCTGGGGTGGTGTCTCGATGATCTCATCGCCCAGGACGATCACTTGGTCGCGGATGTTCAGGGCGGGTAGGCAGACGCCGCTCCAGTACGGCGTATGAAACCTGATCATCCGTGTGAGCTGGAGTGGGCGCAGCACCTTGACCGACAAACCTTCCAGAGCGACGACGAACTCTTCGATATCCTCAGCCAGTTCCTCGACGTAGCGTTGTTTGAGGATTCGCGCCGTCGGGGTTGCGGCGGCGGCGCGGTTCGACACACTGTAGGACGGATAGTAGAACGACGAACAAGCTTCGTCGTGGAAAAACAGTTTGAAGGACAGGTCGAGGTCGTTGGCCGTATAGTGGATTGCTGACCCGACCACTGCTTCCCGTAACGGCGACCATTCGTCGAAGCTGTTGACGCTCACGGCACCTCCTGAATGGTGGCAGATTGGACGGACGGCATTAGGGGAGCGGGCCACTGGGATCGCAGGTCGTAGCGACCAGGGGAGAGGATGCCTTTGGGGTCGAGGGCTCGCTTGATCCGGCGCAGCACCGCTGGACTGTTGTCGGTGACCTTCGGGTGCTCAGCCATGGACGCGGTGCTGATTCGGTAGGGTGGGTAGCCCTGCTCGATAAGCCGGCGGAGCAGTAGCTGATAGCAGTGCAGCGCTCGGTCGTCCTCACCCAAGATGTCCCGGTCGTAGACGATGGCTGTGGTAACCACCAGAGATCGGTCCGCGATCGAGTTCAGGCTGAGATTGGGTTCGAAGCCGCACTCACGGGTTCCCCGCTCCACCGTGTCGATGACGTCGCTGACGTGCCGGGGTTCCAAGGGAACAACCGGGCAGACCCAGATGAGTCCGCACCGGTCACGGTCCGGGTCCAGGTCATGCCCGGGCGGTGGCGTCCGCTTCCGCCAGTATGCCATCGCCAAATGGTCCTCCACCGGCATGCCCACTGTGGCCGGGAGGAACTCCAGGTGATCGACCACTGGGGAGAACGTGGCGCTGATGATGTCCTGGAGTACCCGGGCGTGTGCCGCGTTCACCGGATATAGCGCGCCTTCGCCGTTCCAGGAGCCGAGCCCGTGCAGCTCCCGCAGCCGGGATCGAATCGCTTCCGGCAGCGGCGTGAGTCCACCGCACTCGCGCCACGGATAACGCTGCCGTTCGGCGAGCAAGCGGATGTCGTTGGCGACGACGAAACCGCCAGAGAGTACTCCGGTGAGGCGGAGTTGCCGGATGCCGTCGATAAAGCTGATCTGGTCGACGGGCTGGTGAAGGGAGAATCGGAAAATCTGAGAATGCTCGGGTAGCGGTGTCAACCATAGTGTCATCCGGGTGACTACGCCCAGGTTTGACTGCGTGAACAATCCGTCCAACCAGGGACCAAGTCCCCAGCGATGCACCTCCCCGGTGGTGGCCGCCTGATGTCGGGTGAAGCCGGTACGGACCAGCTCACCGGTGGGCAGCACCACCTCCAATCCGCAGACATGGGCAAAGCGATCGCCGAGCGGACCTTCCCCGAGCCCCGCGTTCCAGCACGTTGCCGATCAGGCTCGACTCTGGCGAGCTACCGGTCACACTGGCCACCAGGTTCGTGTTGCGGCTTCGCAGGAAATCGTAAAGCTGACGTTGGGTGACGCCCGGCTCGACGGTGACATAAGCCAGCCGTTCGTCGAAGTTGATGATGCGGTTGAGCCGGGACAGCATCAACAGCACGCAGTTGTCATGCGTCGCCGTGGCCGATCCGTAGCCCCAGTTCTTGCCGGTACTGATCGGATGTACCGGAACACCGTGGTGACTGGCGATATGGAGGCATTCCACCACTTGCTCGATGTTGGCCGGACGCAGTACCGCCGGAATCTGGTACGGGGTGTGGTAGGTGGCTGACTGAAATGTGGCCAGCCGCCGGGTGTCGGTCCACACATGCTCAGCGCCGAGCACGTGGCGCCACTCCTGGATCGCGGAAGCTAAGCGAAGGTCCGCGCTCATGCCGTGGTCGCTTGGTAGCTGGTCTCGTTGAGCAGCGTAAGCTGGGCACCGACCAGATAGTTGACCACTGTCCCTGGTTTCGTCAACTTCTCGTAGTGCAGCTTGCCGTTGGATCGCATGCAGTCAAAATCGAGCAACACAATTCCGATTGCTGGCGCGATCTTCTCCCGCCACACCAACAGATACAGGTTGTCATCCACCCGGAACTGGCGATATGGGTCGACGTCGGCGGCGCCGGCGCCGGCGCCTGCGACGCAGTGCCAGCAGAATACGTCTTGGTTGAGGTAGACATGTTCAAAGGAGCCGGACCCGTATGAACAGAGGACGCGTTTTCCGACAAGGTCGGATGTCGGCTCGGCAAATTTGACCATAGAAGTCGCGTTAATGCCGAGATTGTGCACGTCGACGCGCGCAGCGCTCAGATCATGAGTGCTTCGGATACGCTCGGACAGGTTTGGCTTGGCGTGCTCCCCATAGGGAAGTTGGTTCCACATGAGCACGGCGCTTCCGTCGGAGCGACGCAGCACAAGCGACACCGACAACCGATGGTCATCGACTGAGAGCCAGTCTACAAAGAACGTCCCGGGTCGAACCTCAACTGCGCTGTATGGTGCCTTACCTGAGACCTGGCTGCGCCGACACCAACTCACCGTGCCCTCGGCGTCAAAGTCCAGTGACAACTCAGGAACTGTGGCTTTGGAGCCGAATAACTGATAGCTGGTCCCGGACAAGGCGGTGGTGGTCGGGCCCCGATTCTGGTCGAGACCTTCATCGCAGAAGTCGTAGGCCAGATACAGTTCCTCCAGAGTGGAACCAACTGTGGCCATCGTGTTCTCCCCCGATCGGAATAAGTGCTAGCTAGAGTTCAAAGAAGATGGTAACTCAAAGAAGATGGTGCTGTCGGTCCAGCGCCCGGTCAACCGCTTCCGGTCTCCAGCGGTCAGTTTGAGTGGTGAGGTGAAGCAACAGAACGCCTGCGGCCAATGGGTGCTGGGTGGGCCGGGGGAGTTGCTCAGCGAATGAGTAGAGTCGAGATCGAGCTCGAACCAGAAGGCCACTCCATGACAGACGCCCGAGGCCGTGACGAGGACCTCGACCGAGCGCTCACCAGGTAGCAGATCATCGTGCTGGAAGTCGAAGGACACCGCCGTTGCGGGCGCAGCGAGGAAGTCATGGTCGTGCCGATCCAACCACACCGGCAGCGGTGCTGGGTTGGCGAAGGCGTTGAACAGGCTGACATCATAGCCGCAGGCGGTGGTCACATGGTTGAGCTGGTGCAACGACTCGCTCTGGACGGGAACGGCAATGACCCGCGCCGCCGCCGGGATGACGGTGCCACCCGGCCGGAGTAGCCCGGCGCGAGCGTGCCTCACTGCCGGCAGGATTCCTTCTCCCACCAGGTCATAATCGACGGTTTCGGTCAACACCACGTCGACGGGCTCGGCGAGATCCACCCCGAGGACGAGGTCGGTGGAGTGCTTGGGCAGCACCGTGACCTGGCCGCTTTTCCCGTTGATAGCCACAATGCGCTCGGCGGCGCGGGCAAGGTGCTCGACCGCCTCACAGGAGATGACTGGGCATGCGCCGTGATCGGCGGCGATCATGGCGAGCAGTCCCGTCCCACTGCCGATGTCCAGCACGGCGTCGTTGGCACGGACAGCCGCCGCGATCGCCGCCCGATACTGAGTGTTGCGGATGGCGTCGTTGAGCATGGCAAAGTGCCAATGCGGAATCGACGTCGCCGTGGTCCCGTTCGGGGGCCCCTCGGGGGTCGTTTGGGTAACATGCGGTGGGGAGTCAGCAAGCTCTGATGCCAGTGCCATGAGGTGAATCCTACTTGTCTCATCCCAATATGGGAACCGTTTCGTGTTACCGAGTGTTAGCGACCGGTTGGCGAGTCGGGCGAGGCGACTCACTCCAACGTTGATTGACCTCGCTCACACCCGGAGTTTGAGGGCACACAACGAGAGCGGCACGAAGACGACGAGAATCATGGCCGCCCACAGCAGCGACCCGAGGGCCGGCCCTGTGATGGGGCCGCCGACCATAAGCCCGCGGGACGCGTTGGCGAGCAACGTCACCGGGCTGACTTTCACGAACGCCTGGAGCCATCCCGGCATCGTCTCGGTCGGCACGAAGACGTTGCTGACGACTGTAACCGGGAACAGCGTGGTCATGCCCAAGAGATACACCTTCTCTGGGCCCTTGGCGAGAACGCCGACAAGCACTGACACCCAGGAAAAAGCGAGCGCGAACACCAGGATCAGCACGACCGCCGCGAGGACGTGTAGGACGGTGGTGCCGATGCGGAAACCGAGAATAACACCCGTGCTGAGCAGCAGAACGATCGACCATACCTGTTTGAGCAGGTCCGCAGTGATGCGGCCGGCCAGTGGTGCCCACCGCGCGAGTGGCAGTGAGCGTAGCCGGTCGAACACGCCCTTGGTCAGGTCCGTGTTGAGCCCCATGCCGACGTACATAGTGACGAAAAACATGTTCATCACGAGGATCCCGGGCAGCGCGTAGGTCAGGTACTTACCGGTCGATGCCGAGATCGCGCCGCCGAACACGTAGGTGAACAGCAGGGTGAAAATGATTGGTTGGATGCTGAAGTCCACCAGTTCCCACGGATTGTGCCTGATTTGCACCAGCGCGCGCCACGCGAGGGTCATCGTCTGCTGGAGCCCTTCGATGGGGCTGACCCGGGCAGCCAGTCCCCGGGCGAGGGGCGCGGTCACGGTCGTCATGTCAGTGCCCCCTCGGTCTGTTCGGTGTGTGTGGTCTCCTCCGTCGGACGTCCGGTGAGGGAGAGGAACACCTCGTTAAGGCTGGGGTTACGGAGGGTCAGTTCGGTGATGACGACTCCGGCGTTGTCGAGCCGGCGTACCGCAGCGGGCAACACCGCGGGGTCGGTGACCGGCGCCGTCACCACCAGGCCGTCCACCTCCGGTGCGACACCGGCGAGCTGCCCCACCACGGAGATCACGACGGGCACGTCCACTGGATCCGCGGGTCGCACCGCGAGGGACCGAGCGCCGGTTTTGGCCTTCAACTCTTCCGGTGTCCCGGTCGCGATGACCCTACCGTGGTCGATGACCGCGAGCTCGTCGGCGAGCTCATCGGCCTCCTCCAGATACTGCGTGGTGAGCAGCACGGTGACCCCGTCGGCCACCAGGCTGCGCACCAGGTCCCACAGGCCCAGACGGCTCCGCGGGTCCAGCCCTGTGGTCGGCTCGTCGAGATAAAGCATGTGGGGCCTGCCGACCAAGCTCGCCGCCAGATCGAGTCTGCGGCGCATGCCTCCGGAATAGGTCTTCGCCGCTCGTCCTGCCGCGTCTGACAGGCCGAACCGGGCGAGCAGCTCCCGGGCGCGCTGCTTGGTGTCTCGCCGCGACATCCCCAGCAGCCTGCCGATGAGCTGCAGGTTCTCCATGCCGGTGAGGGCTTCATCGACCGAAGCGTACTGTCCGGTCACCCCGATCAGCTGACGCACCTGATGGGCGTCGCGGACCACATCGTAGCCACCGACCGTGGCGTGTCCGGCGTCTGGCCGCAACAACGTGGCGAGGACCCGAACGGCGGTCGTCTTGCCCGCGCCGTTTGGGCCGAGCAGACCGTGAACGGTGCCGGTGCGAACCGCCAGATCCACCCCACCCAAGGCGACGGTCCCACCGAAGCGCTTGACCAGGCCCTCGGTCCAGATTGCGTGAGTCATCGACGGCCCCCGCCCCGTGTCGATCAGCCCAACCTGAGCTCTTCTTTTGATCTTGTGGGACCGCCGGAAACTGATCCACTCAGGTGAGGATCCGCCCCCCGGATGTCCACCCCTACTGTGACGCCCATAAGTCAATCCGAGCGTACTTGAGAAACACTTGAGTCGGTGTGCTTGTGAGCCGGCGTTGTTGATCGACGTTACCTACCGACGCCGGGCCCGCCGGTCCAAGGTCAGCACCAGCTCCTGGGAGATCGGATCGTTACGGACGATCACCGGGGCGAGCCGATCGGCGGTGTCCAGCGCCCGCAGTGCTTCGCCGTCCCGGGCGCCCTCCGCCTGCGCCCAGCACCGGGCCAGCGCGAAACGCAGGTAGCCCTCACGGCATTTACTGCCGAGCACCGACAGGCGGGGTTCTAGCCGGGCGTCAGCGCGCCCGCTGCTCGAGGAGCACTCGCCTTCGCCGCGGTACGTCGATGGCTACCGCGATCCGGTCGGCGCTTGATCGTGCGATGAGGCTCCTGCTCGACGTTCCTGTTCAGCTCGTTGTGGTCGCAGCGGCGGGCGACGCGTGGTATGACCGCCGGAGTGAGCGAGTGGCTGACCGTGCGTCTGGCCCGTCCCGGCGAGCTGGAGGAGGTTGGTCGGCTCACCGTGGAGGCATACCTCGCCGACGGCATGGTGAATCCTGCGGGTTCCTACGCGGCGGCGCTGGCCGATGCGGCACGGCGGGCTAGCGACGCTGAGCTCCTGGTGGCGGTGGACCCCGACGGCACGCTGCTGGGGACGGTCACGGTGTGCACGCCGGACAGTCCGCTGGCGGAGTGCTCCCGTCCCGGTGAGCTGGAGTTCCGGATGCTCGCGGTGGCACCCCGTGCCCGCCGCCGCGGGGTCGGCGAGGTGCTGGTGAGAACCGTGCTGGCGCGGGCGACCGAGATCGGCGCGCACCGGGTCGTGCTGCTCACCGGGGAGAAGATGTACGCCGCGCAGCGCCTCTATGCCCGATTGGGGTTCATCCGGGTACCCGAGCGTGACTGGCACCTGCGGCCTGAGCTCCGGTTCCTGGCTTTCGCTGCGACCACGGCGACGTCCGGACCGTAAGGTCCACCAGGACCGGGACTTCGACATCTTGGCGTCGGTGGCCGTTGATCTGAAGTGCGTCTGAAGTGCGTCTGGGAGCTGAGGTAAGGCTCAGTCGCGCAGGATCACCGCGATGATCCCAGCCAGGTGTTCCAGCCGGGCAACCTCGGCGGCGCGGAACATCGGCCCGCCCGGGCGACCGACCAGCAGGGCCCGTTCCATACTGCCCAGCGGGGTTGCGGCCAGCTCGGTGCCCAGCTCCCGCCAGGGCGAGGGTACCCAGGAGTCCTCCCCGTCCAGGGTCGTCGCGCGGCGCAGTGGCCACCACGGCAGCTCGGCGACGATGGTCTCCGGCGCGGCACGGGAGGCGGTGACCCGGTACGGCTGCCCCGCTGCGACGCCGAGCGTAATGGCCCACCCCGCTCGGACGATCTTAGGTACCTCGTTGGTGAAGGTCTGCAGGCCCTGGGCCGGGTCGGCGGCGATCTCCTCCACCAGCTCCAGCTCGCGGTGCGTGTCCAGGACACCCGCCCACGGGCGGACCGCGTCGACCTCGACGCCCTCGACCGACTCCGCCGCCGTGATCAGCACATCGGGCAGCCGGCCGGAGGGCAGTTCCACGACGAGGTCGTCGATGGCGATGCCCAATCTCCGCTCGACAACGTCCAGGCTGAGGATGTCAACACCCACCTCGCCCAAGGCGGTGGCCACCGCACCGAGTGCCCCAGGACGGTCCGGGAGCTGGAGCCGGATCAAAAAGGACATCCAGCATGCCTGTTCATACGGGCCTCTCCCTCGTGGGTCTCTCACCGTCACGTCACGAAGCTCCGGCAGCCCGCGCGCTTGCCGGGCGCCGATTGTGACAGAATGAGCCAAAAGTTACGCCTCCGTGAGCCCGCGGGTCACCCGCACTGGGGAAAGCCTGCGGCTAGACTCGCCAGGTCAGCACCCCTGCAGCGCTTCAGGAGTTTCCTGTGCCCACCATCTCCCGGGACGAGGTCGCGCATCTCGCCCGGCTCGCCCGGCTTGCCGTCACTGACGAGGAGTTGGACCTGTTCGCCGGCCAGCTTGAGGTGATCCTGACCTCGGTGGCCCGGGTCGGTGAGGTGGCGGCCGCAGACATCCCACCCACCTCGCATGCCGTCGGGTTGACCGATGTGTTCCGGGCGGATGTGCCACGCCCGGGGTTGACCCAGCAGCAGGCGCTCTTGGGCGCTTATGCCACTGAGGGCGGCAGGTTCCGGGTGCCGCGCATCCTGGACGAGGCGTGATGAGCGAGCTGACCCGATTGTCCGCCGCGGATTTGGCCGGGCGGATTCACGCGCGGGAGGTCACCTCGGTGCAGGTGACCCAGGCATGCCTGGACCGGATCGCCGCCGTGGACCCTGCGGTACGCGCCTTTGTGCACCTGGACGCCCAGGCCGCGCTCGCTGTGGCGGCGCAGGTGGACGACAAGCTGCGGCGCGGGGACCCGCCAGCCTCGCCGCTGGCGGGCGTGCCGGTGGCGCTCAAGGATGTGTTCACCACCCTCGACATGCCGACCACGTGCGGCTCGCGGACCCTCCGGGGCTGGCGGCCGCCGTATGACGCCACGGTCACCCGCAGGCTGCGCGACGCGGGTGTGGTGATCGTGGGCAAGACCAACATGGACGAGTTCGCCATGGGTTCCTCGACGGAGAACTCCGCTTACGGGCCCACCCACAACCCCTGGGATCTTGACCGGGTCCCGGGCGGCTCGGGCGGCGGGTCGGCGGCGGCGGTGGCCGCCTTCGAGGTGCCGCTGGCGGTCGGTACCGACACCGGCGGCTCGATCCGCCAGCCCAGCGCGATGACCGGCACCGTAGGGGTCAAGCCCACCTACGGCGGCGTCTCACGGTATGGCCTGGTGGCCTTCTCCTCCAGCCTGGACCAGGGTGGTCCGGTGGCCCGCACGGTGCTCGACGCCGCGTTGCTGCACGAGGTGATCGGCGGGTATGACGCGCTGGACTCCACCTCGATCGACGCACCGGTGCCGCCGGTGGTGCACGCGGCCCGCGCGGGCGCCACCGCTGATCTGGCGGGCCTGCGGGTCGGGGTGGTCCGCGAGTTCCGGGGAGATGGCTACCAGCCGGGGGTGCTGCGCGCCTTCGACGTTGCGGTCAGCCGGCTGAGCGAGCTGGGCGCGCAGGTCGTCGAGGTCTCCTGCCCGTCCTTCGACTACGCGCTGCCCGCCTACTACCTGATCGCGCCCAGCGAGTGCTCCTCGAACCTGGCCCGCTTTGATGGCATGCGCTACGGGTTGCGCCTCGGCGACGACGGAACTCGCAGCGCTGAGGAGGTCATGTCGCTGACCCGCGAGGCCGGTTTCGGGCCCGAGGTCAAGCGCCGCATCATGCTCGGCACCTACGCCCTGTCTGCCGGGTACTACGACGCCTACTACGGCCAGGCGCAGAAGGTCCGCACCCTGATCATCCGGGACTTCGCCGCGGCCTTCGAGCGGGTGGACGTGCTGGTCTCGCCGACCACCCCGACCACCGCGTTCGCGCTCGGTGAGCGGGTGGACGACCCGTTGGCGATGTACCTGTCGGATCTGTGCACGATCCCGGCGGACCTGGCGGGCAACGCCGCGCTGTCCGTCCCGGCCGGGCTGTCCGATGAGGATGGTTTGCCGGTGGGCCTGCAAGTGATGGCGCCCGCGATGGCCGACGACCGGGCCTACCGGGTGGCGGCGGCCTACGAGGTGGCCCGCGACGCTGCCGACGGTGGCCCGCTGACCCACCGGGTGCCTGGTATTGAGGTGGTCGGGGAGGCACTGTGCTGATGGATTACGACGAAGTACTGGAGCGTTTCGAGCCGGTGCTCGGGCTTGAGGTGCACGTCGAGCTGTCCACCGCGACGAAGATGTTCTGCGGCTGCGCCAACTCCTTCGGGGCACCGCCCAACACCCACGTCTGCCCAACCTGCCTGGGCCTGCCGGGGTCGCTTCCGGTACTAAACCGCGCCGCGGTGGAGTCGGCGATGCGGATCGGGCTGGCGTTGAACTGCTCGATCGCCCCGTGGTGCCGGTTTTCCCGGAAGAACTACTTTTACCCCGACATGCCCAAGAACTTCCAGATCTCCCAGTACGACGAGCCGATCGCGCTGCACGGCTCCTGGGCCGTACCGCTGGCGGACGGCTCGACGTTCACCGTCGGCATCGAGCGTGCGCACATGGAAGAGGACACCGGCAAGTCACTGCATGTGGGCGGTGGCACCGGTCGTATCCACGGCGCGAACTACTCCCTGCTGGACTATAACCGTGCCGGCGTCCCACTGATCGAGATCGTCACCACGCCGATTGTTGGCGCGGGGGCCCGCGCCCCAGAGCTCGCCCGGGCCTACGTCACCGGGCTGCGCGACCTGCTGCGGGCGCTGGGTGTGTCCGACGTGCGGATGGACCAGGGGTCGTTGCGCTGCGATGCCAACGTCTCACTGATGCCGCGCGGTTCGTCCACCTTCGGCACCCGAACCGAGACCAAGAACGTCAACTCGCTGCGGTCGGTGGAGCGCGCGGTGCGCTACGAAATGAGCCGGCAAGCCGCGGTGCTGGCCTCCGGTGGCGACGTCGTGCAGGAGACCCGGCACTTCGACGAGGCCACCGACACCACCTCGCCCGGGCGGCGTAAGGAGACCTCGGAGGACTACCGGTATTTCCCGGAGCCCGATCTGGTGCCGATCGCCCCCAGTGAGGAGTGGGTGGCCCGGCTCCGGGCCACGCTTCCCGAACTGCCCGGGCAGCGCCGGGCTCGGGTACAGGCCGAGTGGGGCCTGTCCGACCTTGAGCTACGTGACCTGGTCAACGCTGGTGCCCTGGATCTCATCGCGGCCACTGTCGAGGTGGGAGCACCCGCCGAGCAGGCCCGGTCGTGGTGGGTGTCCTACCTGTCCCAACAGGCCAATTCCCGCGATGTGGAACTCGCGGAGCTGCCCATCACCCCGCACCAGGTGGCGCGGGTGATCGCCTTGGTCGGTGCGGGCGAGCTGACCAACACCCTAGCCCGGCAGGTCGTCGACGGGATCCTTGCCGGAGAGGGTGAGCCCGACGAGATCGTCGCCGCTCGCCACCTGGCCGTGGTGTCCGACGACGCCGAGCTGGCCGCTGCCGTCGAACAGGCCCTCGCCGCCCAGCCTGATGTCGCGGAGAAGATCCGGGGCGGCAAGGTGGCGGCGGTGGGCGCGATCGTGGGCGCAGTGATGCGGGCCACCGGTGGCCAGGCCGACGCCCACCGCGTGCGCGAGCTGGTGCTCGCGCGATGCACCCCGTGAGTGGTAATACGAGTCCCAACTCGTATTACCACTCACGGGTTATCAGTCATTGCCGCCGCCGGCGCCCACCGGGTCGGGGAGCACGAACACCCGTTCGTCGCTGGAGATCGGTCTCCCGCTGGTCTTGTTGACCGTGCCCAGCCACATCATCCGCCCGTCCGGGCTCAGCGCAGCTGCGGAGAGATGGCCGTAGTGCTCCAGCGGGATCTGGCGGGGTGGGCCGATGAACGTGCCGTGCGGTCCGATGCCGAGCGCGAACATTGGCGCCCCACTGGTGAACGCGACCTGAATGCGGCCCCGCATGACCACGCACCCGGCGGCACCGGTGCCTGCGGGCCAACTCCAGGAGGCCTGACCCAGCGGGCGTCCCGGGTGCACCCGGTGGAGCAGGTCGGCCTTGGGTGTTCGGTCGGTGATCCACAGCTCATCGGTTCGTGGGTCGATGCACAGCCCGCCCGGCATCTGCAACCCGCTGACCAGAACCGGGGATCCACCAGGGTTGCCCGGCGCGGGGTGGCCGAAGGTGTCGATCCGCAACACTTTGCCGGCCAGTGACCGCGGATCCTCGGCTGCGGCGGGGTTGTCGGCGTCGCCCGTGGCGACCAGGAGCATCCCGTGCGAGTCCACCGCGAGCGCGCCCGCGTTGCCAGTCGGACCCCGGGGGATGCCGACCAGTATCGGCTTGGGCATGTCGCCGGGGGCGATCCGGACCACCCGGTTGTCGACGGAGGTGGTGATATAGGCGTAGATCAGCTCGTCCTCGGCATAGCTGGCAGACAGCGCGAGCCCGGTGAGCCCGCCGTCGCCTGCGGGGTCCACGGCCAGGGCAGCTATCTCCTGGTTCGGCCGCCGCCGCTGCACCCGCAAGATCCGGCCTGTGGTGCGCTCCGCGGCCAGACCCACCGGTGTGGAGTCCGGCAACACGACCAGTGCGGAAATCGGTTCCAGGCACGTCGCCACGACCTGCGGATCGGGGTCGGTGCAGCCCCGCGGCGGAGCAGGCGGTGGCTGGCCGGGTGCGCCCGGGCCGGGTGGTCGCAGCGGCCCCGGGATTTGGGGCTCCGATCGGGCCTGCGGCCCGGCCTGCAGTTTGGCGTGAAACGGCCCGGCGTCGCGCTCGGGAAAGGCCGGTGTCACCGAGCACCCGCACAGCAGCGCCGCCGCCGCGAGCAGTGCCGACATCGCCCGCCCCGGGTGCCGTTGGTGAGTGCTCACGGGACGCTACTGCTGCCTCTCCGACGCCGGGGGCTCGCCGGCTTGGCTGAGCGGGTTGGGCAGGCGCCCTCCGCTGATCGCCGCCAGCATTGGTAGGTCACGGGCCCGCACCACGGGCAGCAGTACCTGCTCCCCGTCGCGCAGCATGGCCCAGACCCGGGACCGGTCATCGATCCGCAGTCCCGAGAGGTCGAGCCAGGTGATGTGCCGGCGGCCCCGCACCCGGTATGCCACCACGGTTTCCGGGCCGGCCACCGTCCGGGTTCGCACCAGCCACACCGCAAGGGCCAGCGGCAGCAGGTACAGCACCTGCAGACCCGGTACGGCAAGGGCCACCGGGGTGACGCCCACGGCCAGCCAAAACACCCCGATCAGGGAGGTCAGCGGCAGTCGGAGGGTCACCGTAGCGGAGTCGGTCACTCTCCCATAGTGTCAAAGCCTTCCTGGGCCTTCGTGTCTCACCACGCCGCGGCGTCTTGTTACTGCCCGCCTCACCCCGGGCTGTGCACGCACGCCCCGCCGAGTTCGAAGCGAGCAGATCAAAAGGTCGGACGTCCTATAGGTCTCAGAATGCGAGAGCGACGTCCCGCCAAGTTGACGGTGCCAGGCTGGCCCCGTTACCGTCGGCTACATGCTGACTCCTACTGTCCGGGTACGTCAGGGGCGTGTCGCCTGAGGGGCCAACTGACGTCGACGCGCCAACCCTCGCTTCAGCTCTGCTCGGGCAGCGAGGGTTTTTTGATGCGTTTGTTGATGTCAGGTCGAGCGAACGATGAACTGAGGCAGGACCATGACAACCGCGACCCCTAGAGAAATGTCCCGACAAATGCCGAACCCGACGTCACCGCCCAAACCGGCTCCGCCCTTGGGTGCACCGGTGCGCCTTACCGGAGCGCAGGCCCTGGTGCGTTCGCTGGAGGCGCTCGGGTGCGAGGCAGTGTTCGGAATCCCTGGGGGCACTATCCTCCCGGCCTACGACCCGCTGCTGGACTCCGTGAGGGTCCGTCACGTGCTGGTCCGTCATGAGCAAGGCGCTGGGCACGCCGCGACCGGGTACGCGCAGGCCACGGGACGGGTCGGGGTGTGCATGGCGACCTCGGGTCCCGGTGCGACGAACCTGGTCACGCCGCTGGCCGACGCATACATGGACTCGGTGCCGGTGGTGGCCATCACCGGCCAGCAAACCAGAGCGCTGATCGGCACGGACGCCTTCCAAGAAGCGGATATTACCGGCATCACCATGCCGGTGACCAAGCACAACATGCTGGTCAAGGATGCGGCGGAGATCCCGAGAGCGACCGCGGAGGCTTTCCATCTGGCTGCCACCGGGCGCCCGGGGCCGGTGTTGGTGGACATCCCCAAGGACGTGCTGCAGGACCTGATGTCCTTTGCCTGGCCGCCCGAGATGCAGCTTCCCGGTTACCGGCCGATCACCCGGCCGCATGGCAAGCAGATCCGGGAGGCCGCCCGGCTCATCGCCACCTCGCACCGGCCGGTGCTCTACGTCGGCGGCGGCGTCATCAAAGCGCGGGCCAGCAGGGGGCTGCGGGAACTGGCCGAGCTGACCGGGGCTCCGGTGGTGACCACGCTGATGGCTCGTGGTGCTTTCCCCGACTCGCACCCGCAGCATGTGGGGATGCCCGGGATGCACGGCACGGTCGCCGCGGTCGCGGCGATGCAGCGCTCCGACCTGCTGGTGACGTTGGGCGCCCGGTTTGATGACCGGGTCACCGGGCAGTTGTCCTCCTTCGCGCCGTACGCCGCAGTGGTGCATGCTGACATCGACCCCGCGGAGATCTCCAAGAACCGGCGTGCGGACGTGCCCATTGTCGGTGACTGCGCCGAGGTGATCAGCGAGCTGATGACGGCGGTGCGGGCCGAGTTCGAGTCGGCCAGACCGGATCTGGCTGCCTGGTGGCAGCAGCTGCGGTACTGGCAGCAGACGTTCCCGTTGGGCTATGACCGTCCCAGCGACGGGATGCTCTCTCCGCAGTTCGCGATCGAGCGGATCGGCGCTCTGGTCGGCCCGGACGCCATTTACACCGCGGGGGTGGGCCAGCACCAGATGTGGGCGGCGCAGTTCATCAGATACGAGAGGCCGCGCAGCTGGATCAACTCCGGTGGCCTGGGCACGATGGGTTTCGCCGTGCCGGCGGCAATGGGCGCCAAGCTGGGCCGGCCCGACCTCCCAGTCTGGGCCATCGACGGCGACGGCAGCTTCCAGATGACCAACCAAGAGCTGGCGACCTGCGCCGTCGAGAACATTCCGATCAAGGTCGCGGTGATTAACAACGGTAGCCTGGGTATGGTCCGGCAGTGGCAGACCCTGTTCTATTCCCAGCGCTACTCGCAGACCGACCTCGGGACCCATTCCCGCATCCCGGACTTCGTGAAACTCGCCGAGGCATTGGGTTGCGTGGGCCTGCGCTGTGAGGCCGAGCCGGACGTCGACAGGGTCATCGAGCAAGCGATGGAGATCGACAATCGCCCGGTGGTGATTGACTTCGTGGTGGGCAAAGACGCCCAGGTGTGGCCCATGGTCGCGGCGGGAACCGGAAACGACCACATCATGGCGGCACGCGGCATTCGCCCGCTGTTCACCGAGGACGAGTTATGACCAAGCACACCATGTCGGTGCTGGTGGAGAACAAGCCCGGCGTGCTGGCCCGGGTCGCTGGTCTGTTCAGCCGCCGCGGGTTCAACATCCACTCATTGGCGGTCGGGCCCACTGAGAACCCCGGGGTGTCCCGGATGACCATCGTGGTCGCTGTGGATGAGCTGCCCCTGGAACAGGTCACCAAGCAGCTCAACAAGCTGATCAACGTCATCAAGATCGTTGAGCTCGATCCGATGGTGGCGGTGCAGCGGGAACTGCTGCTGGTGAAGGTCCGGGCTGACACCACGGTGCGCTCCGAGGTGCTGGAGACGGTCGAGCTGTTCCGGGCCAAGGTGGTCGATGTCTCCCCGGAGGCGCTGACCGTCGAGGCGACCGGCACCGATGACAAACTCAGTGCCCTGTTGCGGATGCTGGAGCCCTTCGGCATCCGCGAGATGGTGCAGTCCGGCATGGTCGCTCTGGGCCGCGGCCCGCGCTCCATCACCACCGGCTCGAGCCGTTAGCACCCGTGTCAAGGTCAGGAGTGAGCGATGAGTGCTGAGGTTTTCTATGACGGCGACGCCGACCTGTCGATCATCGGGGGGCGCCGGGTCGCGGTGATCGGCTACGGCAGTCAGGGACACGCGCACGCGCTGAGCCTGCGCGATTCCGGGGTCGAGGTCCTCGTCGGCTTGCCGGAGGGCTCGCGCTCACGCCCGAAGGCGGCGGACGAGGGCCTGCCGGTGGTGACGCCGGCGCAGGCGGCGGCGCAGGCGGACGTCATCATGATCCTCGCGCCGGACACCAAGCAGCGCACCATCTACACCCAGGACATCGCGCCGAACCTGAGTACGGGGGATGCGTTGTTGTTCGCCCACGGCTTCAACATCCGGTACGACCTGATTCGCCCGCCCTCGGATGTGGACGTGGCGATGGTGGCACCCAAGGGGCCCGGGCACCTGGTGCGCCGGCAGTTCGTCGACGGCAGGGGGGTGCCCTGCCTGATCGCCGTCGCGCAGGACTCCACCGGCGGTGCCCAGGCGCTGGCGCTGTCGTATGCCAAGGCGATCGGCGGTACCCGCGCGGGAGTGATCAACACTACCTTCGCCGAGGAGACCGAGACCGACCTCTTTGGTGAGCAGACCGTGCTCTGTGGTGGGCTCTCGGCCCTGGTACAGGCTGGGTTCGAGGTGCTCACCGAGGCCGGGTACGCCCCCGAGGTGGCCTACTTCGAATGCCTGCATGAGGTCAAGCTCATCGTCGACCTGATGTACGAGGGCGGGATCTCCCGGATGCGCTACTCGATCTCCGACACCGCCGAGTACGGGGACCTCACCCGCGGGCCGCGGGTCATCACCCCTGAGGTCAAGGACGAGATGCGCCGGATCCTCACCGAGATCCAGGACGGCAGCTTCGCCCAGGAATGGGTGGCTGAGGACGACAACGGGCGGCCGAACTACACCAAGCTGCGCACCGAGGGGGAGGCCCACCCCATCGAGCAGGTGGGTGCCCGGCTGCGCGGGCTGATGCCCTGGATACAACGCCCGTTCACCGACACCGTGTGAGTTGGTGGCCGGTATGGACGAGGCCGCCGCAGGCGACGAGGCGCAGATCACCAAGTACGGCCGGGTCGTGGCCCGGCTGGTCCCAGTCAGTGGACCGCTTGCGGGCACGGCACGGAGCACCGCGAGCGATGACGACCTGTTCAGCACGGGGGAGGCGTGGGAGCTAGGGTTGAGGACGCCGCTGCTCGACATGCACGTGCAGCAGTGGCGGTCGGCAGAGCCCGAACGGCTTAGTGGTCGGCGCCGCAAGTCCGTCGGGGGTCGGTCGGAATTCCCGGGCACCCGGCTGAGCGGGGAAGGCACCGTCAATGTTCTGCTGTCGCCGAGTTCGACACCAGTGCTGTCCTGAACCCAAGTCCGGCTCCACAGCCCTGCTGTCGAACCCGGCGACGGCGAGCGCACCCACGATCAGCGTGGTGGCATCCCGTGATCCACTCCTGTCGGACTGACGGTGGCGAGCAGTTAGCAGCGCAGGGGGTTGCGCAGTGGTCTGCGGTCCGGGTCGATGATCGCTGGGGGAATGAGCTCGACGTAGCCAGGGCGGATGAGGATCTCCCAGCCAGTGCAATG
>JAFATA010000003.1 GCA_019244165.1 Pseudonocardiales bacterium | reverse complement strand
GCGCCGGGCCCAGTCCGGGTCCAGCGCGATGGCCAGCTTCTTGATCTGCTCGATCAGCTGCCCCGTCGTCAGCTCCCCCACCCGGGGCAACAGCTCGGTACACAGCGCTCGGGCCGCCTGCGGGTGCAGCTCAGCGGTCCACTCCGAGAGCAGTCGGGCGCGGGGCTCGTCGAGTACTCCCGCGTCCATCGCAGCGTGCACTTCGGGCAGACGGGTGATCAGGTCATACGCTAACCAGAACTGGGCATCAGCAGCACGGCGGGTCAGCACCAGCGCGGCCCGGATCTCATCAGCGGAGAACTCATCCGGCACCGCCCGCCGCCGCGGCTGGTCATCCGGGCCGACACCGCATAACCCGACCTCGACCATGGCCGCCATCAACTGCGCACGCTCGTGATTCACCTGCCGATACCGGGCCTTGAGCACCTGCACGCAATCGAAACCGGTCAACCGGGTCAGGTCGATCTCCGAGAGCACGGCAGCCAGCCACGGCCCTGGCGGGATCTCCGCCAGACCCTCGGGAACCACCTGACAACCGGACACACGATCACGCTACAACCCACCACCGACAAAATCGGGTGCGCCATGATGGGCATGAACAGATACGGATGATCAACTCTGCGGCCCGGGCGGGCAGCTCGCCCCGGGCTGCCTACCCGGCCGACCGCCCCGAGGACTTCCGCGAGGAGCGCCACACCGGGCTGCGATACCGAATCCGACGGCGACGGCCGACTGCAGGGCGACGAATCAGCACCCAGCCGCCGTT
Organism: Pseudonocardiales bacterium; assembly: GCA_019244165.1. Classification (GTDB taxonomy): domain Bacteria; phylum Actinomycetota; class Actinomycetes; order Mycobacteriales; family Pseudonocardiaceae. Next base: position 89,412 of record JAFATA010000003.1, on the reverse strand, counting down.
CCAACTCCACGATCCGCCGCTACTGAGCAGCGATCTGGTGACCCTTGGCCGCGATCACCTCCTGCAAACCGGCGTTGGCCGTACTGAATAGCTACGAGTAATCGCGGTCTATCCTGGCGACGATGGCTGCCATCGCATTCCACACCGAGTTCGCGGTCCCTGTTGCCGGTGGTCCCTTAACCGTCGCCGTCGCTGGCCCTGGCGCACCGGGTGCTGCCCCCCTGGTGCTGGGCGTCCATGGCATCACGGGATCGCACCGCTTCCTCGCCGGGCTGGCCCGCAACCTGGCGGCCGGGGACATCACCTTCCTCGCGCCCGACCTGCGCGGCCGCGGCGCTAGTGCCCGGCTCACGGGGCCCTACGGCCTTGACGCCCACGTGGCTGACCTGATGGCCGTTCTCGACTACTGGGGTGCGGAACGGGCCATCCTCGCCGGCCACTCGATGGGGGCCTACGTCGTCGCTCGCCTGGCTGCCGCCCACCCGGGCCGCTGCGCCGGGGTCGTGTTAGTCGATGGCGGACTGTCGCTGCCGGTCCCTCCCGGGATCGACCCCGACACCGTGCTCGAGGCCGTGCTCGGCCCGGCCCTGGCCCGGCTCCGGATGCAGTTCGTCTCTCCGGAGGACTACCGCGACTTTTGGCGTTGCCATCCCGCCTTCGCCGGCCGCTGGAACCCCGATGTGGAGGATTATGTGGACTACGACCTGCACGGTCCGCCTGGCGCCCTGCGCTCGAAGGTGGTCGAAGCGGCCGTGCGGGCCGACGAGCGTGACGTGCTCGACGGCGCTGCCGCCTGGGCAGCGATAGCCGCCATCCGGGAGCCGCTGGTCCTCGTCCGGGCGCCCCGCGGCCTCGCTGATGACCCCAACCCGCTCCTGCCCGAAGCTGTGGTTGCCCAAGCCAAGCGCACTGTACCGGGGATTCGTGACGTGCTCGTTGACGACACCAACCACTATCTGATCGTGCTCGGTGACCGGGAGGCGGCCGCCGTGGCCGCCGAGATTGTCCGGACGTGTCCCTCACCGGGGACAGCTGGAGGAGAGTAATCGGCGATGAAGGTGTTCACGGGAGCCGACGAGTTGCGAGTCGCGGCTGGTGAGCAGCTGGGCGTGAGCAACCGGATGACGATCGACCAGCAACGCGTCAACGCTTTTGCGGACGCAACGGAGGACCATCAGTGGATCCACCTGGACCCGCAGCGTGCCGCAGCCGGTCCCTTTGGCACTACCATCGCGCACGGGTTCCTCACCTTGTCGCTGTTGCCGCACCTGACCGACCAGGTTTACCGGGTCGAGGGCACCACGATGATGATCAACTATGGGCTGAACAAGGTGCGTTTTCCCGCTCCCGTGCCGGTGGGGTCCACAGTCTGGGCCGACGTCACGCTGGCCGAGACCACTGAGTTAACTGGGGTGACAAGGGGCCTGCAGCTCGTCCTGCACACCACGCTGTGGGTCGAGGGTGTCACGAAGCCCGGTTGCGTGGCGGACTATGTCGTCCGGGTCTACTTCTGAGCTGCACAGACTAGGTCGTCGGGGCGCAGCCGGAACACCTGTAGGTGGGTCCGGTAGTATTTGTCGCTCTCACCGACCCACTCCATCCCGATCCGCCGCGCGGCCCTCGCCCCGCGCGCGTTGTCCGGGGCGACCAGGGCGAACAACTCGACCAGCGAATGCGCAAAGGCCCAGTGCGCCATCGCCCGGGCGGCCTCGGTGATGTAACCCCGTCCCCAGTACTCCGGCGCAAGCTGGTAACTGATCTCGACGTCCACCTCAGGCACGGGCATCGGCAGCAGGCTGATTCCGCCCACCAGCACGCACCCCTGAAGCAGAACCAAAGCCCAGCGTCCGGTTCCCGGCCCCATCTCACTCTGTTCGGCGGCCCAGCCCTGCAGCACCGCATGCATGGCGGCCGCGTCGGGGACGCGATCGAGCTCGGGCAACCACCGGACGACGTCATCGTGGCTGTAGATCTTCAGCGCTGCCGTGGCGTCGGCGACCGACCAATCCCGCACCAGGAGCCGATCGGTACGCAGCAGCTCCGCCATGGACTGAATTTACTCCGGTTGGGCGCACCCTGGGTGGCACGCTCAGCCGGCGATCAGACTCCCGCCGGCTGAGGGCTGTGGCGCGGGCTTGATGTTCACGTTCATCCGGAACACGTTCTCCGGGTCGTAGCGTGCTTTGATCCGGGCCAGCCGTTGGTACTTCGCCGAACCGTAGGCGGCTTGCACGCCCTTCTCGTCGTAGTCGGCCATGGAGTTGACGGAGCTGCCGGGCTCGCCGGCGTACGGAGCCAGTGCCTGCCATACCGAATCGACCCATGCGTGGTCGGGCGCCAACGACTCGGCGTCCGGTGCGAGGGCTGTCAGGTTAAGGACGAATCGAGTCGTTCGGCTGCCGCCGAAGGCGGTCTCCTGCTCAGCGACATCGGCGAACGCTCCGCCTAGCGAGAAGATCGAGATGAGGGACATCGGTGAGCTCTTGCCTGGTATGCGCTCGGTGAGAACGGCGATTACCTCGTCGCTGAGCTCCTGAAGATAAAGGCCCTTCCCATAGGCGTGGAGGCCCCATGGCGCGACGCTATCGAACATCTTCTGCAGCTCGACGTACGGCAGTGAGGTCACGAGTTCGAACAGCGGTGGTAGTGCTTCCCGGATCGGTGCGATCAGCCGCTGGTGCCTGCGCGCCGTGGAGAATCCGGTGACCATCAGGGCGTACCCCAGCCTCCCGTGATGGCGTTCGGGCACAAAGGGTGCGCTTGGCGCGGTCAGGCCGGTAGCCAGCAGCAGCCCGGCATCGCGGGGCAGCGAGGCCGCCACCTCCCGGCCGAGGCGAAGCGCTTCGGCACCGTGTTCGGCCCCCCAGAAGAACAGCCCGAGGTGCACCAGCGGGCCCACCTCGTGCAGCCGGAACTCGAAGCCGGTGACGACGCCGAAGTTGCCGCCGCCGCCCCGCAGTGCCCAGAACAGATCGGAATGCTTGCCGGCGGAGACGCCCAGCGTGCGCCCGTCGGCGGTGACGACTTCCGCGGAGAGCAGGTTGTCCACCGTCAATCCGGCCTTGTGGACCAGCCAGCCGAAACCGCCGCCCAAGGCTAGGCCGCTCACCCCGATATGGCTGATTACTCCTCCCGGCACGGCGAGGCCGTGCCGCTGGGTGGCGGCATCCAGGTCAGCGAGGATGGCCCCGCCACCGCACCAGACCCGGCGGCTGCCGGGATCCACCGATACCCCCCGGAGATCGCTGAGGTCGATCACGAGATCGTTCTCGGGTACCGCGGTGGCCCAGTACCCGTGTGCGCCGCCCCGTACCAAGACCTGCAGCCCACGCTCGCGCCCGAAGGCGATCGTCGCCGCGACGTCGGATGGCCCTGTGCACCGCGCGACGGCCGCCGGGCGGTGGTCGATGGCGCCGTTCCAGAGTGAGCAGGCCGTGTCATAGTCCAGGTCGGACTTGTCAATCACTCGGCCGGTAAGTTGGGCACGGAGCGCTTCGATTCCCGGGATCTGTTGCATCGCCTAACTTCCCGACACGTAACGCGGCAACCGTGGAGGTGTCGCGTGCAGGGGGCCATATTGAAGAGCCCTACGTTAGGCCACGCCGGTCGGCCTAACGTCATCCTGAAGGGTGAAATTTCGCCTGGTTTTGCGGTGATTGGGTGATGACTTTGCCACGGCAGTGGCCACAGCACGGCTACGGATGGTACCTTGCCGCCTCTTGCGGTGCGCCCGGGCCTTGCACTGCAACGGCACATGCCGGAGCAGGCGCCCGGCATCCCGCGGCAGCGACCCGGTGATCACCCTTTGTGTGCGTTGAACGACACGTTCTGTCGCCTACGACACACAAACCGCGATCAGCCTCTGCGTGGGGACGTGGCCGGGGACGTGGCCGCTGTCACGCGCGGTCATGCCGGTCCCGGAGCGTATAGAATTCTCAACATGGGGCATGCATACGAAAAGGTGCCCTCCTCCGGTGGCAGGCCAGATGAGGGTGAACCGATGCACGAGCCGATGCGCGGCGGTTTCGGCGGCTGGACCCGTTGGAGCGAGGCCGAGCATACCAAAACGGACCTCAGGGAGTGCACCGACCAGCACTGCATGAATGTTGAGGTGAACTGCGGTTTCCAGGGGTTGGATCCGGGCTCGCCGCTGTCCCAGTCCGCAGGCGTGAGCGATGATCTTCGCGCTGCCTGGAGGGCGAAGCTGGAAGGCGAGGGCAAGCCAAGCGCGGGAACCCAGAGCTTGCGAGACATCGTTTTCGGCCCGGTGTCCTGAGGTGCCCGCTGTCCTGAGAGGCCCGCTGTCCTGAGAGGCCCGCTGTCCTGACGGGCCCGGTGCCGCCCGGAGCTTACCCGCGCCGTCCGCTCGCTGGTGACCGCTCGTAGTTCATCCTGGGCCCGAAGTCATCGCTCCTACCGAGCGGTCACAGAAAGCTACCTTCGTAGCCGAAAGCGTGACAATTCAGACCCTTGTGGGGGGATGTACGTGAGCTGTTCACTCTACGACTAGTTCGTGTTTACCTTTCTCCTACCGAAATTGCATAGGTTGCGCCAGCGGCCGGTCGGCTGCGGTTGGTTCCCGTACCTGCTCCCCACGTTCGGAGGTCCCGTGACACTCCAGCGACGTCGTGCTGCGCTGAGCGTGGGTACCGGTCGCCAACAGACCGGCTTGCCTCATCGAGCTCGGCTCCACAGAGAAGACTTTCTCCAATCCATGGCAGAAGGCGACTGACGATTACATCTCAGGGCGGTTTGGCTGATGTCATCAATCGAGAATGGGGAGCCGTCGAACACACCGGAGGAAAGCTGCTACAGGTCAGTCGACCCCCAGACTCTCGGGCGGCTGCGGGTCTTGAGGATCGGTGATGTCGAACTCCAGCTTGATGGGTACCGGCTTCTTGTCCGAGGAACACCCGTTCACTTGCCACATAAGGAGTTCGTGATTCTGCGGCAGCTGATGGACAACGCTGGCCGGGTCGTCACCCGCCAGGAGCTGCTGGACAATGCGTGGGGTCCGGATCGGGTGGACGTCCGGAACTACCTGGAGGTGCATATTCGCCGGCTTCGTACGAAGATCGAAGACGATGTAGACCGGCCCACGCGCATTCGGACGGTCCGTGGGGTCGGTTACGTTTTCGACTTACCGAACGACGACTAACGCCACCCAGCCCGGGCCAGTAGCGGCGCTAGCCGGAGGGCGGTTGCTCGGGCAGATGTGGCTGCACGGGCGGCGCCTGGGCCGGCGGCGCCTGGTGGGGTGAGGTCGGGGACGGCGAGCTGGCCCTCGGAGGCGATTGTTCGGTTTCCTTCTCGCCGGACAACGCACGAGTCTCAGCCTTGAAGATCCGCATCGACTGGCCCACCGAACGGGCCATCTGCGGTAGCTTGTTGGCCCCAAACAGTAGGACGAAGACCGCCACCACGATCAACAAATGCCACGGGCTCAGCTCGCCCATCGCAGCCTCCCTGGTCAGTACCGCACTGCGACGTCAGTACCGCACTGTAACGTCAGCACCGTACTGTGATGCTCAAGCAACCTGTGACGCTCAAACAACACCGTGATACTCAACATACTCGCCTCGAGCGGCCTGAGTTCAGCTCACTGCCCCAGTCGTGGGTGACTCCTTGGATTCCAGGCAACGGGAACTGCTGCGGATCAGGCGGCCCTGCCGAGGAAGGCTGTGATCATGGTGCAAGCGTCAGCGCGCGGAGCGGTACCCGAGGTAGCTCCGGGTTTCCAGCGTGATGTCGGCGTGATGGCGTTGATGTTCCTCTCGCTCGGTTCGATTATCGGGTCGGGGTGGTTGCTGGGCGCGTTGACCGCGGCCACGTCGGCCGGTGGGGCGTCGATCGTTTCCTGGGTGCTCGCGGGTCTGATCATCGTGCTCCTGGCGCTGGTGCACGCGGAGCTTGCCGCGGCTTATCCCTTCGCGGGGGGCACGGCGCGCTGGCCGCGCTTGGCCTTCGGTTCGCTGGGTGGGTTTACGGCGGGTTGGCTGGCCTGGCTTCAAGCCGTGACCATCGCCCCGATCGAGGTCGAGGCGGCGCTGAGCTACCTGGATCACAAGTGGCACGGATTGATCAACAACCTCGGGGCGCTCACGGCTCGGGGCCTGGGCGTGGCCGTAGCGCTGATGGCGTTGTTCACCGTTATCAACCTTCTCGGGGTGCGGTGGCTTGCGGAGAGCAACAAGATCGTGGTGCTCTGGAAGATCGCGGTGCCGGTGCTGACGGTCGGTGTCTTGATCGTAGTGTCGTTCCGGGTCTCGAACTTCACCGCCGGTGGTGGCTTCGCTCCCTACGGTGCCCACGGGGTGTTTGCCGCGTTGCCGCTGGGTGTCGTGTTCGCGGTGCAGGGCTTTGAACAAGCGGCGCAGATGAGCGGTGAGGCCCGGGACCCGCAGCGTGCCGTGCCTCGGGCCGTGATCGGCTCCGTGGTCGCGGGCACTGCGCTGTATCTGGGGCTGGAGGTCGCCTTCATCGGTGCGCTCAGTCCCGGCAACCTCGTGCAGGGCTGGGCTCACCCCGTGGGCAAGGGCGACTTCGGGCCGTATGCGACGTTAGCCACCGGGTTGGGCCTGGGATGGCTGGCCGTCATCTTGTACATCGATGCGTTCATCTCACCGGCGGGCACCGCCCTGGTTTATCTGGGTACTTCCGCGCGGCTGAGCTACGCGCTGGGCCACGCTGGCTATGTTCCCCGGGAGGTCAGCCGGATCAGCAGCCGCGGTGTCCCCGTCACCTCGATCATCGTGGCTTTCGTGGTGGGCCTGATCTGCTTTCTGCCCTTCCCGAGCTGGCAAAGCCTGGTCTCCCTGGTCACCTCGGCCGCAGTGATCATGTATGCGTTCGCGCCGATCACCTTGCTGGCCCTGCGTACGGCTGATCCCCAGAGGGCCCGCCCCTACCGGCTCCCGGCTGCCCCCGTGCTGGCGCCGCTGGCGTTCATCGCCGCGAACGAGATCATCTACTGGACCTCCTGGGTCACCGTGGAGAAACTGATGCTGTCCATCGCCGCCGGCTACGTGCTCTTGGGAGTCTCCTACGCGCTGGGCCGGCGTCTTGAGCGCCCGCCCCTGCAGCCGCGGTCGCTGGGGTGGATCCTTCCCTGGCTCGCCGGCCTGACAGTGCTCTCCTACCTCGGGCAGTACGGCGGGAGGAAGATCATCCCGGAGTGGGTCGACCTGGGGATGGTGGCCGCCTTCAGCCTGGTGATCTGCTACGTGGCCGTTGCGCTCAGCCTGCCCAGCCACCGAGTCTCCGTAGCCGTTGCGGCCGACGAGCACGAAGCAGCGGCCCAACCCGCGCTCAGAACCGCCTGACGCCGTTTCTGTTCAGGCAGCGCGGGTAGCCCTGCAGCATGCTCGCAACCGAGAAGAAGGCGTCTGGCGAGAGTCGGCGGGTGGTGGTGGTCGGTGCTACCGGCAATGTCGGCACCAGCGTGGTCGCCGCACTGGCTGAGGACCCGAGAGTGGGGTCGATCCTCGGTGTGGCGCGTCGGTTACCGCAGTGGTCTGCGCCCCGGACCGAATGGACTCAGGCCGATATCGGACGCGACGATCTGGTCGATCTGTTTCGGGGCGCCGATGTGGTTATCCACCTGGCGTGGCTCTTCCAGCCTTCCCATAACCCCCTGATCACCTGGAACACCAACGTCGGAGGCGCCATCCGGGTGTTCCGGGCGGTGGCGGCGGCCAGAGTCCCGGCGTTGGTGTACGCCTCGTCGGTGGGCGCGTACTCGCCCGGTCCACGGACCCGGGGCACCCGGGAACAGGCAGTTGGCGAGGATTGGCCGACCGAGGGCTGGCCCACCGCCAGCTACACCCGGGAAAAGGCGTACCTGGAACGGAGCCTGGACGCCTTCGAGTGTGCTCACCCCGAGCTCCGGGTGGTCCGGCTTCGCCCCGGTTTTATCTTTAAGCGGGAGTCGGCCAGCCAGCAGCGCCGCCTGTTTGTCGGGCCGTTGCTACCCCATTGGCTGGTGCGGCCGGACCTGGTGCCGTTCATACCCGACCTGCCGGGTTTGCGGTTCCAAGCCGTGCACACCGCCGACGTCGGCCAGGCCTATCGGTTGGCCGCGCTGAGCGACGTGCGCGGTGCGTTCAACATCGCTGCCGAGCCCGTCGTCGATGCGGCCATGCTGGGCACGTGTCTGGGTGCCCGCACCGTTCGGGTCCCGGTCTGGCCGGTACGGGCAGCGCTGTCGCTGGCCTGGCATTTGCATCTGGTGCCAGCTTCCCCGTACCTGTTCGATGGGTTCATGCAGCTACCACTGATGGATATCAGTCGGGCGCGGACCGAGCTGGGCTGGTCACCCCGCTACAGTGCCCGAGAGGCCGTCGAGGAGTTCCTGGGCGGCCTGCGGGAGGGCGCTGGCATGTCCACAGCGCCCTTGGTGACCACGACGCCCGGCGGCCGCGCGCGTGAAGTGCGTACCGGCGTCGGCGCCCGCCCCTAAACCCACTTCGGCCAGATGACACCACGCAGCGTCGGACTGGAAGAGGAACTGCTGCTCGTCGATCCGGACAGTGGCCGGGCTCGTGCGCTGTCCCCAGCGGTGCTGCGCAACCTTCCGGAGGCGGTGTTCGCCTCGGAGCTGATGTGCCAGCAGATCGAGACCAACACCCAGCCTTGCCTCTCCTTGGTGCAACTCGCCTCCGAGGTACGTCACTTGCGGAGTCTCGCAAGCGAGGCCGCCGAACGTCTGGGTGCCAGGATCGCCGCGCTGGCCACCTCGCCGCTGCCGGTCGACCCGTCGGTCGTCTCCTCACCTCGCTACCGACGGGTGATGGACGAGTTCGGTCTTACCGCCAGGGAGCAGCTCACCTGTGGCTGCCACGTGCACGTTCAGATTGAGTCCGAGTCGGAAGGGGTGGCGGTCTTGGACCGCATCCGCGGATGGCTGCCGTGTCTGCTCGCGCTCAGCGCGAACTCCCCGTTCTGGCAGGGGCAGGACAGCGGCTACGCCAGCTTCCGCTCGCAGGTCTGGTCTCGCTTTCCCTCGTCCGGGCCTACCGGGCTGTTCGGCTCCGCCGACACCTACCACGCCACCACGCGGGCGATGATCGAATCTCAAACCTTGCTGGACTTGGGGATGGTCTACTTTGACGCGCGGCTGTCACGTAAACGCCCGACGGTAGAAGTGCGCATCGCCGACGTCTGCCTGATCGCTGACGACGCCGTGCTGCTGGCGGCCCTGGTCAGAGGCCTTGTCGAGACCGCTGCGCGGTCGTGGCGAGCCGGGGCGCCCCCCGCGCCGCTGCGGACCGAGCTGCTCCGGCTGGCGAGCTGGCGAGCTGGCCGATCAGGACTCGAAGGTGATCTCGTCGATCCGACGGGTCGGCCGGCGCCGGCCGAGGAGGTGATCGGCAAGCTCATGGACCACGTCGGGCCGGCGCTGGACGAGCGCGGAGAGCTTGAGATGGTCAAAGAACTGGTCACCACCGTGCTCAAACGGGGCAACGGAGCCACCGTGCAACGTCAGATCCACCGGACCAGCGGCCAGCTCACCGAGGTCGTCGCCCACGCCGTGCGGAGCACAACCTCCTGATGAGCACCTTGCGTCGCCGCTCGACACGGCGAGTGATTAGACCGTTACCTTGATTTATCGTGGAAGTAGTTGCGTACTTCGCCGACGGTGGGCACGGTGGTAGGCGGACGGCAATCCAGCATCCCTGAGACCGAGAATCGAGACCTGGGAGCAGCAGCATGTCCGCTCAGATCAAGGGTCGACGGATCACCGACGACCACGACCCTCACCCCGTTCACGCCGTTGGTGCTCCTCCCACAGAGCCGGTCCGGGTGGCCCCAGAAGTGGCCCTAGAAGTGGCCCCAGAGGTGGTCACTGACCCGAGCAGCCAGCGAGTCCAGGACTCGATGGCCCAGCTCGCACGCCAAGGGCAGGACACCTCACTCAGGTCGCTGCAAGTGTGGGCTGACCTGGCTCGCAGGCTCGGCCACACTGAGCCACGTTCTCCCACCGGCGCGACGATCTGTGCCCTCGCCTGCGACCCGTTCGAGAAGCTGCTCGAGGCGCAGCGCCAGGTCGTTGAGGAGCTTGTCGCCACCCAGCGCCAACTCGTGAAACACCTCTTCGACGCCACCGCCACCGTCGGCGGCGGCCCCGCTCCCCGGTAGGATTCCTCCCTGCGGAGAAACCCGCAAACGTGACGATCCAGGCCACGGGCAACGACGCTCACTCACTACCCGTAACTTTGTGAGCTGTGCCGCTCAACGACGACTACCCAGAAGGTGGTTCCGCGATGAGTAACCCCTTGCAACTTGCCCACCAGTGGTGGGACACCCTCGACCAGACCGATCGGCAACGGGTCTGGGACGCGCGCCACAGTTACCTCGCCGCTGACCTGGTGGAAAGCATGGCCAAGGCCGGCGTGCCGGTGGTCAGCGACGGTCGCTGGTCCTGCGTCGGTATTGGGCCCACCGGTTTCACCGTGCCCGTCTCGGTCCAGCAACTTCTCCAGGTGCTGTCCCAGAAGGGACCGCCTGGAGAGGGTTCACGCGGTCCCTAGGGCAGTGCGGTGACCAGGCGGTCCAGCTCGTCGTCGGTGTTGTAGTAGTGCACCGAGGCGCGTACCAGGTCGGACAGTCCGCGGTGGGGCAGATCCAGGCGGGCCGAGCTGGCGGGGGAGACGCTGGTGTTCACCCCGCAGGCGGCAAGGCGGCGCCACACATCCTGAGCACAGACGCCCTCGACGGTGAAGGTGACAATGCCACAGCGGCGCTGGCCTTGATCGTGCACGTGCACGCCGTCGAGGGCCTGCAGCCGTGCGCGCAGGCTCTCCGCCAGTGCGGTGACGCGGGCTTCGATGGCGTCAAGCCCCCAGGACAGGGCATAGTCGACGGCGACCCCCAGGCCGATCTTGCCAGCGTAGTTGGTCTCCCACGCCTCGAAGCGCCGCGCGTCCGGACGGATCTCGTAGTGTTCGGGAGCGGTCCACGTTGCGGCGTGCAGATCGAGGAACGGCGGCTCGAGATGGTCAAGGATTGAGCGGCGGACGTAGAGAAAGCCGGTGCCGCGCGGGCCGCGCAGATACTTACGCCCAGTCGCGGAGAGCAGGTCAGCGCCGAGGCGCTGGACGTCGAGGGGCAGCTGACCCACGGACTGGCAGGCATCGAGCAGGAACGGTACCCCGGCCTCCCGAGCCAGGGCGCCGACCTGCTCGGCAGGGTTGACCAGCCCGCCCTGCATGGGCACGTGGGTCACGGCGATGAGCTTCACCTCACCGCCCCCGCCGCTATCCAGGCGGCGGCGCAGGTCGTCGAGACAGATCTGGCCGTACTCGTCGTCCTCTACGATCTCCACGACCGCGCCGGTGCGGCGGGCGACCTGCAGGAAGGCGATGACGTTGCTGCCGTACTCAGCGCGGCTGGTGAGGATGCGGTCGCCTGGGGAGAAGGACAGGCCGTAGAAGGCCATATCCCAGGCCCGGGTCGCGTTTTCCACGACCGCGACCTCATCCACCGCACAGCCGATCAACCGGGCGATCGCCGTGTACGTTGCCTGGATGCGCTCAGCGGCAGCTTCAGCGGCCTCGTAGCCGCCCAGTTCGGCCTCCCGGCGCAGGTGGGCGATGACCGCTTCGGTGACCTGGGAGGGCGGCAGCGCCGCTCCTGCGTTGTTCAGATGCGCGACCCGGCGCACCCCTGGGGTGTCGCGCCGGGCGCGTTCCACGTCGAAGACCACAACCCCACGCTATTCGTCTCGTCGGCTTCCCGGGGGAAGGTTCACAGGCCCCTGAACACAGCATCTTTGGCCGCGTGGGTGAGGATGCTTTGTGTTGTGTAGGGCAGGTCGATCCGGTTCCAGTGGAAGATTACGTGGTGGGCGAGGATGTCGCGCGTTCCCCGTTCCAGCGCTCCTTGGTTGGCCGCTGCTGCGAGTGCGTGTCCAGTATGGTCGAACGCGGCGGCCCAGGATGCGGCGAAGGCCAGTGGGCCGTTCGTCCCGAACAGCGCACCGGTGGGGCGTGTGTCGTAGTTCAGGAGTTTGTGGAGGCTTTCCGTCAGCTCGGGGAGCCGGTCGGTGGGGGTTTCGGCGGGGATCGGCCGCAGTCGTGCCACGCGGTGCCAGATGTCGCCGCATTCGAACCACTCCTGTCCGGCGGCACGGAACAGGGTGCTGCACAGCAGTACCGATAGCTCTCGGCGGCCCATGGTGGGCTCCGGTTGGCGCAGGTAGGCCAGGATGTTGCTGCTGTCGGAGCAGAAGAGGTCGTGCGCGATATCCATCCCTAATCGACCGCCGAACGCGACGGTCTCCGGTTCGTAGAGAGTCTGCCACCAGCGCGAAATCAGACCATCTGTCGTGAGTCCGTCCAGGATGGAGTTCACCGAAGCCTTTGCCTCGGTGAGTGCGACGCCGTGGCCGGGCTTCATCCGCAGCCGCCAACAGGGAGCTTTGCGGATGAACCACCACGCCGCGATTACGCCGGTGTCCTGGAGACGCTGCAGTTCCGGGCCGAGTTCGGTGACTGCGGTTTTCTCGGCGGTGGCCCACTCGGGGAACTGGGCGCGGATCTGGTACCAGTCGCGGGTGGCGGCCTGGGTTTCGAGCGCGGCGTGTCCGGCCTGCTGATACGTCTCGATCGCGTCGGCAAGGTCGGCAATGTGTATGCCGAGCGTGGTGGCCACCTGGTCGAGGGGTGACCCAGCCAGTACCGCGAGCACTGCTTCGGCCGTTTTTTTTGGCGTTCCCGCCGCTGTCTGTGTGGGGCGCGCCGTACTCAGTTTCAGTTGATCAGCAGGCATGAGTCCCATCCGGAGATCGGAAGCGTGGAACGCGCGGCGGTGTGCAGGGCGAGGGCGAGGCCGGCGGTTCCGTTCAGAAGTCCCGTGTCAGGGTGCTTGGCTCCGGCGTGCTGGGCCATCAGATCGGCCAGGTGTGGCAGCCGCGTGCTGATCACGGGGGTACACGCGTCGTGTGCGGCGCGCCAGGCAGTCTGGTACAACCCGGCCCAGCCGTGGCACAGGCCAGGATCGGTCATCTGGTGCAGCTGGGAAGGATCGGACAGGCATGCGGCCAAGGCGTGTTCTGCCCTCGTCTGGCGCGGGGTATCGCCGGTGGCGATGGCGGCGATCTGCTGGGCACGGGCAATTCCGGGCGTGCCGTAACACCACGATGGCCGCAACGGGCCGGGCTGGGTCACCCGACCGGTACGTAGCTCTTCCCGCGTGATCCACTGCGGCCACCACGGACCCCACGGGTGATCCTGCTGCCAGGCGTCCAGCCATCCGCAGATGCCGCGGACGGCGTCGGTGTGCCCTTCGACGACGGCACCATGCCGTAGGGCGAGAGCCAGGAAGGCCAACATGCCGCTCACGCCGTGGGCGATGCCGAAGTTTGCATGGCCGCCCGCGGTCGGCAGAAGAGGGTCGGGGTCATGGGAAGCCCACCAACCAGGCAGAACAGTCCCCTCGGCACGCAGTGGCCTGCTCAGACGGACTAAGTAGTCTAGGATCCGCCCGAGCGCGTCGTTTCCCGGAACTCGCTGGAGCAGGAGCTGGCCGATCCCGGTCAGGCCGGAGAACAGGTCGTATTCGGCAAACGCCGCTCTTTCGCCACGATCGATACGCGCCAGGGCGGCGTCGACCCGGCGATGAGCGAGAGCGGCGACATGGGCGTCTAGAGTCCTCAGGGCCGCAGCGTAGCGCTGGATATCGTCGGTCTCGGCGGCGTGTAGCACGAAGGAGATCGCTGGTGCTCCGAGGTAGAGCGCTGTCTCATCAGCGGCGCTGATCTCACACCTGGTCGCCGCCCTTACCCAGGCGTGCGCCGTTCTCCACGTCCCCGATCCGGACAGGGCGCGCTCAATATGCAGCAGAGCGATACCAGTTGCGCCCTGGGACAGGGACTGCGCTTGCCAACCTTGTTCGCTCTCCGGCGTCGTCGGGGTCGTCAACCGGTCAGCGAGATCCTCAACGAGACAGGCGAATGTGCCGACCGCAGACTGCGCTGTCACTGCCTCCCCCGACGGATCAGAGCTATCTGGCGTTGGGCTGCGGCGCGGGCCAGACGGTTGGTGACGCGCTCGCCGCCCAGGTCGACGGCGACAGCGCGGACGTGGTGGTCGTGAAGCAGGGATCGCAGCACCGCCGCGGGGTCACGGTCTTCGGCGAGCCGGTCGCGATAGGCGGCCAGCGCCACCCACCGCCGGTCCCAGGCCGCCGCCACGATCTCGCCGCCGGGATAGGCGCGCAGCGCGGCCCGGTCGCCGAATGGGGTCGCCAGCAGCAGCGCCACATCGCGCAGCGCTCGATCGAGCTTGCCTTGTTCTTGTGGGAGGAGGTCGATGAGCCACTGGAATCCTTCCGCGGGGGTGGGGGCGAAGCAGGCGGCCAGATTCGCCAGGGAGGCTGCGGCTATTGCTTGGCTGGGGATGCCAGCGCGGGTTGTCATCGTGATTTGGGCCTGAGCGGCGGTGGAGTCGGTGGCGAACACGGCCTCGGCGGCGGCCATCGCTGTGCCGTGGCCGTACCTACCGTGCTGTGGCTGGTAGACGCCCAGGTTCAGGTGCGCGAGAAGACCCTGGGCGCTGAGTTCCGCGGCCCAGCCGGCCAGCCGCGCGGCGACTATCCCGTAATTCCCTGGTTCGGCAAGCCGTAGACACAACCTGAGGTGATGGTCGGCGTCGGGCCGGGTGGTGTCGTGATGGCGCCGGAACCACCACAGCACCACATGGTCTTCGACGTTGCCGAGGAGGCGGGGCAGGTGGTCGGTCAGAATCTCGTCGAAGCGCAGCGGGTGCCCGAACAGGTGCGCGTGCAGCAGCGCCGAGTAGCCGGGCACCAGCGCGTCGTCTTGTGCCACTGTGGCCGATAGCGTTGTGCGCGGACGGTCTTCACTGGGTTGGGAGCGGGCGGCAGTGAGCGAGACGAGGAGTTCGCAGGCGCGGCCGGCCCACGCGAGTTCGCCGCTGCGGCCGGCCTCGCGGAGTTCGACCCGGCTAGCGCGGTCCAGGCGGGCGCGCAGGAGCGCTCGGTGCAGTCGGTCGTCCAGGTCGAGTGGGAGGCGAAGGTCTCCCTCGCAGAGCACGACGTCCGACGGGACCTGCCACCGAGTCCGCCACGTGCTCAGCGCCTTTTCCCAGGTGGGCATCGCGCATCCGGACGCGGGAAGGTCGCCCTCGGCAAGCAGCCACCGGGACGGGGCCAACACCGCGCGGCCGTGCCGTATCCGGGGAAGAAAAGGCAGTGCTCGGGCCGCCCCGAAGTCGAAAGGGCCGTAGACGCCACAGCGCGCGGAGGCTATTTCAGCGAGGAAACGTGCCAGCGGCGGGGTCTGGACCGTCTCTTCCAACGCATGCAGCACTTGCGGCTGGATATGCTCTCCCGTCGACATTCGCACCAGAGACAACTGCGAGGTGTCGGCGGTGACGGCGAGGTCGTCCAAGGGGATCAGGCTACTGTCCACAGTGCGGTACTCGGACAGGGAAATCACGTGAGGCAGCAGGCGTGGTGCGCGGGCGATGTTCTCGTTGTGCTCGCGGCGCGGCGGGAATGACAATTGCGCCCCGATGGCGTGGCTGTCGATGGGGGTGTAACTGTCGGCCAAGCGCCGCTGATCGGCCTCGGGGAGCAGGGACGCGAACCGCCCGGCCATGCTGCTGGCCGGCCTGGGAACTCCGGTCACCCACAGTTGGAACTGCCCGTGCGCCAGAGCGTCGAGGGACGTGGCGTGGAGCTGGAAGGCCAGCTCCACGCGGGGATGCGGGATCATCTGGGTGTGGTCTCCGACCGTGAGGGCGCTGATCACAGGCTCAGTCAGCTCAATCTCCGTGCGCCCGTCGGCGGCGGCCTGCTGGATGAGGCCGAGCAGTGTCGCGTCGCGCTCGGTCAGGGCGTGCGCCGCAGGTACCCGCGGCGCGCCGAGGAAGCCGGCGGGGAAGCCCAGTCCGGAGTCGGCGACGACGTCGCGCACTGGGACGACGGCGTCGGTGCCGTAGCGGTCCCGGAAGCGGGCGTGGAAGTCTTTCCACATCGGGGAACCAAAGGGGTGCGGTGTCAGCCGGAGCAGCGCCGTAGCGGCGGCCTCGGCTTCGCGGATCACCGTGTCGGGCAGGGAGAGCTGGCAGTCCAGCACCGCGTCCACGGCCAGCGGCTGGTCGGCGGCGCGCACCGCCCTCATGCGCTCGGCCACACTCTCTACGGTCGGGCCGGCCTTGGAGGGGAACAGACTCCGGCTGAGCTGGGAGAGCTCGTCGTGGATTGCGGCGAGTTCTTTGATTAGGGCCGCAGGCTCGGGCAGATCCTCGACCCCGAGGACCTCAAGCTGCTCTAACAGGTGGGCCAGGGCGTCGACGGTGGTCATCGGAGCCCGCAGGCTAGTGAGCAGGACGCGGCTGGACACCAGCTCGGCCAACAGGGAATGGACCTTGTCTGCTGGGACGGTGGGGAACCGCGCGCAGCTGCTCGGTCAGAGCGGCGAACCGGACCGGCTCCGTTGCGGCGGCCAGCGCCGCGCGCACTGCCTGGGTGGAGCGGATCGATACGTCCAACGCCGCTCCCCGGCCTGGCTGGGCGACCTCGTATCGGGCGGGGACCACGAATCTGTCGCCGCGGGTGAATCCGGCGTTGTTGACCACTACGGGCAGCCGCAGCAGCAAGCCGGGGTGCCGCTCCAGGTCGTCGATGATCCCGCCCAACCACTGGGCGTCCGCACGCGCGGCCACCCGGTGGCACCGGCCGAACCGCGCCGTGGGCTCACCGCCCGCCGACGCCGCAGCTACCCCGGCGAACAGGCCGAACGGGGTGGGGCGCCGCCGCCAGCGCAGTACGTAGGACGAGGTCGAGACGAGCACGCGTCTCATCTGGCGGGCATCGACGTGCCCGCCGCCCAGGATGGTGTCGATCTGCTCGCAGAGCGCGGGGCTGGCGACCCATAAGGCCGTCCGGACCTCCTCACGCTGCCAGAGCCGTGCCAACCAGGCCCGACCAGACTCAATCCCAGTATCGCCATCCAGGCCGATGCCGTCGGGCAGCTCTAGTCCGCCCGGGTCGGTGCTGGCGCGCACCAGCACCACGCCAGTGCTCCTGTAGAGCATCCACGATCCCACCGCGCCGTTTCCCAGTCCTGGTACCAGCCACCGCTCCAGGGGAGGGGCCGTTAGAACGGGTTCTCGGCTTGGCTGACGCAGGCACTCCCGCAGGTCGTGTTGCCGCAGTTGTCCTCGGTGTCGCACGATTGCTTGGCGATCGGGAGGCTGTCCTCGATCACCCGCAGGTCAAGTTCGAACTCGCTGTCGACATCGTATGCTAGCGGTTCAGAGCCGTGAGCCACGTTAATCACTCTTCTCGCTCGGGACTATGCGAGGCGCCCTGGCCCGTGGCGGTGGTTGCCGCTGGCCAGCAGATCGTGACGCGGGTGTGCCGCTTATCGATGACCAAGCCCTCGGGCAGGCGCTCGTCAGGTGTGTCTTTTGGCCAGACGGCGAAGTCCGGTCCCGGGCCTCCACGGCGATTGCGGTCCCAGACGCGCACCTGCTCAACCATCGTCTCCGCCGCCGTCAGGGCGTGAGGACCAAAAGCGTGTACGCCAAATTCGGCTGTCCTTGGCCCGACCTTACGCGTCACCAGATACGCGAACGAATCTCCGTTAATTGTCGTCAAGTCATACCATTGGTTGCCCGGGTCGACAAGGCAGGAGTACTGGTCGGTGTCGGCCGCTAGGCGGCAGAATCCTGGGAAGGTCGTGGCGAGCCAGAACTGCAACGTCTCGAACGACTCCCCGCCCGCGATTGTCACACCCGACCACACTTCGGTGCGCTGCGTGTCGAGCACACCGTCCGAGATGCGGGGATCGTCCGGCCCCCCCCGTCGTCGAACCGCAGCCTGATCTGCTCGCCACGCAACGGTAGTACCCGCTCCTGGTGAGCCCCGGTCCCCCGCATCTTGACGAAGCCACAGATCATGGCGGACCGGCTCACCAGGTGGTCGCCGTTACGGTCCAGGGCCAGGGCGCGGGTGAGGCCCCGCATCCGTAGGGGGACGACGATGCGACCGCCGGGGGCGAGCTGGTTCACCCAGGCTGGCGGGATGTCCCAGGCCCCGACGGTGACGATGATCCGGTCATATGGCGCGTGCTCTGGTACGCCGTTTTCGGCGTCGGCGAGGACCACGTTCACCCGGGAATAGCCGGCCGCGTCGAGCAGGCCGCGGGCGCGGTGGGCCACGTCGGGGTCGATGTCCACGGTGGTGACCACGCCCTCGGGGCCGACTAGCCAGGCCATCATCGCGGCGTTGACGCCCCCGGACCCGATCTCCAACGCGTTCATTCCAGGCTGGAGATCGGCCTGCTCCAGCATGAAGGCCTGCAGCTCCGGCGCGGAGACCGTGCTAATCGTCACGCCATGCTCGTCCCGCTTGACGTAAACGGCGTCGGTGGGGTTGTAGACCTTCTCCAGTGGTGCTCCGGGCGTGAACAGGTGCCGGGGCACCGCGCGGAAGACCTCAGCCACCCGATCGCTGCGGAGTGCCCCTATCTCGCGCAGCTTGCCGATCATCGTCTCGCGCAGCGCGTCGACTTGTGGGCTTTCGTCGGGGTTGGTGAGGTTCATCTCCCGGAGCGTGTTCACGTGGTCACACTATCGTTGACCGTCATCCCACGTCGTGCAGCTTCGTGGGGGAGTGCATCGAACGGTTGGGCGTGCGTGCGCCCTGCGGTGCGCCGTCGGGGGCCTCCAACGCCGTCGAGCGGCGATCCTGTCCAGGGCATACATGCCGGCATACATGGCGGCGGGGAGGATCAGCAAGACAGCCGCGCCGTCGCCCGCCAGCTCGTTGACCGACAAGCCGCGTCCGCGCACGTAGACCATCGCCACCCATAACGACGCCGAGACTCCGCCCACGGCAAGCTCGCGCCACAGGGGTGGCCGGCCGCCGGGAGCCTCGGGGGCAAGTGCTCGACCGGCGGCCGACGATGGCGGGGGTGATGTGCTGGGACCAGCTTGGCGCAGGTGGTCGTGGTCCACGGCGATGCCCCTGATCTGTCACGGGTGGAGGGAGCCGGCCCCGCGCGGTGAGGTTGTCGCCCGGAGGCGGGGCCGCCTCCCTGCACCGTCACCGGGTGAAAGCGACGGTGGTGTCCTGAGCTTCCCGGCTCAGGACACGCCCAGAAACCGCATGATCATGCGATTGTCACGACGGGATCACAGGGCGGATTATTGCGGGAGGATTCCTCCTAGGGGTTCTCGGTGCCCACCAGGGTCGCGATCCGCTGCCGCAGGTGCTCGACCTCCTCGAGCTGCTGGTGCGCGGCGGCGTAGCGGTATAGGTCGCGCAGTTCGTCGGCGGCGAGGCGGGAGTGGATGCTGCCGACGGCCTCCAGGGCCTCGTGCCCGATCGCGACGGCCTGCAGCGGGTCACCGGTGGCCATCGTCAGGCTGGCCAGCTTGGCCAGGCACATCGCCCGAGGGCGGGCGTAGGTGATGGCTGCCGCGGTGAGCCGGTCAGTGGCCTCGCCGGGGTCGCGGCCCAGGATCGCCAGGTCGGCGAGGCGCCTCCCGGTGTACCCGGCGTGCACGTCGGCGTTGTAGTAAGCCATGAACGGCGGGTCGTTGTCCGGGGTGGAGTGCGCGAAGTGCTCATCGGCGGTGCCGATCGCCCTCAGGGTCTCCTGAACCCGGCGCATCGTGACTAGCGCGAAAGCCCGGTCGGTGTGCAGCTTCGCCAGCACGGTCGCGGTGAGCCGGTCCGGGCGGACCAAGGCCAGCTCGGCCAGGGTGAGGCCTTCATCGGGCCGCCCGGTCCGAATCGCGTGGCCCGTCATGTCCGAGAGGACCTCGGCGCGCAGGAGCCAGTCCTCGGCCTGCTCAGCGCAGCCCAGCGCGAAGCTGAACACTCGCCGGGCTTCCTCGTCGGCGCCAGCGTCGAGGACGATAAATCCGGCGGTGTCGGCGAGGTCGCCGACTGCGGAGAATAGTTTGGGGCGGAGCTGGTCCGGGTAGGTGGACTCGTCCAGTACCCTGGCCAACCAGCGCACGTGAGCCATGACGGCATCCCGGACCAGCCCACCACCGTAGGTGAAGCTCCAGGACAGGAACACCTGCTTGGCGCTGCGGATGTGTTCGATGTCGCTGGCGCCGACCCGCGCGGGGATCGGAGTCGGTTCGCTCGTCTCCAGCAGCGCCGCCATCGGTGTCCTCAGGACGAGGCCGCTCACGCCTAAGGCGGTGGCGTTTTCGAAAAGTTTTCTGCGTTTCACGTCATCCAGCTTCACGACAGCCCGGTAGTACCGAGCGCGGGCGTTAACGAATCCCAGTTCGGAATCTTTGGAGACACCAAGGATCACCCGGAAGGCTTCCCGGCACAGGGTGTTCGGCCAGCGGATGACGCCTTGTTCGAGTTTTCCGATATAGCTTCCGTCGAGTTCCCTCTTGGTGTGGTGGCGTTCCCAGATCCAGGCGTTGGCCTGGTCGGCGAGCTCCCGCCGGGACAGGCACTCTTTCGGGTTAGCTGAGGATGCGGTGCGGTGCCGCGCCTCCCGAAACTTGTCGTTAGGCGTTTTCTCCAACTTCCGTCCCCCTCCTGGTCGGCTCAGCACTGTTGTGAGCACTGAACAAGGCTCCGTTTCGTGTCCGACGACGGCACCGCGCCGCAGGGCAAGAGCCGTGAGGGCCAACATACCGCTGACGCCGCGCCTTCAGCGCTGCGCCGGACCCATAGCGGCCGATCTCGGGGTAGTAGGTGTCGAGGAACAGTCGCCCGACTATCCTCGCCTGTCGCATCCGCTCCGTCCACTCTCCGACCACACCCGCGTACGCAGCGTAGTGCGCGTTGATCCAGGTTGCGGGCTACCTGGATTACGTCTCCAATCGGGTAGTGCCCGACGACGCGGTGCGACAGGCGCTGGAGCAGCTGTGGAGCGCTTCGGCGTTCATGGGAACTGCCAGCACCGAGAACGAACTTCGCCAGGCCGCCGCGGAAGTCCTCGTCGCCGCGGGACTGCGGAGCAGCTACGTCGAGGCGCCGACGACGCGCTGGTCCGGATGGTCGATCAGATCGAGGCCCGGCTAAGCATGCTGCGGATGACCGCTGGCGACCGGCTGGCAGCCGAGGTCGATGTGGACGCCGTGTTGCGGTATACGGCGCTGGCCCAGCGGGCTGGCGCCGATGAAATGATCGGCTACCGGATGCTGGTTGCCGAGAAACCCGCTGATGCTGAACCGGAGGACACCTGTTGTGGCTGAAGACGTCGATGTTGTCGTGATCGGGATGGGTCCCGGCGGGGAGGCCCTCGCGGGCGAGCTTGCCGAAGCCGGACTGTCGGTGGTCGGCATCGAGGCCCGCCTGGTGGGCGGGGAGTGCCCGTACTACGCGTGCGTGCCCACCAAAATGATGATCCGCGCCGCCGACGCCCTCGCCGAAGCCCGCCGCGTGCCCGAGCTGGCCGGCCAAGCCCGGGTCGATCCCGATTTCACGCCGGTGGCCGCCCGGATCCGCGGTGAGGCCACCAACAACTGGAACGATCAGGCCGCCGTCGACCGCTTCACCGGCAAGGGCGGGCGGTTCGTGCGCGGACGCGCCCGCATCACCGGCCCCCGCACCGTCGCCGTGAACGACACCGTGTTCACCGCCTGCCGGGCGGTCGTGCTCAACCCCGGAACCGAGCCGGTGATCCCGCCCATTCCCGGGCTGGCCGACACCCCGTACTGGACCAACCGGGACGCCGTCGTCGCCACCGAGGCGCCCGAGTCGCTGGTCGTGATCGGCGGCGGGGCGGTCGGGCTGGAACTCGCGCAAGTCTTCGCCCGCTTCGGCTCCCAGGTCACCGTCCTCGAGGCGGCGCCACGGCTGCTCTCCAGCGAAGAACCCGAAGCCAGCGATCTGCTGGCCCAGGTGCTGCGCGCCGACGGCCTCGACGTACGCATTGCCGCCGAGGTGCGCACCGTCGATTACTCCGGCGACGCCTTCACCGTCGAGCTCGCCGACGGCCCGGTTCGGGCGCACCGGCTGCTGGTGGCCACCGGGCGCCGCACCGACCTGAAAGCCTTGGGCGTCGATGCGGTGGGGTGTGATGCGGGCGCGCGTTTCCTGGAGCCGGATGAGCGGATGCGGATCGCCGACGGCGTGTACGCGATCGGTGATGTCACCGGCAAGGGCGCGTTCACGCACGTCTCGATGTATCAGGGGGCCATCGCGACCCGGGAGATCCTCGGGCGCCCCGGTCCGGGCGCGGACTACCACGCGGTACCGCGGGTGACCTTCACCGATCCCGAGGTCGGCGCGGTCGGCCTCACCGAGGCCCAGGCCCGGGAACACGGCCTGGCGGTGCTGGTCGGATTCACCGAGTTGCCCAGCTCGGCCCGCGGGTGGATCCACAAGGTCGGCAACCGTGGGTTCATCAAGCTGGTCCACGACGCCGAGCGTGGTGTTCTCCTCGGCGCCACCTCCGTCGGGCCGACCGGCGGTGAGGTGCTCTCCGCCCTCGTTGTCGCCGTGCACGCCCGGGTGCCCACCGACACGCTCAAGCAGATGATCTACGCCTACCCGACCTTCCACCGCGCCATCGAAGACGCCCTGACCCACCTGCGCTGACCTAAGCGCGGGGTTCCGGGTTTCCCTCGACGCGCACCCCGTTCCAGAACGCGACGTGGTTTTTGATCCGCCGGGCCAACGGACTGGGGTGCGGGTAGTACCAGGCCGCGTCGGGGTTCACCTCGCCGCGCACGCTCAGCGTGTAGTAGTGGGCCAACCCTTTCCACGGGCACCGCGACGTCGTGGCGCTCTGCGCGAAGTACTCCCGCCGCAACGACTCGGGCGGGAAGTAGTGATTGCCTTCCACCTGTACGGTGCGCGCGGTTTCCGCGAGTACGACGCCATTCCACACGGCACGCAACACGTCCCTCGCCTCCTTCATCCAGGGTCGATTCCGTCAGAGGCCCGACGGTTCCGTTGCTTACCCCACGAAGCCCGGTGGTGGGTGGATGAAACGTCGGTCACGTCGAGTTCACGGCGCTGGGTCTGCGTAGTCGCGCAACGCTGCCAGGAACGCCCGGAGATCAGCGGGCCCACTCGTCGCCGCGGTGTGTACCTGGCGCAAGTCGAGCTCGGCGTAGGCGTGCACGACCAGATTGCGGAACCCGGCGGCGCGAACCAGCCGCTGTGCCAGCTCGCCAGGTATCACCCTGGCCTCGGCGAGCATGCGGAATGCATCGGCGTAGGTAGGCGGGCTACCCAGCCCGAGCCGCACGCAGCTCGACACCGCGAGATCGATCACCACCTGCACGGCCTGCCAAAGGTGCAGGACGACTGTGTCGGTCTGAGTGCTCAGTGGCTGAAGATCACCGGCGTGGCATGGCAGGTGCTCGGCGACCCGGCGCAGATGGCGATCCACCACCGCAGCGCGCTCGGCGAGCAGCTCGCGGTCGATCGCGACGCTCATCCGAGTGCGGCCAGAACGTCGTCGTGCGCGCTGCGGATGACGCTCTCCGCGTCGCACCAGAACTGAACGGCCTCAAGCTGGAAGCGCTGGAACTCACCCGGTGGGCGTTCCAGCAAGGGGATGCCGTCGCGAGCCGCGCGGTAGCGCAGCAGCGCACTCGTCCGGCTGAGGTCGACCACGTCGACCTCGTTGGTGCCCAGAATCGTGGTGAGCGTCGCCGACAGCGCCGGCAGGTCCGGGGGGTCGTCGGCGAGCACGCCGATATCCCAGTCGGACCCCTCAGCCGCGTCCGCACGCGCTCGGGAACCGTACAGGACAGCGAGCCGCAGCGCCGCGACCGCGGGATCCATCGACAGCCTCTCGCGCAGCTCCGCCGGGGTCACGGTCACCAGCCTACGGCGGGTCACCACCGAGGCAGAGCGGGTTATGGCCGAGCTTCGGGAGTATAGTTGGCGCCCGTGACAGCGTCGAGAGCAGAGGGCGAACGGGTAGTCCTGGGCCGGCGTGACAAGTTCAACACGATGGTGCCGTTCCACTGGTCCGAGGAGGCGCCGCTCGGTCTTAGCGACCTGGAGTGGGCCGAGGAGCTGGGCGCCAAGTGGGAGGGTGACGAGCTGGTCACCTACGACTACCCGTCATTCACCAACCTGATCGAGTACTACGAGAACGACGAGTACCTGCCGGACAACGACTGATACGCTCCGTCGCCGTGTTGCTCGTGGTCCTCGCCTAGCTGGTCCGAGAAGCGCCAAGCCGCACAGCCCCAGCGTCTGTGGCCAGCAACTGGTTCGTTCACCGTATCGGTAAGGCTGGTTCGTGAGCTGTCCACAATGCTGAGATCGGAACGCAGCTCAGTGCCTCTCCGAAACTGAGCTGTTGGGTACCGCAGTAGAGCACGAGGCCGGCGCGGAAGTGGGAGCCAACTCGGCGTTGGAGCAGCCTGAGTCCCCGGAAGTCGTCTGCGCGTACGGTCTCCGTGGCTTTGACCTCGATGCCCACAATCTGGCCGGTGTTGTCCTCGAGGACGCCGTCGACCTCGTAGTTGTCGCGGTCTCGATAGTGGTAGAGCTGCGCTGAGGTGCGTGACCAAGTGAGTTGGCGTGACAGCTCACTGAGTACGAAGTTCTCTAGCAGGCCACCGCAGGAGCCCTCTGGTGCACCTGGAGTCAGGTGTGCCGCCATGCCACTGTCCACGAAGATCAGTTTTGGCGTAGCGATCGCGCGTGTTGTGGCGTTCGCTGACCAGGCTGGAACGAGTCGAACCAGGTAGATCGTCTCCAAGATCCCCAGATAGTTGCGGACGGTCGGCGCGGAGATCCGCAGATCGTTGGCGAGTCGGCTGGCGTTGAGTAACCCGCCGACCTGGGTCGCGAGCAGCGAGATGAGACGCCGCATGTCGCTGGCGCGTTCGATGTCGGCGACTTGCTTGACATCGCGCGCCAAGATATCGGAGAGGTAACCGTCGAAGAAGCGCGCACGCCGTCGCGGCGCGGCGCGCCGGACCGCTTCTGGATATCCCCCCCGGGCGGCGCGGGCGAGGTAATCCTTCTGGTGCATTTCCTCCGGTTCCACGCGCAGATCAGCGCCGGATGCGAAGACTGCATCGACGAACCCGTCTGCAGCTCCGTCGATCTCGCCTTGGGAGAGCGGCCAGAGCTCAATGGTCTCGGATCGGCCGGGGAGTGCGTCGGGGATGCTGCGCAGCGCTAGGAGTCGAGCGGAGCCGGTCAGCAGGAACCGCCCGGGACGTGGGTCCCGATCAACGGTGTGCTTGATCGCCAGCCATAGATCGGGGACGCGCTGGACCTCGTCGATGAGCATCAACCCGTCATGGCGGACGAACCGAACCGGGTCCTCGCGGGCGGCCGCTCGGGCCACTGGATCGTCGAGGAATCGGGCGGTGCTACCGCTGTACTGGCGGAGCACCAGCTCGGCGAGGGTGCTCTTGCCGACCTGCCGAGCGCCGGTCACCACGACGACACGGGTGTCCTCGAGGGCGTCCCGGATGAGCTCGGCCGCTCGTCGGGGGAGGTAATCACCAGCGACTCGCACCTTCTGAGCATAGCCGGCAACCTTCAATCTGCCGAATAATGCTCTTTCGATCTGCCGAATCCATGCCTTCGGTTCGCCGAACAATAGCTTGGAGATCTGCCGCTGTCCGTAAGCTTGTGTCGTCGCATGGCCAGCTGGCGGAGTAGGAGTTGATCTCGGACGTTGTTGTGGGCGGAACGCTGGCCAGATGCGGTGCCCGGCAGGATTCGAACCTGCGCTCCCGCCTCCGGGTGAGCGGTTCTCAACCGGCGTCGTATGGCGTTGAGCAGGACAGTTGGCTAGGACAAATGTGCCCTGTCGACACGCTGGGGTGGAGGGCTTGGGTGCGTCCTGGGCGTGGCGGTGCTGGTGTTGGCGCATCCGGTCCGGCTATGGGTTGTTAGATCCGGGTGGTGGCGACCTGCCGGGCTCTGCGAGCTAGGTCGCGGGTGTCGGTGCCGGGTCGGGCTGCCAGCGCGGCGGCCAGAGGTACCAGTCGTTCCCGGCGGAGCGCAGCGGAGCGCAGGGTGCTGACTCCTTCGATGGCCTGGTGAGCCAAGCTCAGCCCCTGGGGTTCGCCGGCCCGCACGTGCACCTCGGCGAGCAGGATTTCGGCGTGGAGGCGGGCTTTGCGGTAGGGACCCTCGCCGAAACTGCGGACCGCGTTGGCGGCGGAGCGCTCGGCGGCCTCCAGGTGGCCCAGATCCAGCTGAACTCCCGCCGTGGAAAAATGACCGCTCGCGCGCTCGAAGGCATCGCGCGGCGCCCACACCTCGTCCGCCTCAGCAAGACACCGGGCGGCCTGCTCGGGGGCCTTCATGAGGGCCCACGCGGTCGCGGAGTTCCGGCTCAGCCGCGCGGCGAGGACCGGCAGCCGGGGATCATCAGCGCGGGCTACCGATGTGGGCCTAGCGAGGCGGAACCCACTCAGCCGCAGCTGCCCGAACTGGAACAGCTTCAACGCGTCGTTGGGGTGCCCGATCCGGACCCGGGCCAGCCCGGCATGCCAGGTGGCGTTGGCAACCCCATAGGTGTCCCCGAACTGATCGGCCAGGGATATCGCCTCGGTGAAGAAACCGGTCCCCTCCAGCCCGTCGTCATAGCAGCACCAGCCGGCCTCGGTGTACAGCTCAGCCAGCGCGGCAGCAAACTGGGCCTTGACCGCCTCAGTCGCGGGCACCTCCAGCCACCGGGTGTACTCCCTGGCCGTGGCACCGACCACGCCAGCCAGCCCACCGTTGTACCGGGCCACCCCGCGCAGCTGCTCGGCGACCGCCCACACGGCGTGCACATCAGACATTCCTAGTCGCGAGGGCAGCGGCTGTTTGGTGGGCAGGGCCAGCGTGACCGGTTTACCCAGACCCACCGCCTGGCCCACGGCGGCCGTCGACGCGGCGGCGATCAAGGCACGGCGTTTCACCTCGTCGTCTGCCTCTTCCTCCGTCGGCGGTGCCTCCGGCTCCTCACCGTAGCTCACACCCAGCCACGCCCGGGGTATCCGGAGCCCATCAGCGATGCGCTCCAGGACCCAGACGTTGCTGACCTGGCGGCCCCTGACCATGATCTCGCTGACCTCCGACTGGGACTGACCCGTCCGCTGCGCGATCTGGCGCTGACTCACCCCAGACGCCGCAGATGGCGATACACCGTGCCGATGTCCCGGGCAGTCATGGCGGCGCGGATGTCCTCGCTCGATGAGAGCGGAGGTGTTTCTCTCACGGTTTGCGCGCCACGGCTCCGTAGGCGCTGATCGGCTGGACCTTGCCGACCTCGGGGGTGTCCGGCCGCCACTGCGTGAGCTGTACCAAACCGGGGTCCACCATCTCCAGGCCGTCGAAACACTGCCCGATTTGCTCGGTGCTGCGCACGATGTAAGGGACGGCTCCGGTTTCCGCCCACTTCGCACAGGCTTCGCAGTAGGCTTTGTCGTCATCGGTGCCTTCGTACATCGCCAGGTAGCTGCCGGAGGGGACGGCGGCCATCACCCGCGCCACGATGGAGCGCATCTCGTCGAAGTCGGCGACGTGGCCGAGCACGCCCATGAACATGACCGCGATCGGCTGTCGGAAGTTCAGCACGTTGCGGGCATCGGAGATGATCAACTCCGGATTGTGGAAGTCGGCGTCCACGTAGGTGGTCACGCCCTCGTGAGTGGTGTTGCTCAGTAGCACACGAGCGTGCGTCAACACCAGTGGGTCGTTGTCGACGTAGACGATCCGGGACTCGGGCGCGATGGCCTGGGCGACCTCGTGGGTGTTCTGCATCGTGGGCAGGCCGGTGCCGATATCGAGGAACTGACGCATCCCGGCCTCACCGGCCAGGAAACGCACGACACGGATGAGGAACTGCCGGGACTGCTTGGCCATGGTGACGATGTCCGGATACACAGCGGCGAGGGCATCACCGACGGCGCGGTCCACCTGGTAGTTGTCCTTGCCGCCCATCCAGTAGTTCCAGGCCCGCGCCGTATGCGGCAGATCAAAATTGATCTTAGCGGTCAGCGTGGAGTGCGGGTCGGGAAACCGCTCGTCGGCCACGGTGAGGCTCCTCTGTCAGGGGTTGCTGGGGAGACTCTCGATAATCCTGCGCAGGAAGCTGATCGACGCGTCGGGTGATTCCGCCTCAACACACAGGCTATCCATGAGCGCGAGGTAGCTTACCGTGTCGCGCTCCTTGTCCAGGTACAGGGCGCTGTCGAGGTGTTCGAGGTAGACGACGTCCGGCAAGCCGGGCTCAGAAAACCGCAGGATGGTGAACGGGCTACCCACCGCTACGGGACCACCGACCTGCAGCGGCACGACCTGCAGTTTGATGTTCGGTCGCTGCGCCATCTCAATCAGGTGCCGCAGCTGCGCACGCTGGACCGCCGGGCTGCCCAACGGTCGGCGCAGAGCTGACTCATCCAGCGCTACCCATAGGTAGGGTGCTCCAGCCTGGGTGAGGAACTCTTGACGGGCTATCCGTAACGCAATGCGGCGTCCGACGTCACTGGCAGAGGCTTGCACGTGACGGCGTTGGATCACGGCGCGGGCGTAGTCCTCGGTCTGCAGCAGGCCGGGCACGAGCGCAGGCTCGTAGGTACGGATCATCGAGGCGGCCTGCTCCAGACCGAGATAGGTCTCAAACCAGTTCGGCAAAACGTCGCCGTACTCTTGCCACCAGCCGGGTGCGTTGGCCTGGCGGACCAGTGCGAGGAAGGCCTCGCGCTCTTGGGCGTCGGTGATGCCGTAGAGGGTGAGTAGATCAGCAACATCACGTTCCTTGAAGCTGACCCTTCCCAGTTCCAGCCGGCTGATCTTACTACTGGATGCGCGGATGACGTATCCGGCAGCGTCACGGGTAACTCCGCTGGCCTCACGCAGCCGACGCAGCTTGCTACCCACCGCGATCCGCAGCACGGTTGGCTTGCCCTGCCAGTGGGCCGGTATCTGACCACGGTACAGGTCACGATCTCTTTGAGCTGTCATGAGTTCACCTACAGTCAGCGCGTCGTGCCCGTCACACCACCTCCGTCAGAGTGTAACGAAAGCATATCGCCGAGAGAATCGGGCATTCCGGACGCGGTCTATCGGGGTAGCGTCTCCTGCTATCCGCCGGGTGGCACAGCGGTGCCGGTGGCGGGATGTGGCGGTCACCCCACGTCCCTCAGCCGATGAACTCGTTGCCGTACCGCATCGATGGGTGAGGACGGCGGGACACTTTGCCGCCACCCTGACGACCAACCCGCCACCACACCGACGAGGCCTGCTCACATCGCAGACATCGGCACCGCCGACGACGCCACCGACGCCACCATCGGCACCTTGAGCGGCGGCCAACACGCCGCGCGGTGCTGCGCTTCTCATACTGCCACTTACCTCAGCTCGTAATCGAGTGTAAACTCCCTGCTAACTCATGATCTTACCGGCTTTGCCGGCCCAAGCGAGCTAGGTACGAACTTAATAGAGAAACGAGTCGTGTTCCGAACCTGATCGAACATTAGGACATTTCTCGCAGGGCTGGAGGTAGCATTGAATGAGTTGGGGGAGCCGCACCTCACTGGCTGGTGGGTGGGGCTGATCATCGGGTTGGTGGTCGTGGTGGTCGTGGTGCTCGTTGTCAGTGTGCTCCTGGTGCTTGCATCCCGGATCAACGGGCAGGCACGCGCAGCGGCTCGTGAGCTCGAGGCGACACGGTCGACCACGCAGCCGCTCGCGGAGCTGACCCGCACGAACGCCACGCTCCAGAGCATCCTCCGGGGCGCTCGGGCCGCTCGGCAAGCATTGGGAGGGTAACGATGGTCTTAGCTCTTGCTGCCAAGGAGATCACGTTCTGGCAGGTTCTGCTGGTTATCGGGGCGATCGTGATAGTCGCCGTGATCGCGCTTCTCAGTTTGCTCCTCTACCTCGTCCGCTCCATCGAAGCCAGCGTGCAGGGACTGGGGAGCGTGGCGCAGGGGGTTGCCGGCAACACGGCCAACATCAAGGTCGCGCTCGCCGTCGCGGATAGCCTGGATGAGGTCATGGACGAGATGCGTCGTCATGCTCGACTTCTGGGGGTGGGGGCGTGATGAGTACGGCACTGCTCGTGACCTTCACCGTCATCGAGATCGTGGCCCTGGTGGTCGTGTTGGCGCTGTTCGTCATATTGATCACTCACCGGCTGCGCTCCATCGCCAACGCCCTCAGACAGGTGAGTGGTGGCGGGATCATCAGGGCGATCCAAGGGGACGTGTTCCTCGTTGGCGCCGGCGCCGCGATCCTGAACCGAAAGCTGAACGCGATCGCCGGAGCGCTGCCGGCGATCACACAGAAGGCTGAGTCGCTGGCTTCGCAGCAGACGCCGGCCCAGACCTCGCAGCAGACGCCGGCCCAGACCTCCGGAACTGGCTGGCAACCCGCAGTAGCTCAGGACCCCGTGATAAAGCGAAGCTAAGACGAGGAGGCGACGATGGCACTGTGGTGGGCCGGCGACGCGATCTTTTTCTTCGTGGTCATACCCGTCGTGGTGGTGCTCCTGCAGCGCCTGGCGAGATCCGCCCTCGACGTCGGGAAGCAGATCGACACTATTCACGATCAGGCCGGAGGTATCGTCATCGCAGTCGACGATGTGAAGGCGCTGATACCCACCCGCGACGCCGTGAAAGGGGTGGGGGCTGGCCTCACCCGCTATGTGAAGGCTGTTGACCGCCTCCTGTGAGGAGTGAACTACATGCCGCCGACCGCTATCATCACAATTATCGGCGCAGGGCTCACCGTGCTGGTGCTCGCTGCCTATCTGATCAGTATTGCACTCGTTCTCCGGCGCGTTGACGTCAAGCTCCGCGAAGTCAACACCGGCCTCCACTTGGTTACCGAAAGGACCGAGCCAGTCGGATCGATCGTTGGGGAGATCAACAACGACCTAGCCGGAGTGGACAACGCCTTGCGGGCCGTGCTTGCAAGAAAGTCCAGATAGCGAGGACTGTCGTTTCCGGCATCCGCACCATCGAGAGGAGTCGCGCCGCTGACCCCATAGATTTCCCGCTTCTGGTGCGGTGTGCCCGTGAGCTTCTCGTCCATCGACCCTGATTATTCGGGCGCTCGGCCGGCGGGAGGGAGCTGACGGTGGGTATCAGCAACGAGATCATGGGAGACGAGCTGGTCGGGTGGGTACGGGACGCGGCAGGAGGGCTGACCGGCCTGGTGGCAGATCTGACCGACGAGCAGCTGATCGGCCCCCAACTGGCGATCATCAATCCGCTGCTCTGGGAGATCGGCCACGTGACGTGGTTTCAGGAGAGCTTCGTGCTGCGCCGCGAGCTCGCCGAGCCGCCCCTCATTGAGCACGCCGACGCGATCTGGGACTCCGCCGCGATCCCGCACGACACGCGATGGTGGTTGCGCCTGCCCTCGCGGGAGGAGACCCTGCGCTACATCGCCGAGGTCACCGACCGGGTGACCGCCCGGCTGCACCGGCCGGAGGCGACGGCGCAGCTGCGCTACATCACCCGATACGCCGTGCATCACCACGACATGCACACCGAGGCGCTCACCTACACCCGGCAGACGCTCGGGTACCCGCCGCCGGCGCTGGCGGGCGTCCAGGTCGACCCGGCCGAGGCGGGCCCGCTGCCCGGGGATGCCGAGGTTCCCGGTGGGACCTTCCTGCTCGGCGCCGACCGCGATGAGGGATTCGTGTACGACAACGAGAAGTGGGCGCACCCGGTGCAGCTTGCCCCGTTCGCGATCGCCCGCGTCCCCGTCACCCAGGTGGAGTACACGCGGTTCGTCGACGACGGCGGGTACGCCCGGCGTGAGCTGTGGAGCGAGGCGGGCTGGGCGTGGCGTACCGGCGCAGCCGCGCACGCCCCCGGGTACTGGCGGCGCGGCCCTGAGGGCTGGCAGCGGAGGGACTTCGACCGCTGGGTGGGCCTGGAGCCACACCATCCGGTCAGCCACGTGTGCTGGTATGAAGCCGACGCGTACTGCCGCTGGGCTGGGCGGCGGCTCCCCAGCGAAGCCGAATGGGAGGCCGCGGCGATCGGGGAGCCCGACGGCGCGGGCGGGCTGCGCCCCACGCGGCGACGGTTCCCCTGGGGTAGCGAGCCGATCGCCTCCCGGCACGCCAACCTGGACTGGCGGTTCCTGGGCACCGTGGATGTGGCGGCCTACCCGGCGGGCGAGAGCGCCTTTGGCTGCCGGCAGCTGATCGGCAATCTCTGGGAATGGACCGCCTCCACCTTCCTGCCCTACCCCAACTTCGAGCAGGACGCCTACCGCGAGAACTCCTGGCCGTGGTTTGGCACCCGGAAAGTGCTGCGGGGCGGCGCCTGGGCCACCCGCTCCCGGCTGCTGCGTGCCACGCTGCGCAACTACTTCACCCCGGATCGCCGCGACGTGCTGGCCGGGTTTCGCACGGCCGCCCTCCGCTGATGCGTATCTGCCTGGTCACTCCCGCCTCCCCAGGCAGCCACCACGGCAACCGGGTCACCGCGGTGCGCTGGAGGGCCATCCTGCGCGAGCTGGGACACCAGGTGGAGCTGGTCCAGGACTACCACGATCACCCCGCTGACCTGCTGGTGGCACTGCACGCCCGGCGCAGCGCCGAGGCCATCCGGCGGTTCCGGGCGCAGCACCCCGAGGCACCCGTGGTGCTGGCACTCACCGGCACCGATCTCTACCCCGAGCTGACCGAGGCGGACCACCCCGTACTCGAGCTGGCGGATCGGCTGGTCGTGTTGCAGCAGCTCGGTGTCCAGGCGCTCCCCGGGCACCTGCGCGCCCGCACCCACGTGGTGTACCAATCCGTGCCGACACTGCCACCGACTCCGTCACCAGCTGGGCCACCCTCGCCGGAGCACTTCGACGTGCTGCTGCTCGCCCACCTCCGCCCGGTCAAGGACCCGCTGCTGGCCGCGGCGGCCGCGCGGTTGCTGCCCACCGGCTCGCGGCTTCGGATCCGGCACGCCGGCGCGGTGATCGACCGTGAGCTAGCAGAACGCGCCGCCCGCGAGGACCGCGAGAACCCGCGCTACCACTGGCTCGGCGAGCTCCCCCGATCGCAGGCGCTGCGGCTGCTGGCCGCGAGCAGGCTGCTGCTGCTCACCTCCCGGCATGAGGGCGGCGCCAACGTGGTCTCCGAGGCCTTGGCCGCCCGGGTACCCATCATCAGCACCCGCATTCCCGGCACGGTCGGCATCCTGGGCCCCGACTACCCCGGCTACTTCCCCCCGGGCGATCCCGCTCAGCTCGCCCAGCTGCTGGTGCACGCCGAGACCAACGAGCACTGGTACCACGAGCTGCATCACCACTGCACCACCCTGCGCCCTCTCGTAGCGCCGGAACGCGAGCGCGACAGCTGGCGCCAACTCCTCACCGAGCTCGCGCCCGCACGACCCGCTGGCGATCACTAGCCGTCCGGGCGGAGCAGGATCTCGGGCAGGGTGCGCAGCAGCTTCCTCCGATCCGGGACCCGCCTGAGGAGATCAGCGACCTCGATGGCCACTCGCTGACGGTCGGCGGGGGTAGCCTGCTCGGCGAGCTCCTCCAGCCGGGTGTGGTCGATCACCACTTCACCCATGAGCGAGGCGGCGAGGGCAAGATGCGCGGCGGCAGTAAACCGCTCCCCGAAAACCTGCCCCTCCAGCGCGGCAAGCTCGGCGATGGAGTCCAGCTCCACCGTGGTGAGCGCCCGCCGCATCCGCTCAGCCGCTATCCGGCGGTCGGTCACGTAGGCGTAGGCGGCCGTGAAGCCCTCCCGCTGGGCGATGCGGATCAGCGCGACGTGCACCAGCGTGCCGAGGGGATTGCCGAGGTGGTGCAGCGCGACCTCGGCCTCGCCGGTGAGCAGATCCCTGGCGTGCTTCTCGGCGAAGGACTGCGACTCCCGCCAGTCCTTCAGCTTGACCCAGTCCATCAGCAGATCTCGGAGCAACAGGGGCCGGTAGGCCACTTCGAGGCCGAGTTCCCGCACCCCGGTGAGAAGATGCTGGTGCAGCTCGACTTGCGCCGCAGCGACCAGTGTCAGCTCGTCGAGGACCACGGCGGCTGGCTGGTCCAGGAGTTCCGCGGCGTGCGCGGTGAAGATGTCTTTCGACTTCGCCCAGCTCGGTGCCGTGATCCACGTGGTGACCAGGCCGATCTGGGTCAGGGTGAGGGCAAGCCAGTCGGGTTGCTCGGTCCCGGTGACCTCGTGCCAAGCCTGGTTTACGGCGGCTGGGTCCCGCAGGCGGTGCGCGCGCAGGACATGGCGCGCCGACAGCAGGACGGCGCCCGGGGTCTGGCCATCCTCCAACGACAGCAGGGTGACCAGCTCACGCAGCCCGGTGGAGGCATTCCCGTGGTTGATGTGGAACCCCGCCCGCTCGATGATCAAGGAGTCTCGGAGGGTCGGCACCGCGGCGAATGCCTCGATGTAGTCGGTGTACACGTCGAGAGCAGCGGAGCTCCGGTCGAGGGCCGCGAGGTGGTAGGTGAGGTTCTGCAGCGACATGAGGAAGGGGGTGAGGTAGACCTCAGGAGAGGCCTTGGTCAACCGCTGGCAGATGTCGGTCGCCTCTTGGGCGGGAATCAGGGCGACGTCGTGCTGGCTCAGGTCGCCGTGTTGAGCCGCGAGGCTGCCTAGCGCAGCCGCGAGGCCGGGCAGGTAGGTACCGGGGTTGGCGTCCACCAGCGTCCGGTAGGTGTCGACAGCGTGCTGGGTGGTGACCAGCGCAGCCTCGCGGCTGCCCACCGCGAGCAAATAGGTGACGGAGTCGCATAGCGCGCTAGCGAGGCCGGGCAGGTAGCGCTCGGCGTCGGTCTCGGCCAGCCGGCGCAGCGCTGCAATCGCGTCGGGACCTCCGTGCGCGGCGTGCCGGGGCAGGTGACGCCGCAGGTAGGGACTACAGAGATCGGTCGTGGTTTGCTCCTGGGTGAAGGCGACCAGTGCTTCGGCCAGTGCCTGGCTCGCCGCGCGGCCAGCCGCCTTCGGGGAGGAGGCGAGGAGGTGCTCGACGAACGTGCGATGCGAGAGCCGGTAGACCGTCTCACCGTCCTGCTCATCCGCGACGATGTAGCACCCGTAGCGTTCGAGCACCCAGTCCAGGTCGGTGGCGCGGTAGGTGACACCGTTCGGGCTCAGCGCGGTGGCCGCCGCCTCCCACACCCCTTCTCCCGGCAGGCCCCGACCCATTCCCCAGGCAAGCGCGCGCAGCAGGTCCTTTGCGGCGTCGGGAAGCTCCACGCCGTCCCGCAGCAGGGTCCCGCTCGATAGGTCGTGCTCCAGGGCCCCGGCGGTCGTCGCGGCAAGCTGTTCTTCCCAGCCCTGCTCCTGGGCGTCGATGACCCCTCGCGCAAGCTGGGAGACCACGGTGCGGGCATAGAGGAACCCGCCCTGCCAAGCGGTTGCCGTCCTGGCGAGCGCCGACGCCACCCGCGGCACGAGATCAGCGCGGCCAGCGGAGCGCAGCCGGCGGGTCAGGTACTGCTCGATGTCGTGCCTGGTGTCCGGCTCGGCGTCCAGGTTGACGACCGACGTGTTCGCTCCGAACAGGTCACCCAGCTGGGCGGAGGCTTCCTGGCCGGACAGCGGCGGACGCCACCCGAACTCCTGGTGCCGGGTCGCGAGCAGCACGCGCGCCACCACGCTGAGCGGAACCAGCAGGTCTGTCACCAGCTCGGTAGCCTGCTCGAAGATCGCCTCGTCCAGCCCGTCGAACACGAGGAGCGGCGGGGACGGCATCTCCGTCACTGCCTCGACAAGTTGCCAGCAGCTCCTCGGTGCGGGCAGCTGGAGACGATCTGCCAGGACGGTCACGAGGTCCTGGGCTCCCATGCCCCGAAGGTGCACGTCAGCATCGACAGCGCCCATGCCGGGGTCTGGGTCCCCCGGCTCGAGGGGCGCGTGCTCCAGCACCACTCGTCGCTGCGCGGGCTCGGACAGCGCGACGATGCGCCCCACCACGGCAGACTTCCCGCTGCCCGCCGATCCGGTCACCACGAACGCGCCGGGTACCTCCGCGCGGATCCACGCCACGATCCGCGTCAAGACCGTGTGGCGCCCGGTGAACAACCACGTCTCCGACAGGGAGTCCTGCCGCAACCGGGCAATGCTGTCAACAGACGTCACGATGCTCCATCAGGCACATTCGGTGACATTAGCGCTCTGAACGCTACATGCGCCCTGCGGGAGTACCTGGCGGTGGGACGCTGTGGCGTTAGCCGAGGACGCCGGGGTACCCGACCGGCATGAGAGCAAGTTTTCAACTGGGCCGCATCGCCGGCATCCGGATCGGCGTGAACTGGAGCGTCCTGGTGATCTTCGTGTTGATCGCCTGGAGTCTGGCGGCCGCACGCTTCCCCGCCGACTACCCGCAATACGGCAACGGCGCCTACGTCGCCGCAGCAGTGCTGACCGCGGTGGTGTTCTTCGTCTCGCTGCTGGCCCACGAGATCTCCCACGCACTGGTGGCACGTCGCAATGGCCTGCACGTTCAGGACATCACGCTGTGGCTGTTCGGTGGGGTGGCTCGACTCTCAGGGGAAGCCCGAAGTCCCGGTGCCGAGCTGCGCATCGCCGGGGTCGGCCCGCTGGTGAGCCTGCTGCTGGGCGTGGTGTTTCTCGTGGTGGCCGCCCTGGTGCGGGCCGGGGGCTACGACGGTCTGGCGCTGGCTGGGCTCGCCTGGCTGGGTGGCATCAACATCGCGCTGGCGGTGTTCAACGTCATCCCGGCCGCGCCGCTGGACGGCGGGCGGCTGCTGCGTTCGGTCATCTGGTGGCGCACCGGTGACCGGCTCACAGCGACCCGGTGGTCCAGCCGGGCCGGTCAGGTCTTCGGCTGGGCGCTCGTGGCACTGGGTCTGCTCACCTTCTTCACCGGTCACGGTTTCGGTGGGCTGTGGTTGGCGCTCATCGGCTGGTTCCTGGTCGGCGCGGCCACCGCGGAAAACCGGCAGGCCACCCGCAGGATCGGCATCCCCACGTGACTTCTCGCTCCGGCGCGCCCACTGCCCGCCGGCTCACCAGGTGAGCGTGAGTCTTCCGCCGACGTTCACCTTTGAAGCCATCAGTTCGACGGGTTCGACCGGTCGCTGGCCCGCTCGGGGTAGGCGGACTCGCGTTGCTCTTGCTGGCGCATCACGGTGACCTCCTCTGGGGAGTGGTCGTGGACGAAGGTCTCCCATGCCTGGTCGTACTCGCGGGTCTGCCGCTGGAGGGCATCGGCGTGGATGTGCCGCTGCTGCTCAAGGGTCGCGGTGCCCGCCGCGACGGCCTGCTCGGCATCGCTAAGCTCCGGATCGTCGTGAGGGGCAGTGTCGGCGGCGGGCGGCCGGCGGTAGGGATTGCCGGGAGGTTTGGCGCCGCTCAGCCGGCCGTAGGCGCCGACCCCGAGCAGCAACAGGCCAGCGGCGAGGCTGAAGAAGACGTTGGGCAGCCGGAACGACAACACGTTCAGCGAGGTGTTGATGATCGCCAGGTGGACCAGCCCGGAAAGCAGGAACAGCACACCGACCGATGTGGTGACCGTCGAGGCGCTACGCCCACCCCGCACCGCCGAACCCAGCAGCACCGCGCCCACCACGAGGGAGATCGTTGACAAGGCGCCGTTGGTGGACAGGCCGAAGACCCGCCCGCTGGTGGACAACAACGGCAACCGGTGGACGAACCCGAGAATGGCGAACGCCCACAGGAAGCCGCCCAGCACGGTGGCCCCACCCCGGTGCACGTGGTTGATCCGGACTGCGGTCGCCGAGCGGTCCTGATCTCGGTTACCGCGGTGTCGAAACCGCGTCATACCTACTGCTCCCTTCTCAGTCGTCCCCTCGCTGTGCTCGCCCGCTACCAGTGCTGCACAGTGGGTCATCACCCGTTCCGCGCCTCATCGGTCGAAGTGGTGTCAGTGCGGTGGCGGCACATCGAAGTACTCGCAGCACCTACCGCACCTGCAACTATGGGCAGGTTGTCGTTGTGGCAGCAACCAAAGGAGCTATCGCCGCCTCCCACCCACGTACCTGGCGTGGGGTACCCACGAGACGGTCAGAGAAACTGGCGCTCCTCGCTTCCGTACACCATCACGCGCGGCGCTGGTCGAGTCGGCGGCGTGCCGGGGTCAGGCTGCGTGCCTGCGCGGCCAGCTCTGCCCAGGGATCCTCCCGCTGGGCCAGCCGCCGGGGCACGCTGCGCAGTGTGTACCGGCGAGCGGACATGTCACGGTGGCCGAGTTCATTCCAGTCCAGCGGGGTAGCGACCGGTGCGCCGGGGCGGGCCCGCACCGCATACGGGGCGACCATGGTTTGGGCGTAGCCGTTGCGCAGCACGTCCAGATACACCCGGTCGCCGCGGTCGGCCTTGCGAGCGGCCAGGGTGCGGCTGGCCGGGTCGTCGGCGACGATCAGCTCGGCGACGTCGCGGGCGAAGCCGCGGACCGTGGCAAAATCCGCGTGTCCCGACAGGGGGACGACGACGTGCAGCCCCCGCGAGCCGGTCGTTTGCACGAACGCCACCAGCCCCAGCTCAGTGAGGACGTCACGGGTGGCCCGGGCGGCGGCGCGGACGGTCCCGAAGTCCTCCTCGGCCGGATCGAAGTCGATCACCATCCGGTCCGGCGTCTCGGGTCGGCTCACGCGAGACAGCCAGACATGCGGGGTGAGGCAGTTCTGGTTGGCCAGCCACACCAACGCCTCCGGCCGGTTGGCCACCGCGTGCAACACGGTGCCGCCGCCCTCCTTGGGCACCTCGGCGCGACCCATCCACTCCGGTAACCCGCTGGTCGTGATGTCCTGCTGGATGAACCCACTGCCGGCGATGCCGTGCGGGTAGCGCTGCAACGTCAGCGGCCGGTTGGCCAGGTGCGGCAGCATCACCGCAGCGACACTGCGGTAGTAGCTGACCACCTGCCCCTTGGTGATCCCCTCGTCCGGGAACACCAGCCGATCGGCGTGCGTCACCGGCACCTCGACGTCGGGTGTCTCTCGCCGGGTCGTCATCGGCTTTCCTGCACCATCTGCTCGGCGGGCTCTCGAAAATCTGAACTGGGTCCGCTATAAGTCTGACCAGCCCCTTCAGCTCACGCCTCGGCGGGCACCTCGGGCCCAGGCAAGCAACATGAGGACAGCACGGGGCGGCCGGACCCGCTGGGGGTGTCGACCATGGACAGGACCAGCGCCGGTCCACTCATCGGGCACCTGCCTCCGGCGTGGGGGGCATCAGAAACCCTTCGGCGTATCGAGGACGCGCACGAGGTGGGGGCGCAGGGGGATCGGGGTTTGGCTGCCGTGGTCGAAGCGGACGTAGATCAGGTGGGCGCTGCGGCCGATGACGTCGCCTGGCTCGTGCAGCCGGTCGGGGTATGCCCCGCCGGCCTTGTCCACCGCGACCTGCTCGACCCGGCACTGCCAGCGGATCTCGGTGCCTTCGGCGTCGTGCAAGACGATGTCACAGAGCGGAACGCGGGTGATCTTGGTGGGCATGGTGGATGTTCTCCTCGGGTTGTGGATCATCGGTGTCACGCCGATGCGGGCTGACCGGCGACGGACAGAATCGAGGGTGACAACATGACACCAGTGGACCGCGAACGAGGCCCAAAGCCGAGGACATCTCGGGGGACATACTTGGGACCGGGGGGAGGATCCTCGGGTGGCGAGGGCAGGCAAGGGGGTTACCGTGGTGATGTCCGTGGCGCCTCCGCGGTTGCGGATTCCTAATCTGGTCCTCGCGCTCTGGCGCGAGCTGCTGGGATGTAGCCAGCAGGACCTGGCGGATCGCCTCACCGAAGAGGCAGCCCGGCAAGGTGACTACCACACGGTCTGCGATGTGCGGATGGTCCGGAGGTGGGAGAACGGCGACGTCGTGTGGCCACAAGAAAAGTACCGGGTCTTGCTGGAGGGGGTGTTCGGCAAGCCCGTCTCGGAGCTTGGGTTTATACGCAGATGGACAAGGACACCCTCAGGGTGGATGTTAGTAGCTTCGGCGACAATGGAGTCGCAAACCAAGGATGACGCGGGTGACCCAGTGTTCAGGCGAAATTTTATAGATCTCTCTCTCGGTTTCGGGGTCTTGCTGAGTGCGCCAGAAGAGAAGTGGTTCCTCTCGGAAGTGCAATACTCGGCGAACGGCGAACGGCCGAGACGAGTTGGAATGCGTCACGTCGAGCGAACCGAACGCCTAATCGAGCAGATCGACTCTCTTGACCACAGCCAAGGCGGCGGAGCGCTGCTCCCGCACGCTCTCAATGGGGTGCGGGCTGCGCGGATCTTGTTGGACCGGTCCGAGTACGGCGAAGAGGTGGGTAAACGGCTTGAGAGTGCGACCGGCGAGATGCTCATCAAAGCGGGCTGGCTCGCCTATGATTCTGGTCTTCAGCAGTTGGCTCGACACCTCTACGCCGAAGCTTTTGTCCTCGGCAAAGTGTCAGGACACAACGAAGTAACGGCACACGCTCTCTCGAACATGAGCGTTCAGGCCAGCGCTCTGGGGCGCCCTAAAGATGCAGTGAGGTTCGCCGAGGCCGCACAACTTCACGCCGGTTCCTGGGCGACCCCTCGAGTGCGTACCATTTTCGCCTTGCGCCAGGCGCGGGGCCTGGCGAGCCTGGGGGCGGACTCGGCGTGTGACGCGGCGCGCGCCGAGTCAGCGAGCCACTTCGAAGAGGGCCCGC
Organism: Pseudonocardiales bacterium; assembly: GCA_019244165.1. Classification (GTDB taxonomy): domain Bacteria; phylum Actinomycetota; class Actinomycetes; order Mycobacteriales; family Pseudonocardiaceae. Next base: position 48,886 of record JAFATA010000003.1, on the reverse strand, counting down.
GGGATGACGATCCGAACTGGATCGGCTACCTGAATGAGGAGGAGTTCGCAACTAAGACAGGCGTGTGTCTGATGGACCTGGGCCGGGTCACAGCAGCGGATGACCTGCTCGAAAAGGGCGCCGGAAACCTCGAACATTTCACTAGGAATCGTTCGGAATCCACCATCTTGTACATGCGCGGTTTGCTGCTCAGACGCGAGGTTGGCCAGGCGTGCGCGATCGGGAGCAGGGTGCTGCCTGTGATCTTCAGTCTGTCGTCTCCCCGTATCGTCAATGAACTTCAAAAGTTCTGTGAGGGTCTCCGGGAGTATCCCAGCTCTCGGGCGGCTAACGAGTTCCTCGACAGTGTGCGCGCGCACCTGACAAGCAGGCGGCGTTGAGCGTCAGACGTCGACCGTGACGCCACAGCACCAGCCGTCGGGGCCGCCGGTGACGTGAAGGTCGTGCAGGGTGACCGCCTTGGGCACCGCGCCGGTGAGTTCGATACCGTCCACGGCAGCCAGGTGCAGCTGGACCCGCACGCTGTTCGGGCCCGGTTCGACGTGAACAGCCAGCGGCACAGCGCACTCGGTGTCCAGCAGGTAGATGACCTCATCGAGCAGGGCGACCAGCGCGTCCTCGTCGGTGGGGGCGGCGAGATCCACCGTGATGGTCCATCCCGGTTCGGCTCCCCTTCACCACGCCCAGCGGTTGCAGCCGGGCCACCGAGCGGCACAAGCCAGCGCCCTCGGCAGCCTCGATCACGGTGGTCACGTCCTTGTACGCCGCTGGTGCCTCCTCGGCCAGACCCCGGGCCGAGGCGCCACGCACGGCGATGCCCTGCCGTTCCAGCTGGCGGCGCAACTCCTTGCCGCCGATCGACTTCGCCGCCTGGTGCCGGCTTTGCACCCGACCGGCGCCGTGGCAGGTCGAATGGAAGGCGCCACCCCCTTCGACGCCGCTGAGCACGTAGGACGCGGTACCCATGGATCCCGGGATCAAGACGGGCTGCCCGACCGGCCGCAGGTACTCCGGCAGCTCGGGATGCCCGGGCGGCATAGTTGGCGCGGCGTCTCCGCCACGAGCTCCATGGCGGCACTCCTTCCAGGTCACACCGGAACGTGCTGGTAGAACCAGTCGCCGGCGAGCCGGGCCACTTCCTCCAGCGCCCCGGGTTCCTCGAACAGGTGGGTGGCGCCTTGGACCACCTCGATCCTGGTTTCCGCCACCACCTGCAGGCTGGCTTGGTGGTTGAGGTCCAGGACCCGCACGTCGAGGCTTCCGACGAGGAGCAGCGTCGGCGCCTGCACCCGGCGCAACGCGTCGCCAGCGAGATCGGGCCGACCGCCCCGGGACACCACGGCCCGGATGGAGTGGTCATCGGCGGCCGCGACCAACGCGGCGGCCGCCCCGGTGCTGGCGCCGAACAATCCCACCGGCAGCCCTCGGGCGGCGGCGTGTTCCTGGACCTGCGCCACCGCGGTGCTCACCCGAGCGCTCAGCAAGCCGATATCGAACCGCAACTGCCGGCTGCGGAGATCCACCTGCTCCTCATCCTCGGTCAGCAGGTCCAGCAACAACGTGGCGAAACCCCGTCGCTGCAAGGCCTGCGCCACCGCACGGTTGCGCCGGCTGTGCCGCGAGCTGCCCGAACCATGGGCGAACACCACGACACCCACCGGCCGGGGGGGAACGGTGAGGTCACCAGGCAGCTCACCGCCCCGGGATTGGATGATGACCGGTACCGTCATCGCTCTCGTCTCCAGTCTGCCGGTCAGCCACGTTATCCAGGTCCTCGTTGGTGCGGCCGGAGAGCACCGACGTCAGCTGTGTTCGGGTCGGCTTGTGGCGCCGGTCGGCGCCCTCGTCGTCCTTCTTGACCAGCAGCCACTGCTCGCCGCCGCGAAGCTTGGCCTTGGTGAGCGCGAAGCCTCCGACCAGCTTCTCACCTTCCAACCACACCGTCAGGTGACCCTCTTCGATGGCGCGCCCGACAGGCACCGGCCTGCCATCGCGTTCGGTGAGGTTGCGGTAGCTGCCCGTGTCCCAGACGATTACGGTTCCCGCGCCGTACTGCCCTTCGGGAATCCGTCCCTCAAACTCCGCGTAGTCCAGCGGATGGTCCTCCGTCCGGGCCGCCAGGCGTTTATCGCTCGGATTGGTGGACGGTCCTTTGGGCACCGCCCACGACTTGAGCACACCATCGACTTCCAGCCGGAAGTCGAAATGCAGGCTGGACGCGTCATGTCGCTGGACGACAAACCGCGGGCTGTCCCCCTTCGCGGTGGCCTTGGATCGGCCACCCGGCTCGCCAGACACCGTCAGATCCCGTTTTCGGTGGTACTCGGAGAGACCTTCGTTCTTCGTCACGCTCTGTGGATACCCGGGCAGACCTCACCCGAAACCGCGGATCGTCACGCTGCGTAGCGACCGCTAGTGCCTCGTTTGTTCGATCCAGGTGACCATCTGGTTCAGATCGTGCGACCACCAGATGGCCAGTCCCCGCTCCTGAGCTTGCTCCAGGTTGTGCCGTTTGAACACGCCAGCGAGCACAGCTGCTGGAACAGTTTGAGCGGTACCGAACTCGCCGATCCACACTCCAGCCTTGACGGCCGCGTCGTTGTTCAGGCGTTTCACCGAGTTGGTGCTCGAGTTGCTGACCTTACATTCCAGAGCCATAACCCGATGGTCCCAGAGACGGATCACGATGTCAGCTTTGCGAGTACCGAAAAGGCTTTCGCCGCAGTATTCACCGGCGGCCGGCGCGCTGTGCAGGGTCGAGATCTCCCGAGGCGCGACCTCGAGGAAGCCCGCTGCCTTCAGGGCGTCTTTGACCTTCTGTTCCTGCTCGGTCTTGGATTCGTTGGCCCGAGCGGTCATCACCCGACGAGCGGCCACCAGCGCGGCCGTACTCATGATGGCGACCGCCTTCTCGGTGTCGGTGGGCGCCCGGTCCTCGCTGACCCAGGGGAAACGCTGCCGATCGAGCCCCAGGAGGATAGTCTCGATCACCCGTTGAGCCATCTGGTTGTCGGCCCAGAGCGCGGACGGCGAGAGCTTAGCGTCAGCCACCACCCTGAGGTCGTCGGCGGAGATCGGTGGACCGGCCAGGTAGCGCACCACCTCCTGAAGAGATCGGTCACTGAGAATGGGCACTGCCCTCGTCGGGAGCCGAGAAAGATCGACCGTCTCGTCGAGAAGCTTCTCGACCGTGCTCCGCACTTCCTGGAAGTGCTGGAGGTAGTCCTCCAGCGGCTCGGCCATGCGCTGTTCGCGGAAGAGTTCCATGGACCTTAAGCGTCCGACCTCCAATTGATCAACTGACCACCGGGGCGGGGAGAGGCGCATGAGACAGGAGGCTATCGAGGTCAGGTACCGGAAGTCGTTCCATCTCCTTCGGTTCGAACTTCGTCAGTCCCCCCGCGTACGTCCGCCCCTGGGAGAGCGAGATCGATTGCCGGAGGCACTGGGACAGGCGCTCCAACGCGTGCCCGGGCAGTTCCTGGCGTGGGTAAAGCCCGTGAGCGATGTTGATGTGGCGTGCCTCGGCGGCGTTGATGACGAAGGCCGGAGGGCGGCGGGCCATGTAGGTCGCCAAGATGGGGGCAGGCTCACGGAGTCCCACGGACCACCAGGCGCGGCGGTGGCTGGCGATGTAGCCCTGGTGGACCGACGTCTTCTTCACCTCCCGGATGAAGCGGTCCACCAGCTTGCGCTCCTCCGGCTCCAGCTCGTCGAGGTCCACCGGGATGTCGATCACGCGTCGGAGGCTCCCCGGATCGCTGAGGATGTCACCAGCCTCGAAAAGCTCCCGTGCCCTCGTGACCGCGGGGAACAGCACAGACTTTGGCAGCTTGACCTCACCCCGCGCGACCCAGGTGGCGTTCGATCCGGTGACCGTGCCCCGGTGCACCCGGCAGATCTCGCCCAGCTCGATGTAACCCTCAGGCACCTGGCGGCGGGTGCGGATGAAGGGGGACCAGCGGGGAGCCTCGGCGAGACGCTCCCGAGCCACGGGTTCACCCGTCGTCGCAAGGTCGCCGAGAGCGCCGAGGGTCGTGACCGGACGGAAACGGACCGACCTCGGTCGTTCGCCGAACCGGAAGTTGACCACAACGGCCGTCGTTGCCGTGCCCTCGAAAGGCAGCGCCTGCGGCTCCACAACGTGGATCGCCTCGCCTCCCAGCTCGCCGAGGAGCAGCTGCCGAATGATAGAGCCGTAGTTGACGTCCAACCACTCGGCCGAGGTCACAAAGCACCCAACGTCTCCCGCGCGACCCATGGCAGCCGTGGCGAGGAAGAAGTAGGCGTGCAGCCCGGCCAACCCGCTGACGGTGTGACCCAGCTTGGCGGCGACCTGGTGCGCCCATGTCTTCGCCGCAGGTGCGAGGTGATGGTGGCGAACGTAGGGGGGGTTCCCGATGTACGCCGTCCGTCCGGGGGCGGGCGGGAGCGAGAGGCGCGTGTAGTCCGTCTGCAGCACCGAAGCGGTGACGACACGTAAAGTCGCCAGGGACCCGCGAACCATGAGGGTGGCAAGAGGGTCCACATCAACCGCCACCACCGGAACCTCGGGCGCCGTGCGCGCGATGGCCATCGAGAAACGCCCACTGCCCGTCCCAGCGTCCACCACGCGGTCCGGGTTCTGGTCCAGCATCCACGCAACCATCGGGTCGACCAGTTCGGGCGGGGTGTACACAGCGCCCGAACTGCGCCGAACCTCCGCGGAACGCAGGGTGCAAAACCGATCACCGAGAGGATCGGCACCGGCGAGGATCTGCCCCGCCGTCTGGGCCACGAGCCCTGCACCGGGCCCATCACCGAGAGCCTCCGCCGTCTCGATGAGGTCACGTTCGGCCGGTGAGAGCGGTCCGCCGACGGTCACGGCGCCCAAGCCAACCGCCAAGCGGACAAGATCGTATTCGGTGGCCGGGCGCTCAGGCAGTGCGGCGCTAGCCCTGGTCACTCGAAGTACCGCCCATCCTGACGACTGCCCCTTCGCGGCTCGACTCTGCCACAACTGGTACTACGTTCAGTTGCAACACGACGGGATTGTGGCAGCAGCCTGTGACAATCTGCGGACGCCGAGACAGTTAGTACTGGATGCCGTTCATGGCGGCGAAGGACACCTCGGGGTGCACCTCGTGCAGGGGGTAGCGGCCAGTGGCATGACACGGAGAGCACCCCCTCGTTCAGTGATCTACGGGGCACGACCTAGCCGCTGCGGCCCATTGAGGCCACCAGCTCCGGGGTGATCTCCTGGAGGGAGTCCACGACGACCTCAGCCAGCGCCAGCGCGTCCTCGGAGGGCGGGAAGGCCGCGTTGGGCACGGCGAGTACCCCCAATCCGGCCGCAGCGGCCGAGCGCAGCCCGTTGCTGGAGTCCTCGATCGCGATCGCCCGCGAGGGGTCCACGCCGAGCCGCTGCACCACGGTCTGGTACACCACGGGTGAGGGCTTCCCCGCCTCCACCTCCTCCGTGGAGATGCTGACCGGAAACCACCGCGCTAACCCGGCTGCCTGCAGCACGGTGTCGATCAGCCGCCGGGGTGAGGATGACGCGAGCCCCAAAGGCCAGCGGCGCCCCAGCCGCTGGACCACCTCCAGCGCACCCGGGTACAGCGGCAGCCGCGCGTGGTACTGAGCGGCCATCCGCTCCACGACGGTGGCCGCCACCTGCTGCGGCGCACCGGGCACGCCCACCACCTCCGTCAGGTACGCCGACCACTCCGCGGTACTCATGCCCTGCATCGCCCGGGTCGCCTGCGCGGGCCAGGGTCGGCCGGCTTCGGCGGCAACACCCCGGCGCACGACGTCCCACAACCCCTCCGAATCCACCAGCACGCCATCGAGGTCGAACACCACCGCCTGCACCCCGTCTGTCACCATTCACGCCTCCGTCGCATCAGAACCACGATGATGGGCGAGGACGTAGGGAGACCGGAGATGTGGCAGCGATGGGACCAGGTGTCGGGTCAGCGGCGGCTGCGGCATCGTGACGCTGCCCGGGACCGGGAGATGCTGCCGGACCCCTCGCTGCCGCCCGGCACGGACCGGGTCCCGCAGATCCGGCACATCGTGTTGTTGATGATGGAAAACCACTCGTTCGACAACTACTTGGGCACGCTGGGCCGCGGTGACGGGCTGCCTAACCCCCCACCGGTGAACCGCTACCGCGACGGTACCCCCGTGCCCGCGCACCACCTGCCCACTACCAAGCAGAAGGAGCATGTGCCCTCCCAGACGTGGCAGCGCAGCCATCTGCAGTTCGACCACGGCCGCAACGAGGGGTTCGTGACCAGCATCCAGGACATCGCCACCGATGACGACGCCACAGTGGTCATGGGCTACTGGGACGCCGAAGACCTCCCGTTCTACGCCGGGCTCGCGCGGACCTTCCCCCTCGCCGAGCGCTGGTTCTGCTCCTGCTTGGGCCCGACGTTCCCCAACCGGCGCTTTTTCATCGCGGCCACCGCGCATGGCCTGATCGACGACTCGATCCCCGGCCTCATCGACTACCCCCGAACCGGCACCCTCTTCGACCTGCTTAACCGGCACGGCATTGGGTGGGTCAACTACCACCACGTCCCGGCTCTGCGCCTGCTCGGCCCGCAACTCGCCGGCGCCGCCGGCCTGCGCGTTGCCCGCGCAGCGAGGTTGCTGGCCCAGCAGTTGCTGCCTGGGATCGAACACAGCGTCCAAGGGGAACTCCAGTGCACAGCGAACATGTACCCCCTGGGGCTCGTGCAAACGATCGGCCACCTCCGCCACATCGAACACTTCTTCCACCACGCTGCGGCGGGCACGCTACCACCGGTGAGCATTGTCGACCCCGACTTTGAGGTGTACTCGGAGGAAAACCCGCAAGACATTCGCCTCGGAGAGGGTTTCTCCGCCGCAGTGATCAACGCTGTCATGCGCGGTCCGGCCTGGCCACACACCCTGCTCATCTGGCTCTACGACGAACACGGCGGATACTACGATCACGTGCCACCACCACCAGCAGCCGAACCCGACGACGTGCTCCCGCGCAGCCTTGCTGGCAGCACCGGGCCGCTGCGATGGCTCCTCCAACATTCCGGGATATGGCCGCGGCACCGTTGGCCGGATCCCGGCGAGGGGCGTTACGACCACTACGGGTTCCGGGTGCCCGCCGTCGTCGTCTGTCCCTACGCCAAACGCGACTACGTGTCCCCGACCCCGTTCGACCACACCTCGGCACTCAAACTCATCGAAGAAAAGTGGAACCTGCCACCCTTAACCCGCCGGGACGCCAGCGCCCTCGCCCCGTGGGGTCTTCTCAACCTCTCCGCGCCCCCACCGTTTCTCCACCCGCCAACACTGCCCTTACCCACGATCCCGTGGTCCACCTAATCCACGCAGGCACCATCAGCTCACGATTTGGACCTGCGCTCCGGGGCTAAGGGTGTCGTAGAAATGCTGAGCCGCCGCCCAGCTCAGGTGGATGCACCCGTTAGACGCCACCGCGGTGCTGTCGGCGTGGAAGGCGTCGCCGGGGTAGAAGAACACCGAGTACGGCATCGGCGCGTGGAACTCGGTGCTGTAAAAGTGCTTGTCCTTCCGCAGGACCTTAAAGGTACCGACGGGGGTCGGGGCACTGGACTTGCCACCGCGGGCGGCGACCGGCCCATAGGTCACCTTCCCCGCCCCGTCGGTCAGCCACGCTTGGTGGGTGGCCAGGTCCATGCATGCCTTCGCGGTCACCGCGCACGGCGTCGGCGACTCCGGCGCCGCGGAGGCCCTGCCGCCGAGACCCACCGTGGCCAGCAGCACACCTGAGAGAAGCCCGACTGTCCCAGCAATGCGGCGTGCGGTCGACAACGCGATCTTCCTCCTCAAGATCCAGTTTACTCATCCTCACGGAGAGAGGGTTCCCCGATTGCACGGAGTTAAGCCGTCGCGACACCTCCGGCAGCCCCGGGTGGGTGGCGAGCTGGTTTGAGCGCCCCTCTCGTGGGCAATCCGGACGATCAGTGCACATCGAGAGGGGCAAGTCGACGGCCGCTTGCGGCTTGCCTGGCCCCTCTCCGGTAGCGGGTGCACCAGCCACGGGCCCAGCCGTGGGCCCAGAAGCGGGCAGAGCAGGGGTAGGTTTCGTGCTCTCCCATGAGCAGTCCCCGACCTCCCAGCTGGTGGAGCTTGCCGCAGCGGCCGAGCAGGCCGGCTTCGGTTACGTGTGGGCCAGTGATCACCTGCAGCCCTGGCAGGACAACGAAGGTCACGCAGCATTTCCCTGGCTGACCCTTGGCCTGGTCAGCCAACGCACCCGGGCTATCACGCTGGGGACCGGGGTGAGCTGCCCCATTTACCGGCACCATCCCACGGACGTGGCGCAGGCGTTCGCCACCCTGGCTACGCTGTCTCCCGGGCGCACCTTCCTCGGGGTGGATACCGGCGAAGCCATCAACGAACTGGCCGGCACCGGCCAGTTCGGCAGGTATCCCGAGCGGCACGACCGTCTCGTGGAGGCCATCACGCTGATCCGCCAGCTGTGGAGCGGGCAGCGGGTGTCGTTTCGGGGCCGATACTTCCGGACCGAGCAGCTCCAGCTCTACGACCTGCCGAAGCAGCCGCCTCCGATCTACGTTGCCGCCGGCGGGCCGAAAAGCGCCCTTCTCGCTGGCCAGTATGGTGACGGATGGATCACTACCGGTGGGGCGGTGAATCCGCGGCTGCGGGCGGCGTTCCAGCGGGGCGCCCGGGCCGCCGGGAAGGACCCCGGGAGGATGCCGATCTTCGTGGAGAGCTATGTGGTGGTGGGCGACGATTCCGACGTCAACTATGCCGCCCAGCGTTGGCGGTTTCTGGCCGCGCCACCCACGGCCAACCTGCTGTACCAGCCCAACCCGGTAACCATCGAGCAGATCGTCCAGCGCACCCCGCTGCGGCAGGTCATCTCCTCCTGGGTCCGGGGAACTGACCCCACCGCGCACATCACGGCGGTGCGCACGTTGCTCGACGCCGGCGTCATCCCGTTCATCCACGCCCCCCAGGCCGACCCCAGGCGGGTCATCGACTTCTACGGCCATCGCGTGCTGCCTCACCTGCAGGCTTGAGCCGGCCAGCTATTCGATCCACTAGATCTCCGAAACTTCACGTACTCCAGCGGTGGCCGCCCCGTGCGGGACCGACACGCCGCAAGATCACGATCTACGGCCAGTACACTAATGCTCGTCTAATACCGGAAGATATCCATCACCCGGCGACGGAGCGACGATGCAGCGGATCACCCCGGCTGAAGGACTCCAAGATCTAATCGGGTGGATGACCGGGCGCGGCCAGATTCTGGACTTTGTTCGCTCGCTGAACGGAGGCGGAGGCTGGGAGCAGTGGGCGGTCATCGACTTCTTGCGCTACCAATTTCCCTTGCGGTCACAGGTCCAGCCATTGAGCTACCAGCGGGAGCTACGCATCCCCGGTTTGAAGCGCGCATTCGACATCGCCTACAACCTGCCCAGTGGCGCGGACGGGCCACCGACCCAGCAGTACCCGCTGATCCTCACCCAGTGGAAATGCCTGAACGACGGCAATGCCGCCAGTATGGGCGCCCAGACCGATATCGGGACCCTCGGCGAAGCCATGCAGCGCATACCTCTCGGATACTCCTGGCTACCCGTACTGGTTATCCTCTGCCCCCAGCCGGTCGGGTTCCCCGGTGTGCAGTCCCAGGGGGTACCCGGCACCCCCGTCATGCTCCACGCCTCGTCGCCGGCCACTTGGCAGGCCTATGGGATCAGCAGCGGCCAGTAATCGGCCCAACCTGGCATCGCCACGCCGAAGATCACAAAGTACGGCTGGAGTACTAGTCAACGACGGCGAGAGCGTCTATTTCGACGAGCATCTCCGGTGGTAATTCTACGTAAACGACTGTCCGCGCCGGAAATGGCTTCGACAAGAGCTTCTCCAGTGCTGTGTTCATTGCGTGAAAATGACCCTCTTCGGTGAGGTAGATACGCAACATTACCACGTCGGCGAAGGATGCCCCAGCCTCTTTGAGGATTTCTTGTATATTCGTCATCGCCTGCCGGATCTGATCGTCAAACCCCTCGCAAAGAATTCCCGACCTAGGGTCAGCCCCTACCTGGCCTCCTACCGCGAGGATATTCCCCCGTCGTACACCCTGCGAGTGTGGCCCTACCGCAGCCGTGGCGTTCTCGGTTACAATGACAGTAGACTCCATCGTTCTTGCTCCTCGTCCCGTCCCACCGTCGTGTCACCGCCCCAGCCAGGGGCGGCAGCCACGGGGTTCCCTGCGGCATGGCCACGAAACGGACCTGACCAGCGGTTTATGCGGGGAGGGCGTAGGCGACGATGTTGTCAGCGTATTGCCGGGTTTTCTCGTTGAATGCGCCTCCGCAGGTGATGATGACCAGGCGTGGTTGCCCGCGGCGGGCGAACACCTCGGCGGGCAGGTCGGCCTTCAGGTAGCTGCGCAGCGCGGCAATCAGGTACCTCTGCGGCCCGTGGTCGGTGCTCAGCACGACCGGGTCGCCAGGACGCAGCTCGCGGAGGTGGAACAGGGCGCCCGGGCCGTCGGCTGCGGTGTCGACGTGGCCGTCGATCACGACGGTGCCCTGTCCGGTGCCAGGGCGCGCCCCGCCCTGCCACCAGCCCAGCACCTCGGGGTTGGCCGGAACGGCCAGGCCGCCACCGGGCAGCGTCGCCACCGGCGTGATCGGCGCGTCTACCCGCAGCGACGGCAGCATGAGCCGCTGCGGCGCTTGTCCGGCCATCGCGGTCGGCGGTCGGGTGCCGGATCGCGGTGCCGCCCGCACCGTCGGCCCGGTACCGGCCGCCGCCTGCACCGCTGGGACCCTCCCGACCTGCGGCGTGTCACCAACGCCGATCGTTGGTCCCACGCCAGCGGTCACGATCAGCCCGAGGCCGACTATCACCCCCAGCCACGGCCATCTGCGGTTCATTCCTGGGACTCGTTCCTGGGGCTCATTCCTGGCGACGCCGAACAAGCAGCGCCCCCCCGGAGGTCAGCACGAGCAGCACACCGCCACCCGCCAGGCCAGCGACCACCGCCGGTGGCATCTCCGGGCTCGCTGCCGCCTCGCCACCAGAGCCGGCGTTCACCCCGCTGGGGGGGCTGGGGCTGCTGGGGCTGGCGGGACTGCTGGGGCTAGCGGTGCCGGCGCCGCTGGGGACGCTGAGGTTCTGCACCATTCTCAAGTGCTGCTCGGCGCCCGGCAAGTAGGACTTCGCGAAGTTCACCACTTGCTGATCGCTGCCCGACTTGATCTCCTGTTGGGTCTGGGCAATTGACGTCTGATGACCCTTGGTCTCATCCTGCAGGTAGGCGTGGTCGAAGTCCGTGCCGGAGGAAGTCTCCAGCTGCTGCGCTTGCTGCTGCTGCGTGGCGTCCGGCGAGTTCGGCAGCGTGACGTGCAGGTCCCGCCCCAGGCCTTGCAACTGGGACAGGATCTGCTGGTGATCCGACATGATCGTCTGCGCGGTCTGGCGGATCTGCGTGGTCGTCGCGCGCGCCACGGCGAGCTTCCCGGCCGCGATTTCGGCCAAGTCGGTCTGCGCGTTCTGCGTCATAAACGTCTGGTCCTGCGGGGACAGCTGGCTACCACCCCCGCCCGGCTGTGCCGCGGCGGTGCCGAAGCCCATGCTCGCGACCACCGCCATCGAGCCGAGCAGGCTCGCGGCGGCCATCCTGACCTTCATCCCGTTCTCCCTTACTTCTTTCGGCTGAAATACACCCCCTGACTGGTGGTGTGGCCGCATCGCGGCTGTACCCGATTCCCGGAGATCAGAAACTACGTCACCTGAGGTAGGGAACTACAGTGATGAAGGAGGTTGCTGGTGGCTGAACACGACGTGCGGGTGCGCCGCGTCTACGACGAGCCGCGGGACCGCGATGGCGCTCGGGTCCTGGTCGACCGGATCTGGCCGCGCGGCCTGGCCCGAAAGAAGGCCGCGTTGGACGAATGGTGTCGCACGGTCGCGCCGTCGGATGAGCTGCGCCGCTGGTATGGACACGACCCCGAGCGGTTTGAGCAGTTCGCCCGCCGCTACCGCGCCGAGCTGGAGCAACCCGAGGCGAGCGCGGCGCTGGCGCATCTGCGGGAGCTGGTAGCGCAGCGCACGCTGACCTTGCTCACCGCCACTCGGAATCCCGAGATCAGCCAGGCAGCCGTGCTGGCCGAGCTGCTCCGGCAGGACCGGTGACCCGGCGCGCTACCGGGATCGGCGCTCCGGCGTCGCGAGGATATCCTTGATCAGCGCAGCGGTGATCCCCAGGCGGGGATTGTTGACTGCCGCCCGTTCCAGGATCTGCTTCGGGTTGCACCCCATGTCGTGATAGAGCCGAACCACCTTCTCCTGCTGGCGTGACCAGGGTCGTCTCCGCGCAGTGGGCAGCGCTGGGGGATGGATGGGTCGCGGTGCGGCCGGAGGCGGCGCTGTGGCCACAGCACCGCGATAGTCGATACCCAGGCTCGTGTTCTTCTTCCCGAACTCGCCAGCCTCGCCCCTTCGGACGATCTCGGCATCGTCGGCGACAAGGAAGACGTCAGCGCTCTTGTTCACGCCGATCGCGGTGACCTTCGGCCCCCGGTACCGCTTCTTCTGGCAGACCGGGCTCGTGCAGTAGTCATAGCCGAGTGCAGCGCGTTCGGCCAGCAGCTGCTCGCCACATTCGGTGCACCTCAACGTTGCCTCACTCGCCCGGGTACCCCCGGTGGTGGAACGTCAGCGCAGAGCGCCGTCATTCCCCTGGTCTGGGGGCCCGGCGGTGGGCTCGCGGTCGGGGGGCTCAAGGTCGGTGGTCTCGGGGTGGGTAGCGGGTTCGCGGCGGCGCCAGTTGCGCGGCAGGGAGGCTTCGAGCACGTCATCGACGGTGATGACGCCGATGACGTGATCGTCGTCGTCCACGACGGGCAGGTTGAGCAGGTTGTAGTCGGTCATCAGCAGAGTGATGTCGATCAGGTCGGCGTTGGGGTGGACCCGGATGGGGTCGGGGTCGGCGACGGTGCGCAGCAGGGCGTCGGGGTCGGCTTGGATCAGGCCGACCAGGCTGGCCGCGCCGCGCAGCTTCCCCCGGGGGTTGAGGCTGAACACAGTGGTCAGGGCCTCGGGCTGCAGGGTGCGGGCAGCCCGCACCCGCTCCAGCGCGGCACCGACCGGGGTGTCCCGCGGCAGGGCGAGGAAGTCCAGGCTCATCAGCCCGCCGGCGCTGGTCGCGTTGTAGCCCAGCAGAGCGGTCACCTTGGTGCGTTGGCCTGCGGGGAGCAGCTGGAGCACGGGTTGACGGCGGTCCTGGGGCAACTCGGCGATGGCGTCGGCGGCATCGTCGGCGCGCATCCGGGCCAGCACCCCGGCGATCTCGGGGTCGGTGCGGTCCCGGAGCAGCCGGGACTGGCGGTCCTCGTCGAGCTCCTCGAACACGTCGGCCTCCAGCTCGGGGTCGGCGTGGACCTGCTCGAGCAGCTCGATCTGCTCGGCGCGGGAGGCCTCCTCGAGCAGGTCGGCGATCTGCGCCGGCTTGAGCCGGTGCAGCCGGGCCGTCGGGGTGCGCAGCAGCACCGAGGGCTCGTGCCCGATCAACGCCTCGAACGCCTTCCAGTCCCGGCATCCACTCTCGGCGGGCTCGCCCTCGCCGCGCGCCTCCGCCCCAGAGTGAGTCAAGGAGCGGGCCAAACCCAGCGCCCGGCGCCACCAGCTGGTCTTACGGGTGTCCACCCCGGCCAGCACCCACCCCTCTCCGGTGTCCAGCAGCTCCAGGTCATAGGCGCGCACCAGCCGCGCCCGGGGGATGTCGATGAGCCGGTGGCCCAGGATGTCGGCGCGCAACAGCACCTCGCCGTCGCGGCGCTCGAACTCCCGCAGATCGACCCGGGCGCTGGCCAGCAGCACCTGATCGGTGTCCCAGTCGGTCACGCTCTGGGCGGGCACGAACACCCGGTGCCCCCCGATGTCCGCGACAAGCCCGGTGACCAGCGGGTAGTTGGCGCCGCGCAGCCGGACGATCACGTCGGAGAGCTGACCCAGCTTCTGCCCGCGGGCCCCGATCACAGCCCGGCTGAGCAGCCGTGACAACGACAGCGTCCGTCCGGGCGTGGCGGCGGAAGAGCCCGGGGTGGGCGCGCCGGGATTCTGGCGGGAGGTGTTGCTCGGTGGCGGCGGGGTCATGCTCATGACCGGGTTTCCTTACTTCCATGCTGGATACGTCTGATCCTCGCGCGCCGAGCCCGTCACGGGTAGGGGTGGCTAGTGGCCAGCGAGGGCGAGTTGGACGACGCGGACGATGACCATGCCTGCGGCGATGACCAGGTAGCTGCGCAGCACGGTAAGCCCCACCCGGCGCCCGACGCTCAGCGGCGGCCGGGTGAGCAGAGCCAGTGGCGGCATCCGCCAGGTGGCGCGCAGGCCCCGCTCCAGCGGCGGCAGACCGCTGCCGGCCGGCGCGGGGTGCACCCGGCGCCCGACGAGCAGCGCGATGCCGGCGATCACGGCCAGGGCAGTGCCGATGACCAGGATGGCCAGCATGGCGGTGCTGGTGATACCGGGGAAGAGGACGGCGGCGGTGAGCACCATGGAGAGCATCACCAGCACCGCGATCACCGCCGAGGTGAACACGTTGAGGGCCCGGCCATTGACCCAGGGGCCCAGGACTTGGCGGTCGTTGCACAGCAGCAGCAGGAACACCGTCGCCGAGGGCAGCAACACCCCGGCCAGGGTCTGCACCCCCTCGGTGAGCAACCCCAGCGGGCTACCCGGGATGATCACGATGACCGCTGAGCCGGCTAGCAGCCCGGCGAAGACCACGTAGAAGCCCTTGGCCTCTTTCGGGCTGCGGTGCAGGGAGTGCCGCAGCCCCAGCACGTCGCCGATCGCGTAGGCCGTCGCGAGTGAGACGGCGGCGGCCCCGATGATGCTGGCGTCGATCAGCGCCAGGGCAAACAGCACCCCCGCGGTGCGGTTGACGTAGGTTGCTAGCCCAGTGGCGACCCCGCCGGCATCAGTGAACTGCCCGAACTGCGGGTGTCCGAGGAACGCGGTGGTGCAGAAGGCCATCATCGCCCCCGCACCCAGGACCACGATGACGATGCCGATCCACAGGTCGGCCTTCTCGTAGCCGATGAACCTCGGGGTGATCCGCTTGTCGATGACGTAGGACTGCTGGAAGAACAGCTGCCAGGGCGCGACGGTGGTGCCGACGATCGCGATGATCAGCAGCATCACCGTGGAGGGCTCCGCCCCGGCGGGCATCCCGGGCACCACGAAGTCGTAGGCGAGCTGGCTCAGCGGGGGATGGGCCATGACCAGGATCGGCACCACCAGCAGGCTGCCCACGACGAGCGCCAAACAGATCCGCTCAAAACGCCGGAAACTGCCCGTGGACGCCGCGACGATGACCACCACTGCGGCGATCAGCACCCCGGGCACCTTGGGTAGCCCCAGGTAGGACAGCCCGAGGCTGATGCCGATGAACTCCGTGACGATGGTCAGCGCGTTGAGCAGGAACAGGTCGATCACACTGAACGCGCCCCAGAACCGCCCGAAGCGCTCCAGGATCAGCCGGGCGTGCCCAACCCCGGTGACCGCGCCCAGCCGCAGCACCATTTCCTGGTTCACATACAGCACCGGGACGAGTAGCAACAACGTCCACAGCAGCCGGGTGCCGTAGTCCTGCCCAGCCTGGGTGTAGGTGCTGTACGCGCCGGCATCGTTGTCGCCGACCATCACGATCAGGCCGGGACCCACGATCGCCAGCAACGTCCTCAACCGGGCCGGCAGGCCGGCACGGGCTTCCTCATCGTGGCGGATCGTGCCCATCGCGCCCTGGATGTCACCCAGGTGCGCCTCGTCCAGCACCGCGCTGGTCTTTGCGAACGCGCCGTCCCCGCTGGCCCCCGTGGTGTTGATGCTCATCGCGGCTATCCCGTCAGACGGGCGCCCGCCAAAGGCTCACACCCTGAGGTAAACCATGATCGGCGTGCGCGCAGTGGACAAGAGGGATCGGACTATGACTGCCATCAATGCCCATTACCCACCTCCTCGCCGCCGAGGCACAGGGGTACCAGACCGCCCCACAGCGAAACACAAATGAGTGAACCTCATGCCCCAGTTGAGCGTCAAGCACCAGGGCAAACGTTAACGTTCCGCTCATGAACCCGTCGAGCGGTGTGATCCACGAGGCGATGCTGCTCCTCGCCCCTGCGGACATACCCGGATGGCTTATCGTGCCGGCATGGCTTACGACGTCTTCGTGAGTTACGCCTCACCGGATCGGGTGCTGGCCGACGCCATCGTCCACGAACTGGAGACAAAGGGGATCGACTGCTGGATCGCACCCCGGAACATCCTGCCCGGGGCCAACTACAGCGAAGCGATCGTCACCGCCATCCAGGATGTCGAGGTGATGGTGGTCGTCGTCTCCGACGGCGCGAACCGGTCCGGTCATGTGCCGCGAGAGGTCGAGCGAGCCGCAGCCCACAACATCAGCCTCATACCGTTCCGCATCGCGGACATCGAACCGAGCCCCTCGCTCGAGTACTTCCTGAGCTGCCACCACTGGCTGCATGCCCTCCCTCCACCGGTCGAGGCACACCTGGGGCGGCTGGTGGACGCGGTGGCGGCCCTGCTGGCCCTGCGGCGCCACCCGGCGAGTGACCGTCGGCCACGACGGGCGACGAGCCCGAGAAGCCCTGCCCGGGCCCCTGCACCGGTGGCCCTCTTCACGGGCAGGACTGCCGAGCGCGCCGAGATACACCGGCAGTTGGCGGCCTTCCCCGTCGTCACGCTCGTCGGACCGCCGGGAGCAGGCAAGACCGAACTCGCCCGGGTCGTGGCCACCGAGCTGGACGCCAGCGCCGTGGCCTACGTGGACCTCTCCGCGCTCAGCGTCCGGAGCTCGCTGGCCACCACGGTGGCGACGGCGGTGGGGCTCGAGGCGGCGGCCACCTGGAACGAGACCCTCCACGCGCTTGCGGATACGGACGCGGTGCTCATCCTGGACAACGCGGAGACGGCCCTTGTCGTCGATGCGGAGGACTTTCGACGATCCCTGCGCGAGCTGCTCGACCAGTGCCGCCGCTGCCGTATCCTCGCCACCTCTCGGGAACGCCTGGGGCTGACCGGTGCCGAGTTGATCGTCCGTGTCGGCCCGCTGCCGCCCCGGGAAGCGGAGGATCTGCTGGAGGCGCTGCTGCGCAGTCACGCCGCGTGCCTGAGCGCCGAGGATCGCGACGCGATGGCTCGCCTCCACGCCGTTGCCGATGGTCTTCCGCTCGCCTTGGTCGTCGCCGCGGCGTGGCTCAGCGAGGTCTCGGTCACCACCTTCCTGCGCCAGTGGCAACGCTCGCGCAGCGCCCTGCTCAGCCTTCCAGGCTTCGACTCCCCGGACCGGGCTTCCAGCCTCGAGGTGTCGGTCTCGCTGTCGTTCGAGGCGCTGGGCGCCGACTCGCGGCGCCTGCTCCAGGCGCTCTCCTTGCACCCAGCCGGTGCGAGCACCGAACTGCTGGCGGAGATCCTGCCCGACGAGGTCGCCCTGCTGTCGAGCATCGCCGAACTCGCGCGGAAATCGCTGGTAGAGAAGAACGGCTCGCACCTGCGCCTCCTGACCCCGATCCGTGAGTTCGTGCGGCAGCGTGCCACGGATGAGGCGATGGAGCCCCTGCTGTTTGCCGCCCTTGAAGGGCACACCCGCCGACTCCACGAGTCGCTATCGAACGCCTACCGGATCGAGGGCAGTGGCGAGTGGCAACGCCTGGCCGACAACCTGGCCAACGTCGGGGCGCTGGTGGACGAGGGGCTCCGTTCGTCGAACACGGTCGAGCCCGCCATCGAGCTCGTTGCCGCCGCCTGCCTGGTGTTCCGGGGGACGGGACGGATCGAGGAAGGACTCGACTACCTGGATAAGGCCCTGGAAGGTGGACCCGTGAGTGGCGATGCGAGTCGTGACTCGCATCGCCACTCACGGGTCTCCGTCCTGGAAGCCACGCTGATCGAGGAGCGGGGCCATCTGCTCCGGGCAGGTGCCCGGCTGCCCTCGGCGCTGCGCGCTTACCAGGATGCGCTAGGGCTCTGGTCCAGGCAGGCCCGCCCCGACCGCGAAGCAGTCTGTCACCTGCGGATCGGGGACGTCCTCCGGCTCATGGGCGGCTACGACAGCGCGGCCGAGCACTACCGGACTGGTTTGCGACTCCACGAGGGACTCGGCGAGAACCCGCTCGCCCATGGTGATGCCATCGAGTGCCTGGCGGACGTCACCCGCGTCACCGGAGACTGGCATCACGCCATCACCCGCTACACCGAGGCGCAGCAGGCGTTCCGTTCGGTGCCCGATGGGTTGGTGGGCATGACGAACACCGCGCACAGCCTGGGGGAGACGCGACTGGCGCTGCGCGACGTCGAGGGGGCCCGGGTCGACTACGAGACGGCCCTGCGGATCAGCCAGCGGATCGGTGACCTGCAGGGGCAGGCCAATGCTCTGCTGGGACTGGCCAAGACCGACCTGATGGGCGAGGACTTCTCCGCGGCGCAGCGGCGGACTCGGGACGCGGCGGAGATCTACGAGAAGATCGATGACGGGCTGGGTACCGCCAACGCCCTCGTGGCAGTGGGGGATCTCGCCCTGGCGCAGGGCCAGTTCGCCGCCGCGGACACCGCCTACGCGGATGCACAGCTGGCGTTCACCGCGCTGTCCTGCCCGCTCAACGAGGTCTTGGTGAGCCTCCGGCGACTGATCGCTCGCCAACTCGGCTGGGACAGTCCCCACGTGCTGCGAGCCCGCGAGGAGTTCGAAAAGCTCACGCGACGCAGCATCAGCTCCGAGGAGAGCCGGTGGTGGCCGCTGGAGAAGAAGGGCAGTGTCTTCCACGGTTCCCTGGAGATGACGGGGGGGGGAGGTGATCATCTCGCCCGTCGTCGCCGTCGTCACGCCCTTCGATGCTCGGGGAGCCGTGGACAAGGGTGCGCTGCAGGATTACCTGGAGCTGCTGTCGGCCGCGGGGGTCAGCACCATCCTCGTCAACGGGACGACGGGGGAGTTCTTCGCCATGACAATGCGCGAGCGTGGTGCCGTCTTGGAGCTCTGCCGCGAGCACTGGCCCGGACAGGTCATCGCCCACGTGGGATCGGCCGCACTCGGCGATGCGATGGATCTCCTGGACCAGGCGCGGTCTCATACCGACTACCTGGCGGCCATTTCCCCCTACTACTTCGCCCACCCGCCGGAGGAGGGCGTCTGCGCCTACTTCCGGCAGCTACTCCGCCACGCGGATCTTCCCCTGCTGCTCTACAACTTCCCCCGGCATGCTCAGACGGACCTCACGCCCTCGATGGTCTCGCGACTTGCGGCTGAGTTCCCGCTGCTAGCCGGCGTGAAGGACTCGGGAAAGGATCTCAGCATCACGCGGGCCTTCAAGGCTGCGCAACCAGAGCTGCAGGTCTTCCTCGGTGATGACCGTGCTGGGGCGCGCCTGGCGGAAATCGGTGTCGATGGCCTGGTGACCGGCGGCGGGGGCCCGGTCGTCGAACTTCCGCTCCGCATCGCCGACGCGGTCCAAGGCGGCGATCTCGAGCACGCTCACCAGCTGCAGGCGGACTTCGACCAGTGGAATGACGCCCGTCACGCCTCGCCGTTGACCGAGATCGCGTTCGTGAAAGCTGCCTTGGGCGCTCGCCTGCCTGGCTTTCCCCCCTACGTGCGGCCACCTCTGGTGAGCGCCACCGACCCTCAGTGCGAGCAGATCCGGGGTTTCCTGCGTCGCGCAATGCTGCCTCTGATCACTCCCTGACCCGCCCTTGCCACCCACCTTACTGGGGCTGCATGACCGATTGTGTTCACTTCCGGCATGGCGTTGGGTGGGTTCTCGGCACCTGGGTGGTTGGGGCTGCTGGGGTTGATTGCCGCGGTGGTGGTCGGCTACCTGTGGGTGCAGCGGCGGGCACGCCGCTACCTGCTGCGTTTTGCCAACCTGGAGTTGCTGGAACGCGTTGCCCCGCGCCGACCACGCTGGGTGCGCCACATCCCCGCCGTGTTGCTGATTCTGGCCTTGCTGCTGCTGACCCTAGGACTCGCCGGACCCACCGCGAAGACCCGAGTGCCCCGCAACCGGGCCACCGTCATGCTGGTCATCGATGTGTCGCTGTCGATGAACTCCACCGATGTCAGCCCTACCCGCCTGGCCGCCGCGCAGGACGCCGCCATCTCCTTCGTGCAACACCTGCCCCCGGGACTGAACTTGGGGGTGGAGTCCTTCGCTGGCTCAGCGACCATCCTGGTCAGTCCCACCACCGATCGCGACCAGGCCGTGCTCGCTATCCGCAGCCTGAAACTGGCGGAATCCACTGCCACCGGGGACGCGCTGGCGGCCGCGCTGGGCGCCATCGACGCGGTCAACCAACTCATCCCCGGTTCAGACCCCGGTCAAGGGCAAGCGCCGCCACCAGCGCGGATCGTGCTGATGAGCGACGGCAAACAGAACACCGGCCGTGACGAGTTCGCCGTGGCCGCCCAAGCCGGAGCGGCGCACATCCCCGTCAGCACCATCTCCTTCGGCACCCTGTATGGCACCGTCACCATCCAGGGCGAGGAACTCCCGGTGCCCGTCGACGACGACTCACTGGCCAAAGTCGCCCAACTCTCCGGCGGCGAGTTCTACCACGCCGGCAGCAACCAACAGATCCACCAGGTCTATGACACCCTGAACCAGCAGATCGGCTACCAAACCGTTCGCCGCGATGTCAGCAAACCATGGTTCATCCTGGGCACCCTCGTCTGCCTGGCCACCGCCGCCACCGCCCTGCTCATCTCCCAACGCCTCCCCGCCTGACCATCGGGTTGTGCCGAGCAGCGCGGTGGCGGCCGCTAAGATCGGGGTCCGTGGCTATGATGACCTGCTGAACGCCAAGATCAGTCATGGTTCGACTATCTGGACGCGGACGGGGACGGCCAGCTGTCCGCCGAGGAGTTCACCCGGGCAGCCATCGAGTTCTGGTCCAGCACAGACCCGGACGCACCCGGCAACTGGTGGATGGGCCCCCCACCTACCAGGACTGACCGACCCGCACACCGTCCACCCACGGCACGGTGAGGGTATAATCCCCGGCGCGGTTCCGCGGAACACTCCAACATCTCCTCGCCGCTTGGCGGGGTGGTGTCGCCGGTGAGATGCTCGGCCCAGGCAGCGAACCTTTTTCACGCGCGGGCTGTTCTCCACCAGCCCGCTGAGGTATTCCCTGACGATCTGGACGATCTCGTGCTTGCCGAGACCGGGAACCCGGATCATGTTGGCGACGGCGGTGGCCGCGAGTTCGGCGGCCTGGTTCACCCGCCGGTTCCCGACGTCGGCCTGGTCCTGCTGGGTGCCAAGCTGGTCCAGGAACGTCAATCCCAGGACGGGTGCCACCGCGAGCCACGATTGGATCGCCAACTCCCCAGCCGTCCAGGACGCGACCGCCCCAGCGTCCAGGACCCGCCCGCCGACCAGCGGCGGGGGTGCTTGTTCGCTCAGGACGCATCCGCCACGGGGAACTGACGACGGATCTCCTCATCTCCTGGCCAAGGCTGGCCACAGGACTCATACACCCGTCGGTAGTGCGCCAGCGTGGGTGCCCCGAACCGCTCGGCCATCCGTTGAGTGATCTCCCGAGCAACCCGCCGAGCCTGCGGGGCGCTGCAGCCGGCACCGGCGGGTACCAGATCAGCAACCGGGCGGCCATCCCGTAGCAGGTGCACAACCTCACCACGTGCCACCCGGTCGAGGGCTCGACCCAGGGCGGCTGGATCCTCAATGGGCAGTTCCTCGGCAGCCACGTCCGGCAGCGTAGCGAATGAGGTCGCCCACCGGCTTGGGGGCGGTTCCGCGGAACACTCCGATGACGCCGGGGCCGGCTGGCCGTCGGGAGTTGGCGCGTCGGGGGAGGGCGTCCTCAACCGACGGACCAGCCGGGGTCTGGGTGGGAACGGGGGATCAGGCACCGGATTCGTCGGGCGGGTCCAGCGCCGCGGCCAAGATCTGTGCCGGGCTCTCGGTGGGCTCGGGCGTGGGCAACGACAGCAAGGCGTTGACCACGGTCACGACGTCGCCGTAGAGGCGCCATTCGACCGCGTCTTCGGTGCTGTGCAACGGGTTGTCTGGGTCCAGCATGTCGTGGGTGCGGTAGGCCAGCGCCGCTCTCCGCTGACCGGGTAGCTTCCTGGGCGTTAGCGTTATTGGTCCGCCAGGGACTACGGTGTACCTGAACAACACGGAAACCGTGACGTAGTAACGCGATACATGGTGATGTAATACTGCGGAATGGGGTCGGATACGCCTGTTCGGGTGGTGTGTGCGCGTACGAAGGAGCCGCGGATGGTCACGTCCTCGAGTCCGACCGTGCTCAGGCGGTACGTAGCGCTGGAGCTGCGCCGGCTGCGGGAAGGGGCGGGGTTCAAGCGCCAGCAGGTGGCCGAGCGGCTGCGCTGCGTCCCCTCGCACATCTCGCATCTGGAGACCATGCGCAACCTGCCCAAGGCCGCCGAGCTGGAGGTGCTACTCGGTTTCTACGGCGTCGCCGAGCGCACCGCGGCGTTCCTGGAGCTGGTGGACGCCGCCCGCAAGGGCCGCGACTGGTGGCTGCCCTTCAAGGGCGCCGCACCGGAATGGTTCGATCTCTATCTGGGCATGGAGTCCTCAGCGGTGCAGATCGACAGCTACGACTCGATGGTCGTGCCGGGGCTGTTCCAGACACCGGCCTACGCCAAGGCCGTCATCCGGGCCGGCGAGCCCGAGCTGGCCGACGCCGAGGTTGCCCTGCGCATCGAGCTGCGGATGACCCGCCAGGACGTGCTCCTCCGCCAGCCGGACCCGCCGGCAGTATGGAGCGTGCTGGACGAGTCCGTGCTGCACCGGCCCGCCGGTGAGCCGCAGGTCCTCCTGGAGCAGCTGGACCACCTGGTCAAGCTGCTCGAGCTGCCCATGCTCACCATTCAGGTGCTGCCGCTGGAGGTCGGCGTGCACGCCGGGATCGAAGGGACCTTCATGATCCTGACGTTCCCGCCCGAGCTGGTCGGCGATCCGGGAATCGCCTACGTCGAGTCTCGGATCGGGGCGACTTACTACGAGGACCCAGTCGAGATCATGACCTATCGCAACACGCTGCGGCGCATCCAGATCCAGGCCCGCACCCCCGAGGAGTCCCAAACCCTGCTGGTCCGCCGCATCGAGGAGTTGAGATGAACCACGACTATGCCCTCGCCGCGCTGACCACCGCGGCCGGGTGGCGCAAGTCCCGTTACAGCCAGGGCGCCAACGGCTGTGTGGAGATCACCACCGAGCTGCCCGGCTGGGTCGGCATCCGCGACAGCAAATTCGGCCCCGCCAGCCCGCTGCTGGCCATCCCTACCGCCCAGTGGCGGGCCCTGCTCGCCGCCGAGCTGAGCGCCTGACCGCCCACCTGGCGTTCGTCACCCGGCGAGACCGACGCCTCCGGTCACGAGGTGGTGGAGCAAGGCGTGCAGCGTTGCGACGCCCTGCTCCCGGGTGGGTCCCGCGCCGAGCGGCCCGGGGCGTAGGGCGGTGCGGTGCTGCCTAGTGTGGCGCAGCAGCGTGGTCAGTCCGTCGATGTCACGGTGGTGGACGTGGTAGAAGCGCCGCGCCTCGGGGATCTGGAGCACTGCTGCGTCGGGTGGGCAGATCGCGATCACGGGAACGCCAGTGGCGAGGTAGTCGTACGTCTTGGCGGGTATCCGGGACTCCACAGCACTGGCCGGGTCCATGATGATGAGCGCGGCGTCGGCGTTGTGGAGTTGTTCGTAAAGCGCTTGAGGTGCTCCCGCAGAGTAGGACACTCGCGGATTCCCGGTCGTCCGTCGTAGTTGCGCGGCGATCGGTGGCGAGGCGCCACCGATGACGGTGAGTTCGGCGACTGCCGGGCCGACCCGCTTCAGCGCGTCGAGCAGGATGCCGGGGCCGTTGCGTCCGTACCAATAGCCGTTCATGACCAGGTCCAGCGGCTGCCCGTTCCGTTCCGGTCGGACCTCTACGGCGGGCAGGCCAGCGATGTCGGCGGGGTCGAAGCCGTTGGGTACCGAGACCACCCGGTGTGGTGGAAGCCGGAGGTGTTGGACCAGCAGGTCGCCTAGTGCGGGTCCGCCTGCGTAGGTAACGACGGCGGCTCGGTACAGCGCGCGCCGCTCGATCACCCTGGTCGCTCGGGCCAGAATCGGCGGGCAGTGACGCGCGCTCCACGGGTCGCGATAATCCACGACTAGGGGAATCCGCGGGTTCAGCGCGAGGGCGGCAGCCCCGAGCAAGGCGCACGGCGGCACAGAGACCACCACCACGTCGCTGTGCTCGCTCCCTAGCGCGTGGCAAGCGTGCCACCCCGCGGCCGGCCGGATATCACCTTCGATTCCGGCGCGCTCCAGCGCCGAGCGCAACGCGGGTGTGGGCGCGAGCAGCCGGTCCATCAGACGGGCGGGTGGCGTCGCCAGGTTGATGATCGTGACGTCCCAACCCCGCCGGGTGAGCCCCCGGGCGAAGGCGCCGATGCGGGCACCCACCGCCGTCGCGTCATCCGCACCGGAAGCGACCAGGGTGACCTTGGGTCTCACCGGCGCGCCGGAGCGGTGTCGTTGCTGTGTGGTACATAGTTGCCGTCCGAGGCTGGACCGCGGTCGAAGACCCAGATCCGGGTGCCGACACCGAGCAATCGCAAGGGGTAGCTGCTGGCCAGCGTGAGTTCGCTGCCTATCCGGGGGAGAGGGGAGGGAACCAGGACTACGATCCGACCACCAGGTCGGGTCACCCGTGCCATCTCCGCTAAGGCTTGCCTCAGCCAGCGCGCTGGGTCCTGAACCGGGAACTGCCGCCCGAAGGGAAGGTTCGACACCACAGCGTCGAATGCGGCGTCGTCCTGGGGCAGATTCAGCACGTCGGCTCGATCCACCACAGCCCGGGGCACGTTCTGCCGGGCGATCGCTACCGCGTCGGCGTCCAGGTCAGACCCGACCACCTCACATCCCGCCGTGAGCGCTTCCTCCAGCAGCGTGCCCGAGCGCAACAGGGGTCCAGCAGGCGTCCCGGGGGCTGCCCGGCCAGCCGGATCATCGCGGCGGCGGCCACCGGGCGCAGCGCGCCGCGCCGCTCGGTAGTCCGACCGCTGCCGTGTTGCCGCATCCGCTTGCTGGACAGTCGCAGCCCGGCTACGAAGGTCGCCCGGGCGTATTCGACCACCCACAACTCCAGCTGCGCCGGGTCCGCAACGCGCCACCGCGGTCGATGAGCCGCCACAGCGCTCATCACCGCCTCACGTAACTCGGTGCGCTGGAAGCGGCTCTCATCAACAACCCGAGCGATCACCCGGTAGGTCATCGAGGCATGCAGGTGGCCAGCAAAACGGGTCCACACCGACAGGCCACGCTCCAGATCGGCCCTAGTCACCAGCGAGTCCGCGACGCGCCTCGGTGGACCGCTGGCAGTGTGAGCGAGGGTCACAAAGACATCCTCGGCGAGGCGAAGAACGGCAAACTCCGGCTGTGCCCCGCGGCGCATCCGGAAGAAGACGATATCGGCTCGGCCGTCGTAGCCGAGTTCATCGACCGTTTGGAGATCGGGATGAGCGTCGATCTCCTGCCTCAGCAACCTGCCAAGCCCCGGTAGCGTGGTCGCGAAGAACCCCGACCCACCGGTACGCCGATGCGGGTCGGCAGCCCGCTTCCGCTGCCCCGTAGTGCGTCACCGTACCGGCGGCAGGACCAAGTCCTGCAGGTAACGGGCTCGTGCCCCCAGGGCGAACTTGTACGGCTCGTCCCCTCGGCCCAGTTCGAGGACCCGGACACCGTCGGTGAGAGCCATCTGGGCGGGCTCCCCGCGCATCGCGCGACTATCTGCGACGGCTGGATGAGTCCGGTCTTGAGGTGCTCAGTCCCGGTCTGTTTCGCCTTGACCGCCATCGGTGCCTGCTCCGGCAGCACAGTATTGCCTTCATTCATGCTCACGGATACGAGGCGAACTACCTGGTGGTCGCGATGCGCGCACTGTGCCACCACTGGCGTCAGACCCCTTTCGTCGTTACTGCACACGGCTGGATCGAGACCACCCCTCGGCTACGCCTCCAGTCCCACCTTGACCGATACTGCGCCAGACTCGCGCACGTGCGCATAGCCACCGCGGCACGGCACGCACCCAGATTCCGCACTGGCCGTGGCGTCGTGATGGTCATCCCCAACGGCGTGCCAGAACGTGCGTTCCCTTCTCCTCTGCGGGATGCCCGAGGATGCATCAGGGCATTTCTCGGTGTCCCACCCAAAGCCACGATCATCGGCAGCGTCGGGCGGCTCTCGCCCGAAAAGCGGGTCGACCTCGTCCTTGCTGCCGCATACCGGTTAGCCCCACACCATCCAGACCTCCATGTGCTGGTTGTCGGTGGCGGCGAGCAGCGTGCCGAACTGCTGGCGCTCGCCCAGCGGCTGGGCCTGAGCCGTCGCGTATCCTTCACCGGGCTGCTCCCAGACGTGACGCCCGCGCTCGTCGCCATGGATGTGCTCCTGCAGCCCTCCGACACCGAAGGAACACCGCGTACCGTGCTAGAAGCTATGGCACACTGCCTCCCCGTCGTGGCCACCGACGTTGGCGACGTAGCGAATCTGCTCGACCGGGGCCGCTGCGGTGAGCTGGTCCCACCCGGCGACGCTGGACTGCTTGCAGGTGCGGTCAGGCGTCTGCTTGCCGACCCCATTCGCGTTCAGAATCTGGTCCGATGCGCTCGGTCGCGTTACGAGAACCACTACACCATCGAGATCATGCGACGCCGCATCGAAGAGGCCTACCGCACCGCGCACCGCGCTTATACCCACGAACGCCAACAGTGACTACCGTACGGCGCGTACTCGCGATCTCACCACATCTAGACGACGCCGCCCTTTCCGCGGGCGCGACACTGGCCGACTTCGCCGCACAAGGCGCCGACGTCGAGGTCGTCACCCTGTTCGCAGGTACCCCCCGCGAACCGCTCTCCGCGATCGCCCGTGCTTTTCACGCTGCGTGTGGTCTGCCCGACTCATCCGCAGTATCGCTACGCGTTGCGGAGGATTGCGCAGCGATCGACGAACTCGGCGCTCGCCCTCATCACGGCACGTTCCTCGACGCCGTCTACCGGCGAGCACCTGACGGCGGGTGGCTGTGCCACCACGACCGGGCCATGTTCGACGACCAACCTCTCGACCAGGACGATCTGCTTATCGAGATCTCCCACCAGGTCCGCCACCTCGTCACGATCTTGAATCCGGACCTGGTGCTGACCTGCGCTGCCGTCGGTGGCCACATCGACCACCGCCTGACCAGAGCTGCCGTCCTTAACAGCGTCACCGGCTCCAGTCTGCCGATCTTGCTGTGGGAGGACCTCCCCTATGCCGTTGGCCGTCCACCCAGCGCGGTGCTGCCCCTCCCGCTCACCGCCCCGCCTACGGCATGGGAACGGAAGTGGCGGGCCATCGCCTGCTACCCCAGCCAGGTTCGTATGCTCTGGCCCACAGAGATTGATGGGGTTACGCAGCTCCTCGCACACGCAAAGATCAGGGGCGGCGGGCGTCCTGCGGAGCTGTTATCCAGGCCAGCTCATAGACCCTTGGCTGTGTGGAGATCACCACAGAGCAGTACCGCGCGCCCCCCTCCTCTCGGAGCGGCCGGTGTGGGTCCGCGCGCTCACTGGGGAGGGAGGCTGCCGCCGCCTACGACCTGTCTTCTCCCCGGGAGGAACCTTGCAGATCAAGGAAGCTCAGCGGCTTGCCTGGGCGAACAAGGTCGCTAAGGGGTTCAACACGAGCGATGTCCCGTTGGAGTTCATGCTGCTGCACGGCGAGATCGCCGAGAGCTTCCAGGCCTGGCGCCGAGCCCAACCTGATCTCGGCGAGGAGCTGGCGGATGTGGCACTCTACCTGTTCGCGCTACCGGGATTCCTGTTCGGATGTTCCTCCAAGGCCTACGAGGTCGCCGCCGTGCACCACTGATCCCGCACCGTGCCTGTCCTCGCCGCCGATCACCCGGTTTCAGGACGGGCACCCGGGCTGCGGTCGGTCTCCTGGAGGGCGATCGCTATACCCACTACGCTGTCTGGGCCCTGGCGCAACCGAGTGGTGAGGCTGACCAGCCGGCTGATGATCCCGTACTTGCGCTCGATCGCGGCCTGTGCTCCACGCATCTGGTCTGGGTCGAGCAGCCGGGCATGCCCCGGCACCGACTGCCCGCGGGCCCGGCCGCGAATATCGCACGGCGCGACCTGCACCGTGCCGTTGCGGCGGATTCGCTTGACCTTGCCGGCGTGGGCCAGTGTCCGGACCACCAACTCCTCGCCGTACTGTGCTGCCCAGACCGGGGTCGACACGCCCCGGCCGTCCTTGCGGAAGGTGGTCAGCAGCAGGTACTTCTCAGTGGCCAATCGGTCCAGTTCGGTATGCACGGTCCCACCGTAGTCACGTCGGATCAGCCCAGATCCGGTCCCCCACGCGGCGGCCGATTCCGATTGGGGCGCCTCTGTACCGCTGCCAGTATTCCGCCCCCACCGGCGGAGAGCGGGACACACCGGGGAGGCAGGTCGGTGACTGGAGCCTGGTGATCTCCTTACCTAGTAAGGTCCTGGGGTCGGCCGAAGTAGGGTGACTTGATCAGCATTTTGGCCGAAGACACGTCCGATCGACCATAGTATAGTTCCGTCGGCGGACCATCCTAAAACATCTGTACACCGCCACCGTCGTGATGTGCGAATGCGTCCCTACGTGAGGAGTTAGGTCCATGAGACAGACACCCGATGATACCAAGACCAGCGACTGGGCTGGAATTCTCGATTTTGCGTCCCTCTCGCCGTATGCTCGCGTATTTTTCCTGCTGCTGCTGCGGCGGAGTGCGGACGTGGTGATGCTCGCGGCCGAGCTGAATATTGCCGATCATCTCGCCGAACGTCCACGCACGGCCTCCGAGCTCGCCGAGCTGACCGGATGCCACCCCGAACCGCTGCGACGTATTCTGCTCATAGCGGCAGCCCTCGGTATTTTCACCGAGCAGCCCGATGGTCGGTTCATCCTCACCGAGGACGCCGAGTGTCTCCGATCCGATGCCGAGGTCGGCCTTCGTAACTTGGCTGCTTGGGCCGGTGGGATCGATGCGTTGAGTTCGTTCGACGAGCTGCGGCAGACCCTGCAAACAGGCGTCGACCCATTCTGACGCAAGTACGGCAAGATGATGTACGAGGTGATAGCCGATTATCCCGAGCTCTCCCAGAGCTTCAACCGGGCGATGACCCAGACCGCGCGGATGAGTGCGAAGTCGATCGCGGACTTCGGAGACTTCGCGCGCTTCACGACAGTCGCTGACATCGGCGGGGGTCGGGGACAACTGATCGGCGAGATCGTCCGCAGGCATCCTCACCTGCGCGGAATCCTCTTCGATCTTCCGCATGTCACGAAGGACGCACCGGAGCTGCTGGCCTCACTCGGCGTGGCCGACCGCGTCACGGTGATGTCGGGGAACTTCTGGGACGGACTGCCCGCTGGTGCGGATGCCTACCTCTTCCATCGAGTGTTCGGCAGTGTGGACGATCACCAGGTCGCCGAGACGCTGAAGCAGATCCACGCTGAGATCGGGGACCAGCCGCACGCTCGCCTGCTCATCGCCGAGCCCATCTTGCCACCGCCCAACCGATTTCATCCCAGTCGCCTGGCTGACATCGACATGATGATCAATTTTGGCGGTCGCCTTCGTACCGAAGCTGACTGGAAAGAACTCCTCGCCACGGCTGGCCTGGAGTTCGTGAGCACACTCGAAACCGATCCCATGATGACCATGCTCGAGGCTCGACCCGCCACGACAGGGGGATTGCCGGCTCAGCCGGCGGTGCCCTAGCTGCTGGGATCGGGGGTGGACGCTGGTAAGCCCAAAACCGGGTGCTTTCCGTGCGCCGAGTTCGACGGGAGAGCTGGTCAGGCGGACTCTGCCAGCTCTCCCGTCGAACTCGGCAGCAGGAGGGGCGAGGCGTCCCCGGCGGTGGCTCGGTGCGGTTCCGCGGAACACTCCGACCAGACCGGGACCGGCTGGCCGTCGGGAGTTGGCGCGTCGGGGGAGGGCGTCCTCAACCGACGGACCAGCCGGCGCTGGAAGGGGGCATTGCCCCGTGGAGCCGACTGGCCGCCGGGAGCGGAAGGAAGGCACGGGTGTAGCCGAACAGGCCGGGGGAGGTGTGCGGGCCGGCGGCGATGGTGGTAGCCGCGGTGCGGGCCTCGGTGGCGCAGGTGTCAATGAGCAGAGTCGCCTCGGTTCCGCTGAGCCATCCCGCGTTGTTCAGGAACCACCCACCAGGCAGTTGGAGGTACGCGGCGACACCAGAGCCCAGCAACCTCACAATGGGGATCACGGCCATGCAATGCTCCTTTTCAACGTGATCACTGTTTGTGCCGTAGACGACAGCACATGTCGTTCAAGGCCCACGAAGGGTGATCATGTCTGGCACTCAGCCACCCTCCTAGGCGGTCCGGGGCAACGCCTCACTAGATTCGGATGCTGCGATCGGCAACTCGGTCTCGGTACGCGAGTCGTGCGAGTATGGTGTGTGGTTCGGGTGCCGAACTCAGGGAGGGACACGTTCATGGGTTTGTTCGATCCACAGCAGCTCATTAATCTGGTGGCCCAGCTCGGCGGTGACCACCAGCAAGCCGGTCGGCTACTCGGCGGCCTGCTCAGCCAAGGCGGACAGGTCGATACCGAGCAGCACGGGGACCTGCTCCAGCTACTCGGCATCGACCCACAACACCTGGACAACGGCGGCTATCAACAACACCTAGACAACCAGAACCAGCCTGGTTTCCAAAACTATCAACGGCAGGACGATGACCAGCCGGGCGGTTATGGCCAAGATCAGGGTCAGGGCTACTGACCGGTGAGGTAGCCACCGTTTCTGTGTCCGGCGGAAAGCCGACGACTGCGTGGGCGCGGCGGGCGTGCGTGTGATCTTGCGGCCGTGGTGCCGCGCCGCGCACGTTCGGGGGTGGCACCGACACAGCGGTGGATGTATCACCATTAGCTGATGAGGACTCCTTCCCGTGAGTTTTGTTGGCGTGGAGCGAATGAGGGTCGCCGTGACCGTCGAGTACTCGATCCAGGTTGAGAATCGGCTGTGGGCTGTGGTCGAGGATCCGGTGACGGTCGTGGTGGCGGAAGACAGCTATCTGGTCCGGGAGGCGTTGTCTGGGCTGCTGTACGCTGATCCTCGGGTGTGGGTGGAAGGGATGGCCACCGACTACGAGTCCGCATTAGGGCTGGTGGGCGATCTCTGTCCGGACGTGGTCGTGACCGATGTGCGGATGCCGCCGTCGCAGACCGACGAAGGCATCCGGCTTGCCGCGGCGTTGCGGGCTTCTCATCCTCGGACCGGTGTGGTGGTGCTATCGCAGTACGCCGATCCCACGTACGCTATCGCCCTGGTCGAGGCGGGGTCACACGGGCGCGGTTATCTGCTTAAGGAGCGGGTCGCTGACCTGGACCAGCTCGTCAGCACTGGTGCTGTCCCCCCCGAGCGGTCGAAAAGCACATCAACGCGATCTTCGCCAAACTGGGTCTCGTCGGCGACCCCGGCCTGGATCACCGGGTCAGCGCTGTCCTGCTGTTTCTGTCGGAGCAAGCGGTAGGTGGTCAATCGGCAGGCAGGAGGAACGTCCCTACCGCTGGAGACGCACCGACCCTGGTCCAATCGGCTCGCCAACGGAACGATGCTGCTAGTGGCCGATCAGTCGGTTTCCGTGCTGGTGGCCGATGATCAGCTTGCCTTCGGCGAGGCCGCGGTGCGCATCGCCAGCCCGGAACTCGGTGATGGCGCAGATATCGCTACCTCACCTGGCCACGGTCCGGTTGCGCCAGTTCGTCGTTGCCGACCTGTACGCCATCGCCGCCGGGGTGCTGCTGTGCCTGGGCATCTACCTGTGGGTCCCAGCCTCACCGTGGAACGCCGTCATCATCACGTCCCTGCCAGTGCTCGCCGGGCTGACCCTGCTCATCGTATGGCACCACAACTGGGCCGCGCTGCGCAGCGCGGCCGACGCCGCTACCGCAGCGAACAGGACCCTCATGGGCACCCAGCGGCTGCTCGCACGCCAGGCACAAGAGCTCGCCGCCTCCCGGGCCCGGCTCGCCGCCGCGACCCACGCCGAGCGGCGCCGTATCGAGCGCGACCTGCAGGACGGCGCTCAGCAGCAACTCGTCGCCCTCGCCGTTAATCTGCGGCTAGCCCGGCAGGCTGCCGACCACGATCCCGCACAGTGCGGGCCTTTGCTGGCTGAGCTGGCCGCGCAGCTCCAGGGCGCGATTGACGAGATCCGCCGACTAGCCCATGGCATCTACCCACCGCTACTAGCCTCGGGTGGTCTCGCTCAAGCGATCCCCGCCGTCGCTGCCAAGGCTGCGGTACCCACACGCGTCACCATCGACCGCATCGGCCGATACTCACCAGAAATCGAGACCGCAGTGTACTTCTGCTGCCTCGAGGCCCTGCAGAACATCGCCAAACATGCCGGCGACGCCGCGACCGCCAACATCAGCGCCAGCCATGATGGCACCCTCCTGACCGTCACGATCTCTGACAACGGTGGCGGATTTAACCCAACGGCCACGGCACAAGGATCGGGACTGACTAACATGGCCGACCGGATCGCCGCCGTCGGCGGCAACCTCCACATCGAGCCCCGCTGCCTCGAAGGCACCCACGTCGCTATCACCATCCCCACTTCTGACACCGTGCTGCCGGCATAAGATCGACGATCAGACCGCTTGAAGGCAAGCGGGTTCCACGCCGATGTGGGTGCAGGCACCTCCCTGGGCCACTGGTCTGCACCCTGTACCGGCGCCGCCGCCCGGCCGAAAATCGTTAGTGACGCCCTATCCTGAGAGGAGACCGCCTGAGACGGACAGGCGCAGATCGCCATTACCTCGTACGTCCAAGATGGCAACCCGCATGAGGGAAGCTGGCAGATACCTAGGGCCCAAGCGACGGGGCTCATCCTAGCCATCAACGAGTAAAGTTTTTGGCGTTGGCAGCTTATGGGCGGGGGCGGGCGACGAGTTCGGTGTCGGCGGAGGCCAGCGGGACCGGGTGGGGGCGGGGTGGGGCGGTGGGTGCGGGTTGCCGGGCGGCGTGGGAGATGCGGATGAGCAGGGCGATCAGAACATAGTTGGCGAGCAGGGAGGAGCCGCCGTAGGACAGGAAGGGGGTGGTGAGCCCGGTTTCGGGGATGAGGTTGGTGACCCCGCCGGTGACGATGAACACCTGGAGCCCGAGGATGATCGACAAGCCGGCGGCCAGCAGCGTGCCGAAGGTGTCGCGGACGGACAGGGCGGCCCGCAGACCCCGGGCGACCAGCAGCAAGTAGATCACCAGGACCCCGGCCAACCCGATCAGGCCGAGTTCTTCCCCGATGCCGGACATGATGAAATCGGTGCTGGCCAACGGGACCAGGTCGGGTCGCCCGTCCCCCAAGCCGGTTCCGAGCACACCACCGGTGGCCAGCCCGAACAGTGACTGGGCGACTTGGTAGCCCGAGCTGTAGTAGTGGGCGAAGGGATCGGTCCACACCTGTACGCGGACCCGGACATGGGCAAACAGGTAGTAGGCGAGCACGCAGCTGACCGCGAAGAACACCAGCCCGATGAGTACCCAGGACAGGCGTTCAGTCGCTATGTAGAGCATCGCCAGGACCACACCGAAGATCAGCAGCGAGGCTCCGAGCTCCTTTTCCAGCGCCAGCACGCCGATCGAAAGCCCCCACGCGGCCAGCAGCGGCGCCAGATCGCGGGGCCGGGGGAAGGTCGTCCCCAGGAAGTGGCGGCCCGCGGAGGTGAACAACTCCCGGTTGGTGACCAGGAACCCCGCGACGAACACGATGATCAGGATCTTGGCGAACTCGCCAGGCTGGATCGACAGCGCGCCCAGCCGCAGCCACAGCTTGGCCCCGTTGACCTGGGAGATGCTCGCCGGCAACACCCCGGGCAGCACCAGCAGCCCCACCCCCGCCAGGCCGAAGGTGTAGCCGTAGGAGGCCAAGCGCCGGTGGTCACGCACCCACCACAGCACTGCCACGAACAACATCAGGGCCACCGCGGTCCACACCACCTGGCGAGAGGCATCCGCGGTCCCCAGGGGCTGGCCCGCGTCCACGGTTTGCCGCGCCGCGGCCAGGTCCAACCGGTGGATCATCACCAGGCCCAAGCCGTTGAGCAGCGCGACACACGGCAGGATCAGTGGATCGGCATAGGGGGCTAAGACGCGCACCGCAACGTGCGCTACCCCGAACATGCCCAGATAGGTCAGGCCCAGGTAGAGCAGCGATCGGGACAGATGCTGTTGCTGATCGGTCTCCACCAAAAGCAACGCCAGCGTGACCAGCCCGGCCGCAAACACCAACAACCCCAGCTCGACACCACGGCCGGTGGCCGCTGGCCGCCCACTCGTCCGGGATCGTTGGCCAGGAACACCAGACATCGCATCACCACCAGCATCCTCATATGGCCCCCTTGACCCTAGGCAGGCGGGCCGGTGCCTCGTCAAGCCACCCTGACGAGGCCAGACCGTGTTCGAGGTACCTCGCACCGGTGCCCGAAGACGGCCGCGATGGGCGGGTTAAGCCCGTAGTCTTGGGAGTCGTGTGGACGAGCTTGCCCAAGCGGTTGCTGGTAGGTCGCCCCTTGGCGAGTCGGCAGCTGGGCGAGACGTTGTTGCCGAAGAAGCTGGCGTTGCCAATCTTTTGCAGTGACGCGCTCTCGTCGGTGGCCTATGCCACTGAAGCGATCCTGGTGGCGTTGGCGGCGGGAGGGACGAAATTTTACCCCGTGGCGCCGTACTTGGCGGTAGCGGTGGCGGTGTTGTTCGTGATCGTGGTCGCCTCCTACCGGCAGACCTGTTATGCCTATCCGAATGGTGGCGGGTCCTACATCGTCAGTCACGAGAACCTGGGCCGTTCGGCGGGGTTAGTGGCCGCCTCGGCCTTGTTGGTGGATTACGTGATGACGGTGGCGGTGTCGGTGGTGGCCGGGGTGTCGGCGATCACCTCGGCGCTGCCCTCGACTGCCCCGCACGCGGTGGCGATGTCGGTGGGGTTTGTCGCGGTGCTGATGATCGTCAACCTGCGGGGGGTGCGAGAGACCGGCAGGACCTTCGCCATCCCGACCTACGGGTTCGTGGCGGGCGTCTTCGTCATGTTCGCCTGGGCGGGGGTGAGATTGGGCTTCGGGCAGCACTTGGTCGCCGAGAGCGCGCGCTATCCGGTCCACCCCACTGAGCAGGCCGCCGGCGTCCTCGCCGCTTTTTTGGTTTTGCGGGCGTTCGCGCAGGGCTGTACCGCGCTGACCGGGGTGGAGGCGATCAGCAACGGGGTCCAGGTCTTCCAAAAACCGAAGTCGCGCAACGCCGCCACCGTGTTGGCCTATCTCGCGGCGTTGGCGGTCACGATGGGAATCGGGATCACCCTGCTGGCCCACGTCGCAGACGTGCACGCCGCCCAATACCCCACCCAGCTGGGTCTGCCCGCTAACGCGAGCCCCAAGACGGTGCTTGCCCAGGTCGCCGCCGCGGTGTTCGGACCCGGGTCGGTGGGGTTTTATGCGATTCAGGTGTTCACCGCGGCAATCTTGATCCTGGCGGCGAACACCTCGTTCAACGGTTTCCCGGTGCTGGCCTCGATCCTGGCCCGGGACCGGTATTTCCCCCGCCAGTTCCACACCCGTGGCGACCGGCTGGTCTACAGCAACGGCATCGTGATGCTTGCGGTGTTCGCCGCTGGGTTGATCTATGCGTTCAACGCCAACACCAACGCTCTGATCCAGCTTTACGTGATTGGGGTGTTCATCGCTTTCACCTTGTCCCAGATCGGCATGGTCAAACATTGGCACACCGAACTGGCCGCCGATCCACCGGGTAGCCAGCGGCGCCACATCCGCCGAGCCCAGGTGATCAACGGTTTGGGGGCGGTCACCACCGGGATAGTGTTCGTGATCGTGCTGGTGACGAAGTTCGTCGAGGGCGCCTACCTCGTCGTGATCGCCATCCCG
The DNA here is from genome assembly GCA_019244165.1 of Pseudonocardiales bacterium. GTDB lineage: Bacteria > Actinomycetota > Actinomycetes > Mycobacteriales > Pseudonocardiaceae. Next base: position 12,857 of record JAFATA010000003.1, on the reverse strand, counting down.
GCGTTGTTCGCCCTGATGCGGGGCATCAACCGGCATTACGCCACGGTGGCCCAGGAGACCGCCGTGGAGGAGGTCCGTCCCCTTGCCCCGTCTCGTAACCACGTCCTGGTGCCGGTGTCCAAGGTCAGCGGCCCCACCCTGCGGGCCCTGGCCTACGCGCGCTCCCTACGCCCTCATTCTTTGGAAGCCATCACCATCGCAGCCGACGATGAGGAGTCCGCCCAGCTGCGCCAGGACTGGGATCACGCCGACCTCGACGTCCCCTTAAAGGTCATCGAGTCGCCCTACCGGGAGATCGTCCGACCGATCCTGAAATACGTCCGGGACTACCCCCGCACCAGCCCCCGCGACATCATCACGGTGATCATCCCCGAGTACGTCGTCGGGCACTGGTGGGAACAACTACTGCACAACCAAACCGCCCTACGGCTGCGAACTCGCCTGCTGTTCCTCCCCGACGTGGTCACCGTCGACATCCCCTGGCATCTCCGCTCGGCTGGGGTGATCCACCCCGACGCTCAGGCCCGTCGCCTGCACGAGGACTACGAACAGCAAGCTGCCGCGGCCCGCCGGTCCGCGGCCCCACCGGTCTAGCCCTGGTCTTCGGCCGGCTGCCGGTGATCAGCTCCTGTCCTGCTCCCGGGCATGCCGGGTCTCCCGGTTGCTGGCTTTGCGCAGGGCGTCTACCAGCTCGTCTTTCGTCATCGAGGAGCGGCCGCGCACGCCGAGCCTGCGGGCCTGCTCGAGAAGCTCCTGCTTACTCGCGTTCGCGTTGACGCCCCCGGCAGTCTTGCCGCTGGGCGGCTGTCCCGTCCCGGGATCGACGCCACCGGCCGCGCGTTCATCAGAGGGGCCTGCGCTGTCCTTGGGCTCCCAGTGGTCGCCGAGCTTCTGATGCGTGTGCTTCAGCGCCGCGAACGCGACGCGGTGGGCCCGTTCGCCCTCGCCGTAAGTCTCGACGGCGTGGTCGTGGGCCTTCGACCAGGTCCGCTGCGCCTTCTCCGGGGAGCGTTGCACAGTGCTGGGTAGCTCGTCCTTCGCCGGCACTGACCTCTCACCTCCTGTGGACCTTCCGAAAGTTTCGGTGAGGGGATACCCGTCCCAGGAGGGTCTAACACTACTGACGACAGGGCACCGGGGGGCGCCCCGTGATGCCTGTGGGGCGCCCCCCGGTGATCAGGGTGCCGCTGAGGAGATTAGACGTTGATCTCCTTGGGCGTGCTGGTTCCGGTAATCTCGATCTTGCGGGGCTTCGCCCTTTCGGCGACGGGGATGCGCAGGGTCAGCACCCCAGCCTCGTAGCTTGCCTCGACGTGCTCGGTGTCGAGGGTGTCACCGAGGAACAGCTGCCGGCTGAACACCCCGCGGGGCCGCTCGGAGGCCTGCAGTTCGACGTCCTCGCCATAGGTCGGCCTGCGCTCGGCCCGCACGGTGAGCACGTTGCGTTCCACGTTGAGGTCGATTGAGGACAGGTCCACCCCCGGCAGGTCGAAGTGCACGATGAACTGCTCGCCCTGACGGTAGGCGTCCATGGGCATGATCGCTGGGTGCGACCTGGTGCCGTTGGTGCCAAACAGGGCCTGGGTCAGCCGGTCCAGCTCCCGGAACGGATCGGTCCGCATCAGCATCGTGGTCTCTCCCTTCTCGGCGTCGTCACGACGCGATCGGTACGCACCGCTGCAGCAGTGCGGTAACAGTAGTGCCAACGTGTGTGGTCATGAAGTTGTTCCTGCTTCAGGATACTTCTTGATGCCACTGGGCTCAAGTATTGAGAGGGCAGTCCTGGTCCCGGCGACGTCAGGGCGGGCCTATGGGTCCCAGGGCCTGCGGGGCCCGGCTCCGCGTTACGGTCCTTCAGCGGCGGCGATACTCGCAGGATGCTCGCGGCAGGAGGGGTGAAAACCCTGGCTGGCCAGGGTACAATGGATCTCCTTCAGCGCATGGAGACTAGGTGACGCAACCACGACGCGGACCGAGCAAACTCGATGACGACGGGTACCCGGCCTACACCATAGGACTGGCCGCGGACCTGCTCGGGGTTCAGCCTGCCTTCCTGCGCAGCCTGGACGCGGCCGGGTTGCTCGCCCCGAATCGTTCGGCCGGCGGGCAACGCCGGTACTCGCGCGCTGAGCTCGCCCTTGCGCTGCGGGTGCGCGAGCTGCTCGACAGGAACATGCCCCTAGTCGCCGCCATCCGCATCGTCAGCCTCGAATACCAACTCGAAGCCGCCCACCAGCGCATCGCCCACCTCGAGGCGATCGTCGCTGGCGAGCTGAGCTGACCCGCGCGGCGCGGGCCGGTAGTGGTGTGAGCGGAGGCCAGGGCCAGCAGGTTCACCCGATCGGGGGTGGGTGTGGCGTATTTGCTGGGCGTTGTTCGTCCTCTTCTTCCTGTGATTGCTGATTTGGGTCGACGGACGGGAGCGATGGATGGACCACAAGGCCTAAGCTCAACCAAACCCTGAATGGGCACAATTTTTACGGCGGTGCCGTTTCTGCTAGCGGGTTGGCCATGGCGCTAGCGCTGTGGGTGGTACCGGTCGTGTTGTTGCTGATAATGACTTCCGTGGTGGGCCCAATGATTCACAGGCTCACCCGAACCTGAAGAAGCGAGATGAGATTGATGATAAGTCGAGTTCGCTGGGGCCACTCGGATTTGCGGAAACCGGGGCCGCTGGAGGAGACGTGGATAGAACGCCACCAGAGGCGGGAAGACTGCAAATGCGCCGTCATCGTAAAAAAGGGCTTCGTGACATACGTATGCACGACGTGCGGGAGGGAGATCTAAGACTGCGCAGCGCCTCGGTCGCCGAGCTACGGGCTCCTCGCCATTACAATATTATGGTGAATTGATCTTCGACGGGCAGTGTATGCTTAGTGCCTGCGCATCCGGTGACACCGAAGCGGGACGCTGTGATCAGCTTGTTGTTGGCGTCGACGCGTAAGAATTGCTTGAAAAACGGCGGGTCGTCGAAATTGAATATCTCGGAGCCGACCCGATGGAAGAGGCGGCCCGCCGGGATACGGTGCACCACTTCTTGCCGGTGAGCAAGATCTTTGGGCGTTCCGGAGTATCCAGAGAAACCCGTCGCAGCCAGTGGTACTGATCCTCGTCGAGGTCACCGGTGATTCCGGTGTCGATCCCGACGAACCGTACCGGGCCTGCGTCAATGGCGAAGTATGGTGCTGGCTGGAGGGGGTCGGGCACTCGACGTTCGTCGGCCGCAGTGCCAGCCATGGCTGGGGTCGCCTGTCGAATCGGCTGCGGTGATCGGCGCCACAGCAGCCCGGCCAGGCGAGCTGCCAGGCCCCGACCAAATTGAGGCAGGTATCCGGCATCGTCCAGCACGCAGAAGTAGTGCATGAAGCCATGCAGGCCGTCGTACCAATCATAGAAACGGTGTCACCGGGAGCGCGAGAAATTACGAAGCCCGGATGTGTGCCTGTTTGTTCTACGCGCTGGCGGGCCAGCTCGACCCATCGAGCCCGGGCCGCAGCTGTAGGGTCAGAGATGAAATTCGCGATGATGTCGTTGCGCGACTGCCACAGTATCGACGGTCGTAGCCACGACAGTGACTTCGTCCCCGCTGGCACGTCTTGTTTCCAGGTCCCTGGCCCGGTGCAGCTGCGCCAACCAGCACCTTCCTCGCTTTCCCGGGAAGACTGAGCGAGGTCAGTAGGTAGACCGGTAGACGTCGCCACGATGGGTTCTAGCTCGCCCTACCTGGTTGTGTCGAGGTGCTCGAGGATGAGGGGGTACACGTCACGAGCGGCGTGCTTGCCGAACATGCAGTCGATATGGCCGTAGCCGGGAATGACGTGGCGCCGGTACAGGCCTGCGCCGTTGCGCTGCTGCAACATCTCCATCGTCGTCGCGGTGCTCTCCGGCAGGAAACAGAAATTCTTGGCACCGTGGATGAAGGTGATCGGGATGGCGAGGCGCTCCAAGTGGGGAAGGTAGATGTCCTGCCCGTCGGCAGAGCGCAGGCCGCCGTCGCGGACCATGAGTGCCAGGTGCTCCAGCTCGCGAGTGCTCGCTATCCCGAACATCTCGTGCAGGGCGTCGTGCGTGGGGTTGTTGAGCTGGGCGTGCTGATAGAGCCGGGAGTACAGGAAGGTGATCCGATGACAGACCGCGCTGTTGCACTCCTCGCCTCTGGCGCCGGGGAAAAGCTCGAGGGACCGATCGTATAACCGGCTGAGCCAGTCGGCGTGGGAGTCGGTGTAGGCGGTCAGGGATTCCACGCCGAGTGCTTCGAGGAACGTGGGCAGGTGCAGGCCCGTCTTGACGCGGGTCAGGGGCGGGCACACGACATGGGTGGCGACCTGCGAGGCGAGGACCGAGCGCACCCCCTCCAGCCCGGCCAGCATCGCCATGAAGAAGGCCACCGACCCGTAACAGTGCACCACCATCTGCACCGAAGGCTTGCCCGTGACCCTGCGCACCATGGCGAGTGCAGCCGGGTAGTCGTACCGGGCGATGTCATCGGCGGTGAAGTGACCCGCGGAGGCGGGCAGCTCGATGCTGGACCGCAGGTCAAGCAGCCAGACGTCGTAGCCGTGCGCGTAGAGGAACTCGAGCAGGTTGGTCTCGATCGTGTCGATGGCGAACATCCGGCTGGAGACACCCAGGCCGTGGGCCAGGATGACCGGGCCATGGGGGCTGTGGTGGGAGCCGTCCCAGTACCGGGTCAGCCGCAGCGCCACGCCGTCGTCGGTGGTGAACGGGTAGATCTCCGGGGCGCAGACCCTCAGCAGCCGCTTCTTGCGGACCGGAGCGGCGACGTCGAACCTGGTGAGTGGGCGCAGCACACCGCCGTAGACATCGAACAGGGTGCCGGCGAAGGACTCCCCCAAGCGGGCCATCGCTTCTAGTCGCTGTTGCGTGCTGGTGGCTCCTCGTACCGTCATCGTGGTGAGTTCTTTCGCTAAGTCTTCGGGGCGGATCCTCAGGATTCCCCGGGCCATCTCCGGCCCGGCGTCGCTCTCGCCGTCGTGCACCGTGACATACAGGGTCGTGGTGCCAGACCAGGCGTCTGATCCGGGATCGTCGTGGATAGTCTTGAACCCGACGAAATAGTACTGTCTGCCTTCCTCGGTGGTCAGCTTCATGCGGTAGCGCATCTGGCGCATCTCAACCCGGTCAGGATCCACCACGAACAGGTTGAACACCCCGTCGGTCACGGTGATCGGTTCAGCGGAGAGCGCTGGGGCGCTCACGGTGCCGATCATGCGCCACTGATGGTCCGGGTCGCTCAGCATGCGCTCGAGGTCCTCGCCGATGATGGTGAGGGTGAACGAGCAGGGTGAGCCCTCGGCTTGGCCGCGGCGGGCGGCAGCGTGGTAGTCATCGGTGAGCCGGGTGGAGAGGTAGCCCGCCATGGTCTCGGTGAACTCGATGCCCAGCGCCTGCGGTGGCGCCGGTTCGGTCGGTACCGAGGGCAGGGTGTAGTCGATGGTCCAGCCTCGGTCTTGGGCGATCAACGCACAGCACCGCTCGGCCAGCGCCGAGATGGTGAGCAGCGGGTTCACCCCCAGCGGGCGGGGTATCACCGAGCCATCGGACACATACAGGCCCTGGTGAACGGCGCTACCCACGCTGCCCGCGAAGACCTGGCCCTTGTGGTTCACCACACCTTGCTCGGCGTCCTCGGCCATCCCGCAACCGCCCAGCGGATGGGCGGCGAGCAGCCGATCACCCAGCACCGGGTGCCAGAGCGGGGAGGTCAGGTAGGTGCCATGCAAGGGCTCGGTGGCCCGCCGCAGCGCCGCGCTGATCCGCTTGAAGACGTCTTGGTCACCCACGTGAGGCCAGTGGATGCGCAGCCGGTCATCCTCCAACACGGCGTGGCCGTTGCCGTCGTCGTGCGACATGACGAGGTAGGTCTGGGTGTGGCGGACCGCCCCCCGGTAGGGGCCGAGGATCAGGCTCTCCCGCTCCCGGCCGAGCTGCCGGATGCGCTCCTGCAGGCTCGGATCGGTGTCGATGCCACCGGCGCGGGCCACGGCGGCGAAGGCCAGCGGTAGCTGATCAGCCAGCGCACCGGGAATGACGCCCTCCTCGATCACCATTCCCTGCTCCAGCTCGGGCTGGTCGCGGCTGTCGATCACCCCGGTGATGCATGGCCCGACCGGCCCGGTCTCCTCGCCCGCGCGAGCACCCCACCCGACCCCGTTCACCTCAGGGTCGCTGTTGTAGCTGAAAGCGAACACGTCGCCGTTTCCGGTCACTCGCGCTCCGAGGTGATCGGAGAGCGGCAAGCCGTTCGCCGCGGAGCGCAGCAGGATCTCGGTGGAACCGAGGGTGCCCGCGGCGAGCACCACGATCTCGGCGCTGAGGAACAACGGTGGGGCGTCGAAAAGCTCCCGGCCGGTGTCCAGCGGCTGGTAGTGCACCAGCCAGCCCTCGTCGCGACGTTCCAGGAACCGGACGGCGACCCGGGTGAAGATTTCAGCTCCGTGGTTTTTCGCATCCGGCAGGTAGTTCATCAACACGGTGTTCTTGGCCGCGTAGTTGCAGCCGGACACGCAGTCCCCGCACAGGGTGCACGCCTGCTGCTCGACTCCCACCTGGTTGACGCCCTCGGTGAACGTCACGTTGATCGGCGGCCGGGTGAACCGCCCGGGCAGCACCCTGGACGAATCGGCCAGGGCCTGCAGCTTCTTCAGACCCACCACGCTATCCGGCAACGGCGTGGGGGCCAGCATCTCCTCGGCGCGCCGGTAACCCTCTTCCAGGAGCGTGCCCAGGTCGGCCCGCAGCGCCTGCGGCCAGCGCGGGTCGGCGAAGACCCGCTCATCGGCCCGCAGGCTGACGTTGGCATTGACCAGCGAGGTGCCCCCCAACCCACACCCCAGGAATACGCTGAGCTCCTCGTTGACCCGCAAGTCATACAGCGCGGTGCGCGAGCCGACATGCCGCTCCGGGAGGTCGAACTGCATCTCCGCCAGCGCTTCCGGGCCGGTGTCCGGGTACTCGCCCGGATGCAGCTCCTTGCCCCGTTCCAGCAGACACACCTGAGCGCCGGCCCGGGCCAGCCGGGACGCGGTGATCGCCCCGCCGTAGCCGGAGCCGACCACGACCACCTGATAATGATCCTGGAGATCCTCGATCGGTGACGACAGACGAACGCTCATCCTCATCCTCCCGACTACGGCCCAGCACCAGGGGCTCAGCACCAGAATGAGGACGGGCGTTATCCCTGAATACGTCTCTCACTCGATCGGTGGGTGTCCATGAACTCGACCTCACCGACGTTTCGGGGCCTTGGGTTCAGGGCTTCGGGCCCTTGGGGGTGAAGATGCCGAAGACGCCGCCTTGTGGGTCGCGTAGCGTCACCCTGATGCCGATCGAGATGTCCATCGGTCCGCCCAGCACGGTCCCGCCCAGCTCGGTGGCGTGCTGCGCGGCGGCGGAGGCATCCTCAACAGCGAAGTAGACGTGCCAGTGATGGGGGACACCGGGGGGTGCCGCAGAAATCCCGGCGACGGGGTCCCTACCCGAGACGAAGACGGTGTGCGGGGCTCCGCCGATCTCCATGGTGCTGGTGGTCAGGCCGAGTACCCGCTGGTAGAACGCCACCGCGGCGTACTCGTTGTCGGTCAGCAGCTGGTTCCAGCACATCGTGCCTGGCTCGTTGACCCGGGCCGCGCCGAGGTGTCTCCTCGCCTGCCACAGCCCGACCACGGCGCCGGTCGAGTCCGTCACGACGGCCATCCGCCCGGCGTCCATCACGTCGAACGGCGCCACCAGCAGCTTCCCGCCGGCCGGCTCGACCCGGGCGGCCACCTCGTCGACGTCGTCCACGGCCAGGTAGGTGTTCCACAGCGGCGGGACACCCTCGGCGGCCATCTCCGGTGGCTGCGCGGTGATCGCGGCGGCGACGCCGTCTTTCGTCGCCATCGAGTAGGCCGGGCCTTGCGGCATCGGCACGTCGTCATACGTCCAGCCGAATAGCTGGCCGTAAAAGGACTTCGCGGCCTCCGGGTCGGTGGTCATCAGGTCCACCCAGCAGGGCGTCCCCTGGGTGTAGGAGGTGCGCTGAGACATCCGGACTCTCATCCTCTCGGGGGCCCTTTGGAGGCGCTGTGTACTCTTATCCTCCCGCAACCCGCCTGCGAACAGAATGCTGGCCTTCGGCGTCCCAGGGGAGGGAAATTTCGTATGCACCACCGCGCCGTGACTAGTCCTTGCCGCGCGGTCCGCGCTGTGGTGACGGGAGCCGTGGTGGCCTCAGCCGCTGCGCTGGGGCCCGGCACTGCGGCGGCGGGCCCCAGCTGGGCACCGGCGGCACAGGCCACCGTGCATCCCGGGGTGGTGACCATCACCGACGGCGGCCAGTGCACCGCGAACTTCATCTTCTTCAACGCCACAGACGTGTTCATCGGGCAGGCTGCGCACTGCGCCGGCACCGGGGCTCCGACCCAGACCAGCGGCTGCACCGCCGGCAGCAAGCCGTTGGGCACCCCGGTCACCATCACCGGGGCCAGCAAGCCGGGCAGGCTGGTGTACAGCTCGTGGATCACCATGGCTGCCCGCGGCGAGAAGGATGCCAACACCTGCGACTTCAACGACCTTGCCCTCGTGAAGATCGACCGGGCTGATCTGGACAAGGTCAACCCGAGCGTGCCGGCCTTCGGGGGGCCCACCGGTATCGTCACCGGCCCTGCCCCCCTCGGTGAGACGGTGCTGAGCTACGGCAACTCGCCCCTGCGGGCCGGGATCACCCCGCTGTCCGAGAAGGAGGGGTACCTCGTCGGCGAGGAAGGCGGCGGCTGGTCGTACACCTGCTATACCGTCACACCCGGCATCCCCGGTGACTCGGGCAGCCCCGTGCTGACCCACGACGGCAAGGCGCTGGGGGTGCTGGCCAGCTTGGCGCTGGCTCCGCTCGCCGGCAGCAACGGCGTCGGCGACCTGTCCCGAGAGCTGGACTACCTCAATGCCTACGGCGGCCTGGGCCGGGTCTCCCTGGCTTTGGGCACCGAACCCTTCCACTCCCTGCTCCTCCCCTCCTAGCCTCCAGGGTGGGGAATCCGAGCAAGGAGGTTGCGGTGCAGCTGGGAATGGTGGGTCTGGGCCGGATGGGCGCGAACATCGTGCGGCGGTTGATGCGCGGGGGGCACGACTGCGTGGTCTATGACGTCAACGAGCAGGCCGTGGCCGAACTGGCCGATGACGGGGCGACCGGCGCGAGCTGTCTGGCGGATTTCGCCGCCAAGCTGAGTGCCCCCCGGGCAGCGTGGATCATGATTCCGACCGCGCTGGCCGGCCAGATCGTCGAGCAGCTCGCCGCGCACTTCGAACCGGGCGACATCATCATCGACGGCGGCAACAGCTATTACCGCGATGACATCGCCCGTGCCCGCGCGCTGGCCTCCCGGGGCATCCACTATCTCGACGTCGGCACCAGCGGCGGCGTGTGGGGCCTGCAGCGAGGATACTGCCTGATGATCGGCGGGGAGGCCGGCCCGGTCGAGCACCTCGATCCGATCTTCAAGACGATCGCTCCGGGCCTGGGGGACCTGGTCCGCACCCCCGGGCACGAGGGGGAGCCAACCACCGCGGAGCAGGGTTACCTGCATTGTGGCCCACCCGGGGCGGGCCATTTCGTCAAGATGGTGCACAACGGCATCGAGTACGGTCTGATGGCCGCCTACGCCGAGGGCTTCAACGTGCTGCGCCACGCCAACATCGGAAACCGTGAGGCGCTGGCCGACGCGGAGACCACACCGCTGCGGGACCCGGAGTCCTACCGGTACGACTTCGACATCCCGCAGGTCGCCGAGCTGTGGCGGCGCGGCACCGTGATCGCGTCGTGGCTGCTCGACCTGACCGCCAGCGCCCTGCACCAGTCACCGGATCTGGAGGAGTTCAGCGGCCGGGTCTCGGATTCCGGCGAGGGCCGCTGGACGGTGTTGGCCGCCGTCGAGGAGGGTGTGCCCGTCGGCGTGCTGAGCACCGCGCTGTATGGGCGTTTCACCTCCCGCCACGAGGCCGACTACGGCGACAAGCTGATTTCAGCGATGCGCAAGGAATTCGGCGGACACGTCGAACGCCCGGCGGGGGAGTGACCATGACGGCGCCCGAGGCGGTCAGGCATCCCGGCGGCGTGCTGGCGATCCTGTTCGACATCGACGGCACGCTGATCACGACCGGGGGCGCCAGCGCGGTCGCCTGGCGCCAGGCGTTCGCCGATCTCTACGGGATTTCCGCTGACATCCGCGAGTCTACCCACGCCGGGATAACCGATCCCGAGGTCGGCCGCCTGAGCTTCACCGCCGTGATCGGCCGCGAACCCACCCCGCGCGAGCTGGCCCAGCTGATGGCCAAACGCCTGGAACATCTGCCCGCTGCGGTGGCACAGTCCACCGGGTACCGTGTGCTGCCGGGGGTGACCACGCTGCTGCCCTCGCTGGTGGATCGGGGCTATCTGCTGGGTCTGACCACCGGGCTCGTCGAGTCCGCGGCGCACATCAAGCTCGCCCGTGCCGATCTCAACAAGTACTTCCACTTCGGCGGGTACGGTTCGGACTCAGCGGATCGCACCGAGCTGACCCGGCGCGCCATCCAGCGGGCCGGTGCGGTGCTGGGCATGCCCGTGGACCCCCATCAGGTCTGGGTCATCGGCGACACCCCCTTGGACATCGCGGCCGCGCACGGCGCTGCCGCCATCGCGGTCGGCGTCGCCAGCGGCGAGTACACCACCGACGCGCTGGCCGGCGCCGGAGCCGATCACGTCCTGTCCGCGCTCACCGACGAACTCCCGCTGTAAGCCCCCTCCGGCGCGCCCCGCCTGCTCTGGATGCGCCGAGTTCGACAGCAACGCTGACCACCGCCCGCCCAACAGCTCTACCGTCGAACTCGGCGTATCCAGGAGCTAGCAGCACCGCGGCAACGGTGTCCCCGAGGGCGCGGCGGGGTTGGCTGCCTGGTAGTGATCAGTGCCGTAGGGTGCTCGGAATGGACGTAGATCCCTCTGCGGTGGCCTCGTGAACGGTGACGTCAGCCGGGCGAACTGGGTGGTGCCCGTACAGGGTCTGACTCGTGCCGGCCCCGAGGGCATCGTGCGGTTGGTCGCCTGCCGGGATGGCAGCGTGACCCTGCATCTGAGCTGCGCCGGCACGCAGAGCACGGTGCGGCTGGATGTTTCCCGGGCCGCGCAGCTGTCGACCGGGATCTGGGAGGCCGCCGGAACCAGCCAGCGGCTGGCCAACGGCCTCGACGAGCCACCCGCACGACCCCGGGTACCTCGGCTACCCACCCGATCCGGGAAGCCGGCCGCTAACCTGGGGAGCGCACCCCCGCCGGGGCTTACCGCCCTGCGTCGATCGCCTGCGGGCATCGGCGGTAGGGGGTCGGCCGTGGTCAATGAAGGTCTCATGATGGACGCGGAGCAGGCGCGCACCATCGGCTGGCGGCTGCACCGGATCCGCACCGCCCGAGGCAAGTCCCTGAAGGTGATCGCCGGGCTGGCCGGGATGAGCAAATCGACCCTGCACCTGGTCGAGCACGGTAAGCGTGCCGTGACCCTCGCCGAAATCCACGCGCTGGCCACCGCCCTGGAGGTCGCCCCCAGCGAGCTGACCACGCTGCCGGTCCCCGCCCCCGCCAACGGACCCACCGACTCCACCATCGAAGCGGTCCGCCTGGCCTTGGACGCCATCGACGCTGACTACCCCGAGGGCCTGGTCCTGCCCGCGGCGGCGCTGCGGGAGCAGGTGACCCAGATCTACGCCCAACATCGGGCCTGCCAGTTCACTGAGGTGGCCACCACCCTGCCCGGGCTGATCCGCAACCTGCACACCACCCTGGCCACCGGCACCGACCACGCCGAGCTGCTCGACCTCGCCGTCTACCTGCACGTGCACGTCACCCGGATGTGGCTAGCCTACGTCGGCGCGCCCACCGACCTGGTCCGCCGGAGTGCCTTCCTCGCCCGCCGCCTGGCCCAGGAGCGCAACGAGACCACCATCCTGGCCGTGGCCGAGTTCGGCGTGGCTAACGTCCTCCTGGGTGGGGCCCTGGAGCTGGGGCGGGCCAAACTTGGGTCGATCGCCCTGCCACCGATTACCGCCACCACCGCAGGGCTGGTGGGCTTTGTCACTCAGTGCCACGCGACGGCTGCTGCGCTGGAGCGCCGGTACGGTGATATGGCCGCCCCGATGGATGCCGCCGCTGAGGTGGCCGAGCGATTCGGCGCCACCCATGAACTCGACTCCCTGGGCTTTTCGTTCGGGCCGGTGAATGTGGGGCTTGCCCGCATGTGGCAGGCCCTGGAAGCCCACGAGTCCGACCAAGCGGCCCGGATCGCGCAGCAGATCGACCCCGAGCGTATCCCTCTCGTGGTGAACCGGTCCGTGTATTGGGTCCATGTCGGCCGCGCGCTGGCTCAGCTACGGGGACGCCATGATGACGCGGTGCGGGCGCTGCGCACGGCGGAGAGCATCTTTCCCGCCATGGTCCTGCGGGATCCACATGTCCGCGAGGCCATCGCCACGCTGCTCCCCCGCATACGCAGCGACGCCCTCGGCACCGAACTGCGCAGAATGGCCCACCGGGCAGGCTTGCCAGAATAGCTAGTGGGAAGCACGGCGGCTTGGTCTCCACCTCGGCACCGATGCGGCCCAGGACGTCGTCGACTAGTTGCGGTCAAGCTGCTGTCGGGTGCCTGGTCGAACGGGGCCGTCTGGGGGTCCCGGAGTGCTTAGTGGTCGGCGCTGGAAGTCCGTCGGGGTCTGTTGGGAGTCCGGGGTACCCGGCTGAGCGGGGAAGACACCGTCAGTGTTCTGCTATCGCCGAGGCACATCCACGATCAGCGCGGCGTCACCCGCGCTCTACCCCGACGCCACTGACGG
>JAFATA010000081.1 GCA_019244165.1 Pseudonocardiales bacterium | reverse complement strand
GTCGCGGCCACCCTCGGCGGGAAGCTAGCGTGGATCTCCGACCCCATCGACGGCAGCAGGCACGACAGCCACTGCCTGGCCGAGGCAGCCGTGCTCATCGGTGTGGATGCCAGAAGCTGGGTGGGCGACAAAGGCTACGTCGGCAACAACATGATCACACCCATCAAGAAACCACCCCATCGCGATCTGCTAGACTGGGAGAAGGAATTCAATACTCAGGTCAACAAGATCCGATGGGTCATCGAGCAGGTCATCGCCCACCTCAAGACCTGGCGAATCCTGGACACCGACTACCGGCGACCGATCGATACCTTCCCCGAAACGATCTCAGCCGTTATCGCGCTCCACTTCTGGCGCTCCGCGTGAATAAGTCTCTTTGTTGAGTGATCCCGCGTGAGTGACCCCGCCTTGTCACATGGCGTCACACTACGCTCACACTACGTTGTTGCCGAATTCGCCTGTATGGGATCAAGGCGGCGCGCAGAGCGCGCCGCTGGCCGGGCCCGCCTGCCGCTCCGCTTCCGGCGGCCCGGCCCGGCGGGTATCGGTGGATGAGCCCTGGGTGAGCAGGGTCGTTTCCAGCGCTGGGCGTCGGGAAATCCGACATGCCGGTAGAGCGTCACTGCCTGGCGAAGACCCGCGCCACTCTGTTTAGTCTGTCCTTGCTGGAGGTGGCAGTGCCCGATGCCTTCCAGGGTGCGGGCATGCTCTAGGGTTCGGAGGGTTTGGGCGATGTCGAGGGCGTGACTGTCGTGGGCACGGGCATCGTCGGCGGCCGGGTGACACCCAACGGTCTGAAGGAGGAACCGCGATGGCTGATCAGCGGGCGGTGAACCCGATTACCTCTGGGCGGTTGCCGAGGCTGACGCACGAGGAGCTGCAACAGGCCCAAACGGAGGCCTTGGCAACGCCACGGCGGCGGTATGGAATCGCCGCTCGGGCGTTGTTCGCCGCCCTCGACAGGGTGTACGGCAAGCCTCGCACGCTGAGCAAATTCAAGGTGCTCGAGCTAGTCGCCCGCGTTCCATACCAGGCCTGGGAACAAGTCGCTTTCGTGGCTATCACGCATGTCCATACGCGCACCGGCTTCGCCCGGCGCATACACGATCGGCTGGCCAGGTCGCGCGCACAGCAAGACAACGAGATGTTCCATCTGCTCATCATCGAAGAACTGCTCGCCACGTCCGGTACACCACAACCATCGATCAAGTTCTTCTGGCTGCCGCAAGCGATCGCGTTCGTCTACTACCAGCTGTCCTGGTTGCTGTTCGTGCTGCACCCGGCCTGGTCATATCGCCTCAACGCGGACTTTGAAGACCACGCGGTGCACGAGTACATGGCCCTGGTCGCCGAGCATCCCGAGTGGGAGAACACGCCATTCGAATCCGAGTTCGCAAGCGATTTCGGCCACTTCACCTCGCTCGCGGACGCGTTCCGACAAATCGGCCATGACGAGCTGATACACAAGATCGAAAGTGAGGACTTAATGAAGGAAGGCCGGTTCCGCTAAGCAGTCCCGCAACTCAACGTGCTGGTGATGGGGGTGATAGTGAATCGCCAGCTAGTGGCGACGGAACGCCACACCAGCCCCGCGCGCAAAGATTATTGATGATCACCCACAGCTAACCGGTCTGCTATCCACGAACAACCACGACTACAGTCCGAGAATCTTGGGTTCCGGGTCGCCGATCCCTCGGCCGGAAATCGTCCACGTCGCGCCGCCGGCGTCAATGGCGCCCTGACGGGCGTCGCGATGCGATGGCGCACGCGCCACCATCGACACCGCCAACGCGACGAGCAAAGCGGCCAGGACGAGGGAACGGTGCAAGAGCGGGTCGGACCGGCATCACGGGCATGAAGTTCCGTGCCCTCTGCGTGCCCAACAGGGCGCCACTGCACGACAAGGTGTACCGGGCTGGCGGCTGGCAGGACGGCTGGAAGGCGGCGGCCGCAAGGTACATGGCCGTCGAGTTCCGTGTGGAGTGGCAGACCAAACCTTGTGACGCGGCTGCGGGCGGTCGACACGAGCGGAGTCCGTCCGTTACTGGTTCGACGTGGGTATCCTCACTGGTGCGTGGTGGCAGAACCGGGTTGATGACGCGATCTAGGCAGCTCGACTGCGGTACGTTCCAGCGTTGAGTATTGACGTACCTGTCGTTGCCGCGCTATGCGGCGACCCAACTTGGCGGGCGGCGCTGACCGACCAGATCACGGCACTTCAGGGCCGTCTCGTCGATGTCCGTAGCGCAGCCGACGATGCGCTCGTTGCCGACCCGGCCGCAGTCTGCAGCACAGGAGATGCCGTGGTCACCGCTTTGGAAACGTGGCGCGACATGCCGAGCACGACCACCTGGGGTGATATCGATGCGACGCTCGCATGCGCGCTCACGGCGACCTCGGGCGCCGAGGGCCCGCTGTATCCAGCTCAGGTGGGGATCGGTCGTGGCGGCCGTTCACCCAGGGGGGTGCGGGCTTGTGGGCACCGCACACGGATCGGGGTTCAGCTGTAGCAGCGTCACCGCGGCTTCAGTATCCATGTGGCGCAGTGGCTGTTCAGGCAGCCCCGGTGGCCCCATCCAGGGAGCGGTCCGCATCCGCCCCTGGGGGTCTGCCAGACAGGTCCGAACGCTGGCAGCCGCGGCCATCACGACCGGGACCACATACCCGTTATTCGACGCCGGTCCCGCCTTACGTATCGTGACCTTGTTAGCGGTGCTGCTGCTTATCGCGGACCCGGGCCCGCACTCGGTGCTCCTGCACCGCGGGAAGGGCGGCGTTTCGTTGGCTGCCCGGCGGATCGTCGTACGGTGTCCCTGAGCACGTCGATGAGGTAGCGGCGGCCCTGGGGGCCTATGTGGTTGAGCGTTGCCTGAAGGCGTCTGGCGGTACTTAGGTCTATTTCACCGATCATTGTTTTGGCGTGGTCAGTGATGGTTAGTCGGACGCGTCGACGGTCCTGCGGGTCCGACGCCCTGGACACCAGCCCCGTGCGGATCAGCCGATCGACCATCGCGCTGGTGGCCGGCGGGCCGGTACCCAGGGCCTGGGCCACGTCAGTGAGGGTAACTGGTGCCTGCGCACTAATGACGTGCAGCGCGGTGAGTTGCAGCAGAGTCATTCCCTTGCCTGCCCAGGCCGCGGGGCTAGCAGCAACTATTGCCCGCAGGTGGGCGACAAGCCAGGCGATTTCCTCTGCCGACATCATCGCCGTGGTGTGGCCGCCATTCGCGCGGAGCTCCTCTACCCGGTAGCGCGGCTGCTTACCTGCGCGCAACGCGCTGTGCATGGTGCCGCTGGGAATCGTCTTGGTCATGCCTGTGGTCTTTCTTCTGTAGAGGTTGTTGGGTCGGGTGTCAGTGGGTTCGCCCCGGCGTGGCGTAGCAGCGCTGGTCCCATCCTCACGCTCCTCGGCGTCTGACCCAGCGATCAAGAAAAGAGGTCTTCCCCACGACACCCCGATAACGATGATCCGCGACCTCGTGGAGCTTGCCGGTCGCGACGTCGAAGACGAACCCGCGGATGGAGTCCTGGTGCGGTACGAACGGGTTGGCCTTGATCCGAGCGATCGACTGCCGGACGTCCTCGTCAAGGTCCGGGAAGGCCTCGGCGGACCACGCCGGCTTGATGCCAGTGTCGTCCTGGATAGACTTCTTGAACTGGTTGTCGGTGAAGGTGAGCATCCCGCAGTCGGTGTGGTGGATGAGGATGATCTCCCGGGTGCCGAGCAGCCGCTGGCTGATCGCCAACGAGCGGATCGCGTCGTCAGTGACCACGCCTCCGGCGTTGCGGATGACGTGCGCCTCGCCCTCGCCCAGGCCCAGGATTCGGTAGATGTCCAGGCGGGCGTCCATGCAGGCCACGACGGCGACGTGCTTGGCGGGCGGCAACGGCAGCGGCCCGTTGAAGGTCGTAGTGCGGCGGGCGTTGTTGGCGAGCAGTTCATCGGTGATGGACACGCATACTCCATGGTGTTCAGGGGGATGAAACGGGCATCAGGGACGCGTTCATTCGCCGACTCGGCCAGAAACACTTGATATCCCAGGAATTACTTCCGGGCGTCTTAGTCAATTCGTCGGCGCTGCGCGCGATGTACAACAGGAACTCCGACCACGCTTGATGCGGGGACTAGCGGCCTGTCCGTGCGCCCGCCATTATTGCCCGACATGGGAACATCGTCGCAACCCCAGTGAAGCCGATAAGAGATCGACCGATCAGTAGCAACACGCTTGTGCCGCGACGCGGAGCAAGTCCACGTGTCGCCGCTTCGTGAGCGTGGCCATCGGGGTCACACTTCGAGTTCACCAGACTACTACGGGGATGTCAAGGGTCCAAATGATCCCCTCAACGTTGACCATCGACTTGCCCGCGCTGCAAGTTCACCTCGCGGAGACTGCGATCATGCTTATGTGAGGGCATCCGCCAGCACCGCGTTGATCTGGTCAACCTCCACGAGGAAGCTGTCGTGGCCCCGCTACGAGCGAAGGACCTACAGGTCGACGCCAAGCAGGTCGGCGAACTCGGCCTGTTGGTGCGGTAGATAGAGCCGGTCGCAGTCCACTCCGACGATCGTCGAGCAAGCCCACATCTGACGTAGCGCCGGGGTGATGCTAAGCCACGGCCGATCTCATGGCTGTTCATGGCCTCGGTGAGCGCGAGATAGCTGCCCGCCTCGAAGCGGTCCTGCGGTTCCGTCACGACTTCCGCCGAACGGAGCTTCGCATCCGACTGGTAGTCCGCGAAGGACTGACCACGAACAAAGTCCTGAACCAGCTCCGCCGCATGCAGCGCGTCCCACAAATACTTTCTGGGATCAGGCCGCATACAGCGTTTCCCGAGTACGCATTACTCGATCACGGAAATAGGGATTGCGGATGCTCGTGACACTGACGACATCGACGGGGTACCCAAGAATCCGCTCAAGACCTTCCTTCAGATCGAAGTATGTCCCGAAGTAGTCGAATCCCGGCTGGACGTCAAACTCGACCAGCACATCCACGTCACTGGTGTCCGGATCGAACGAGCCCTCGACGGCTGAGCCAAAAAGATCAAGACGGCGGATCCGCAGCCTCCGACACAGGCCCTCAATCTCCGTCCTTCTCTGCGCGATCACCTCGTGCATGCCCACCTCCGAAGAAGATTGTGCCCGATCGAAGCAGCACCCTCGCGCACGACACCCCCTCGCGAACCACCGGGGCGACCAGCACACGTGCACTCCAGGACTGCGCCTGAAGTTCCAGCCGCTGACAACTTCTCCCAGCCATCGCGACCACCACATCTACGATCAAGTACCACTGCTCGAACCCAAGAGACAACCCGGGTCCGCTCTCGCGATCGCTTGATCGCCGGCGGGGTTCACTCCGGCAGCTGCCTCAGGTCGTGGTCCGGGTGCCGCAACTGCTGCGGGACTCCTACACAGCGTGGCAGCGCAACCAGGCAGCAGCCACGCTGGCCAATCCAGCGAGCTTCGCCGACGTCGTACAGCACGTCATCACCCCCGCCGACCCGCTGATCTCCGACCAGGCCGGCTACCGTACTGGGATGCCGCAGGTCGAGCACGAAGCGCAAATGACTCTACCCCAGCAAAGAGCGCACGACATATCGTCGCGCGGGATGAGCGCGCGAGCGGTTTGCGCGTGGTGCAGAGCGTGGTGCGAGTCGCGAACCAGGGATCACCAGAGTCAAGGCTGACGCACGGATTTGTGGGCCAGAAGGGCTGCCTGTCCCCTTCGAGGTCGTCACCGAAACCGAGGTGGACAGCCGCGGTCGGGTCAGCCTGGGCCGTGCTGGCGCCGAGCCTGGAGGACGCTACCGGGTGGCCCGCAACATCGATGGCGTGCTGCTGCTCACTCCGGTGGTCTCCATCCCTGAGCGCGAGTTGATCGTCTGGGAAAACCCTGCCCTGGCCGAGCGCATCCGCACGGGGATCACCGAGGCCCAAGCCAGGCGTACCGTCGATCTGGGCGACTTCACCGACTACGCGACCGACACCAATGAGGAGTAGCCGGTGAGCTCCTATCGGCTACGGTTGGCCACCCCGGCTCGGGAAACGCTGGACCTACTCGACAGCAGTCCCCAGTACGCGGCCAAACTGCGTAAGGTGCGGCCCGGCGCGCCGAAGGCGAAGGTTTGGGACGCCTATGTGGAAAATCGGACTCCTGGGGCGCGACGGATCTGGTGGATGTACGGGCCGGATGAGATCCGCGACGATCAAGCTATCGCGGTGATCACCGTGCTTGACATCGGCCCTCACCCCTAATCCTTCTCGTGTCCCGTGGATCTCTTGACGCGGCTGGGCCGATCACCGGACGGTGATCAACAGGGTGTTCCGGTGAAGTCGGACTGGCTGCCCGTGGCGGGATCTGTCCGGTTGCTACGGGAACTGGACGCCTACCTGCGCGACGCCGCATTCACTAGCTCCCGAAGTTACCGACAAGTCAGTTTGACCCCTGGCCGTAGCTTCGGGAGCCCTGGGCCGGGAAGTTCCTGTAGTCCTCGCGTCCCTATGCGTACATGAGGTCCCCGCGTTGAGCGGTGGGGTGAGGCCGGTCGGGGGTGGGCATGGTGGAAAGGATGCGAAGCTGGCGCAGCTCGGCGAGGTTGTTGTGCAATTGGGATAGCCGTGCGTCGGGCTGATCGCCGTGGGACAGAGCGGCGGCGCGTACCGCGTCTGCGGCGGTACGCAGCCGCTGGTCGTTGATTTCGGTGAAGTGGTCGCGCAACGCTCGGTGCACGACGCGCAGTTGCGACCGCAACTCGTCGCCTACCCGGAAGTTCACATTGTCCATCAGCTTGGACACCGCCATTTTGGCCTCGGCCTTGCCGCGCTCGTGGCCGTTTTTGCGATCCTCCCAGAAGGTGAACAGTCCCAGCAGCACGCCGGCCGCGACCGACCAGACGCTGATCAGCGCTAGGCCGGCGAGACTGGTCAGCACACCGACCATGAGGATGCCGCCATAGGAACCGCGCAGGCTGTTGACCACCCGCGCGAACCCGCTGCCGCTATTCGGTGGTTCCATCGACTTGACCCGGCGCAACGCCTCGTCGGGGCCGGCCACCCTCACCTCAGGCAGCACCACGCCGGTGTGCGAGCCATCCGGATTGCCGGCCAGCTTCGCAGCCACCTGCGCGGCCAGTACCTGGGAGCGCTTTCCGGCCAGCTGGAAGTTCGCCTGCACGCTCTCCTCGACCTTGCCGCGCACCAACTTATCGAACTGCTGCCAGTGCCGCATCGGTTTGACCTTGGTGATGTGCTCCTCGGCGAGTTCCATAACCTCACGCAGCTGCTCACGCAGGTCGAAATCCACCTGCGTCATCAGCTCGGTCACGCCGTCGCTGAGCGCGAGCTGCCACTGCGCCGACAGATGCTGGCGCCGCTCCAGCTCGGCCACTGCCCGCTGCTGCCGCTGCTGTGGTGAGTCGCCGGAGCCTCGCAACGCATCCAGCTCACGGTTCCAGATCGTGCCCAGCTGGTCGGTGACGGCCCGCACCTCGCTGAGCACCCAGTCGCGCAGCGCCGGATCCACCCTGGTCCCGATCCGGTCACGCAGGAACTCGAGCAGCTGCGGTACCCCGGAAGCGACCGACAACGCGTTGTCACCACGCTGCCGGCCGCTCTCGCACATTGCCGAGGACACCGGCAGCAGCGGGATGGTCGGCGAGTCCAGCCTGGCTGCTTGCAGCCGCGACCGGTTAGCCCGCTGGACCTCAGCCCACCGAGGGTAGGCGTCGATCTTGGTGAGCACGCCGGCCACCGCGATGCCCTGCGCCCGGATCCGAGCCAGCGCGTCCAGCTCCGCCGGGCCGTACTCATGACCCGCGTCGCAGACAAACAACACCACGTCCGCTGACCCCGGTCCCGGCACCACCGGCTGGTTCAACCCCGCGGGGCCGGGAGCGTCCACGAAACTTGCCCCCGGCAGCCGATCAGCCGTCGTCCGTTGCAGGACCTGGACCAAAGAGGTGGCACCCTGGCCGGGCGCCCCGACCACCACCACACGCATCCGCCGAGCGGCTAGCCGCGCGCGAGCCCTGGCCAGCCGCTCAACCGGGTCGGGCCGACCGGCTCGACCAGCCAGCTGACTGGCCTGCTCGAGCAGACTCACCAGCTCGGCGCTGGTCATCAACTCGGTTGGCTGCATCGTCACCGACACCGCTCGTCCCTCTCCTTCCCGTGACGCCCCGATCAGTGCCCTACCGGTGTGTGGTGGGTGCTGGGATGCGCGGTGTCATGCGTCGGGGTGACGGCCTGGCCGCTGTCATGCGTCGTCAGGCCACTGGACATACCGTGCGACGACGAACCGGCCCCACCGGCCGGGTCGGAGCTGGGCATCGTGGCTGGCGCCGTGCTGTGCGTGGTTGGCGTGCTGTGCACATTTGACGCCGAACCACTCGACATCCCCGGCGCCGTGCCGTGCGGGGATGTCGAGGTAGCCGACGGCTGGGACGTGGTGCCGATCGAATGAGTGCTCTGGCCCGAGACGGCGCCGGACGAATGGGAACCGCCTAGGTCGGCCTGAGGCGCGGCCGGGTGGGACGGATGGCCGGGGGCGCCGCGCCCGTCGGTCTGGGTGCCGGTGTCGGCCTGCGGAGCACCGCCGAAGCCGCCATGGCCACCGGTGAAGCCGCCGGAGTGGTGGCCCGAGCCCTGCCTGGAGTCTTGGTTGACGCTCGGACCGTGGCTCGACTCGCTGCCGCGTGGTGAGCCGGACCGCGAGTCGTTGTTGTCCTGATGCGCCACGGTGTTCACCGTCGCGGCCTCCTGGACACTGTGACTCAGCGGCTGGGAAGCGACGTGCGTCGAGGACCTCGGGTCTAAGGGGGTGGCGTTTACCGGCGCCACCGACGCTGCGGCAGTGGTGGTCGCGACGGCCGGCGCGCTGGCACTGGGAGCCACGTTCGGACCCACCGAGGCGCCGTTGGACAACGACGGGCCGCTGGCGAACGACGACGCGGGTGCAGAGAAGGCGGGTGCAGAGAGGGTCGATGCGACCGGCGCGACAGGGTTCGCTGGACCGCCCTGCAAACCGCCGAGGGACTGACCGTGCTGCTGATAACTCAGGTCGCTGCGCTGCACGCTGTCACCGGTACGGCCGCTGTCGATCCCGCGCTGCACGTCGTGCTCCAGCTGGCCCCGCAGGCCCTGACCATGCTGAGTGACACCCAGGTGGTGAGCCCCATCGCCGCCCCGGACATCGCGCTGCGGAGCACGGTCGCCCTGGCTTAGGTCGCTGTTCTGGTGCTCCGGGTCCCAGTCCTCATGCTGCCCGTGGCGGTTGTCCTGCCGCTGGTCACGATCGTGATCGGTCCACCCACGCTGGTCACGATCGTGATCGGTCCACCCACGCTGGTCACGATCGTGGTCGGTCCACCCACGCTGGTCACGATCGTGGTCAGTCCACCCACGCTCGTTGTTCCAGCCGTGCCACTGGTTGTGCTCACCCCAGTGGTAGCGGTTCTCCCAGCCGCGCCAGTCGTGGTCGCTGCTGTAGTGGTTGTTGCACCACCCGCGGTAGTCGTCGTGGTCCCAGTAGGCGGGCTGGTACCAGCCAGGTGGAGGCGCCCAGCCATGCGGAGGCTCCCAACCCTCCGGTACCACCCAACCGACCCCATCAGCCCAGACCGGACCGAAGTAATCCGCGCCCGGGACCCAACCGTGCCAGTTGTCGTGGTTTTGGAAGTGGTCGCACTGCTCCCAGCCGCGCCAGTCGTGGTCGCTGCTGTAGTAGTTGTTGCACCACCCGCGGTAGTCGTCCTGATCCCAGTAGGCGGGCTGGTACCAGCCAGGTGGAGGCGCCCAGCCATGCGGAGGCGCCCAACCCTCCGGTACCACCCAACCGACCCCGTCAACCCAGACCGGACCGAAGTAGTCGGCTCCAGGCACCCACAGGTGAGCGTCATGCAGGGCGTCGGCAAGGTCGTGCCGGACGTCATCGCGCACCTCGGCCGCTAGCCAGCGCTGGTTGATAGAGACTTCAGGCATTGCATGCTCCTTAGGACAAGTCGAACTCGCACTGCCAGTTATCTACCCGTGACCTGCAAACAACCTGCACACAACGTCACAGTTCCCTGGGAACTGACCACTCAGGGTGACAATGTGCGTGCGGGACGTTACACCGCACCCACCGCGTCGGTGGACCCACCCAAGGCACTCACCTCGCCACGACATGCCAACGCGAGGGCCGGCCTATTTCGGCTGCCCACTCCGTTGATCAACAGGCCGGTCTGATTCAATGCCTCGCCCTGGCCCAGGGTGCACTCCTCCATCGGCTGGGAACTGAGCGCCTGGGAACGCAAGGCGCCCGCGTCGCTGCATCTGCCTGGACTGCCATCGGCGGTGTCAAGCTGTGGATGCACCACTTGACACCACTGACGGACCTCCCGGACCGCTAGCACACGTCCAGAGCGGGTTTCGTGGGCAGATCACCACGTGACAGAAGAGGAAGATGAGCTCACAGTAAGGTGCCGCCCGCTGATTCGTCGGGTGACGGCTCGGAGCACGAGGACGTAGACCCCGACTACCACCGCAGCGCCTAGCGCGAAGAACGTCATGCTGGCGAGCCGGCCGCTGGCCTGGATTTGTTCGGTCCACCGCACTGCGCCGGCTAGCGGGACAATGGCGAGGGCAGCGACCAGCGCGGCGGCGAGGGATCGGCGTTCGAGGAACAGTTCGGGCCGGATCGCCTGCCGTAGTCGGGTGAGCACTATCCCAGCGGCGGTGAGCTCACCGGCGAGGTGCGCCATCACCAGCCACACCAGACGGGAGCCGTCGGCGGGAAGGAGTAGGCCCACGGCCGCGGCAATAACGATCACACCGAAGGCCACCTTGCTCGCCTGGCGCGGGATGCGATCGTTCAACCGCGCGAACAGCGCCTGGCGGCCAATGTCGTGCACTCCAGCGATCAGCTGACCTACCGCCGCCAATCCCATGCAGGTGGCGAGCGGACCGATCAAGGCGGCATGCCGGAACTGGTCAGATGCCAGCAGCTTCGCGGTGAGCCCGGAGTTTATCCCGAGCAGGACCAGCAGCGGCAGGCTGGCGATCAGGACGTAGGACAGACCCTGCCGCCATTGTGAGCCGAAGATGGCGCCATCGTCACGGTAAGCGGCGCGGGCCAGCTTTGGAAGCACAGCCATCGCCACCGCCCGACCACTGACGAAAGCCAGGGACAAGATAACGGTGTGGGTCAGCTGCACCACAAACACCCCACCGCGTACCGTGCCGGCCAGGGCGAACAGGAGGTACATCGCCGCGGCTGGCCAGGCCGCCACGCCGACCGAACGCACGAGCCGGCGGGCGACCAAGCGGACCTCGGGGTCGTGCCGCCCACGCATCGAAGGCCAGGTCAGCAGCCCCACCCTCGCGGTACCAGCGAGTTGGAGCGCGACGGTCACGGTAACGGCCGCCGTGCTGCCTCCGCCGAGCACGAGCACCAGCCCGACGGGCACCTGCTCGACGTCCAAGCCGGTCCCGTAGTACCAGCCGGCGACGATCACCGTCGGAATCAGGATGAGATTCTCCACCACCTGGGCACCGGCCGGCAGCGCAAAACGCCCCCTGGCTTGCTGGGCGACGGTACCCAGGTGCACCAGGGTGTACAGCACGACCTGGGGGGCCAGCAGCAGCACCGCCAGCGTAGCCAGCCACACTCCGCGCGCCCGGGCAGCGGGATCGGGGACGCCGAAATTCAGCGTCCACGCCACCGCGGGGGAAAGGATCATCAGCAACGCGCTCACCGCAGCCGCGATTGTGAGCAACCAGCCACTGACCCCGCCCAAGATCTCCCGAGCACGCGCTTGGCCACCGGCACCGATCGCGCGGACCACACTGGGGATCAACACCATTCCCAGCACTGGCCCCGCGATCAACGTGAACACCAGATGAGGAAGCAGGTAGCTGGTCTGGAAAGCGTTCGCGAAGTACGTCGCCCCCAACACCTGCCCGATGACCACCACCCGCAACACCCCGGTGATCCTGCTGAGCAGGGTCCAACCAGCGACGGTCACCGAGTTCCGCGCGAGAGTAGGGGCTTGTTCCTCACGTACCGTCACCGATGTGGCGATCACCGCCGGCCCTCACGGCCGGAAGCTGTGCCCAGAATGTGATCCACTTCGCCGCCTTCCCGCTGTCCGAGCGGCGTACCGTACCACTGGGCCTATCAATGGCATGCAGGATCAATGGGCATGCAGGATCAATGAGTCTGCAGGGCGTGCAGCATCCCGGTCACCGCGGCTGTCCAGGGGAACTGCTCGGCGCGCGCCCGGGCCGCCGCTCGGCGGGACCCTTCGGGCGCGTCGAGTAGCCGGCAGGCCGCGTCGGTGAAGGCTGGGGCATGGTCGGCGACGGCAGCGCCGCAACTGGGCAGGATGATCTCGGACAGGGCCGAAGACCGAGAGACCACCACGGGAATGCCGGAGGCTAGCGCCTCCAACGCTGCCAGCCCGAACGTCTCGTGCGGCCCCGGCGCGAGTGACAGATCGGCGGTAGCGAGCAGGGTGGCCACGTCGCTGCGCCGGGACAGGAAGCCGAGGAACGTGACCGGCAACCCGGCTGCCCGGCGCTGCAGGGCCGCCCGGCGCGGGCCGTCACCGGCGATGACCAGCCGCACCCGCTGCCTCGACTCGTGCAGGTGCGCGAGGGTGTCGACACAGCGCTCCGGATGCTTTTCCGGCGAGAGCCGCCCGCAGTGCACCAGAATCGCGTCAGCTCCCCGGGCCAGCTCAGCGCGCAGGGCAGCATCCCGATGCCAGGGTGCGAACGTGGCCAGATCCACCCCCAGTGGCACCTGGACCACATTGCGCACTCCGATCCGGTCGAACTCGGCACGGGCAAAGCGAGTGGTACACACCACGGTGTCATAGGAGTTCGCCATCCGCCGGTTAGCCCAGTCAGCCACCCGTCGGGCTGCCCGGTCGGGCAGCAGGAACTCCTTCAGTAGCCGATCCAGCCGTTCGTGTGAGATCACCACGCTGGGCACCCCATGCTCCGCGGCCCACCGGCCCATCCCGCGCAGGGTCAACCGGTCGGAGACCTCGATGCGATCAGGGCGCCATCCTGCCAGCACCGCCTGTACCCGGCACGGGTCGAGCAGGCGATATCCACCCGTCCCTGGGATCTTCACGGCGGGCAGCGTGATGCGCCGGACTCCGCTGGGCATCATCTCGTCGCTACGACGGGGTCCGGGGACCATCAGCAGGACTTCGTGGCCTCGGGCGGCGTACCCGGCGCCCAAATGGTGCAAGGCGGTACGCAGACCGCCCGACCGCGGACCGTAAAAGTTTGCCACCTGGGCGATGCGCATGAGTCTTACGCCGCTGGGCGCCTATCCGCTGGGCGCCTACCCGCTGGCAGGCCGGTGAGCTCGGCGTAATGGGCGAGCAGCTCATCGCAGAGCGCTGGCCAGGTACGCCCCAGCACACTACGGCGGGCGGCTGCGCCGTACCGGGCGCGCAGCGCTGGATCGTGGGCCAGGGTCAGGACCGCACGGCGCAGCGCGTCACCGAAGATGGCATCAGCGTCGGGCTTACCGGTCTCGGGAACCAGGAAACCGGTGCGGCCGTGGGTGACCAGGTCCCGGGGGCCGCCCGCGTCCGGCGCGATCACCGGCAGGCCGGAGGCCAGCGCCTCCTGCACCGTCTGGCAGAACGTCTCGAAGGGTCCCGTGTGCACGAAGACGTCCAGGCTCGCGTATGCCTGCACCAGCTGGGTACCGGTCAGAAAGCCGAGGAAGATCGCGGTGGGCAGCGCCTTGGCCAGTTGCCGACGGTCCGGGCCATCGCCCACCACGACCAGCCGGATGCCCGGGAGGTCCTGCAGCGCGGACAGCCGCAGGAGCTTTTTCTCCGGCGCCAGCCGGCCGACGAAACCGACGAGCACCTCGCCGCCTGGGGCCAGCTGCGCGCGCAGGGTCTCGTCTCGGCGGGAGGGGCAAAAACGTTCGGTGTCCACGCCGCGCGCCCAGCGATGCACCCGCGGCACACCGTGCGCCGCCAGGGCCGCGGCCGCGGACGTTGACGGGGCGAGCGTACGGTCGGCGCCGCTGTGCACCCGCCGGATCCAGCGCCACGCGGTGCGGGCCGCGAAGCCCAGCCCGTAGGAGTCGGCGAACCCGGCGATGTCGGTCTGGTAAACGGCCACGGTCGGCGTCCCGAGCCTGCGGGCAGCCCACAACCCGAGCGCCCCGACGATCACCGGGGAGGCCAGGTGTACTACGTCCGGACGAAAATCCCGCAGGGCGGTGACCACCTTGCGGGTAGGGACTCCGACCGGTATGGAGTCAACGACGGGCAGGTCCACTGCCGGCAGCCGGACCACCGGAACGCCGTGGTAGCTGTCCGGCCCCGCGCCGGGGGCGATCACCAGCGCCTGGTGCCCACTGCGGACCAGGTGCTCTACCACCGGGACCAGCGAATTGCTGACGCCGTTGATGATAGGCAGGAACGACTCCGTCACGATAGCAACGCGCATGCACCGACCGTGTCGGATCTTGCCTCCCTCGGGGGGAACGCACCATGTTGCGGCGCGGAACTCCTGGCGAACTCCTCGGGTTCGGCGAGGGTTTGGCGACCAAATTTTCCGAGCAATAGCTGTCCTCAGCGCGCTGCCCCACCGCGGCGGTACCGCCGTGACCGGCCGAACAGGTCCCGCAGCACCACGGCGGCGGCATACGGCAGCAAGTCCCGGCTACGCCGAACCAACCAGGGCACGCCACGGCACACCAACCAGGCGAGGTGGTCGGCGGCAGTCAGCTGCCGGCCGTCCGTGCAGGTGAGGTCGACCGGATGCGGCACCGCGATCCCGGCGCCGGCGAGCATGCTGGCCAGGGCGGCGGCGAGCATCCGGTGCCCGAGTTCCGAGGGGTGCAGGCGGTCCACGCTCCACGCCGCGGTGTCATAGGTACCGGGCGTCACGTGCAGATCCAGGCACAGCGCACCGCGGCAGGCCACCACCTGATCGATGGCGTCGTTGAGCTGCCCGATCCGCTGGTGCAGGGCACGGCGCAGCGGCCCAGGCAACCGGAACACCTGTCCATGGTGGTGGAAGCGGGTGATCAGCACCACGGCACCCGTGGCCTGCAGCCCGGTGACCGTGACATCAAGGTCGTCGCGGAGCGTGAGAGGATCGAAGTCCGAACGTAGCGTGTCGTTCATCCCAGCCGAGATCACCGCGACATCGGGTCGCGTCGCCACGGCACAGGGCAGCTGCCTGTACCGGAGATCAGCGACCCGCGCGCCGATGATAGACAGGTTGGCGTAGCGGAGCTCACTTGGCGCACCCAGTGCCGCCGCCAGCAGCGGACCGAAACCACGCCAACCACCAGCGGGCAGCGGGTCACCCACACCGACCGCGGTGGAATCACCTAGGACGACCAGGCTCGTGACTCGAGTGGCCCCGGGGAAAACGGGGACGGCGAAAAACGTTTTTACGACCACTCAATGATGATCACCTGGTGCGGCTCACTGAGGGTGAGCAGTTGATGACATGTCGAGGACGGCTTCGCGAACGATTGATCCCGGCTCGGCTGGCTACCCACCTGCTGGCGGAGCGACCTCCCGATCCGCCATCACGGATGGAGGCGGGAAGCGGCGAGAGCCCCGCCGCAGGGTCGGGGGGCCTGCACCGGGGCTCTCGGTACGTTCTGTCGTCATCCGGCCGCGGAGTGTTACACACCCGGTGCGGCGGTCAGCTGCTCGCTGGTCTGCCGCTCGAAGTGGAGCAGCTGCCGCTTGCGATCCAGGCCACCGCCGTAGCCGGTGAGATCACCGGTTGCCCCCACGACCCGGTGACACGGCACGATGATCCCAATGGGATTGCGGCCGTTCGCGAGGCCGACCGCCCGTGCGGCACTGGGGCGTCCGATCCGCTCGGCGAGCTGCCCGTAGGACGTTGTCTCGCCGTACGGGATCTTCCGCAGAGCCGCCCACACCGTGCGCTGGAACGGGGTGCCGGCGAGCGTCATCGGCAGGTCAAATTCGGTGCGATGACCGGCGAAGTACTCCTCCAGCTGCCTGGTTACCTCGGTGAACGGCGTGGGGTCGGGCTCGCCGAACGTCTCTGCCAGCGGCCGGTGCCGCTGCCGGTCCAGGTAGAGACCACGGAGGGTGCCATTGGCAGCTACCAGGGTAAGCGTGCCGACGGGGCTGTCCACCACGGTATGCACCCGACAGTCCATCGGTAACCCCTCATCGAGCCGGTCAGATCTCTTTGAGGGTACTATTCAAGAACCTGATCGTCTCGGCAGGGGGTTTGGCCTGGACACACAAACGATCCATGACCACCAGGTAATGCTGAACATCCTGGTCCTTATCCAAGTAAAGGGCGCTGGTCAGCTGTTCGAGGTAAACAATATCCGGCAGGTCGGGTTCGGAGAACCGCAGGATCGTGAACGGACCACCTACCGCCGCGTGCGCGCCGGAATAGAACGGTATCGCCTGAAGTGTGATGTTGGGGAAGTCTGCTATTTCAACCAGATGCCGGATCTGTTCCCGCATCGCCGAACGCCCATCAATTCGCCAGAGCGCCGCCTCGTCGATCACCGCCCAGAAGCTGGGTGCTTCCGGTTGAGTGAGAACTTTTTGACGCTTCATCCGCAGCGCGACCCGACGCTCGACATCCTCGGCGGATGCGCTTGAGTTGCCGAGCAGAATAACGGCACGAGCGCACTCTTCAGTCTGCAACAGGCCGGGTACAAGCTGAGGTTCATAGGTGCGGATGACAGAGCTGGCCTGTTCCAGACCAAGGTACATCTCGAACCAGCTCGGCAGGATATCGTTGTAGTGGTGCCACCAACCGGGCACGTTGGACCGCCGGGCCAACGCCAGGAACGCTCCTCGCTCTTGTTCATCGGTAATGCCGTAGAGAGTGAGCAGATCCGCCACGTCGCGCTCCTTGAAACCGACCCGCCCCAGCTCCATACGACTGATCTTGGCATGGGAGGCCCGGATCGTGTTACCAGCCACTCCGGTAGTAATTCCGCGCGCTTCACGGAGCTGACGTAGCTGATTGCCCAACACGATGCGTAGCGCGGTCGGTCCCTGCGGCCGTTCCCGAGCGTGATCGCTGGCCGAATCATGCGGCCGAGCCGCTCTCACTATTCCTCCTACGGATGAAGCACCACGGATGGCCCCACCATAGACGGCGACCGGGCTGCCCGAAACCCCGGCCCACCGTTCCGTGTCCCTACTAGACCGTAGGAATTACCTGGTTATCGCGTCGAGCTCGTCCTTCTTCACGGCTTGGACGAACACAGCTACCTCGGCACGGGGGTAGATCAGGGCAGGGCCGCTCGGGTACCGGGAGTTGCGCACGGCGAGCCGCCCGCCGATCAGCTCCGCCACCTCCACACAGTTCCCATGAGGGTTACTGTAACTGCTCTTCGTCCACCTGATTACCGACAGCAACGTGGCCGACGTACCGTCGCTGGTCCGCGGCATCTTCAGCCTCTCCATAGGCTCCAGCCGGCCAGCTGCCGCCCAGAGCGGTCACCACACCGAAAAGATGTGTGGAGAGTCTAGTAGATTGCATCTGTTCTTGCATTGGTACACGACGTATGCAGCCGCTCATCAAACGCGGCATTCCGGTGAATCACGCCAAGTATCTGCTTGCCCACAGAGTGCATCCAGCGGAAGCCACGAAAAGTAATCGAGGGCACACGTCGCGGCACAACCGACGGATTTGACTTGGCCCGCCGTCAGGCCCGCCTGGAAACCCCCCGCCCGGAAACCCAAAGCCGATGTCGCCGCAATACAACACACGGTGGCGACGTCCGCTGCTTGCTGGACGTCGCCACCGTCTGAGGCGCCGCGCTTACGTTGGGTAGGGCCCGAAAGTGCCTGTTTCGCGGTTAGCCACCGGCTGGACACTCGCGTCCCGCGAACCTGCTCCGGTGCGATCTGCGGCGATCTCCTCCTCGACCTGTTCCACCCGGCGCCGGTCTCTCATCCACACCACAATTGCCATCGTGAGGCCGTGCGCCGCAGCGAGCACCAGCAGGATTATGCCTAACCTGACCACAAGGTCACGTACTGGCATCCCGGTAGACACGCTGATCGTCGAAATCAACGCCAGCATCCCCAGCATTACCAGGTGGAAGAGCACCGTTACCAGCTGCATCACCGAGCGGGCGGGGCCCGATTGGTACACCTTATGCAGGTACCCCAACCCACTCCGGTAGAGAATTTGACCGTCGATCAGAACAAACGCAACGCCAATCAAGAGGAAGGCCACATAGCCATTCGCGTTCATCTGGGTGTCAGCCCCTCCACGAGAGTCGCCACGGTCAGTATTTTAATAGTCGCAACTTCATAAGTAGTCGTACACGAGCCCGCCGACACTCGCCGCCGGCCCCCGCAGCCCGTACAAATTCAGAGCGCCTCGGAACAGGCCCCACACGGTCCACCTTGCGACCAGCCCGCGGCCCACGGCATCCATCAGGCGGCTCTGCCAGGAAGATCGCCTAGGGACCATATCGGTTCCGGGGAGGACCGTATCGGTTCCGAGGAGGGCCATATCGGTTCCGGGGACTGAAGATGCTCTTGCCGACGTCCTTGATCTTCTCGCCGGCCTGCTTGAGGTTGCCCCTGCTCTGGCCCAGCTTGCCCTCAACCTCCCACCGCGGGTTGCCGGTGATCCTGCCGGCGGCTTCCTTCGCCTTGCCCCTCAGTACCTCGACCGTGTTTATGACCTTGTTCTGCCAACTCATCAGGACCCCTTAACCTTCCTGGGCTGAGACCCTCTTGGGGGACACTCTTGGGGGCGCTGCTACCCCGGGTACTACCCCGCCCTTACGTCGCTAAACCTTCTCTCTCCGCAGGCGACTGCACCCAGCCACTCCTGGCCCCTGCAGCCAACCCGGACAGCACGCCCGCTCCAGCTCGCCGCTGTGGGTACCTGCGGTACCCGCTGCCGGCTGCCTCGTTTGGTTGGGAGCCGCTGGGGGTATCCCGCCGCTCATGAGATTTCCGATGAGATTCCGGCATGTCCCCGGGCGGTTGGCCAGTGGTTCAGTCATCCTGAACTCGGGCCTGACCATACTTTTCGCGGATGACCAGACGGCGACTGGGCTGCATGAAACGGCTACCGGCAGCTACCCGATCTTCAAAGGGGTCAACTACCGGCTGTTTACCAAACTCCTGGCCGGCGGGGAGATCGCACTGGGTACCGCTCTGCTGCTGCCTGTGGTACCCACCACGCTGGCCGCGGCCGGCTTGGCCGCTTTCTCCGCCGGCCTGGTGGGCCTTTACCTCCGGACTCCCGGGATGCGCCGCCAGGGTAGCCTGCGGCCTACCGAAGAAGGCCTCGCCTTAGCCAAGGACGTCTGGATGCTGGGGATAGCCGCCGGCTTGCTCATCGACGAGCTCACCACCGCCTAGGGGATGGTCGATGTCGGCGTCGGCGGTCGTGCTGTCGCCGGGCCAGCTCCCCTCCCCCCGGGCCACGCCTCGGCTCAACCGCCCGGCCTGGGCCGCCGTCGCCCGCGACCGCGTTCGCTGGGCCCACACCTGCTTACCAAGCTCCTCGGGCAAGGCAGCCGTCACCGCGGCGGCCACGCTGTCCGGCAGCTGCTCCCCGAGGACCGCCAGCGTTGCCCAGACGGCGCGTTCGGCGTCTCCTCGATCGCTGAAACCCGCCCGCGACGCCACCTCGCTGATGAACTCCTGGTCGCGCACCTCATCCTCCTTTACTGCTCACTAGTGAGCACCGGCCGGCGCGAGATGCCGCTGGCCGGCCGGTGCTCAGGAGTCCGCGGGCGCAGCTGCATCAGCCCGCGGGGTGCTCTAGAGGCGGCCACTTAGCCGCCGCGACCGGAGAGGGCATCGCGCAGCCGGTCGACCAGCCCGGCCCCCGGGGCGACGGCAGCCAGCGCGGCGCCTTCGGAGGGCGAGGACGGGTGCGGCCGAGTCGGGGCGATCTTCTGGACCTGTTCAACCTTGCGGCCAAGCTCCTGCAACTGCTCCTCGGAGCAGGCCGCCCGGAGCTGCGGGAACAGGCTGTTCTCCTCCTCTGCCACGTGGTGAAGCACCTCGCTGATCAATGTGCGCACGGTGGGCCAGAATGCGGGCTCCTCCGGCGTGAGCGACTCCAGCCGTTTCATCGTCTGCTCCGCCTCGTTGTGCTCACTGATCTCATGCTCGGCGATGTCATCGCCGTCCGGCAGGACCTTGCGGACCGTCGGGTAGAGGTAGATCTCTTCGGCAACCGAGTGCTGGACGAGGGAGATAACGACCTGCTCGGCGAGGCGTTGCGCCTTGTCGTCCTTCGCTCCCTCCATTTTCTCCAGCTGGGCGAACATGTCGGCCACCTCGCGGTGCTGGTCAACGAGGAACGTGATCATGTCAGTGGACGCGGTAGGAGTACTCATGGTGGGGGTATACCCAGTGCGCCCGTGACCAAACAACGAAACGCGGACGGGTCTGGCCGGCGGGATGGAGTCACTCCGAACTGGCCATCCGTTCCTGCAAAGAGGCCAGTATCTGGCGGAGCACTCGCGAGACGTGCATCTGGGAGATGCCGACGCGTTCCGCGATTTGAGTCTGAGTCAGTTGGCGAAAAAATCGCAGCACCAGGATAGTCTGTTCCCGGGGCGCAAGTTCGGCCAACAACGGGCGCAGCGCCTCACGGTCGTCGATCAGGGCCAGCTCGGAGTCCAGGCCGCCGATGAACTCACCCAGGGTGGCTTTGCCCTCCCCGGAGCCAAGCATCTCGTCCAGCGAGCAGCTCCGGTACGCCTCCCCGGCCTGCAGCCCCTCGATCACCTCCGAGACCGGCAAGCCCAGCTGCTCAGCGATCTCGCTAGGCCGGGGAGCCCGCCCGAGCCGCTGAGACAACTCCGTCTGGGTGCCCCTGATGGCAAGGTGCAGGTCCTTCAGCCGGCGGGGCACTCGCGTCGACCAACCGTGGTCGCGGAAGTACCGGCGTACTTCGCCGGTGATCGTCGGTACCGCGAAGGAGAAGAAATCCGAACCGCGGTCAGGTTCGAAGCGGTCCACGGCGTTGATCAGCCCCACCGTGGCGACCTGGACCAGGTCCTCCAACGGCTCGCCGCGGCCGGTGAACCGGCGCGCGATGTGTTCGGCCACCGGCAGGTAGCCATTGATCAACTGCTCGCGCACCCGTTCTCGCTCAGGATCGCCGAGGGCAAGCTGCGCGTAACGGTGCTGCAACGGAATCAGATGGGCGTACTCACCGTGTTCAGTCCCCACCGGTGACACAGACGGGGTCACGGCCGCTGCGCTCTTACGGCCTGCTTGACCACGGTGATACACACCCGGTCATGGCCCTCAGAGCCAGCGGGCAGCGACAACACGCTAACCCCGTCGGTGAGGCACTCCAGAACTCTCCAGCCAAACGAGCCGGTCGGCAACGGATCCGCTATGTCTATCTCGACGTCCACCTCGATCCGCTCGGGCCGAACGGTGAAGGCACACCTCAGCCCGGTCTTATCGGCGGCGATCCGGACCACCATGGCGCAGAGGTCGTCCACGGCCATCCGCAGGTCATCGATCGCGTCAAGGTCGAAATCGGCGCGCGCGGCGAGATCGGCGGCGACCGTACGGATTGTGGGGATTACGTTCGTGCTCGCCGCGGTGCGCAGCTCAAGGACCAACACCAGCCTCTCCCGGGAGGAGCCTTCCCGAGAGGGGGCTGCCGGCCGGGTACCACTGTCCGGGGTCGAGCGGTCTCTCTCCACGTAGGTCACCGTGATCGGGCCGCGTCTGCGGTACGGGTGGACGCGACGCTTCCGGCTGCAGGGGCCACCGCTGTCTCCTTCACTCCTCAGTAACATCCCATGTGGGCGCATCAGTCCTGCCTGCGGTATTCCCGTTCCGATATCAGTCAAACCCCCATCAACGGCCCACGGACCACCCCTCAGAGCGGGTCCTTCACGGCCTCTGGCACGGTGTCGGCGAAGGTGAAGTGCTCTCGCAGCGCGGTGGCTTCCAGCGCCCGGTTAGCGATTCGGGAGTGGCACACCAGGCGCAGCGCACGGTGTTCCCGGACGGCGAGCTCGTTGGCCTCAAACAGCGCGGACAACCCGGCGGATCCCAGGAACTCCACCCCATCCAGATCCACCACCACAACCCGGGCCGCAGCCAGCTGCGTCGTCAGGAAACTGGACAGTCTCGGCGCGGTGAGCGTATCGACCTCCCCGGTCACCGTGACCACACGCGCGTCGGGCCCATGCTCGGCAACCTGCAAGCCGATGATGTCGGCGGTGAAGTCACTGTCCACCTTCGTCACGATAGAGGTCCGAGCTTCGGGGGCCAAAGAAGGGGTGTTGCGGGGTACCCAATCGGTGCCACCGGCTACCTACCACGTTCGACGGCGCGGATCGCCAGTACGGCAAGGTCGTCGCCATCGCTGCGACCCAGCCAGGCGGTGACGGCGCGCTCCACGCGGGTTGCCACCGCCTGCGCGGTCATCCCTGCGCAGCCGCCCAGGCAAGCGGCCAACCGGGCCGGGCCGAACTGTTCCTGGCGCTCGGCGATGCGCCGGCCGGCCTCGGTGACGCCGTCGCTGTAGAACAGGCACATCTCCCCTGGCGCCAGCGTGATCGTGGTCCGCCCGAAACGGGCGTCGGGCAGGATGCCCACCACCGTTCCGGGCACCCCGATCTCTTCGACGTGGCCGCTGCCGCGCAGCACCATCGGGGCGGGGTGGCCCCCGGTGGCGAGCGTGAGCTGGCACCCCACGTCCGCGGGCTGCAGCGCGCCGAGCATCAGGGTGGTGAAGACGGTCCGTCCGGCGGCCAGCAGTGCCCGGTTGAGGAGGTACAGCAACCGGGTCGGGTCCTGCTCGACGACCATCAGGGCAACCAGCGCGTGCTGCACCCGGCCGCTCTCCGCGAGGGCCTCAGCCCCCTTGCCGCAGACGTCGCCGAGCCCGAGCAGGGCGCCGCCGTCAGCAGTGGGACGGACCAGGTAGAAGTCACCGCCCACTGCCAGCTCACCGGCTGCCCGGTAGGCCACGCCGAGCTGCACCCCGGGCAGCTCGGGCAGTGAGTCCGGCCGTGGGGGCAGCAGTGGGGCCTGCAGCTGGGCGAGCGCTTTGGCCTGCTCGCGCCGCCGACGGCTGGCGCCCAGCGTCGGCCCGGCCAGCCCCGCCAGCTGGGCGAGTAACGGGGTTGCGACGGGCCGGACCACGATGAGCAGTCCCTCGGTCCGATCCGGTCCCCGCAGGGGTGCCGCAATGACCGGCACGCGCTCAGCGACGTCGGGCCCGAGCACCGCAGCCAACTCGGCCAGCTCGCCGGGCGGCACGGTGGTGGGCTCCGCAGCGCTGCCCAGCAGCGCGCTGGCCAGCACCGGGGCCGTTCGCAGGGCCGGCGCCCGGGCCACCCCATGAGCCGGCGCAGCCGCACCGCCGGCACGCCACCAGGACACTCGGGCTCGCTGTACCGGCAGGAGCACCGCGGCCTGCTCTCCCACGGCCGGGACAGCCAGCCGGACCAAGGCGGCCACCGCTGCCTCGTGACTCACCCCTGAGGCCAGTTCCCGGCTTGCCTCCAGCATGAAGCCCTGCTGGTCAACCGGCCCACCCGGGGCATCCGAATCCCCGATGCCCGGACCCCCGGTGTCCGCACCCCCCGGGTCCGGACCGATATCGCTGACCACCCAGGCGTGCCAGCCGCTGGCAAGCCGCCGCAGCCGTCCCCTGACCCGGCGCCCGCCGGCTTCGGTGACGAAGAACTCGCCACTGCCGCCCCACTCATCGCCTCCGAACTCATCGCCGAGATCCAGATCCGGAAATAGCCGGCGGGCCGCCCTGTTGATCAGTTGAATCCGGCTCGAGGCGTCGTGCACGATCACGGCCTGGTCGATGTCGTCCAGCAGTCCGGACAGCCCCGGCATGAGCAGATCGGCAACCGGGCCCACGTCAGATGCCATCGCATCTCCTCACCCGATTCGATCGCGTCGCGCCCAGGATAGCCAGCTCATCCGGGGGCTCGGGTCGCAGTCCACCGCTCATCGTGGCACGCTGCGCGCATTAACACTGTGACGTTTTCAGCACTGGGACGTTCTGGGAGGCTTACCGTGAGCGCGCAGCCCGTGTCGGCCGCAGAATCGCAGCGGCTCGCTCCGCTCGAGTCCGCCGTGCTGGAACGAATCCTGCAGGCTCTGGAGGAGCTTCGCGACGGCAACTTCCGCCGCCGCCTGATGGTCAC
The DNA here is from genome assembly GCA_019244165.1 of Pseudonocardiales bacterium. GTDB lineage: Bacteria > Actinomycetota > Actinomycetes > Mycobacteriales > Pseudonocardiaceae. The sequence continues at coordinate 33,928 of JAFATA010000081.1, read as the reverse complement.
CGACACCAGCCTCACCGGCCGGATCGCCACCGTGGTCAATCAAATCGCGCAGCGTAACCAATCGCTGGTCAGCGAGCTGATCCGGGTGCGCGAGGCGGTCGGCCGCGACGGTCGGACCGGCGAGCGGCTCGCCGATGAGGGCGCCGGCGGGTGGTCACTGGCCGCTTCGGCGATCAACGGCCTGGTCGATGACCTGACCCGGCCGACCACCGAACTGGCGAGGGTGCTGGCCGCAGTGTCCGAGGGTGATCTGTCTTCCCGGGTGTCTGACCAGCCGCTGCGGGGCGACTTCGCCCGATTGGGGCGTACTGTCAACAGGTTGCTTGATCAATTGTCGCTCTTCGCCGCAGAGGTGACCCGGGTGGCCCGCGAGGTCGGCACCGAGGGCCGGCTGGGCGGCCAGGCGCACGTCCCGGGGGTGGCCGGGACGTGGCGGGACCTCACCGACTCGGTCAACGTGATGGCCGGCAACCTCACCGCTCAGGTGCGCGACATCTCCCAAGTAGCCACCTCGGTAGCCCGCGGAGACCTCAACCACAAGATCACCGTCGAGGTCTCCGGCGAGTTGCTGGAACTCAAAGAGACGCTCAACACCATGGTGGACCAACTCTCCGCATTCGCTGCGGAGGTGACCCGGGTGGCCCGGGAGGTCGGCAGCGAAGGCCGGCTGGGCGGCCAAGCGCAGGTGCCCGGCGTGGCCGGGACGTGGCGGGATCTCACCGAGTCGGTCAACGTGATGGCCGGCAACCTCACCGACCAGGTGCGCAGCATCGCCCTAGTGGCGACCGCGGTGGCTCGGGGCGATCTCAGCCGCAAGATCACCGTAGCCGCCCGCGGCGAGATCCTGGAGCTCCGGGACACCCTCAACACCATGGTCGATCAACTCTCCGCCTTCGCTGACGAGGTCACCCGGGTGGCCCACGAGGTGGGCAACGAGGGCAAGCTCGGCAACCAGGCCCGGGTGCGCGGGGTGGCCGGCATCTGGAAGGCGCTTACCGACAACGTCAACGGCATGGCGGAGAACCTGACCAGCCAGGTGCGCAGCATCGCCACAGTAGCGACCGCGGTGGCGGGCGGTGACCTGTCGAAGAAGATTACCGTCGAGGCTCGGGGCGAGGTCGCCGCACTGGCCGAGACGATCAACCGGATGGTTGACACGTTGGGGGCGTTCGCCGACGAGGTCACCCGGGTGGCCCGTGAGGTCGGCACCGAAGGCACCTTGGGTGGCCAGGCTCGGGTACCCAACGTCGCCGGCATCTGGAAGGACCTCACCGACAACGTGAACTTCATGGCCCACAACCTGACCAGCCAGGTGCGCAACATCGCCCAGGTGACCACCGCGGTGGCCAGCGGAGATTTGTCCAGAAAGATCGACGTGGACGCCCGCGGTGAGATCCTGGAACTCAAGACCACGATCAACACCATGGTGGACCGGCTGTCCGCGTTCGCCGCTGAGGTCACCCGGGTGGCCCGCGAGGTCGGCACCGAAGGCAAGCTCGGCGGGCAGGCCGAGGTGATCGGGGTGTCCGGCACGTGGCAGCGGCTGACCGAGAACGTCAACCGCCTGGCCGGCAACCTCACGACCCAGGTACGCGCCATTGCCGCGGTGGCCACCGCGGTGACCGCGGGCGATCTGACCCGCCAGATCACCGTCGACGCTTCCGGTGAGGTTGCCGAGCTCAAGGACAACATCAACCAGATGGTCGCCAACCTCAAGGAGGCCACCCGGACTAACCAGGAACAGGACTGGCTCAAGACCAACCTGGCGCGGCTGTCCAGTCTCATGCAGGGCCACCGCGACTTGACCGCCGTCGCCTCGCTGGTGCTCAGCGAGCTCGCCCCCCTGGTATCAGCCCAGCAAGGGGCATTCTTCCGGGTCCGCACCGGGGATGACGGGCCGACGGTCCTCGAGTTCACCGCCGGTTACGGCATCCACGATCCCACGGCGATCCGTCGCTTTGCCCTCGGCGAGTCACTGGTCGGGCAGGCGGCGTTGGACAAGCGGACAATCTTGGTCACCGGGGCGCCCCCGGACTATGCCGCGATCAGTTCCGGCCTCGGCCACGCCGCACCGACCAACTTGCTGGTGCTGCCGTTGCTGTTCGAAGACCAAGCGCTGGGAGTGATCGAGCTTGCCTCGGTCAACGAGTTCCCCACGGTGCATCGGGACCTGCTGGAACGGCTTCGCGAGACGATTGGCTTGAACGTCAACACCATCCTGGCCAACTCCCGCACCGAGGCGCTGCTGGCCGAGTCGCAGCGGCTGACCCAGGAGCTGACCTTGGGTTCGCAGCGGCTGCAGGCCCAGCAGCACGAGCTGCAGAAGTCCAACACCGAGCTAGCCGAGAAGGCCGCCCTGCTGGCGACCCAGAACCGCGCCATCGAGATCAAGAACGCCGAGATCGAGCTTGCCCGCCAGGAGATCGAGGAGCGGGCCGCCCAGCTGGCCGCCGCGTCGCGCTACAAATCGGACTTCATGGCGAACATGTCCCATGAGCTACGTACCCCGCTCAACAGCGCGCTGGTGCTGGCGAAGCTGCTGGCCGACAACCTGGACGGGAACCTGTCGGACAAGCAGGTGGAATTCGCCAAGACCATCCACTCCGCCGGCAGCGACCTGCTTCAGATGATCAACGACATCCTGGATCTGGCCAAGGTCGAAGCCGGGCGGATGGAACCGTCGCTGTCCGATGTGACGATGACCGCCGTGGTGAACTACGTCAAAACGCTGTGCGAGCCACTGGCCGCCGAGAAAGCGCTGCACTTCACTGTGGAGCTGGATCCGGCGCTGCCAGCGATGCTGCGCACCGACGAGCAGCGCTTGCAGCAGGTGTTGCGCAACCTAATGTCCAACGCGGTGAAGTTTACCGACGAGGGCGGGGTGACGCTGCGGATCCGGCCGGCCTCACCGCAGGAGGTGGAGGGCGACGCGCTGCGCGCCGCACCCGCTCGGGTGGCCTTCGAGGTGGCGGACACCGGTATCGGGATCCCCGCGGACAAACTGTCTGTGATCTTTGAAGCGTTCCAGCAGGCTGACGGGACGACCAGCCGGCGGTACGGCGGCACCGGGCTCGGGCTGTCGATCAGCCGCCAGCTGACTCAGCTGCTCGGTGGCGAGCTGACGGTCCGCAGCGACCCCGGGGTCGGCAGCGTCTTCACGCTCTACCTGCCTGAAATCGCCGAGCCCTCCCCACCGGCGGGTCCCGAGGACACGGTCCAGGGCACCTTCCTCGACATGCCCGGCCCACCGGAACTGGCATCGGCGGCCCGGTCGCTGCCGCAACTGCGCCCGGCGCGCGGCGAGACGCCGCTGCGCTTCCACGGGGAGAAGATCCTGATCGTCGACGACGACCTCCGCAACGTCTTCGCGTTGAGCAGCATGCTGGAGGCCCACGCCCTGCGCGTCGTCTTCGCCGACAACGGAGTGGCCGGGATCCGCGCGCTGGAGCGCAACGAGGACATCACGCTGGTCCTGATGGACGTGATGATGCCCGAGCTGGACGGTAACGCGACGATCGCCGCGATCCGCAGCATGAGCCGTTACGCAGACCTGCCCATCATCGCGGTGACCGCGAAGGCGATGAAGGAAGACCGAGCGAAGAGCCTGGCCTCTGGGGCGAACGCCTATGTCACCAAACCCGTGGACACCGACCTGCTCCTGCGACTGATCCAGGCACACCTGGACGCCCCCGCGGAGGCCGAACCCACCGACGCCACCACCCCGCTCTAGGCCCCATATAGGCCCCATATAGGCCACAGCACCTCCTGCCGGGCTCCGCCATACCGGGCCTCGTGCATCCATCTGGGGGACGGACTCCGTCGCAGTGTGTGGAGATCTGGACACAGGCCGTACCCTAGTGCGTGTGGTTACGCACGGCGATCCGGAGCAGCGCCCAGTAGCGGCGCTGGGTGCCATGCGCCCGGTCGGCGAGTACAGGTGCCCGGCGCCCACCCAGGTCTCAAGGGCACACCGCGTCTGTGAGATGGTTCTCGTTGAGCTCACTATCCAGTCACAACGCCCGCGCAGGAGGAAATTCGATGGTAAGGGCAATAGAGAAGGTGTTCACTTTCTTCATCGTCATCATTTTGATCCTCCTTCTCTTGGACTTACTGGGAAGTTTCATCGCAAACTCCGTTCCGGAGGCCGCTGCCAGCCTTAGCGCAATTCTTCACAACATATGGTACGGGTTTGTGAATATCGTCCACTCGGGTGGTCGTTACTAATAATGTCGCCTTGGGGTCGTGGCCCTCGCCTCGAGGCCGCGGTCAGAGCTGACTGGCGAGCATCGCGGTGGGCGCAGGTACCAGCACCTCGGCTGACTCGACGAGCGCGGAAGTCGGTCATCCGCACCCTCAGCCCCTCCGCCGGGGGGGAACGCAGGCCAGGTCAATAAGCGAGGCCCGCAGCCGCTGCCGCAGGAAGGTGAACAGGTTCCTCGCCGCAGCCGGGTCCGGGGAGGGAGCACGGATGGTGAGGGGGCGGTCAAGGCGCAACCGCGCTGGGGCGATACCGGCCAGCATCCGGCAGTAGTTCCTCGCAGTATCGACCGCGGGGTTCAGCGGCGGCTGGTCCACCCCGGCTCGATACAGGTTGACCTTGGCTGCACTCGGCCTTCCGTGGACCCGCACCATGAGATCATTGGGCGGGACCAGCGCCATCGGCTGCGTCTGCGAGGCTGCGGCCTGCAGCTCGTTGAGCGCCAACGATGACCCGGGCGCCCCACCGGCGGTGAGGTCAGGGGCGGTGAAGGGAACACAACCCAGCGCGGGGTCGATGAACGCGGTCAACAGCTCGTTGTCGCTGGCGTTTTTGAGAACGGTGCGCACGGGCAGCGCCGCAATATTCGCCGCGTTGTACTGCGCGGTGCGCCCATTGCGCAACGCCAGGTAACGGGTGGTGAGGTTGTCACTCTGGTCCTGATCGACTATCGCGAAGTCGCGGGTGGTCGGGCAGGGCTGACCGTCGCGGGCCATGCCAACCGGCGGCACCCTCAGTTTGCCAGCGCCGATCGCGGCGTTGGCTGCATGGAAGAACTCTGCGGCGCCACAGTAGGCGAACTCCCCGAACGGTGAGCCCGGCAACCCGTTGACGCAGCCGCCCCTAGCGCCACGCAGGATTAAGGTGTTGCCCTGGAAACCGAACCACAACCCGACCACGGACCCCGGGGACAGCCTCGGCACGACCGGCCGGACCGCCGGCTGGGTCCCCCGGTCGATGACCAGCGGTCGGTAGATCGCCACTGCGCCCGTCGCTGGATCGATAATCGTGGCTTCGACAAACGCCGACTGGTTGGCGTTGACCTCATGGCAGGGACCGTTGCGGGGGTTTGTCGCCATCAACTGGTAGGGGGTGGCCAAGCCCTGCGCGGTGAGTGGCGCGGGCGGGACGATCAACGTGCAGTTCGGGTTGGGCGCCTTGCCTCCGCCGCCATTCGGCGCGGCCTTCAACTTGCGGTGGCGCTCATTGTTCCGCCCCTTACGAGCTGGGTCCGGGTTTGGGTCTGGTTTATCAGCGGTCAGGGCCATGGCCTCACCGTCCGTGGCTTCACCATCCGGTTGAGTCACCGGAATAACGTTACCCGCCGACACTGCGTTACCCGCCGACACTGCGCTGCCCGCCCGCGCAGCCGGCTCGGAGCCAGCCTGGGCCTGCCAGGGCGCCATCATCGTGATCGGCAGCGTGGCCGCGACAGCAGCCAGGCTCCAGCGGACGAAGCGTGGTGTGCGGGGAGTCACCAGCGCCACCTCTCTTGAGTCGGTGAGCCGAGCGGCGGCCACTTCTGGCCACCAGCTTTTCTTCGGCGATCGGCACCCGGCCAGCGCGCAGGGGCGCAAGCCCGTCGAACCGGGGTGCATTGCCGGACCTGCCTGGAAGGGGCCGTCGGCGCGAGTCCTGGTTGACCAACCGTTGCCGCGGCGGACCCTACGGCGCGCGGTCGCTGGCAGGTCCAGACCTGAGAGTCTCCGGTACTCGAAGGCGCCCACAGGTGTGGTCCCGACGACGAAGAGCCGCGCTTTACTCCGAACGCCGCGGCTGTGCGGCCATTTGCTGAGCGCCGTCCTCAGCAAACCTCCTCCTCGGCACCGGCCAACGGTCGGCTGCCTGGGACCACCCGCACGGCGCAGTCCCGGGCGGCCAGCCGAACCGAACCTGATCCACAGAGGTATGTTCGGGGAGGCGACAAATGATCACGCCGATGAGCCGAAAACGATCATAGAGACAGCTTTCTCCGGGGCGCGCGACGCGCGCCACCGCTCATTCTCCGTGTACGATGGGGAAAATATGGACCGCCAGAGCCCCCAGGTCAGGGCCAGTTCAGGGCTGCAGTCCAGGAAGGAGCCTATGAGCACCTACAGCCTTCCTGATCTGTCGTATGGTTACAACACGCTCGAGCCTTTCATCGACGCACGAACCATGGAGTTGCACCACATCCAGCACCACCGTCGCTACATCGATCAACTGAACGCGGCTCTGGGCACTATCGGCAGCCTGCCTTGGGTGGGCGAGCCATCCATCGAAGACGTGCTGTGGAACATCGGCAAGATCTCCGAGGACTCCCGCAATGCGGTGCGTAACTACGGCGGCGGACACGCGAACCACTCCCTCTACTGGACGATCTTGAGCAAGGACGGTGGCGGGAAGCCCTCCGGCCGCCTCGCTGCGGCCATCACGGAGGAGTTCGGTTCGTTCTCGGCGTTCCGGGAGCGGTTCTCGCGGGTCGCGAACGCTCACCTGGGCAGCGGCTGGGCATGGCTGGTGCGGGCGCGCGACCGGCTGGTGGTCTACAGCCTTCCCAACGAAGACTCCCCGCTCACCGCGGAAGAGGTCCCGATCCTCGGGCTCGACCTGTGGGAGCACGCCTACTACTTGCGGTACCCAGCCTCACGTGCCGACTACGTCGAGGCCTTCTGGAACGTCGTGAACTGGGCCGAGGTAAGCCGTCGGTTTGAGGAGGCGAAGCGACATCGCGCCGGGCACGGTACGGCTTTCACACTTGACACCGCCACACTTGACACCGCCACATCTACCCCCTGACCAGTTGCATCGGAGAGGGTGCAGAGACATGAGCCAAGAGCACGAGAACGAAAAGCCGACAAATAGCCTATCCGACGAGGGCACCCAAGCGCTCTCCGCGCTGCGTGGCATCTGGAAAGCCCAAGGTCAGACGAGCGCGGAGCTCGATGAGGCGTGTGGCAACACGAAGACGTGCAAGAACATGGAAACCGTCGGCTTCCAGGGGCTGGCCGATGAGACCGAGACACCGACCAAGGCCAATGCGCCGGTCGGCGGCAACATCCGCGCCGCGTGGAAGACGAAACTCGAGCGTGAGGGCAAGCTGAGTACCCAGGGAAGCAGCGTGCGGGATCTCGTCTTCGGCTCCTCTGACCAGGAAGAGTAGGCAACCCCGCTCCGTCCAGCGGAGGTCGAATACAAAGAGAGGGTAGGTCTCATGTTCGGACGCAAGGCACCAACGACTGCCGTACAACCCAGCGACAAAGCCCCCACACCCACTGATTCAGACCGCACCACCTCATACCGCGTGGATCAAGACACCGCACCGGCGACCACTGGTGCACTGAGAACTACGTCCTACATCAACGCCATGCAGCGGAATATTCGCGGATACGAAACGATCAACTGAGGTCCATGGGATCTCGCCGCACCCGCCTTGCCAAGGAGACCGCTCGATGAACTATCCGAGTACCGTCAGGGAACTTACCGAAACATTGCGCCGGGGCGACTACCTGGCGGACCGGGGCTTGGCGACGGCGATGTTCGTGGCGATGTCCCTGCAGCGGCCCATTCTCCTCGAGGGTGAGGTGGGTGTCGGCAAGACCGAGATCGCCAAAGTGCTGGCCTCAGTGTTGGGTCGTAAGCTGATCCGGCTGCAGTGCTACGAGGGCATCGACACTAACCAAGCCCTTTATGAGTGGGACTACGCCCGTCAACTGCTCTACATCCGAGCGCTGTCGGAACGCGACATCGGCGGAGAAGAGGCGGTCGAGAAGCTGTTCGGCCCGAGGTTCCTGCTCGAGCGTCCGTTGATGCAGGCCATCCAGGCGGGTGACCAGGCCGTGCTACTGATCGACGAGGTCGACCGTGCCGATGACGAGTTCGAGGCTTTCCTGCTAGAGGTATTGTCCGACTTCCAGATCAGCATTCCCGAGGTCGGCACCATCAAGGCAGAACGGCCACCCCTGGTGATCTTAACTTCGAACCGCACTCGAGATCTGCACGACGCCCTGAAGCGACGCTGTATGTATCACTGGATCGGCTATCCGGACCCCGACCGTGAGGTCGAGATCGTCACCGTCCAGGCGCCCGAAGTGTCCGCGTCGCTCGCCCGCAAGGTGGTGGCAGCGGTTAACCGGCTCCGCGAAATGGATCTAGTGAAGCCTCCTGGCGTCGCCGAGACCATCGACTGGTCACGCACCCTGGCGTTCCTCGGCGAAACCGAGCTGAACGCCAGTACCGCCGACGTCACCCTTGGCTCCATCCTCAAGGATCGCGACGACCTCGAACTGGCGCGGGACAATCTCAACGAAGTGACGTCCCATGCCTAACGGCTTTGTCACGGTGCTTGTCGAGTTCGGTCGTGCGCTGCGCTCCAAGGGATTATCCGTCGGCTCGGGTGACATCCTGACTTACTGCGCAGCAATGGAACCCCTGGACCCGACGGATCTCGTCGACCTGTATTGGGCTGGACGGACCACCATGATCGTTCGTCACGAAGAGGTGGCCGTCTACGATGAGGTGTTCAGGTCATTTTTCCTCGCGTCTGACAGCCCTGTCCAGAAGCTACTGAAGCTCAAGGCACAGTCCGCCGCTGAGGCGGAAGCAGCTTTCGAGGTCCCCGCCACCGAGCCGTCGGGTAAGGAGCAGGAAGAAGAAGCCCTCCTCGGGCTGATGGCGTCGAATGTCGAAAGCCTCAAACACCGGTCCTTCGGCGAGTGCACCGACGAAGAGCTCGCTGCAATACGACGCATCATGGCACGCATCAAGTTCACTCCGCCTAAACGTCGCACCCGTCGGACCCGGACGGCAGGCGAGGGGCGGAGGCCGGACATGCGCCGGACGATCCGCGAGTCACTACGCACGCACGGCGAGATGGTAGACCTGTACTGGCGGCAGCGCCGCGTGCGGCTGCGTCCGTTGACTCTCATCCTCGACGTGTCCGGATCAATGTCCGACTACTCTCGAGCTCTGCTGCAATTTGCCTATTCCGCCAAACGTGCCTCCCAGAAGGTCGAGGTATTCTGTTTCGGTACCCGACTGACTCAAGTGACCAAGCCACTTCAGACCCGCAAGCCAGACGAAGCGCTCGCGCGCGCCGCAGAGCTTGTCGTCGACTGGGAGGGCGGCACCCGGATTGGGGACTCGATCGACAAGTTCGTGCGCAAGTGGGGTCGTCGAGGCGCCTGCCGCGGTGGGGTCGTCGTGATCTGTTCCGATGGCCTCGACCGGGGTGATCCTGAACTGCTCTCCGACGCTATGGAGCGGCTCTCCCGGCTGTGCCACAACATCGTGTGGATGAATCCGCACAAGGGTAACAATGCCGACTATCAGCCGCAAACCGTCGGCATGATGGCAGCGCAACCACACATCGACGTGCTCCTGTCCGGCCACGACCTCAGCAGCCTTGAAGAATTCGCTACGCTGCTTCCCAAGCTCGGCTAGGAGGCCAAAAGCTATGTTGATGAGATGGAGCGTCGGTATCGAAGCCGAGGGCGACCGCATCATGAAGCTTGAGGAGGTCGTCGAGTTAGCTGATGCTGTCGCACCCATTAGCGGCATCGCGACTGGCATCGGCACCAACCGCTACGGTACGCAGGTCGTGGTGTTTGCAGACAACCGCGAGGAAGCGATCGAGAAGGGCAAGGAGCACTTCACTAGCGCCGTGCAGAAGGCGGGGCTGCCCGTCTATCCGATCGTACGCGTCGAGGCCATCAGCGAGGAAGAAGACGCAGCCGGAGACCTGTGAAGCCCAAGCCCTCCTATACTCAACACGATGCCTCAGGACAGAAGGACACCTCAGATGAACGCGCAGGTCGAGACATGATCCGCCTCGGGTCCCTCGCTGGCTACTCGTTCGAGGGGCCGCGGATCCTGGGCGGCTGGACGCCACCGACAAGGCCGGCGGTCTTCGCCATCATGTACAAACCGGACCCGGAGAACAAACCCGATCGTTACGCGGTCATCTACGTCGGCCACGCTGACAACATGGCCAAATCCGGCCTTCCGTTCAAGCATCCGCGGTCGAACTGCTGGATCGCGCGGGCTGGTTCACGATGGAAACTGCATATCTGCACCTACGAGGTTCAAGGGTGGGCGCGATCTCACCGCGAAGAGATCACCCAGGAGCTCACTGCCATCTACAACCCGTACTGCAACGAAGTGAAGTACGACAAGGCATGGAAAGACGAGTGGATCGGTGCCTACGAGTCCGAACTCACCGGTCCGCTGGCCCAACGAGGCCCCGACGAAGCCCCTCGGTAACCAATTTCCGACTGTAACCAATTTCCGACTGTGTGAATAGTGGGCAGCGTGAATAGTGGGCAGCGAGAGTCGCTGCCCACTTGCCGTTACACGTGCTATCGACGGAAGGCTGAATCGACGGAAGGCTGAGGGGAAGCCCCTAGTGCTGGCGACCCCCCTGGAACCCGACCGTGTCCATCAGACGAGACCGACGCCGACCGGTGACCGGCACACTGGTGTGCCCATTGACCGGAGATGATGATGGCACCGGAGCAGACAACTTAGTAGCGATACGCTCAGCACCCCCATACAGCAGCGGTAGCGCGCCTGCCACTACTCCGCCCGTTCGGTTGATGTGCTCGACACCAGGAATAATCGTCTCGGCCTGTTTGGCGATCGTCTTCACGTTTCCCAAGCAGTCATCGAGGTTATCCGCGATACGGTTGAGCAGCAAACCAATCGTGAAGAGATAGATCGCGAGGACAGCAATCAGCAAAGCGATGAGGACTACCGTCAGGACAACAAGAGTCATTGTCTAGCCCTTTCCAGTCGGTGTCCCGGACCCAGTCAGAACCCTGGTCAGGAACAGGTGATGCTGCAGGCCCTCGGCCAGTACCGCGTCGACCCCGTCAGCCGTAGGGGGAATAAGCGCACAATTGGCGGTATTCTCCGGAATAGCCCGCAGCGTGTCCCGAACCCCCACCACGCTCCGGTCGATGGACCGCACCATCGACACGAGGGAGGTGAGCAACAAGATCACGACAAGAACAACACCAAAGCCGACCAATATTGCGACCCACCAGAAGGTAACCTCTTCAGGCGCATATCCCTCAGGCCCACCCGCGTACCCAAGTAGCAATTCCATCACTAACCTCCAAGCCGAGCACGCCCGCGTTGCAGACCTCCGATGATGACCTCAACGTGGTCGATCGTGTGTCGTAGGTCCGCCAGCGGGAGCGTGTTCCGATATGACTGCTGCAGGGCCTGGTTGATCTGTGGAGCTTGACGGGCGATCCGCGCCGCGAGCACCAACACCGGCGCTACCAGTGCGACCACGACTGAGATCACCGCGACAGCGATCGCGAAACCCAGATACCAGCCGAACAGATGCGCCTCACCGGCCCCGGCCGCCTGTTCCGCAAACAACACCATCCCGCAGCCCTCCCTTCGGTAGCAGTTGTTAGTACAATCGCGCCACAAGCTCTAACGATTCGGTACCGATTTCACGCACATTGTCTCCAGGTAACCCAGAAGGGTCTGGGTCGCCGTCTGGACGTTGTGCGCTTCCTTAAGGTGATCGGCGACCTGCCGCATCAGAACGTCCTTGTCAGACGAGGTGAACTGCGAGCCGCATTCCTGATGACCGCACGTGAACTCGTGCATCTTCCACTCCTTCTCCGATCCCGACGCCGACCTGGCTGGTCGTCGCTGGGCACTTAAACCTGTTCCGCCATGGCGCGTACTGGCGCCAGGTTGGCGTTGACCGAAGTCAATGCCTCCGGAACCGTTCTCGTCTGATAGGCGATCGCGTTGACACCGACGATGACCGCGCCGAGCGTCCAGGCGACGTGCTTCAGCTGAAAGATCACCTTCAGCAGCGAGAGGCCGACAACGGCCACGATCAGCGCGATGGCCAACAGCGTAACCCACGCGACTGGGGGCATGGCTTCCTCCTCTTCCTCAATCGTTTCTCAGGCCTCCTCAGGCCATAGGTACTTGCTAGACACCCAGTGCGTTCAGGAGATGACCGACACGTTTCACGTAACGGGTCGCCCCGATACCGATCTCCTTAACCGTGTTGTCCGTTTCGGCCAACATCGCAGGAACGTTGTCGAGCTCCCCGGTCAGAATAACACCGTTATACAGAATGTCATCAACCGTCGCCCGAATTCGATCCACTGGCGCGACGATACGCATCATCAACACCGTAACGATAGGCAACACGACGAAGAGCAAAATAAGGGCACAAATCCACCACAGGATCATGTCCGGCCTCTCTTTCTTTCACGAATCGTTATCACGACTTCCCCCACCCAAAGAGCTTGCCGAAGAACCGCTTCAGCGCAGTTACCATCGCCTGCATGCCGATGCTGAAACCCTTCACTGGAACAGCTTCGCGCTGTGTTGGTGCCTCGCCGCGGGAGGCCCGCCCAATGTCGTCCGCGATGCACTTGGCAAAACTCTGCATAAGCACACTCGTGACGTCCTGGACCATTCCCCTGCCGAACTGGGCGGCCGCCCCGGAGAGCTGGAGGTCCTGGGCCACTTTCACGCGCGTCCCCTTCCCCGAGGGCACCATCGTCGATGTTACCGACATGGTAGCCTGGCCCTTACCTTTTTCCTCCGACCCCGATGCATTCATCACAATTCGCTTGGCATTTTCGTCGCGCGACACGATCTGAGCCGTACCGGCGAACTGGAGCTTCACCGGCCCCATCTTGGTCGTCACTCGCCCCTTATAGACGTCGCCATCGACATCGGTGAGCTCGGCACCCGGCAGGCAGGGCGCGATCCGGGGCACGTCTTGCATGTGCCTCCACACCTGCTCGAGCGGAGCAGCAACCTCAAATTCGTTCTCTATCAGCATCGATTACTCGCTCTCCTTACCACGAGCCAGGTACCGAAATTGAGATTCATGATTTTGCTCTCGACCCAGCGAATGCGGCGGGATCAGTTTCGAACGCCTTGAGGCATCCCGCGCAGCAGAAGTAGTACGTGGTTCCGTCATGCTCCACCTGGTGGCGTGCGGACCCCACTTCCACCGTCATGCCGCACACTGGGTCGACCGCTTCGGTGATCTCGGGTATTTTCGGCCGAACACCCGTCACCAACTCGCCAGCAGCCCTCAGTTGCACCAACTCAGCTAGCACCCCCACCGCGATCTCGCGGTGCGAGACTTTCCCCAGATCGAGACCCGCTGGCACCTTGACCCGGTCCAGCGTCTGCCTAGACAAGCCTCGGCTTTCCAGGTAATCGAACACCGATTTCGCCCGTGGCCGGGAACCCACCAGTCCAACGTAGGCGGGGCCGGCGATCAGCGCCTGCTCTACGGCTTCTTCGTCCTGATGACCCTGCGTGGCAACCACAACAAGCGAGCGCTCATTGACGCCAGCCGCCTTGAAATCAAGTTCACTGACCACGCACTGTGCCGAGGGATGATTCTCCGCAGTACCGCCGTCGGGGTCGACGAGCACTGTCCGCCAACCAATCGCCTGCCCCATCTGCACGAGGGCCTCAACCATCGGCGAGCGCCCCACCACAACAAGGTGAGTCCTGGGCTCTACGGGTTCAATGTAGATCTCCAGGGCGCCCTCGCTCTGGCAGGACATCGGTACGTAACTGATGCCTTCCCGCACCGCCACGGACTCGAGTTCATCCGGCGTGCCAAGGAACACGAGGCGTGGCACACCCTCAGCAAGGATGTGCCGGGCCTCGCGCACAACCACAGGTTCAGCGCAGGCGCCACCAATGAAGCCAAACACCTGCCCTGAGGCTGTGATGACGGCCCGGCAACCTTCCTTCCCTGAAGACGGGCCGCGTCGCCACACCACAGTGGCCAGCGCAAACGCCTCACCCCGCTCTGACAACTCGCGGGCATGCTCGAGGACGTCCCACCCGTCCATGGTCATCGACCTATCTTCTAATCTTGTCCCATTTAGTCGGCGTCGGTCTTGAGCGGAGGCGCTCCCGACACGTCGCGCTTGTACGTCAGAGCCTCCCATACCCGGTGAGGTAGCAGCGGCATGTCGATGTTCCGCACCCCGGTGTCGTCAAGGGCGTCGTGCACCGCGTTCACAAACGCAGCCGGCCCACCGACACATGCACACTCGCCGATGCCCTTAGCGCCGATCGGGTGGTGCGGCGACGGCGTCACGACCTCGTGAAGCTCAAACCCTGGAGTTTCCCACGCCGTCGGCAGCAGGTAATCCATGTAGTTAGAACCCACGCAGTTGCCCTCGGCATCAAACGTGATGAACTGCATGTTCGACATCGCATAGGCCTCGGTCATGCCACCCATGATCTGGCCCTCAACGATCATCGGGTTGATGCGCACGCCGCAGTCATCGACCGCGACCATCCGCAACACGTCCCACACGCCGGTCTCCGGATCGACCTCGACCGTCACAATGTACGCCGCGAACGGCCACGTCATGTTCGGCGGGTCGTAGTACGCGTTGTTCTCCAGCCCCGGCTCCAAGCCGTCAGGCATGTTGCCGTAGGCCGCCATCGCGCACTCCTGGATGGTCACACCATTGTTCGGCGCACTCCGTACGTAGAAACGGCCAAGCTCCCACTCCACGTCTTCCTCGGAGACCTCAAGGAGGTGCGCCGCCAACTTCCGTGCCTTGGCGCGGATCTTGCGAGACACCATGGCAGTCGCCGCCCCCGCAGTCGGGGTACTGCGAGACGCATAGGTCCCCATACCGAACGGCGTGTTATCGGTGTCACCGTGCTGAACAAGGATGTCGGCCGCCGGGATGCCGAGCTCGTGGCTGACGATCTGAGCGAACGTCGTCTCGTGGCCCTGGCCCTGAGTCTTCGACCCAATCTTCAGGATCGCTTTCCCGCTCGGATGCACCCGCAGCTCCGCACAGTCGAACATCTTGATACCGAGAATGTCGTACTCGCGGCTGTTCCCAGCACCCAGTGGCTCGGTCATGGTGGAGAGGCCGATCCCGAGCCGCCGGCCCTGCTTGCGAGCTTCCTCCTTTTCACGCAAGAAATCATGGTAGCCGATGGCGTTCAGAGCGACGTCGAGGCATTTTTCGTACTGCCCTGAATCCAGCAAGAAACCGTAGGGTGTACGGAACGGGAACTGATCGTCCTTCACCAGGTTAATCCGCCGGAACTCCGCCTGGTCCATGCCCAGATCGTTGGCGGCGGTCTGGATAGCGCGTTCCTGGAAGAACATCGCTTCGGTCACCCGGAAGGAACATCGATAGGCGACACCGCCGGGTGCTTTGTTCGTATACGCGCCCTGCGCCGTCATGTAGGCGTACGGGATGTCGTAGCACGCGAAGGCCGAGTGCAACAGCCCGATCTTGAACTTGGTGGGCTGGGCGTCCGAGAAGAACGCGCCGTTGTCGGTGTCCGCATGGAAGCGCACAGCGAGGATCTTGCCGTCCTTGCGGAGAGCGAGCTCGCCCTTGTAGTACATATCGCGCGCGTACCCGGTGGAGATGAGGTTGCCAGTCTTGTCCTCGATCCACTTGATCGGCCGCGCGAGCAGGATGGAACAGAGAATCGAGCAGACGTACCCCGGATAGACCGGGACCTTGTTGCCGAAGCCACCGCCGATGTCGGGCGAGACGATCCGGATCATGTGCTCCGGAAGCTCAGCGACGATCGCCACCGCCGCCCGGATGATGTGCGGCGCCTGAGTCGTCATGTACACCGTCAGCTTCGTGGTCGCCGCGTTGTAGTCCGCGATCGATCCGCAACATTCAATCGGCGATGGATGCGACCGTGGGTAGTGCAGCTCAATCTTCGAGACGACGTCGGCCTGAGCGAAGGCACGTTCGGTCCCTTCCCTGTCGCCGACGTCCCAGCGGTAGCAGATGTTGTCCGTCTGCCCTTCCTTGTCGTCCCGAATGACGGGAGCGCCCTCCGCGACGGCTTGATAAGGGTTGACAATCACGGGAAGCGGCTCGTACTCAACCTGGATCGCCTCACAGCCATCCTTGGCGATGTAGGGGTCATCGGCCACCACACACGCGATTTCCTGACCCTGGAACCGCACCTTGTCGGTGGCGAGCACCGCCTGGGTGTCGTAGGACAGCGTCGGCATCCACGCCAGGTTGTGCTGGGCGGCCATGTCGCCGGTGAGTACCATGTGGACGCCCGGCATCTGCCAGGCTTTGCTCGTGTCGATGGACTTGATCCGCGCGTGGGCTAAGGGGCTACGAAGGATCTCCATATGCAGCATGCCAGGCAACTTGAAATCATCGGTATAGTTGCCCTTACCCACAACGAAACGATCATCTTCCACCCGCTTGCGACTTGCACCCAAGCCACCGATCTTGACTTCGTCTAATGCCTGCGCCACGTCACATCTCCCTTGTCGTCGACTTGAGCCTCTCGCCGTCAGCGACTAATTGCTCCCGCCTCGGACTGCAGTTTTTCCGCGGCCCACAGGACCGCTTTCACAATATTTTGGTAACCAGTACAACGACAGAGGTTGCCGGACAGTCCCCAGCGTACGTCCTCCTCCGTCGGGTTGGGGTTCTCGTCGAGAAGTGCTTTCGCTGCCAGCATCATCCCGGGCGTACAGAAACCGCACTGCAGCCCGTGCTCCTCCCGGAACCCTTCCTGAATGGGGTGAAGCTCGCTGGGCATGCCGAGGCCCTCGACGGTCATGACCTCATGCCCGTCGACCATGACTGCGAACATCGTGCACGACTTCACGGGCAAGCCATCGAGCAACACGGTGCACGCACCGCAGTTCGTTGTATCGCAGCCGATGTGCGTGCCGGTCAGCCCCAGCACCTCACGGAGGAAGTGGGCCAGGAGTAAGCGAGGCTCGACATCGACAGACTTCGGTTCCCCGTTCACCAAGACGTTTATCCGCCGCTCTTCCACGCCGCCTCCTTGACGTCACCATTACTTTCTTCAGAATGTATCGAACCCGAGATGCCAGGCACGTCAGGCCGCTCGGGCCTGCTGCTGGTTGCTCAACGCACGCATGACGAAGGTGTGCACAATGTGCCGCTTGTACTCTGCGCTGCCGCGAACGTCGGTCTTGGGCTGGGCCGCCTGCGCCGCCAACCGAGCTGCCTGTTCTACCGTGCTGGCGTTCAGTGTCTTACCGGCCAGCGCCTGCTCCGCCTCGGTGCACTGAATGTTGCTCGGCCCCACACCGGTCAACGCAATACCTGCCCGGTTGATCGTGCTACCGGAGGCCTCCAGGGCCACCGCCACACCGACGGTCGCGAAGTCCCCTACCCGCCGTTCGAGCTTGAGGTAGGTTCCCGAACGGGTGCCTTTGGATGCCGGCACTCGCGCCCGGACCGCGATCTCGTTCGGCTCCAAGGCGTTCTGGAACGGCCCCACCACGAACTGGGAGGCTGGGATAGCCCGCTCACCCTTAGCGCTCTGGGCAATGATATCCCCGCCCAGCGCCAACATCACCGATGCCCAGTCGCCCTGCGGATCCGCGTGGCACAGCGAGCCGACCAAGGTTCCGCGCGTGCGGACCATGGGATCGGAGATGAGCGGCGCACACGCCGCCATGGTAGGATACCTGCTCCGCAACAGCGGGGACCGTTCCAGAGTTCTGTGCCGGCACAGAGCGCCAATGTTCAGCGACCCGTCGGAGTCCTCTTCGTGGTAGTCCAAGCCAGGAATGTTGTTAATATCAACGATTACCGCTGGCGCGGAGAAACGCAGCTTGATAAGCGGAATGAGGCTTTGCCCTCCGGCGAGCACCTTCGCCTCGTCCCCGTACGCCTGCAAAACGCTGAACGCTTCGGCAAGCGAGCGCGGGGCCTCGTAGTGAAAACGAGACGGGTACATCCAAACCCTCCTAGTCCTGAACAGTCCACGAAAAAGGCTTCACGGCCCAAACCTTGACCCGCCCGTAGGTACTCCTCTTCGGGCGCCACGAAGGACGATTGCCTGCTGTCGACCACATAAAGCCCCACATAAAGCCGCTGAGGAACTGGGCTACATGTCCATGAGGCCAACGTGACGAGTAGGAGGCTCGTCCGCCGATCCATATCCGTGACGCGGAGCGGGAGGAGCTTCCTCCTGAGGTTCGCGCCGCGGAGCTGGAGGAGCTTCCGCCCGAGATTCGTGACGCGGAGCGGGAGGGGTGTCCTCCTGAGGTTCGCGACGCGGGGGGGCAGGCGTGTCCGTCGGACGCGCTGGTTCGACAATCGCCACCGGGAGGCTCTCTTCCTCGGGGTTGGGTCGAGGCTTCTGGTGGGGCGGCCACGGCCCAGGCACTGGTTGTCCGGCGATTCGAAGCCAGTCCACGACTTCTGGCCAGGCCCAGATGGTGGGGCTCTTGCCGGTCTTCGGCGCGTTCTCGATCAATTCATAAATTCGGGGGTTACCTCGACTGTGTCCGCTAGACTCGATCGCCATCGTCTGTCCCCTCTAACTCTTCTCGCTCCCGTGCCGGCCTGTGGTGAGGTCGCTGGGGTTGGGTTCCCGGTGGAAGGGGCCCAGGCCTTTACTGTGACACGGACCACTAGAGTCCACACGGATACGCGCGGGCGTGTCAAGAGGATCTACGTGCTCCGAACGTGTGCCTGATGCGCCACAGACGCCCCAGGCAGGACCATGTGTTGGTAGTTGTTTTACAGTCCGCGGTGCGGGAGTATGGGGCATGGCTATCGCGGCTGCGTTGACCTTGCGCGAGGGAGACCGGGGCCGGCTGGAGGCATTGGTGCGCTCGGTGTCGGCGCGGCCGAGCCTCTCGCAACGAGCGCGGATCGTGCTGATGGCGGCAGAAGGTCTGACCAACACGGAGATCGCTCGCCGAACTGGCTCGACCCGCCCGACGGTGATCAGCTGGCGTAAGCGCTATGCCGCCGGGGGAATCAACGCTCTCGGCGACCTGCCCCGGCCCGGCCGACCGGCCGTGGTGGACGAACTCGAGGTGGTGGCCACCACACTCGCTGACGGCGGCCGTCCCCCAGCGAATCTGGGGATGAGCCACTGGTCATCCCGGCTGCTGGGCCAGCACCTGGGCATCTCCTTCACTACGGTCTCTCGGATCTGGCGCAAGTGGGGCATCCAGCCCGACCACGTCGAGACATTTACCTTCGGCATCGACCTGCAGTCCCAGGCGCGGGCCCACGACCTCAGTGGCCTTCACTTTAATCTGTCCCAGCGCGCCGCGGAGTTGCAGCGGGCGCTGCAGGCCAGCATCGCTGAGGGAGCACCCGCGACTGCGGCCGACCCGTGGCGCAAGCTCGTCGAGGTCTCCCTGGGCATCATCACCCAGCAGGCCATCCGCCGGGGAACCTTCACCTCGGTGCGCGACCTCATCGAGACCCTGGGCGCCCTCACCGACGGCCAGCCAGACCGTCAAACTACTTCTGACACGAATCATGACCCGCATAAAAGATCTTCACGATCGGCTGAAAGTGGTTTTTCGCGGGATCGGGAGCGTGATCTGGAGCGGTCAGCGGGCCGGACCCGGGACTCGAAGTCGGTGCGGGCGGAGTTCCACGGGACGCGTGGACGGCGCTCTCCCGCGGTTCCACCCCACCGCGGGAAGCCGGTGCCCGCCGGGCGGTCCTAGGGTGGACCCGCTGCGAGCAGTCATTTTCGATCTGGACGGGACACTGGCCGACACTGAGCGAGACGGCCATCGGGTGGCATTCAATGAGGCCTTCGAGGCGGCCGGCTTGAGTTACCGGTGGAGTGTCGAGGAATACGGCCAACTGCTCACAATCACCGGTGGTCGCCAACGCATTGAACGCTACCTCCAATCCCGGGGGCACTCCCCTACCGAGGCCGCTGCACTGGCAGCGACATTACACCGTGACAAAACCCGCCGGTTTGCGGCGCTGATCCGCATGGGCGCATTCGAGGCCCGGCCAGGCGCGGCAGAGCTGATCTCGGCACTGCGCGCCGAGGGCGTGGCCACCGCGGTCGCGACCACGGGTACCAGCGACTGGGCAGTGCCGTTGCTCGACGTGCTTTTTGGGCTCGATGCATTTGACGTCGTCGTCACCGGCTCAGACGTTACTGATCTCAAGCCCGATCCGGCCGTCTACCTGCAGACGCTGGTTCGCTTGGGCCTGACTGCCACCGGCGTGGTAGCCGTGGAGGACTCGGCGAACGGGGTGCAAGCCGCCGTGGCCGCAGGATTGCGGTGTGTGGCGGTGGTCAACGGGTACACCCGTGATCAGGACTTGTCGGCAGCGGTGGCAGTATGTGACGATCTGGCGCGCCCAGGCGGAGTCTCGGTACTTCGTGGCGAGGCGCGGTGGGCTGATGGCGTGACCGTCACGATGTTGCGACGCCTGGCCGCCGATAGGGCGTAACGTCGAGATGTCGAGCGGGAAAGATCTGTGTCTTGTACGCAGGAGGTGCGTCAGCCGTGTCTGAAACAGTTCGGGTGGCGGTGGTCGGGTCCGGTCCCTCCGGACTGTACGCGGCCGATGAACTGAGCAAACACGACGCGTTATCGATAGATGTCGTGGACCGTCTGCCCTGCCCGTACGGACTGTTGCGCTATGGCGTGGCGCCGGACCATCTGAAGATGAAATCGCTGGAGATCACCCTATGCAAGATCCTGGAGCGGCCGGCCGTACGGTTTCTGGGCGGAGTGGAACTGGGTTCCGGGATCAGCGTGGACGAACTGCGGGAACACTACGACGCGGTGGTCTACGCAACCGGGTCGCCGATAGACCGTCGACTGTCCATTCCCGGCGAAGACCTGCCCGGAAGCTTCTCGGCAACCGAGTTCGTGGCCTGGTACTGCGGTCACCCTGATGCCGAGGTGGACGCATTTACCCTGGATGCGCGCAGCGCGGTGGTGGTCGGGGTAGGCAACGTCGCGGTGGACGTCGCCCGCATTCTCGCGAAGACAGCGCACGAGCTGGACATCACCGACATGCCCGATCACGTGCTGACGGTACTCGGCGCCAGCGCGATCAGTGATGTCCACATCGTCGGCAGACGCGGCCCGGCGCAGGCTAAGTTCACTACCAAGGAGCTGCGTGAGCTGGGCGAACTAGCCAATGCCGATGTGATCGTGGATCCTGCTGAGCTGGTGCTCGATGAGGCCGGCAAGGAGCTGGTGGAGACAAACAAAACAGTGCGGCGCAACCTCGAGACGCTGCAGGAGTGGTCTACCCGGTCCCCGCTTGGCCGCCCACGGCGGATCCACCTGCGGTTCCTGCTCGCTCCGGTGGCCGTGCTCGGCACCGCGGCGGTGGAGGCGGTGCAGTGTAAACGCAATGAGCTGGACGGCTCCGGCGGCGTCGTGGGCACTGGTGAGACGGTGACGCTGGTGGCCCAGCTGCTGCTGCGCTCGGTGGGCTACCGCGGGCTGGCCCTACCCGGGGTCCCGTTCGACGAGCGGTCCGGAGTGATCCCGCACGTGGCCGGTCGGGTGCAGCGCAACGGTGGCACCGCATCCGGCGAGTACGTGGTTGGCTGGATCAAGCGCGGCCCCACGGGGGTGATCGGCACCAACAAGGGCGACGCCAAGGAGACCGTCGAGCAGCTGCTCACCGACCTCGACACCCTGCCCCGCGCTCCGTACCGCGACCCTGACATGATCATCGACAGGCTCACCCGGCGAGGCGTGGAGGTGATCACCTGGGCCGGTTGGAAGGCGATCGACGCTGCTGAACAGGCTCTCGGGCTCGCGTCGGGACGCAGCCGCATCAAGATTGCCAATCGGGCGGAACTGCTCATCGCCGCCGCGAAGGCGCTGGCGGACTGACATCCACCTATGCCCCAGATGGGTGGCTTCACACTCATGGCGGCGCAGGAGGGCTACGGTGCGAAAGCGAACACCTCAGAGAGGAGCCGCCGTGTTGCTAAGCCGCGTTGCCCGCCCGCTGATTGCCGCCGTCTCCATCGCCAATGGCGTGGAAACTCTGCTCAACCCTAAACCGAAGATCGAAGCAACCACGCCGCTGCTGGCCAAGACCCAAGGGATCGTGCCCACGCCCCCCGTCAGTCCAGCGGTGCTCGTGCAAGCGGGCGCTGCCGTGAAGATCACCGCTGGGCTGATGATGGCCCTCGGGTGGGCACCCCAGCTCGCGGCCGCTGTGCTCGCCGCGGACCTGATCCCGAGCACGGTGGCCGAGCACCCGTTCTGGGCTCCCGGCCCCCCCGACACCCGCAAGGCCCACCAGCAGCACTTCCTGGCCAACTGCGGCCTGCTGGGCGGGTTGCTGCTGGCGATCAGCGCTCCCAGCGGCAAGCGCCGCAGGCGGAAGCGCTGAGCCCGTTAGCCCACTGACCACGGGAGGTGGGCCGCGAGGCCCGGGAGGTCGAAGTGGGCCACGAGGTACGCGGGGTGGTGGCGCCCAGCAAGGGGGCGCCGGTGACGGTGACGACCGTGCAGGTGCCGGATCCGGGCCCGGGTGAGGCGCTGGTCGCGGTGCAGGCGTGCGGGGTGTGCCGCACCGACCTGCACTACCGCGAGGGCGGGATCAACAACGAGTTCCCGTTCCTGCTCGGACATGAGGCTGCCGGAGTGGTGGAGGCGGTGGGTGCGGGGGTCGAAACTCTCGCACCCGGTGACTTCGTCATCCTCAACTGGCGCGCGGTATGCGGGCACTGCCGTGCCTGTCGCCGGGGCAAGCCCTGGTACTGCTTTGCTACCCACAACGCCACCCAGTCGATGAGGCTGGCGGACGGCACCGCGCTGTCGCCTGCGCTGGGTATCGGGGCGTTCACCGAGAAGACCTTGGTCCACAGCGGCCAGTGCACCAAGGTTAACCCTGCGATCGCACCGGAGATTGCCGGACTGCTCGGCTGCGGCGTGATGGCCGGACTCGGCGCGGCGCTGAACACCGGCGGTATCATCCGCGGTGACTCGGTGGCGGTGATCGGGTGCGGCGGGGTGGGCGACGCCGCCATCGCCGGGGCTCGGCTGGCGGGCGCGACCACGATCATCGGCATCGACGTCGAGGAGCGCAAGCTGCGGTGGGCCAGCGACTTCGGCGCGACGCACACGGTCAACGCCCGGGAGTGCGACGTCGTGGCAGCGGTGCAGGCCTACACCGGCGGCTTCGGGGCCGACGTCGTGATCGACGCGGTGGGCCGCCCAGAAACCTGGCGACAGGCATTCTTCGCCCGCGACCTGGCGGGCACCGTCGTGCTGGTCGGGGTACCCACCCCGGAGCTGATGGTGCCCGACATCCCGCTGCTGGAGTTTTTCAGCCGGGGCGGGGCACTCAAGTCGTCCTGGTATGGCGACTGCCTCCCCGAGCGGGACTTCCCGATGCTGGTCGAGCTGCACCTGCAAGGCCGATTACCCCTGGAGAAGTTCGTCTCCGAAACGATCACGCTGGAGGACGTGGAAACGGCCTTCGAGAAGATGCAGCGCGGCGAGGTGCTCCGCAGCGTCGTGCTGCTGCCGTAGCCGGCACCGCACCCCGAAGTGGCCACCACCAGCAGCACCGCTTGGTCGGCTCGCTCGGCGGGGGATCGCACCAACCCGGCCAGCCGCTGCACCTCGCCACGGCGACTGCAAAACGCCCGATGCTCGGCGACTCCTGGCTGGCATAGCTGACGAAGGCCCTGGCCACCGCACCTCCCCGCTAGCGTCACGGCACCCTACCGTCCGCGCTACAGGTGGTCACCGGCTTGCGGGTCAGCCATCGCGGTTCCGCGGAACATGCAGGCTGCCGCGTTCGGCGGGGTCAGCTCGTGGACAGAGTCTTGAACAGGGCGTTGTTCACATCCCTCACCGCTTGACTGTCGACTACCCGTACCCGGCGCTCGAACACCGCTTTCGCAGTCCGCCCAATGTGATCCACCACCGCGACTTCATCCGCACCGATGGGCACACACCATCCAGCGCGCTGAAGGGGGAATGCCATCGAGATCGACCCAGACCTCCCGGTTCCGGGCCCGTAGCGCCGTGGTCAGCTGCCGGACGAAAGGCATGTCTTTGCGCGCATAGGATAGGAACGCATCAGCCACGGAATGTCTCATCCTCACACGACATCAGGCACGAACCCCCACCACGGCAAGGTCAGCGAAACCAGGATCCGGCTGCGAGCATAACCACAACGGCGGGTCGCACTTTTTAGACCCCAGGCCTTTATCCATCCCCTCTCAGGGCTTCTGGCGTTGTTTTTGCAGCCGCACTCATCGGACAAGGGAACTTGGTGCTGAGAGTGCTGGTTATCCGGGCAGGGTCAGGCGTTCGGCGGCGAATGCGTCGAAGGCGCCGGTCAACGCGATGGCGTCACGACCGGGGTCGGTGAGGCCGCCCAGCGCGGTACGCACCCGCTCGATCGAGGTCAGGATGGTGTGGTCGCGCTGAGCGGGGGGAAGGGCCAGCACCGGGCCGAGTGCTTCGGCCGCACCCTCCACTTCGCCCTGGGCCACCCGAGCCACCGCGAGAACGCAGCGGGCGTTCGTTTCGTTTCGGAAGGAACCGCCCTCGATGACCGCAGGGTAGGTGGCCAACGCTTCCAGGGCGAATCGTTCCGCCTGGCCCGCCTCCGGCGCACCGCCCCAGAAGAGCGTCTCGGCGGCGTAGGCGAGCTGGTTGGGTCGGCGGAAGGTGCACAGCCCGCCGAGGTCATCCAGGTCGTCGGGCTGCACCCGCTCCCGCGCCTGGGCCGCCCGGGCCAGCGCGGCCCGCGCCTCGGTGAACCGATTCAGCGCGCCCAGCGCCCGGGCCTCGCCGCTGGCCAACAACACCACAGCAGTGCCCCGGCTGCGGGCCGCCGGCTCCGCGCCAAGCCGGGCATAACGCACCGCATCCGCCCAACGCCCCGACCAGTGAGCGATATTGGCCTGCAAGCCCCGAATCCAAGTGCGCAGACCATCGTGCCCGGCGTTATCCGCGCACGCGTAACCGGTACGGGCCTGGGTCATCGCGTCATGGGCGGCACCAAGATCCCGGGAGGCCATCGCCATCAGCCCGCAGGTGATCCCGGCGACCAGGTAGAGATCCCGGGTCTGGGTCGGGGGTTGGCGTCCCTCCAGCAGCTCGAAGGCGCGGTCCTGGGTGCCCACCAGGTCACCGAGCAGGGTGGGCAGCGGCTGCTGGAGGTAGGCGACGACCAAACGGCGCAGATCATCGGCCAACTGGTCGAGCGTCTCGGCCCCGACGTTGGAGGCCTCGATGCGAGTGAGGAAGTCCCGAGCCCGACCAGCGCTCATGGCGATTACCCGCCCTTCCCAGCCCGGGCGGTGCCCCACCTCGGGGATCCCTGCAGTGTCCCTGAGTACCAGATTACCGCCATCGTTCTTCTCGGGCTTCGCGGCGGGCGGGCGCAGCAGCATGCTCCGCGATGCCCGTACGGGCTGGAAGAGCTGCTGAACCGTCCATCCCGAGAACATGATCTCCAAAATCATGCAGGCGTCAGGATACGGCACGCCACGAAGACTGCCACTGAGCCATCGATAGAACTGCGCGTGCCCCGGACAACTGCCGACAAGCCGAGGATCAATCGTCTTCGCGACGTGATCCCAGTGCCGTGCAAAAATCTCACGCTTCTGCCAATGCCGTACCTTGAGGAGCGCTTTGAGAAGAGTCGGCTCCTCGATGAGCGGATCCGCGGCTACGTCCATGGCCAGCATCGTAGTGGTCGCCTCCGGAAGTCCTTCGGGGGCAATCACTAAGTCAGGCTGCTGCCTTACTTAGTCAGGAGGCCCCGGCCATCCGCATGGCGGGGACCGTCAGCGCGCGCGCCATTCCCGTCGGCTCGGCCGCGCGAGAGGGCTCGATTACCCGGGACTCGGTGACGATGGCGGTCACCAGGTCGGCGGGGGTCACGTCGAAGGCGGGGTTGAGGGCGGCGGAGGTGGCTGGTGCCATCCGCCAGCCACCCACGAGGAGCACTTCGTCGGGGTCGCGGTACTCGATGCTCACCGCTGATCCGGTGGGCGCGTCCCAATCCAGCGTGGCGGTCGGGGCGGCGACCACGAAGGGGATGCCGGCCCGGGCCGCGGCCAGTGCCAGTGGGTAGGTGCCCACCTTGTTCACCACGTCGTAGTTGGCCGCGATCCGGTCCGCTCCGACGATCACCACATCGATCTGGCCGCTGGCGATGAGCCCTGGACCCGCGGCGTCGACCACCACCTGATGCGGCACACCCAGCTGGGCGAGCTCCACCGCGGTGATCCGGGAGCCCTGCAGCAGCGGGCGAGTCTCCCCGACTACTACCATCCGGATCAGCGAGTCGGCGTGCAGCGTCCGTACCACGCCGAGTGCGGTGCCCCACTCCACGCCGGCCAGCGCGCCCGCGTTGCCATGCGTGTGCAGCACCATGGGCCGGTCACCCACGTAACTGCGCAGCAGGGCGGCGCCGAGCCGGGACAGCGTCGCGCAGGCCCGCACATCGGCCTCCACCAGAGCCTGCGCGGCGTCGGCCACTGCGGCGGGTCCCCGCGACACCGCGGGCAGCACGTGCTGCACCGCCCAGCTCAGGTGGACCGCGGTGGGGCGGGCTCCGGCGATGCGACGGGCATCGGCCCGCACGGCCTGCGGGTCATAGCCCCGCTCCGCCGAGCGCGCCGCGGCCAGCGCGACACCGAGAGCGCCCAGCGCGCCCAGCGCAGGCGCGCCGCGCACCACCAACCGGCGGATCGCGTCCACCACCTCGCTGACGGTGTGCAGGGCCACCCGACGCTGTTGCGGCAGGGCCGTTTGGTCGATCACGTCGACGTGTCCGTCGACCCACTCGATGGTGCGCATAGCTACCTTAGCTCTCGGGAGCCCTCGGGTTAGTCTGCGGGCACCCTACGCGTCGGGCAGCAGCTCGCGCACCGCCTAACGGCTGTTCCCACGTGGCGGGAACTCAACGCTGAGTAATCGCGGTGTAGTCCCGTTCGGGGTAGCCGGCGTAGACCTGGCGCGGCCTGCCGATCTTGGTTTCCGGATCACTCATCATCTCCCGCCAGTGCGCGATCCAACCCGGTAGCCGCCCCAGCGCAAAGAGCACCGTGAACATCTTGGTCGGAAAGCCCATTGCCCGGTAGATCAGGCCCGTGTAGAAGTCGACGTTGGGGTAGAGCTTGCGCTCGACGAAGTAGTCGTCGGCCAGCGCCGTGGCCTCCAGCGCCAGGGCGATATCGAGTAAGGGGTCGCTGACCCCCAGCTTGTCCAGGATCTCGTCGGTGATTTTTTTGACGATCTTCGCGCGGGGGTCGTAGTGCTTATAGACCCGATGCCCGAAGCCCATCAACCGCACGCCGCCAACGTGATTTTTCACCTTGGTGACGAAGGCGTCGACGTCGCCCCCGTCGGCGCGGATGCGCTCGAGCATCTCGAGCACCGACTGGTTCGCCCCACCGTGCAGCGGCCCGAACAGCGCATTGATCGCCGCTGAGGTCGAGGCGAACAGGTTGGCCTGCGTGGACCCGACCATCCTCACGGTGGACGTCGAGCAGTTCTGCTCGTGATCGGCGTGCAGCATGAACAACAGGTCCAGCGCGTTGACCATCACCGGATCGACCTCGTAGGGTGCCGTGGGCAGGCCAAAGGTCATCCGCAGGAAATTGTGTACCAAACCCAGCGAGTTGTTCGGGTAGAGGAACGGCTGGCCGATCGACTTCTTGTAGGCGTACGCGGCGATGGTGGGAAGCTTGGCCAGCAGTCGCACGGTGGAGATCTCCACCTGGTCGTGGTCGAAGGGGTCGAGGCTGTCCTGGTAGAAGGTGGACAGCGCGGATACCGCGCTGGAGAGCACCGGCATCGGATGGGCGTCCCGGGGGAAGCCATCGAAGAAACGCTTGAGGTCCTCGTGCAGCAGGGTGTGTACCCGGATCAGCTCGGTGAAGTTCTCCAGCTGCCTTCTGGTCGGCAGCTCCCCGTAGATCAACAGGTAGCTGGTTTCCAGAAAGGTCGAGCACTCAGCCAGCACTTCGATCGGATAACCCCGGTAGCGCAGCACCCCTTCTTCGCCGTCAATATAGGTGATCTTTGACGTGCACTCGGCGGTGTTTACGAACCCGGGGTCAAGAGCGACCATCCCGGTGTCGGCCCGCAGCGTGCCCAAGCTGATCCCGGACGCCCCCTGGGTAGCCCGGACGATCGGCATCCGGTGCTCGCCACCCGGGTACCCCAACCTCACAGTTTTCTCACAAGACACCTCCCCACGGTAGCTCCCCCACGTTTCAGACGGGTGTACTAGGGGGCGAGCCGCTGCACAGCCCAGTCGCCGTCATCGGTCACGTGGTAGCGCAGCCGGTCGTGCATCCGGTCGGGCCGGCCTTGCCAGAACTCCACGTTCACCGGCCGGATCCGCACCCCGCCCCAGTGCGGCGGCAACGGGACCTGCTCGGTGTCGGCGAAGCGGGCGGCAGCGTATTCCAACGCCTCATCCAAGGTGCGCCGGTCGGGCACCACAGTGGACTGCGTCGAGGCCCATGCCCCCAGCTGGGCACCCCGCGGGCGGATCTTCCAGTAGGCCGTGTTCTCCTCCGGCGTGAGCACCTCGATCGGCCCGCGCAGGTGCACCTGGCGGTGCAGTGCAATCCAGGGAAACGTGGCCGCAGCGAAGGGGGTGGCGTCCAGGTCGTGCATCTTGGTGGAGGTGTAGTTGGTGTAGAACACCACGCCCCGCTCATCGAGACCCTTGGCCAGCACGATCCGGGAGCTGGGCAGGCCCTCAGCGTCCGCGGTGGCCAGCACCATGGCGTTGGGCTCGGCAAGACCCGCGGCGAGCGCGTCATCGAGCCAGGCTGCAAACTGCTCGTACCACGTGCCGGCGAGGTCGACTTCGTTCAGCGCGCCGGCAGAGTAGGCGACCCGCATCCGGGCCAGCTGCGCGCTCCGATTCCCCCGGGGTGTCCACTCAGCCGTCACGCCGCAACCTCATCTATCCCTCAGACCCCGTCCCTCGGGTCCGCCTACTGGCAACCTACGTCCTGCGACGACGGCGGGCTGCGACGGCGGCAGGAAGTCATGATCTACATTGCCTCAGAGTGGCTATCGGGTGCACTGTGTAGTCGTCTGCGCGGCGCCGCGCGTGCGCCTACCTCCGCTGGCCGGCCAGCGACCCGCGCGCCCGTGGTACGGGCACTATCGCGCGAGGAGGGATGACGTGGCGGCATCAAGTGGGCTGGTGGTCACCCCCGGTTTCCGGCCGGGGCTGGAGGACGTGGTCGCTTTCCACACCGAGATCGCCGAACCAGATCGGGACGGTGGGGCGTTGCGCTATCGCGGCGTGGACATCGAGGACCTGGCCGGTTACGTGACCTTCGGTGACGTGTGGGCGTTGCTGACCGATGGCTGCTTCGGGCACGGCCTGCCGCCCGCCGAACCGTTTCCCCTGCCGGTCCACACCGGTGACGTGCGGGTCGACGTGCAGGCCGCGCTGGCGATGCTCGCCCCGATCTGGGGCTACCGCCCGCTGCTGGACAGCTCCGACGCGCAGGCCCGCGCGGATCTGGCCAGGGCCTCGGTGATGGCGCTGTCCTACATGGCGCAGGCTGCCCGCGGGATCCACCAGCCGGCCGTCCCCCAGCGGCGGATTGACCAGTGCACCACCATCAGCGAACGCTTCATGACCCGCTGGCGTGGCGAGCCGGACCCGGCCCACGTCAAGGCCGTCGACGCCTACTGGGTGTCGGCCGCGGAGCACGGCCTCAACGCCTCGACCTTCACCGCTCGGGTGATCGCCTCCACCGGTGTTGACGTCGCCGCCTGCCTGTCCGGGGCGATCGGCGCGATGGCCGGCCCACTCCACGGGGGCGCGCCGGAACGGGTGCTGCCGATGATCGAGGAAGTGGAACGCACCGGCAACGCCACCGCCGTGGTCCGCGGGGTGCTGGATCGCGGTGAGCGGCTGATGGGATTCGGCCACCGGGTGTACCGGGCCAAGGACCCGCGCGCCCGAGTGCTGCGCCGGTTCTGCGAAGAGCTCGGTGCGCCACGCTACGAGGTGGCGGTGGCGCTGGAGCATGCCGCACTGGTCGAGCTGGCCGACCGGCGGCCGGAGCGGGTGATCGAGACCAACGTCGAGTTCTGGGCCGCGGTGATTCTGGACTTTGCCCAGGTCCCCCCGCACATGATGCCGGGGATGTTCACCTGTGCCCGCACGGCGGGCTGGTGCGCGCACATCATGGAGCAAAAACGCACCGGCCGGCTGGTCCGTCCGGTGGCGCTGTACGTCGGGCCCGCTCCCCGGCGCCGGCAGGACGTGCCGGGCTGGGAGGAGATCGGGTGCCCCTAAGCAGGTTGCGGCCGTAGCGTGTACCGGGCGAACAGCTGGCTGTCCGACTCCAGCAGCCACACCAGGTGCAAGCCGACCGGTTCGCGCAGTGGTGCCTCCTCGATGATGGAGCGCGACCCTGTGCTGCCGGCCAGGATGGGCGCGATGGACAGGAACAGCTCGTCCACCAGGCCAGCCGGCAGCAGGGAAGCGTTGAGGGTCGGGCCGCCTTCACACAGCACCGAGCGCACCCCGTGCTCGGTGCGCAACCGGGCGAGCATCACGGCCAGGTCCACCTCCTCACCCGGTGCCGGGCGCAGGTAGCTGACGTCCGCCGCACAGCCCGAGAGTTCAGCGTCGCTGGCCGTAATCACGACCACGCGGGAATGCGGGTCGGCTAGCAGCGGCAGGTCCGGGGTCAGGGTCAGCCGGCGGCTCACGACGATGGCCAGCGGGTCGGGCGCCAGCCCGCGGACGACCCGGCGCTGCCGGCGGGCCGGGTCGCGGACCAGGCGCCCGTAGCGCTCGGTGCGCACCGTCCCGGCACCGACCATGACCGCATCGACGTGCGTCCGCAGCTCGCCGAACAGTTGCCGGTCGGCGGGGTTGCTGAGCGGGGCGGTTCGGTGCCCCACCGTAGCCGCACCATCGGCGGTAGCCACCATGTTGAGCACCAGGTACGGGCGGTGATCGGCGGCCAGATCGGCCAACGCAAGCCCCTCCAGGGCCTCGATTGCGGTCACGGTTCCCGGCTCAGGCAGCAGCCGCCGCAGCACCACCGGGCGCGCATCCACACCCGTCACCCTACCGGCCTAGACCGACACTATGGTCAGCTCAGCGCACCAGGGCGACGAAGCGATCGAGCTGGCACGTCTCGCCGACGGGTCCCCATGTGGTTTCCGCCCAGGCGTGTGAGCGCAGTGGGTCAATCGCCACGCCGAGGCATCACCTCACCCGCCGCCCTTGACACGCAATGGCGCGCGCTGGTTGGGGCGACAGTGCGACGACATCATCATGGACGCCGTGCCCGAAGACTTCACCGGCTCAGTGGTCGAGCAACAACTCCAGGGGCACTGACGGCGTCGAGTGGTCACTCTGCGGGACGGGAGACGCCCGGCACGGAGGGGAGCACGCGGGGGCTCTACCCGGCCACCCGGTCGGAGGAGGCCGTCTGTGCGAAGACGTCGATCCGGTCGAAAAGGTATGCAGCGCGGACGCGGGTGTCGGCGAACATGTCTACGGTGGCGAGTTCATCGGCGGCGTACCACGTGAACGGCAGCTCGGCGCCGGGTGCGGGCGCGCTCGTTTCGGCGAGAGCGAGATAGAGGTGGTCGACGTGGATATGCGGCTGGGGTTCGCGTCGCTCGCCGGGCGCATGTTGCTCAACGATCCACCACGGCGCGATCACTGAAGGCTCGTTGGCTCCGTCGGGCTCATCGGGTCCTGGGCCGGGCATGAGCCGGGCGGCGAGGCCGGTCTCTTCAGCAACTTCGCGCAGCGCTGCCTCGGCGGGGTTCTCGTCGGGTTCGACGTGCCCGCCGGGCAACATCCACTTTCCCAGCCGGGGGTGGCGGATGAGTCCAATGCGCCAGGTGTTGTCGTCGCAGGCGAAGAGGAAGACACTGGCGGTAGCGTGTTTGACAGTCACCCGCCCCATGGTGCTCTGATTCGGGCAGCCTCATCGGTAGCGACACGCTCGTGGCAGGGAAACGTCAGCAGTGTCACAGCGAGGCGTTCGGCGTTATGGCACGGCTGGATCGGTGTGTAGCGGGCGAGTACCGGCGTCCGGTACAGGGGCTGGTAGTGGTAGCGCAGCACATTGGACTCGATCCCGGCCGCGCGAGATGGGGAACGGCTCCAACCCGGAGATCTCACTGGCCATGGCGGTCAACTTTTCGAGGATGAGGCTCCGTCGGGCGAGGCGGCTGTTGAGGCGGGAAAGTTGGACGCGGCCGAGCGCGGCCGCCAACGCGGGCAGCTTGTAGTTGAGGCCAAATCCGGTGCCGAACTCACCGCCACTGGGTGGCTTGCCGAGATTACGCAATGGGCGAAGCCGGTCGGCCAGCGCAGGGTCGTCGGTCAGGCAGAAGCCGCCTTCCCCGGTGCAGATCAGCTTGCGGGCGTGGGTACTGAATGTGCCGATCGCGCCGTGGGTGCCAACGTAGCGGCCAAACAAGGTGGTGCCATGGGCCTGCGCCGCGTCTTCGACGAGCGGCACACCCCAGGCGCGGCACGCCTGCGCCAGCTCAGGTCCGTCTGCCGGATAGCCCCACATCGGAACCGCGATCACTGCTCTGGTGCGTGGAGTGATTTTGCCCGCCACGTCGGCTAGATCGAGAGCGAAGGTGGCCGGGTGGGCGACATCGGCGAAAACGGGAACTTGCGCCGAGGGCAAGCACCGGCAGCGCGGTCATCACGGGCGCGGTAGCTGGAACAATCACTTCTGCGCCAGAACCGACGCCCAGCGCGAGCAACGCGAGGTGGATGGCCGCCGTACCCGAGGAGCAGGCAACGGCGAATCTCGTGCCAAACTAGCTGGCGAGTTCGTGTTCGTAGCGGTCGATGACTTCAGCGTTGCCGGATAGGTCCGCAGCCATGAGCGTGTCGCGGACCGCTGCCAGCTCGTCGTGACCGATCTGCACGTGCTTGATGTCGATGACTGGGGCGACCACGGTGTTCACCGTTCTTCGATGTGATCTATGAACAACGGTGAGACGTGGCAACCGATCGGGCTGAGCACCTTGCACATCGAGGCGCGTAAGCAGGTCGCCGACTATGTGATCCTGCTCGGCGAGCACCGCGGGGAGGGCCTGGGCACCGAGGCCACGAAGCTGACCCTGGACTGGGCCTTCCACGTCGCCGGATTGCGCAACGTCAAGCTGGAGGTCTGGGAGCCGAACAAGGCTGCCATCCGCGCCTACCAGAAGGCCAGCTTCACAATCGTTGGCGTGCGGCGCAATGGCGCGCGCTGGCTGGGCCAACAGTGCGACGAAATCATCATGGACGCTGTGCCCGAAGACTTCACCGACTCAGTAGTGGAACACCAACTCCAAGCATAGCGGCCAGGGCCGGGTGGTCCTCCGCGCCAGTTCCCGCCGCCACTATCTGAACGTTCCGAGCGACCACCTTGGCGGCTCAGACTGAGGTCAGCTAACATGACAGAGTCCTCGTTGAGGAACGTTTGCCTCGGGCCCCTTTTCGGGGCCCGTTTTTTGTCTTGATCGCCTCCTCCAGGCGCGGGTTCGGAAAGCACTTCGTGAGCAACGCCTACTGTGGCTTCATCGACGCGGGCTACCTCCACGCCCAGGGCAGCAGGGCATGCAGGATCCCTGGCGTGCAGCTGCGTCTGGGAAACTTAGCGAGGTCACTGACGGGGGTGACCACTTAGCAGCGGAGTGGGTTGTGGAGTGGTGTGCGGTCGGGGTCGATGATTGCTGGGGGGATGAAGGTGACGTGGTCGGGGTGGATGAGGATCTCCCACCCGGTGCAGTGCACGTGCCGGTGGTGTGTCTCGCATAAAAGGACGCAGTTGTCGATGTTGGTGTCACCACCGTCGGCCCAGTGCCGGCGGTGATGGGTTTGGCAGAGTCCCGGTGGCCGGTCGCAGCCGGGGAAAGCGCATCCCCGGTCCCGGGCG
>JAFATA010000078.1 GCA_019244165.1 Pseudonocardiales bacterium | reverse complement strand
GGTCGGTGAACCACAGCGCTCCCCAGATCGAGTAAACCGCGTCCCACTGTTCCTCAGCGCTGGTGTCGCCAGCGCTGCGACCGCGTTACCGCGGCCACTGCCGAGCTCCAGCGTGGTGAGGGGTTCGCCGAGCAGTTCATCACCAGGGCCGTGGCCTTCGTACTGTGTCCAGCCGAAGGCGTTCTTGAGAGCCTCTTCGGGTGTCTCGTTGACGACGCCCTCGGCGTAGTGATCCCAGTAGCCCACGGGATCGGTGATGAGGGGCATGTGCTGGAGCCTTGCGCGGTGGGGGGCCAAGGGCCCGGTCACGCTACCGCCCGACTGGCGTGATCATGGGGAGGCTCCCGCGCGTGCCTTCCAGCGCGCGGCGAGGGGCCGAGGGCGACCCCACGAGCGGAGCACACCTGCCCCGAACCTCCACATGAGCAACCACAGCCGACCGCCCGCGATCGGCCACAACTCACTGATCGGGTTGCCCTCTACGGCGGCTGGATCACCGTGGACCTCGTCGGCCCCGTTAAGCGCGGCCCGGCGGCGGTGGCTGGCAGCGCACCGCTCGCGGCTGTGGTCCAGACCATCGGGGCACTCCCGGTAGGTCCAGGTCGAACTGGTCGAGCACCCGCGCGGCGATGTGGGTGACGATTTCCTCGATGGTGGTGGGTCGGGTGTAGAACGCGGGTACCGGAGGGATGATCACCGCACCCATCCGGGACAGGGCGAGCATGTTCTCCAGGTGGATCTCGGAGAGCGGGAGCTCTCGAGGCACCAGTACCAGTCGGCGTCGTTCCTTGAGGGTCACGTCGGCCGCGCGGGGGATCAGCCCCTCGCCGTATCCGGTTCGCACCGCGGCGAGGGTCTTCATGCTGCACAGTACGATGATCATTCCGTCGGTATGGAAAGAGCCGCTGGCGATCGGTGCGGCAAGGTGGCCGCAGCCGTGTACCTGGTCGGCCAGCTGGTAGACCTCGGGGGCGCTCAGGTCGGTTTCCATCTCCAGCGTCGCGCGTCCCCACCGGCTGAGCACCAGATGAGTCTCGACCCCCAGGGTGCGCAGCCCCCGGAGGACCCGCACGCCGATCACCGAACCGGTCGCGCCGGTGATCCCCACCACGAGTCTCATCGCCCGGACCCCTGTCCCAGTGGTCCATGTTGCAGTTGCAGTGTCGGGAAGCTTCGCTTCGTCGCGTGTCGGAGGCGGTAGGGGGTGGTGGCGTCGATGAACGATCGGGCGCTGGCGCCATCGGCTCCCCGGGCCGCTGCCCACTCCGGTCGTTGCGAGGGGTCCATCGGCAGCGGTGAGTATCCCGGCAGGGTGATGCAGTCGGTGCCGAGGTTGGAGCGGGTGGTGATGGCCCAGCAGACATCCTCGGTGGAGGTGATGTCGACGTCGTCGTCGGTGAAGACGATCAGCTTGACGAACCGGTGCCGGTCGAAGATGCACCGGGCGAGGGCGCCCAGCCGGCCATCGGCCGCTTCGGAGTCCTTCCGCACGGCGATGACGAGGAGCAGCATCCCACCGCCGGCCGCGCAGTAGTGCAGATCTGTGATCATCTGCCAGCCTTGGTTGAAGCCGGTCAGCGCCACCGAGAGCGCGCCGGCCAGGCCGAGGATCACCGACTGCTCCCGGCCGGGCCCGATCACCGCCTGGTAGATCGGCGCGAGTCGGCTGGTCAGCGCGGTCACCGTCACCACCGGCAGGGCCCGCTTGGCTTCCCCGTCGTAGCCGAGGAACTCCGGGAGCGACACTGACAGTGGCCCGTCGAGGGTTTCGTCGGCGACCGAGTGGTCGAGGTATCCCTCGAGCACGATCTCGGAGGCGGCGAGCACCGGGAGCGGCTGGCTGACCGCCGCCGCGGTGCTGATCGGCTCCCCGGCCAGCGCCCCGGCCAGGGTGAGCTTGCTGACCCCGGGTGGAAGCACGGCGGTGCTCAGCGCGGAGGCGAGCATCGCCGCTGGTGGGGCGCCGATGCTGATGCCGACCGGGAGCCTGGTGCCGGCGTGCAGCGCAGCCTCGTGCAGCTCGCGCAGCCGCCTGCCCGGCACCATCCAGATCGCCAGCCGGTGGCGATCCAGCACGAGCATGCGATGCGTGGACAGGGTGAGCTCGCCACGGTCTGGATCCTGCGCGGAGACCACGCCCATCGTCAGATACGGGCCGGCATCGCGCGGCGTGGCGCGCAGCACGGGCAGCGTGCCCAGGTCGAGCTGGCCGGTCTCGATCCGCTGCTGGCAGGCAGCACCGTGTCCGGGTTGTGGGGGCCGCAACTCGCCCAGCAGGCGGGCCACCGTGGTGGGGTTCGTCCTGGCCGCCAGCCCGGGAAACCAGCCACGCACCCGGGATGGGCAGCCATAGAGGCCCAGCAGCACCGGGATGGGCGAGCCCGGCACCGCATACCGCACGACCTTCTCCGGGCGGGAGGCGGAGGTGGCTGGTATTCCGGCGAATCGGGTCGCGAAGTCGCTCGCGATGCGATCGGTGGGCAGCGCGGCGTCGGCGATCACGTAGTCCTGCGGGGCATGGCGTCGTACCGACTCCAGCGCGTCACGCAGGGTGAGAGCGGGTGAGCTGGTCATGGGATCTCCGGACTGGGACGGGCGCTGCGGTGTCGGGCGAACTCGGCGAACCATGCTCGGGGACTGCTTGCGTGCAGCAGGGCCGTGCCGACCAGTAGCCCGGCGTAGCCGGAGTTGACCAGGTGGGCGGCGAGGCCGGGGGTGTGGATCCCGCTGGCGCTCACCGGGCAGGCAGTACCGCTGCTTGCCACCGCCGCGAGCAGCCGCAGACTGCGCTCGAGGTTACCGCGATCACGTTCCCTGCCGCGGATGTCCTTGTTGTTCACCGCGACGACGCAGTCCGGGCCGTGAATCACCGCGTCGATCTCCTCCTCGTTGCAGACCTCGACGAACGGGGTCAGGCCGAGCCGCAGCGCATGCTCGATCAGATGCCCTAGCACCGGAGCGGGCAGCAGCGCCGCGGTGAGCAGCACCGCTGAGGCCCCCAGCTCCCTGGCCTGCCGCAGCTGACCGGCCCGGGTGAGGAAGTCCTTCTGGAGCAAGGGGACATCGGTGCGTGCCGCCACCTCATCCAGCAACTGGCTGCTCCCCCCGAACCAGCGACCGGTGACCACGGACATGCAGGGGGCGCCGGCGTCGTGGTAGGCCTCGACGACCTCACCCACCGTGCGGCTACCGAGCAGGTCGGCGCCGGTCCCGTCGGTGAGCTTCACCTCGGTGATCACCGGGATGGGAGCGGTGAGCAGCGCGTCGAGGAAGGTCGCACTCATCGCTGGGCTGCCAGTTCCCGTGCGCTCGGCCACGCTCGGCGGAGATCCGCGATGCGCGCCGGGTCCAGACACCCGTCGCGGCCTCGGGCTCCGGTGTCCACATCGATACCGAGAAAGCGGGGATGATCGCTGACCGCCCGCAGCTGCCCGGCTCGCTCCACCGTGATCCCCCCGGCCAGCAGGAACGGCGTGCTGAGCGCCTCGGCCAGGGCCAGCGCCACGGTGACGTCCAGGGCTTGGGCAGTGCTGCCGAGCCGGCCGTGCTCGCTCACCGAGTCCAGCAGGAAGTAATCCACGCCGGCCCGCTCGTAGGCCCCGATCAAAGACCGTTCCTGACACTTGCCCCCGCGCAGGTGCAGTACCTTGATCACGCGCAGGTCATCGTCCGCGGCTTTCAGGGCGTGCACGGTGCCCGGCGGCTGGTATCCGTGCAGCTGCACCCAGCCCAGCCTGGCCGCCGCCAGCACCGGGCGAATCGCTGCCGCCCTGGCCTGCAACGTGACCAGCACCGGGTGCAACCC
This sequence comes from Pseudonocardiales bacterium, assembly GCA_019244165.1. Lineage (GTDB taxonomy): Bacteria > Actinomycetota > Actinomycetes > Mycobacteriales > Pseudonocardiaceae. The sequence goes on along the minus strand of JAFATA010000078.1, from coordinate 7,083 downwards.
ACCACTCGCCGCCGCGTGCGCCAGCGCGGCCAGCGCCCCGATGCCCAGCTCGGCATGCCCACCCGGCACCCCGTGCCACAGCCCCACCAGGTCAACGCCGGCACCGGCCAACAGATCGATGTCCGCGGGCCGGGTGGCTCCGCAGATCTTCACCCAGGGCGTCATGGTCGGGCGGGGGTGGTGCGGGCATCGGTGAGCAGCGAACCGTCGGTGTCGCCGAAGACGCGGGGGTGTGCCCTTCGCAGGCCGTTAATCACAAGGTCGTAGGGGAGGTCGGCGAACTCACCGTGGGTGTACAGGAACTCCATGTGTCGTCGGCCGTGGAGGTCGAAGGGGTGGTGCAGGCTGTCGGTGATCCCGTCGAACTCCAGCGGCGCGATGTGGTAGAGCTTGCAGAGCATCGCGGGGAACACCGGGGTTGCCTTGACCCAGCGGCCGCCCAGGGAGACCGAGGTGAGGCAGTGATACCGGAAGACGTCACCCCCCACCAACGCCCGGAGGCGCTCGGAGGCCAGATGGTTGCGCACATCGGCAAACACCAGCCTGCTGGGTACCCCGATGGCCCGCAGGGCCGCTGCGTAGAGCACGGACTTGTGGATGCACAGGCCCGATCCAGCCCGCAGGACCCGGCTCGCCCGCAGTCCCGATCGGGAAAGGTCGGCGCCGTACACCTCGTAGCGCACGCGCTCGCGCACCGCGTAGTAGAGCGAGATCGCGCGTTCGGTGTCCGTGCCCACCGTCGCGGGCGCCCAGCGCTGCACGAAGTCCTGGACCTCGGCGGAGCGGTAGTCGAGGAAATCCGTGGGCGCGAGATCCGGAGGGAGGTGATCTTTCGTGGTCATGGTTGTTTCCTTCTGCCGGCCTACAGGCCGAGCATCGATGCGATCCGGTTGCGTTGGATTTCTGAGGTGCCGGAGTAGATTGTTCCGGCGAAGGCGTTCCGCAGGTCTTTTTCCAGGCCGTATTCGACCATATAGCCGTTGCCTCCGAAGATTTGTACGGCGGCGGCCGCGGAGGAGAGGTTGTGTTCACTGGCCACGAGCTTGGCGATGGCAAGGTCGATCGTCACGTTCTTTTTTTCGACCACCGCTTCGGCGGTGTCGTAGAGGCATTTCCGGGTGAGTTCCACACCCACCTTCATGTCGGCAATCTTGTGTGAGATTGCCTGGAACGAACCGATAGGTGCGCCGAACTGCTGGCGGGTGCGGGCGTAGTCGATGCACCGTTGGAGGCGGTGCTCCATCTCGCCGAGGTTCATCGCGAACGAGCACAGGATCTCCCATTTCATGACGTGGTCCAGGACGATGAAGCCGCCGCCGGGTGCCCCGATGACATTGTGGGCCGGGACCGGGCATTCGTGGAAGAACAGCTCGGTCAGCGGCGATGTCCGCAGTCCCATCTTGGCGATTGGGTTGCCGATCTGTAATCCGGGGGTGCCGCGCTCGACCAGAAAAGCGGTGAGGCCCAGCGGACCGGCGTCGGGATGGGTTCTGGCGTAGACCACGAACAGGTCAGCCACCGCACCGTTGCTCACGAAGGTCTTGCTCCCGTTGAGCACATAGTGCTCGCCGTCCCGGCTGGCGCGGGTGCGCATGGCCAGCGCATCGGAGCCGCCGTCCGGCTCGGTGATCGCGTGTGCCCCGATCATCTCCCCCGCGCAGATGCCCGGCAGGTAGCGCGCTTTGAGATCGGTCGAGCCGAAGGTCTGGACCGGTATTCCGGTGCTGACCAGATGGGTGGAGACCGAGAAGTTCAGGCCACCGTCGCGACATCCATAGCCGAGGCCCTCCAGGATGTACATGGTGGTGCGCAAATCCTGACCGAGCCCGCCGAAACGCTCCTCGAAGGGCAGCCGCAGAATCCCGCATTCCTGGATGAACTTCCACTTCTTCCAGGGGAAGACGCCGCTGGCGTCATCCTCGATGTGGTGTGCGCTGAGTGCTTCGTACCATTCGGCCAGACCAGCACGCAGCGCGCGCTGGTCTGAGTTGAAACTGATCACTTTCGTGCTCCCGGGTAGCCAGAGAACCCTCGGGAGTCGAGGCTGTGATGCTCGTCGCCATACAGCGCGGGAGCGAACACACACACCAGCCGCAGGTCGGTATCCGGTGCCGCGATGAGCAGATGCGGATCGTGCTCGTCGAGCGCGTACATCGTTCCCGGCTGTATCGGGTATGCATTCCCCTGCAGATCCCGCACCTCACCCTTCCCCTCGATGCAGTAGCATGCCTCGAAGTGGTCGCGGTACTCCAGCCGCGCTGTGGTGCCCGCACGGACGATCGTGTCGGTCAGCGTGTATCCCATGTTGTCGGAATGCAGCAGGAACCTGCGGCTCAGGCCGTTGCCCCAGTCGATCGACGGCGCGGAGTCGAGCGTGCGGATAATCATCGTGTTTCCTCTCTTCAGTCGGGTACTCGGTTCCAGCGCAACTGCCCTCGGACGAAGTCGGCGAGTTCGTGCACGGGGTCGGTATGGTTGGTCAGCGCGTGTTCGATCCGCGTGACGCCGGCACTGCCGATGACCGCCGCGTCGGCGCCGATCTCTGCGAGGGCGCGGACGTCGTGGTGGTCTTGGACGCCGAATCCGACGGCGAGGGGGACCGTGGCCTGGGCGCGCAGCGCTGTGAGGACCGGGGCTAGTTCGCCGAATCCCGTCGCGGGCCGGTTTCCGCTGCGGCCGTAGTGCGCGACCAGATAGAGGTAAGCGCTGGCGTGGGCGGCCGCTTCGGCCCGCACCGGCAGGCTGGAGCGGGCATAGCAGGTGGTGATGATCGGTACCTGGTGCGCTTGGGCGGCGTGGTAGTAACCGGGAGCCAGCCGCGGCGGTAGGCCGTGTACGAGCAGCGCGTCCGCTGCCGAGTCGGCGATCCTGGCGACGAACTCCGGCATCGAGGCCGGTTTGATGGTGTGGCTCCAGTCCACGAGCAGGGCGACTCGCAGGTGGGTGCGCTCAGCGCGGAGCGCCTCCAGCGCCCGGAGCACGGCAGCGAGGTCGACGCCGGTGCGCAGCGCCCGAGCGGCGGAGCGCCGGATCACGGGGCCGTCGGTGCAGGAGTCGGGGAAGGGCACGGCGAGCTCGAGGCAGTCCACCCGCAGTTCGTCGAGCATCTGGACGACGTCGCCGAGCACCCCCAGGGGCGGGTCTCCGGCGTTGAGGAACAGCGCCAGCCCAGGCTCTCCTGGGCGGTGCCGGGTAAAGAAGCGGCTGGTCATGAGGCGCGCACCCCGGTGTACGTCCTGGCCCGGTCGCGCCGAATGCGGCGTACCAGCGCCAGGGCGGCGCCGTCGTCGAGGGCCTCGCGCGCCGTATTCACCGCGCTCGCCCAGCCGTCGGTGGTGCCGGCAAGCACCGCCAGCGCGGCCGCGTTGAGACACACCGTGGCGATCGCCGCGGGCGGTCCCTGGCCGGCGAGAACGCCCAGGAAGTGCTCGACCCTCCTGCTGTCGTCCGCGACGGCGTGCAGGTCGGACAGCGCGCCCCCGCCCAGCCCCAGGGCGGCGGGCCGGACCCAGAACGTCCCGGCGCCGACGTCGTGCACCAGGTTGTCCGTGACGCTGAGCAGCTCGTCGGCGCCGAGATCGTTGGTGCACAGCCAGACCCGCTTGGGGGCTTGTTGGGCGGCGAGGCGACGCAAAGCCGCCAGGTGGGAGTGCTCGGAGACGCCAGTGAGCTGGGCCGAGACCGGCACGGCCGCCAGGAACGGACCGAGCGTGTTGACGAAACGGCCCAGCGTGCGCATCCCCAGCGGCGCCACCGCCCGGCCCAGCGCGGCGAGTTCGACGGGATAGACAAAGTAGTCTGCGCACGCGATGCGGTATCGCTCCAGCATCTCGCCAGTCTGCTGGTAGCTCGTGGTGCGGGCGATGCCGAGCTGATCCAGCAGGTCGAACGATCCGGCCCGGCTGGCGTATCCGCGGGACCCGGTCTTGACCACCGGTACCCCCATGGCGGCAGCGACGATCGCCGCCGCGGTGGAGATGTTGAACGTGCCCGGCCCGCCGCCGGTCCCGACGATGTTGACCGCACCGGCAAACCGGTGGCTCGGTTGGTCTCGCCGCTCGCCCAGCGAGTGGACGAGGATTTCCACCGTGGCGGCGGAGGGCATGCGGGTGGACAGACAGGCCAGCACGGCCGCCGCCTCGCCCGGGTGGAGCTGCCGGCGTTCCAGGCGGTCCCAGAACACCCGGAACATGTCCAGATCAACCGGAGACTTGCGATTGATCAGTGCGTCGAGTAGCTCGGTCATGGTCTACTCAAGCGGCTTGTCTGGCGTTCTGGATAAAGGCATTCATGGCGGCGACGGTGCGGAAGTTGTCCGGTGCGATTTCAAGGTCCTCCACCGCAATTTCGAACCGGTCCTCCAGCCAGGCGATGACTTTCAACAGTCCGAGGCTGTCAATGACCCCACCGGAGAGCAGATCGTAGTCGGCAGCCAGTGATTCGGCCGGGACGTCGGGGAGGAACTCGTCGACGATGAACTTCGTGATCGTCTGGGTGTGACTCATGTTAATCTTCTCTCATGAAAGCGGATGATCATGTGGCGATCGACTTTTCCGGTTGCGGTCCGGGGCAGCGGGTCGTCTGCGATGTGGAAGGTCGAGGGAATGGCGGTCTGGGGCAGTTTTTCGACGCAGAACTGCCGGAGTGTGAGCGTGTTGAGCGCCGAACCCGGGACCCGTCTCGTCTCGGCATGTAGCAGGTGCCCGGCAAGCGGGTCCGGTATGGCCACCACAGCCACTTCGGCGAGGTCGGGGTGGCTACCCAGGACCCGCTCGACGTCTTCGATGCTGGTCCGCACTCCGCGCACTTTCACCTGGAAATCGGTGCGTCCCACCAGGGTCAGCGAGCCATTCTCGTGACGGTGCACGAGATCACCGGTGCGGAAGTAGCGCAGTGCGTCAGCCCCGTCCGGATGCGCGACGAAGCGGCTCTGCTGGTGCGGCGGATCGAGGTAGCCGGCGGTCTGGAACGGTGTCGACACATACAGCTCGCCTGTGCCCGGTCCGTTCCGGATGGTGCCGTCCTCATTGACCAGCAGCGCCCGCACACCGGGCAGCGGCTCCCCTAGGGGCAGCGCGCCGGTAGCCGCCTGCGTGGGATCGATCTCGTGCAGCAGGCTGTCGTTGGTTTCCGTGCAGCCGTACAGGTTGTACAGCCGAGCGCGGGGGAACAACCCGGGAAGTTGCGCCAGGCACCCTGGTGCGATGCTATCCCCGGTCACGATGACATGGCGCACGCTAGCGAACTCGGCGGTGTTGTCCCGGTCTTTCTGGGTAAGGAGCTGATAGAATATCGGGACGGCCTGCACGAGCTCAACGTCATAGCGTAGGAGCAGGTCACGCAGGTAGGCGGTATTGGTTGCCCGCGCGGGCTCCACCAACACGACGCATCCGCCGTGTTTGAGGGTGGTCCAGATATCCAGCAGGCACAAATCAAAGCTCAGCGGGCTGAAGTTGAGCACCGAATGGCCCACGCCCAGCTCGAACTGCGCACCCGCCCAATCGGTGAAACGGTCCACCGCGCCCTCGCTGAGCGGCACGATTTTCGGTAGCCCGGTAGAACCGGAGGTAGTGAGCATGAACGTCACCGCCTCGGGATCGGGCGAGAATGACCGGAGGCGGTCGGAACACCGGCCGGATGATGAGCCCGATACATTCAGCACGCGGGCGCATCCGGCACGGAGGAAGAGCTCCTGGAGCGTGTGTTCGGGAAGGGTGGTGGTGGGCAGCAGGAAGGAACGCTGATCCATCAGACACGCGAGAATGAGGGCGATGGCCTCCGGGGACTTCGCACACCGCAGACCGATCGGCTCGGTGTCGATGTCCGCTGGGCCGATGTCCGCCTTGCCTAGTTCCGCTCTGGCGTGCAGCGCCCGGTCATTCAATTCGCGGTAACTGACCGGCTCACCCCGCCAGATCAGGGCCGGAGCCTCCGGGAAACGCCGCGCGTTCGCGGAAAATGACTCCACGAACGATCGTGCAGGCAACTGCGCCCTCATGGCCGCGGTCGTAGCCATTGAGCCCGCTGGTGGACGTCCGGTGGCAGCTGAGAACAGGTGCTGCACCCCGACGACACGCTGGGGTATCAACCGCTCCGCCGGTGTTCTCTTACCGGGATCAGGCCACCCGTGGGTGGAGGGGAGGATCGCCGATGGCACCCCGCAGCTCGAGGCGTGGGCGAGCTCGGTCCCAGACCGCGCCCCAGCGCGGTGACGGGGTCCGGGCAGACTCGTCGGGGACCTCACCTCGTACCACTCCTTCAGCATGGCTGGCGGTCAACGGAGCGATCTCGCCGCGGCGACCTGCCCCACAGTGGCATTCGGCCGGCGTACATCGCCATGCGTTCTTTCGCGTACGCCCTACGTTCTTTCGCGTACGCCCTGTTTGGATCACGGAGTTGTCATGGAACGCGCACGTCTGACCGGGCTTGATCTCAGTTACCACACCGAGGGGCTTCCCGACCGGGATAGCTATCTCACCGTCGCGTCGGCCTGCCTGAATGACGCCCTGCCCGGCGACACCATCATGTGGGGTGGTATCGACCTCGCCAAGCTAGCGCTGATGAAAGTGTGGTTTAACGAAGCGGAGGCCTACCTCAAGTATGGCGGGCCCGATATGGTGCAAGCTGACTGGCACACCGGCGAGAAAATCCCGACTCTGAACCGGTCCTGCGCGCCAGCGACTGCAGCTCCGATCGCGCGTTCCGATCGAGTCGGGTGAACCGCGACGGGTTGGCACCCCTAGGCGCCCGCTACGAGCTGGCTATCATCACCGCCGCGGACGATCCCGCAACCATCGGCTGGATCATCAAGCGCTCAATCCGAGATTTCACCGACGGCGAGCTGCAGCAGGCGCGTCGCTTGCAGCCGATGCTGGCTCTCCTAGACACCGTCTACTCATCGTCGTCCCCAATGCGCCGGGCTGAGGGTATGCGTACCGACGAGGCTCGGAAACGTGCGCGCCTCACCGTCCGCGAGCTGGATGTCCTCACCTTCCTCGGGGACGGGCTGAGTGCCCAACAGATCGCGCGACTCAGACGGATCAGCGTCCGCACGGTTCGGAAACACCTCGAAAACATCTACGA
>JAFATA010000054.1 GCA_019244165.1 Pseudonocardiales bacterium | reverse complement strand
ACTGCGGCAACTGGGGTGAGGGCGCACCGCAAGCCGTCTTCGCCCTCGCGGCCTGACACGGGTATGAACTGGCGGATCATCAGGCCGACACTCTACGGGACGGCGACGACGACGCTGACCCCGCCTGCCGCGACGATGCGGGCCGCGTCGTGCGCAGTCGTGGTGCGGTGCTCTCCCGACGGTATGAAATGGAGTCGGTAATGACAGATGCCCTCGAGCGTGACACCACGACGGTGAACCGCACTGTGGTCATCACGATGGCCTTGGCCACGGGCGTCGTCGTCGCCAACGATTACTACGCCCAGCCGCTGGAGGACACGCTCGCCCGCGCGTTCCACGCCACGACCGGCGCGGTGGGCTTGGTCATTATGCTCTTTCAGATCGGTTACGCGATCGGACTGGCGACTCTCGTGCCGCTCGGCGATCTCCTTGAGCGCAGGCGCCTGCTCGCGGTGATGCTCGGAGTGACGGTGCTCGGGCTGGTCGGGATGGCGACGGCGCCCTCACTGGCTGTGTTGGCGTGGGCCGCGGTGCTGGCCAGCCTGACTTCTGTCGCTGTTCAGGTGATCGTGCCCTTTGCCGCCCACGTCGCCGCTGCCCACGAACGAGGCAAGGTCGTCGGCACGGTGATGAGTGGGCTGCTGCTCGGCGTCCTGCTGTCTCGCACGGTGTCCGGCCTCGTGGCTTCGGTCGCCGGCTGGCGTGCGGTGTTCGCCCTGGGCGGCCTTGCTACGGCGGCGGTGGCGGTCCTGTTGTGGCGCCAGTTGCCCACGCTCACCCCGGCCGTCCAGATGCGGTACTCGACGCTGATGGCCTCCGTGGTGCGCCTGGTCCGCGAGGAGCCGGTGCTGCGAGTCCGGATCCGGTACGGCGCGCTGACCTTTGCCTCGTTCAGTGCGTTCTGGGTAAGCGCGGGTTTCCTGCTCGCCCGCCCTCCCTATGCGTGGAACAACGCGGCGATCGGCGCCTTCGCCCTGATTGGCGCGATCGGGGCGCTGGCCGCCAAGTTCGCTGGCCGGCTGGCCGATCGCGGTCTGGCCAGGGTGGCCACCGGTGGCTTCCTTGTAGTGATGGCCGTGTCCTATGTCGCGCTGGCGATCGGTGGGCAATCCGTCGTGGCGCTCGGGATAGGCGTCGCGCTGATGGACTTGGGCTGCCAGGGAGCACACATCAGCAACCAGAGTCTGATCTACTCACTCCGACCGGAGGCGCATAGTCGGCTGAACACCGCGTACATGACCTCATACTTCGTGGCCGGTGCCATCGGCAGCGGATTATCCGCCGTGGTGTACCCGCACTTCGGCTGGAGCGGAGTCTGTGTGCTCGGCGCGGCCTTCCCGACTGTGGCGGCATTGCTGTGGGTTGGCGAGATGACCCGAAGACGTCGTTGACGTGTGCCTAACTCTGCGACAGGAGCCCGCGTTCGAGATCGGGCCCGTCTTTCGGGCTAACCCGCGCGAGGGGTTGAAGACTTTCCGTCGCGCAGAGCAGGGCCAGGATGCCGGCCGTCGAGGACGGCCCGAGCAGCTCCTATGGCGTCTGCGCGGATGGCACATTCCCACACACGGATGACGGTCCAGCCTGCCTCCTCAGCCAGTTTGGTCGACCTAAGGTCCCGTTCTTGGTTCCGGCGCAGCTTCTCAGCCCACAGGTCCGCGTTGGGGCCGGTGAAGGGAACCTTCCGGCCATGCTCGGGGCACGAGTGCCAGTAGTCACCGTCTACGAAGACCGCGACCCCTCGACGGGGCAACACCAGGTCGGGGGTACAGCAGGGGGCGATTCGGCGGTGTAGACGGAAGCGGGCACCGAGCACATGAAGAGCGCTGCGCAGCAGCATCTCCGGCTCAGTGTGCTCCTTACGTCGCCTGCGGAGATGAGCTCCGTTGTTCGTTGACACCCACTGCGAGGACACGGCCCCAGCCTAGAGGCTGTTGACGACAGCCTCTAGGCTGGCATGCTGTAGCGGCACGAGCTACCAGCCGCATCTGCACGGACGACCTCGTACCTGTCAGCAGGCTAGTCCCTCGTCAGCTGCGAGACGACCTGATAGGCGAGGAGCGGCGGCACCGCATTGCCTAGCTGCGCTTGCATACTTGATCGTGAACCGACGAGCGTGAAATCGTCCGGGAAGGTAAACAACCTCTTGATCTCCGGAACGCGCAGGCGTCGATTTTCCCAGTGGAACGGCCCAACGTTAGGTCCAGGCTGCGCCTGGATGGTTGGTGAAGGCCTGTCGGGGCTCAGCTTAAGAAGGAAACTCCAGTAGCGGCTCCGCCACCTAAACTTAGGCGCTGGATGACCACGCTCGGCCGTGTAGTAGAGGTAGTTGTCGCCAGGCGGGACGTCCTCAAGTAGCTTCGCGTACCGTCCACGCAGCACCTCTTCGGGCTCTGGGTCGGTTACCAGCCCGTCAAGCGCCTCGCTGGCCGTGACGTGTGGGCGTTCGCGGCTCCCAGAGTAACGCCGCTCCCAGCTGCCACCATGGGTCGGCGCTGGGCTCTCAGGAAGCCGCTCGCCCTTGCGCACCCCTATGACGAACAGCCGCGGCCGCGCCTGGGGAACGCCGTAGTCAGCGGCGTTGAGGACCTGCGAGCGGTAGTCGTACCCAGCCTCGACAACCTCACGAAGGAGCTTCTCGTAGGATGGGCGTGAAGCACTGTTGTTGTAGGTCAGGGCATAGACGTTCTCAAGCAAGAACGCACGAGGCTTGGCCTCAGCGAGGACACGCGTGTAGGACTGCAACAACGAAGCGTCCTGGTCGAGGCCGGCACGCTTCCATTCGAGCCAGAAGCCGCTCTTGCTGAACGGTGTGCAAGGCGGCCCGCCGATAAGTAGGTCTGGGCGTTGCCGCCCTCTTAGCCCAGCGGCCCGGAGCAACTGTTTGGTCGGCACGTTCAGAATGTCGTCCTGAATGACGGGGGACACCAGCCCGTGAAAGTTCTTCATCATAGTCGCCGCGGCATCACGGTCACGTTCCAGCGCAGCCACAACCGTATAACCGGCCCACTCCGCGCCCAGATCCAGCCCGCCAGCACCAGAGAACAAGGAGATTGCTAGGCCCTGGTCCCCAGTCATGCGACTTATCCTCTCCCACCGGAACTCGTACGACAAGCACGCTCTTCGGCGTGTCGGGGATGAGCTTCACACATCATCCGTCGTTTCGGCAAGGTAGCTCGTCCTCTCCAAGAGCAGCTTATCTAGCTGTCTCTGCACGACGTCGCCGATCTTGAACTTATACTTGCGCCAGTACGCGTAGAACTCCTCAGCCGTCTCGAACTCGCCCCTTCCCTGGCGAAGAGCTTCGATGTTCTGTACGGCGCCGATATACTCGCGGGTCGTCGACGAGCGTTGCTTACTTGCGATCTTCCATGGTTGCTGCACGATCAGCTCGAGATCTGCTACACGCCAGGGGCTCTCCTCTGCAAATGTATAGATACCGAGGATATCAAGGTGCGTGGCGTACTCGCTGAACGGCCGGAAATTTCCGTGCCAGCGCAGCTGGGGGTGCCGGAAGTAGGTGTTGCCCGTATAAAGCGTGATCCTGCTCTGCGTACTAGCCGTCGGCATGCCCTTCTTGTTGACCGACCGCTTCGCTATCTTCACGTCAACCGCATGGTAGTTTCCACCGAAAAGCGGACCCGAAAGCTCGATGTCCGGGTAACCGCGCTCGGTGCCACGTTGACCGAGGGCTCCCTCGTGTTCTTCGACCTTGCTGAGCACGAAGTCCACGATGCTGACTTCGAGCACGTTAGCCAGCGCAGCCGGTTCCTTTGGTAAGGGCAGGATGTGGCCGCCCTCGACCAGGGCGCCTTCCAGCTCATGGTCACTGCTGACCGTCAGCGGCCAGCTTGTGGTGCCGCGGCGCCGAAAGACGCCACGGATATCGAACTCGTACGCTTCGCAGCACTGGCGGACCCAGTCCTCAACGTTGACCGGCACGACGCGCAGCCTGCCAGACACAGCGAGTGACTGGTACGCCGAGTTCGTTGAGGCGCGGCCGTGGGGTCGGGCCGTACTCAGCGGGTGAGGGTGGTGAGGAAGGCGTGCCAGGCGGTGGGGGGGATGCTCAGGGCGGGGCCGATGCGGTGCTGGGAGTCGCGGATGAGCACGGCATCCGACGTGGGCGCGACCTCGACGCAGGCTTCACACTTGTCGCAGTAGCTGCTGGTGCGCCAGACAAACCCGTCCGGCTCAGGCGCGGTCATCATGATCCTCTCGATCCGCGGAGAACTCGGTTGCCAGGGTGGCAATCAGCTCCCTCGATTCTCCCTCACTCAGTGCGGTCTCCGCCAGCGCCCCCAGGACGCACTGGTAGGCCTTGATCTCCACCGGGTGGAAGTCGGCGAACTCCATGAACGTGAACCCGCCCGTCAGGCCGGCGTGCGCGCCGAGTGCGGCCGGCACCACCTGCAGCGTGAGGTAGGGCCGCAGCGACATTCGCAGCAGGTGCTCCCACTGCTCGAGCATCACCCCCGTCCCGCCCACCGGCAGCCGCAGCACGAACTCGTGCAGGTAGAAGGTGAAGCACGCCGGGCGCTCCCGGGTGAACAGGCTCTGGCGGGCCAGCCGGGCGGCCACCCGGCCCTCCACCTCCTCCGCCGACACGTTCGCCGAGCGGCCGATCACAGCGCGGGCGTAGTCGCCGGTCTGCAAGATGCCGGGCACGAGCATTGCCTGAAAATAACTGATCGCCACCGCCGTGCTCTCGTGGTCGATGAGCGTGGTGAGCTGCTCGGGCAGCCGGGAGCCGTGCTGTTGCAGCCAGCCGGGGATGTGCTGGCCGTCGCAGAGCTCCAGCAGCCGGTCGCGCTGCTCCTCGGTCACCCGGCACACCGCGAGGAAACCCGCCACCTGCACCGCGGTCGCGCTACGTCTTGTCGGACAGCAGCCGCGACACCCAGCTCTGCGAGCGACCGAGCAGGCGCGCGGCCTGCCGGCCGGTAAGCCCGGCGTCCACCATTGCCCGGCGCAGGCCCTCGCCGAGTTCGCGGCTGCGGATCGTCGGTTCGTGATCGTCCATGATGCCCTCCCATCGCGAACCATAGGGCCATCCTCTGACAAATTCCGCACCGGCGTGCATGTGATCGCTCAATGAGGTATTGCGATGTCCGGCGGACATCAGGTTGCCTAAGAGTGGGCGGGGATCCCGCCGAACCTGAGGAGGAGGGAGCCGATGGACACCACCCCACCACGGCTCGCCGGCTGATCCCCGACCTGGTCCTCATGATCCGGGGGCTGCCGGACCTGCCCGTCGGTGTGGCCCTGCCCGGTGGTGACGACGATCCACGGGTTGGTCAAGGACCCGGAGCGGGAGTTCGTCGCGATCGTCACGCGAGCGAATGACGAGAGGTGAGGGGCTGTAACGCTAGCCCTGAGGTGGCGATCCTACTACCGTCAGCAGCGCACCGCGCCACAAGCGACACAGGAGGTACCCCCACAATGGGTAATCCCAGCCAGCGACTCGACAACCTGCTCACCGAGAACCGCGCGTTTCCCCCGAACGCGCAGTTCGCCGCGCAGGCGAATGCTACCGCAGCACTCTACGACCTCGCGGACGCTGACCAGGAGGCTTTCTGGGCCCAGCAGGCCCACCGGCTGTCCTGGGATACCGACTTCACGCAGGTCCTCGACTGGTCCAACGCGCCATTCGCCCGGTGGTTCCTCGGCGGGCGGCTCAACGTCGCCTACAACTGCGTGGACCGGCACGTCGAGGACGGCCACGGCGAGCAGGTCGCCTTCCACTGGGAGGGCGAGCCGGGTGACACCCGCACCATCACCTACGCCGAGCTGCAGCGGGAAGTCTGCAAGGCCGCCAACGCGTTGCTCGCGCTGGGCCTGCAGGCCGGGGACCGGGTGGCCATCCAGCTCCCGATGATCCCCGAGGCGGTGTTCGCCATGCTCGCCTGCGCCCGGCTGGGCATGCCGCACAGCGTGGTATTCGGGGGTTTTTCCGCCGAGGCACTGCGCCAACGGGTCAACGACGCGCAGGCCAAGCTGGTGATCACCGCCGATGGCCAGTACCGGCGGGGCAGCGCGGGGCCGTTGAAGGCCAACGCCGACGAGGCGCTGCGGGGCACCTCGACGGTGCGCCACGTCCTGGTGGTCAAGCGCACCAACGCCGATATCGACTGGACCGAGGGCCGTGACCTGTGGTGGCACGAGCTGGTGGACTCCCAGTCCGACCAGCACACCTGCGAGGCCTTCGACAGCGAGCACCCGCTGTACATCCTCTATACCTCGGGCACCACCGGCAAGCCCAAGGGCATCCTGCACACCTGCGGCGGCTACCTCACCCACTGCGCCTACACCCACCACGTCGTCTTCGACCACAAGCCCGGCCAGGACGTCTACTGGTGCACCGCCGATATCGGTTGGGTCACCGGACACAGCTACATCGTCTACGGGCCACTAGCCAACCGCGCCACGTCGGTCATGTACGAGGGCACCCCGAACACCCCGCACGAGGGCCGGCACTGGGAGATCGTGGAGCGCTATGGCGTCACGATCTACTACACCGCGCCGACCCTGATCCGCACCTTCATGAAGTGGGGCAGCCAGATCCCGGAGAAGTTCGACCTGTCCTCGCTGCGAATGCTGGGCACCGTCGGGGAACCGATCAACCCCGAGGCCTGGATGTGGTACCGGGAACATGTCGGCAACGAGCGCTGCCCGATCGCCGATACCTGGTGGCAAACCGAGACCGGCGGGATCATGATCTCGCCATTGCCCGGCGTCACCGCCACCAAACCCGGCTCGGCGATGCGCCCGCTGCCGGGCATCAGCGCCACCGTGGTGGACGGCTCCGGCACCCCGGTTGACCACGGCCAGGGCGGCTACCTGGTGCTGGACCAGCCCTGGCCCGGGATGTTGCGCACCATCTGGGGGGACGACGAGCGCTACCACAAGACGTACTGGTCGCGGTTCGCCCAGCAAGGCTACTACTTCGCCGGGGATGGCGCCAAGTACGACGAGGACGGCGCGATCTGGCTGCTGGGCCGGGTGGATGACGTGATGAACGTCTCCGGGCACAGGATTTCCACCACCGAGGTGGAGTCCGCGCTGGTGTCGCATTCAACGGTGGCCGAGGCCGCTGTGGTCGGCGCCCCCGACCCGATCACCGGGCAGGCCATCGTCGCGTTCGTGATCCTGCGCGGCCACGTCGCCCAGGACGAGGGCCGGGGCGAAGAGGCAATCAAGGCGCTACGCAACCACGTGGCCACCCAGATCGGCCCGATCGCCAAGCCCCGGCAGATCATGGTCGTCCCCGACCTACCGAAAACCCGATCCGGCAAGATCATGCGCCGCCTGCTGCGGGACGTCGCCGAGCATCGCGAGATCGGCGACGTCACCACCCTGGCCGACTCCTCGGTAATGGACCTGATCTCCGCCGGCATGCACGCTGGCGCCACAGAGTAATTGGTAGCCCTTCAAGGGCTACCAACCCCCGTTCGCATCGTCTCCAACGACGGCCAACCCACTGCGGGCATGCTGGACAGGTGCCCGACATGCTGGTGGTGTGCAGCTCGGTCTCGATACCTGAGACTGAGCTGGGGTGGCGCTTCTCTCGGGCAGGTGGGCCGGGCGGGCAGGGGGTGAACACCACCGATTCGCGCGTCGAACTGATTTTTGACGTGGCGGCCAGCGCGGCGTTCACCCCAGCGCAACGCGACCGGATACTCCAGCGGCTGGGCAGGCGGCTGATCGACGGTGTGCTCACCGTCGTGGCCGCCGAGCACCGCTCCCAGCTGCGCAACCGGGAAGCGGCGCGAGTCCGGCTCGCCGCAATGCTTCGCCAAGCGCTTGCCCCGGACCCACCGACACGCCGCCCCAGCTACCCCTCTCGGGCGGCGCGGGAACGCCGTTTGGCCGACAAGCGCCGCCGCAGTGAGGTAAAGCGATTCCGCAGCTCCCCCGGAGAGTGAGACGGCCACCGCCAGGTACGCAACGGCGCCAAGGTAGAAGTGGCTATCTCCTACCCTCTAGCCTGACTTTCCTAGCTAAGTTGATCTTTGTGTGTGTTGCTACTGTTCACGAGCTATATGGATCTTGTGGGTTCCTATGACCTCAGTGCGTGGGGCACAGCGCTCGAGTTCGAAGATCGCAGCGAGCTCGTCTTGGTCGGGAGTGGTCTCGGTCAGCATGCGCCGAGCCTTGGGTCGGCCGCCGGTGGAGGGATAGATCAGTACGCTTTCCTGGATACCGGCCAGCTGGGCTAGGAGTTCGCGTACGGAATAGTGCAGCCCGGCCTGGTGCGCGGCGCGGCGCATCAGGTGGGTGAGTTGGAGCGCGAGCACGCAGGTGAATAGGTGCACGTGGATGTTGTGCTCGGTCCAGTGGTGCATCGGGGCGAAGGACACCACGCGCCGGTCTTTGAGCTGGCGGAAGGAGAACTCGGCATCGGGCTGGGAGCGGTAGCCGGCCACGACCTCGGAGATCGGCCAGTCCTCGCGGCTGGTGATCAGTACTCGTTTGCCGAAGACCTCGTCCTGCAGGGCGGCGCGGGCGGCACCGAGCCGACGTAGTGCAGCTTGCGCCCGGCCACATAATCGAAGTTCGCCTGCGAGTTCTGGCCGGCATCGAAAGACCACCTTCATCTCCGCCACGCTCGTGCCAGCCTGCTCGGCGACCGCGGCGTGCCGCTGGATGAGCTTGCCGATCACGGTGGCGAACTGGGTGACATCGATCAATGCTGAGGCGATCAGGAGGCCAGGCAGTTTCGGAGCGACGCCGCCCGGGGGCTCAGATCGGGACGACGTCGAGGTGTGGGTCGAGGCGATGAAGATCATCTGGGTCTGTGGTGACGACCTGCTGGCCACTGCGTCGGGCACAGACCACGACGTGGGCGTCCGCGATGTCGGCAGTACCGCTGGCGGCGAGAAGTCGCCCGATGTTGGTGGCATCGACGCCATCGAGGGGGACGACGTCCGTCGTGGGCTGGCGAATCAGCCTGGCCAGGCGGGCTTGCCGTTCCGGTTGGCGGATCGCCTGCGCCAGCGCACTTGCCGGGACGGTGACTCGGGCGCCGGCCTCGGCGGATCGGGCGAGCAGCACGATCACCTGCCGGTCGTCGCGATCGAGAGCAATGAGCCCACCGGCGTCGAAGGTAATTCCCCACGACGGCCGAGCCGTCACAAAAGCTGCAGTCACGCTGCTCTGTGCTTCCCGGTACCGAGGATCCGGTCAGCCCACGCCCGTTCGTCCGCGGTGAGATCACCACCGGTCTGAGCTAGAGCTTGCGCGAGCACCGCTCCCCAACCAGCGACGTCATCCAGTGACACCCGCACCGCGTGCTGCACGAAGCCCGAGACGCTCGGGGCCTTGCCAGATTCGACCAAGCCACGGATGCGAGCGAGCTCGTCTTCATCCAGCGTAACGGTGATCTTTTTCATCACCATACCAAATACCATACCACCCCGTTGCTGGAGATATCTCGTTGCGATTCCGGCCACCCTGAGTCGAGTGCCGACCACACGGCGTGATCGAGAAGGACCATGGCACCATGTCGCAGGTGACCAGCACCCCGCCGCGCCCCGGCCGGCATGCCAAACCGGAATCACCGCCTGCTGTCCCGCTGTCACCGGTCACCCTCCCGCCGCTTGCCGATGCGTCCCTGGGTGATCTGGTTCGGGATGCCGCCACGTACTTCTCCACCTTGTTCCGCGCAGAGGTGGAACTGGCCAAGGCGGAGCTGACCGCCGAGGCCCGCAAGGGCGCCAAGAGCAGCATCTTCTTCGTCCTCGCGCTGACGATCGTGCTCTTCAGCCTGTTCTTCCTGTTCATCACGATCGCCGAGGTAATCGCTATCTGGCTGCCGCAGTGGGCCGCCTTCGCCCTGGTGTTCGTCCTGATGCTGGCCGTCGCGGCGGGGTGCGGTCTGGTGGGCTGGCGCCGGATGCGCAGCATCCGCAAGCCAGAGCGCACGATCAGCACCGTCCGCGACACCGGGGCGGCGCTGGCCCCTCGGCGCGTCGTGCGCCGCAGCGACAGCGAACCCGCCAGCGAACCCCGGGCTGAGCAACCCAGCGCTGAGCAACCCGGGGGGTGAGCCGCCCGCCGGACCCCAGCTCGGTTCGGATCCCGGGACCGTGGACACACCGCGAGGTATCGGCCAACGGGATCCAGCTGCATGTGGCCGAACTCGGGACCGGCCCGCTGGTGCTGCTTCTGCATGGCTTCCCGGAGTTCTGGTGGTCCTGGCGGCACCAGCTCCCGGCGCTGGCCGCGCTGGGGATGCGCGCCGTCGCGGTGGACCTGCGCGGCTACGGTGACTCGGATAAGCCCCCCCGGGGGTATGACCCGTGGACGCTGTCGGGTGACGTGGCGGGCCTGGTCCGGGCCCTCGGGGAACGCCAAGCCGACCTGGTCGGGCACGATTGGGGCGGCATCCTCAGCTGGTGCACGGCCGCGCTGCACCCCCGGGTGGTGCGCTCGGTGACGGTGCTGGCCGCCGCGCATCCCTGTGCGATGGGCCAAGCCCTGCTGCGCGACCCGGCGCAGCGCTTGGCAGCCCGCTACCTGGCCAGTTTCCAAGCGCCCTGGCTCCCCGAACGCAGCCTGACCCGCCACGGCGCGGTGCTGGTGGAGCAGCTCCTGCGCCAGGGTACGGGCCAGCGGTGGGGCGCCTGCAACGAGTTCACCACGGTGGCCCGGCGTTACCGGGAGGCCATGTTGATTCCCGGAGTGGCGCACTGCGCATTAGAATACTATCGATGGGTCGGCCGCTCGCGGTTCCGTTTCGATGGGCGCCGGCTGTCTCGCGCGGTGGATCGGAGGGTCCGGGTGCCGGTGCTGCAGCTGCACGGTACCGATGACCCCTACGTGTTGGAGCGCACCGCACGCCGCTCGGCTTACTGGGCCGGCGATGGCTACCGCTACAAAGTTCTGCCCGGCGTGGGGCACTTCGTGCACCAAGAAGCACCAGAGCACACCACGGCGCTGCTGACCGAGTTCCTGGGCCGCGAGTGACCTGACCGGAAGGACGCGTGCGCGATGATGAGCGAGACCGCCCAGTTCTATGAGACCTTCCCCTTTCCCTCACCGGACATCGAGTCGAGCCTGATCAACGAGATAGCGGAGGAAATACCGCTGATCCGCAGCAACCCAGACCTGTCAGGGTTGCGGGTTCTTGAGGCGGGATGTGGTACCGGGCACTATCTGGTGGGGATGGCCTTGCGTTACCCGAAGGCGAGTTTTCTGGGCGTCGACCTCAGCAACCAGTCTCTCGCGGTGGCCCGCCGGCTGGCCCAACGGCACGGCGCGAACAACATTGAGTTCCTCAAGGCGAGTATCCCGGAACTCGCCCTGAGCATAGAATACGATCTCATTACCTGTATCGGCGTGTTGCATCATCTGCCTGATCCCCGGGCGGGGCTGCGCGCGCTCGCGGACCATCTGGCGCCGAAGGGGCATATGCTGTTGTGGTTTTACCACTCCCTCGGCGAGCACGGTCGGATGCTCGATCGGGAGCTGGTGCTGCTGTTGACCTCGGGCGAGGACGTCAGGTCCGGCATGGACACCGTCCGGGCACTGGGCCTGCGCCACTCGCTTGCCCGCTACGGTTACCCCTGGGAGGGGTGGACGGAGGCCGGTTTCAGCCCGGTCGAGCAGGAGGCACGCGACGCCGACGCCTACCTCAACCCGATTGTGCGGCCGTTCCGGTTCGCCGAACTGCCCGCGCTGTTCGAGGGCTCTGGGCTGGACTGGGTGGCATTACATCGCGTCTACTCGTCCACGGGAATCAGGTTGCCGGATCTTGACGGGGTGGCGCCAGAGGTGCCGGGTGCGTTGAGCGTTGAGGACTTGTTTGCCGACGAGACGCTGCGCTCCAGACTCCGGCGAATGAGCCGGGCCCAGCAGACATTGGCCCTGGAACTGCGACTACGCCCGACCGGTTTCGCTCTGGTCGCGGGACGCCCTGGTGGGCTGCCCGATTGCCTACCCCGGATAAGACACAACCTGTTGCTCGGGTGAATCGGGCGATGCGCCAGGTCTGCGTCACCCGGCGAGGAGGGTGGCCGCTTGCTGCTGGACACAACGCCATGCCTGCTCGACGTGGTGCAGTTCGGTGTGCGTGCCGCCAGCCGCGAAGCGCAGCGACACCCGTTCGTCGATCTTGGTGTGGGTGAGGAAGGTGATGCCGGTGGCGTTCACCCTGGCTAGCAGGTCGAGGTTCGCCTGGTTCGCCGCGCGCAGCCGGAAACAGACCAGCGACAGCCGTTGCGGCGTGGTCAGCTCGAAGCGCTCGTCCGCAGTGATCCACCGGGCCACGTGTTGGGCATGCTCGATTCCCCGCCTGATGTGTTCCCGCAGCCCAGCCAGGCCGTAGCAGCGCAGGACCGCCCAGAGTTTGAGGGCTCGGAACCGGCGGCCCAGCGGGATCTGCCAGTCCCGGTAGTCGGTGACCTGACCTGATTCCGAGGCCTCGTTGCGCAGGTATTCGGGCAGGATGGACAAGGCGCCGGTCAGCGCGGCCCGGTCGGCGACCCAGAAGGTGTCGCAGTCGAAGTTGGTGAGCAGCCACTTGTGCGGGTTGGTGCAGTAGGAGTCGGCGAACTCGGCCACCCCGTCATGCAGCCAGCGCAGTTCCGGGCACACCGCGGCCACCCCGGCGTAGGCGGCGTCCACGTGCAGCCAGATGCCATGTTCCCGGCAGAGCGCCCCCATCCCGGGCACCGGGTCGACCGCGCAAGTTGAGGTGGTGCCCACGGTGGCCACGGCCAGCAACGACGTGTGACCCGCTACCAGGTCCGCAGTGACCAGCCCGCGCAGCTGGGTGAGGTCCATCGCCTGCTCGCCAGGCCGGGTGGGTACCTGCCGGATCGCCTGCTCACCGAGTCCGGTGATCACCGCCGCCTTGGTGACCGCGGAATGGGTTTCCGCCGTGACATAGCAGACGTAGCGGCCTGGCGTCACCCCGTCCCGGCGCACCCGGCCCGCGCTAGCTCGGTGCAGAGCCGCGAGCACCGCGAGGATCACCGAGCTGGAGGCCGTGTCCTGGATCACCCCGCCGCCCGGGCCAGCGAGCCGGAACCGCTCTGGCAACCCGAGGGCTTGCGCCAGCCAGTCGAGCACCCGCTGCTCCAGCTCGGTGCACGCCGGGCTGGTAACCCAGAGCATGCCCTGCACCCCGAGCCCGGAGCACAGCAGGTCGGCTAGCACCGCCGGGGGGGAGCTATTCGCCGGGAAGTACCCGAAGAACCTCGGATGCTGCCAGTGCAACAGGCCGGGGACGAGGAGCTCATCCAGGTCGCTGAGCACGGCATCGAAGGACTCACCCTGCTCCGGGGGATGGGCGGGCAGCCGGCGGAGGATGTCGCCGGGCTCGACCCTCGGGGCGACCGGGAGGGATTCGAGGTGCTTCCAGTAGTCGGCGATCCAGTCCACCACGCGGTAGCCGTAGTGCCGGAACTCATCCGGACTCATGTTCGTCACGTCGTCGCTCCTGGCTGTCGCCATGCCGGGTACAGCTCGGGGCGGCTAGCTTGGAACCCGCAGCGTAGCACGAGGTTCCGGCTGCATCGGGTGCTCTCTGGACGCGCCGAGACCTCTCCGGGAGAAGCAGATAGGCTGGCGGGTGTCTGCGGGACCTGCCGATACGCCGGAGATTGATCGGCGGCGGGCGTTGTCGTTCGGCGCGCGGGCCGGGCTTTACGACCGGGCCCGTCCGAGCTACCTGCCGCACCCGAGTACGCGCTGAGCCACAGCGCGGTCGCGACCCTGCCGGCCCAGCGGCGTGCCGAGGTGCTGGCCGCCGTTGCACGCCTGAGGACCGAGCACCCGGATCTGCGCGGGCGCGACCGGGTTGAGGTCCCGATGCAGATGGTGTACTGGGCTTACCGCCGGACGGACGGTTAGCGCCGGCCACCCGTTTTCCGGTACACCACCCCCACGCAGATCACGCCGAGCGGGACGAAGAGGAACTGCACCGCAATGCTTGGCTCCTAATCCAGGCTGGTCAATGGGTCCGCTCTGGTCAGGTTGGGGTCTGTGGCGGTGAGGGTGCGCACGGGGCCCGGGCCGGTGCTGCGGGTTTCGAACCGGACGGTGACCCGGTCATGGCCGGCGCCTTGGACCCAGCCGTGCCCATAATCCGGGTGAGTCACGTCATCGCCGGCCCGCCATGGCCTTTCCGGCTCCGGGGTCGGCGCTGCGTGGTGCCATTCCGCCCATTCTGCGGGCGTGGCGGTCGTGGGGGTGAGAGGCGTGGCGCGGGTTGGCTCGTCAAACAGCGACTGCTGCGCCGCGCTGGTCAGCCCCGACAGCAACACCCCGATCAGCCGCACTCCCGACCCCGGCAACGCGGATGTCACCAGCCGCTGCGCGGTGTCCACCAGCGCCACGACGTCGGTGGTCGCGGTCACGGCGGTCTCCGAGCGGCTGCGGGTGGTGAAGTCGGCGCCACGCACCTTCACCGTCACCGTGCGCGCCGAGCGAGCTGAGGTGAGCAAGCGCCGGTGCGCGTGGATGGTCATCTCGGTAACCGCGGCCCGCACGGAGGCCAGGTCGCCCAGGTCCGCCTCGAAGGTAGTTTCCGCGGAGACCTGCTTGGCGTGCCCACGCTCGGCCACGGTCCGGTCATCCACGCCGTGGGCCAGCCGGTGCAGTGCCACCCCGGCTGTGGCCCCGAGCAGGGACGTGACCTCATAGACGGACAGCGCAGCCAGCGCACCGATGGTGTCCACGCCCACCCGGCGCAGGGCGGCCTCAGCGACCGGCCCGACACCCCACAGCCGGCGTACCGGCAACGGCGCCAGCACCTCCCGCTCCCGACCCTGCGCAACGATGCACAGCCCATCGGGCTTGGCCAGCCCAGAAGCGATCTTCGCGATCTGCTTGCCCGACCCCGCACCCAGCGAGCCCGCCAGACCGGTGTAGCGGCGTACCCGCTCCCTCAGCCGCATGCCGAACTCCTCGACTGCGGCCTGGTCAGCTCCCCACAATTCCGCCGGCTCGGTGAATGCCTCATCCAACGCCACCTGCTCAACCGGCCCGGCTACCTCCCGCACCACGCTGAACACCCGCTCGCTCACCGCCCGGTACACCGATAGCCGCAGCGGCAGCACTACCGCTGAGGGGCACTGTCGCCGCGCCTGAGACATCGGCATCGCCGAGCGCACACCGTAGGCACGGGCCTCATAACTCGCTCCGGCCACCACCCCCCGCGCACCCACCCCACCCACCAGAACCGGCCGACCAGCAAGAGTCGGCCGGGTCAGCTGCTCCACGGCAGCGAAAAAGGCATCCATATCCAGATGCACAACCCACCGCGGCACCCCGTCATTCAACCAAGGTAATGCTCGGTGGTGGGGCGCAGGATCGGTCGATAGCTGGTGCCGCTGACTCGTCCGTGGACGAGCACGCCGCACGCCTGTCCGGGGTTGCGCCGCGGAGAGCCTCGCCAGCATGGTAATCGGCCTCCAGCCCAGCCAGTTGCACGGCGAGATGCAGCATCGTTGCGACGATTCCGGTGACTGTTACCAGCAGGGTCAGGGTGCGCGATCCGTAACGGCCCTGGACGAAGTTCATATGTTTGCTCGATCACGGCGAGCAGCAGGATGAAGACGACCAGCTCGGTCCACTGCACGGTCACCGCCGGCCACCCGTTTTCCGGTACACCACCCCCACGCAGATCACGCCCAGCGGGACGAAGAGGAACTGCAACCAGTAAAAGAACGGGAAACCGAGCAGCCGGGGTTCGTCGCTGTTGTACAGCGGCGTGACCAGTACCAGCAGCGGCACCAGCAGCAGCAGGTTCCAGCGGCTCCCGCGCCGCTGCGGGTGGTCAGGCGAACCGGACGGCATCATTGCAACTCCACACGAATGTTCAGTAGAGCCCAACAAATCTGGCAGGATCCTGCGTGTGCGGCTCAGCAGGCTCCGCACGAACGTAAGCGCCTCGGCGACGCGCCCTCAGGCCCTCGAAAAGGGCCACCTCGAGTTGCTCCGCAGCCCACAGCAGTCGCTCGAAGCGGGGCACAGCGTACAGCTCCGCGACCGGGGCGAGACCGAGCGTCAGCATCGGGTAAGGCACGCCGGAGCGGACGCCGGTCTGCTTGGACAGCTCATAATCCCAGTGGCGTCCCAGGGGATCGTTCACCAGGACCATTGCCCGTTGGACCAGAGCATACGTCCTTCGCATGAGGACTACGCTACATAAAGTAGCCTATGAGACGCCATCCTCGGCGTCAGCAGGCGCCCCAGCCGCCGCTCAGCCATCACCGGCTCCGCGCAGCCCGGCCAGCTCATGGGTATGCGACGCCCGCGCCGCGCGTGGCGGAACTCTCCACTGTACCGCTCCAAGCACGCCGAGTTCGACACCGGAGCTGTCCGCGGTCAGATGAACAGCTCTAAGGTCGAACTCGGCGCATTGAGAGAGCGCCCGAGCGTTCCGGTTCCTTCGAATTCTGCCTGTGCATAACCCTCCATGACCCCGGCGGCGTGAGAACCGGCGTGTGTGATACAGCGACCACGTGTGTCGTGGGACACGCCTGGAGCTGGTTTGTGGGCGCTACTGTGGGTTTACCAGCGCTCGGGGTTTACCAGCGCTTGCCCCGGTGGGAGGGGATCGGCGATGGACACCCTGGTCGCGGGCAATACCCAGGCGCACCTGGCGCTGGTGGCGGAGTTGCGCGAGCGGCTCGCGAGAGCCCGGCTGGGCGGACCGCCGGGGGCTCGACAACGTCATGTCGAACGCGGCAAGCTGTTGCCGCGTGATCGGGTCGACGCGCTGGTGGACCCGTCAAGCCCGTTCTTGGAACTCTCCCCGCTCGCGGCCACCGGCCTTTACGGCGACGAGGCCCCGGGCGCCGGGATCATCACCGGGATCGGGCGGGTGGCCGGCCGGGAATGCGTAATTGTCGCCAACGACGCCACCGTCAAGGGCGGCACCTATTACCCGATGACGGTCAAGAAGCATCTGCGCGCTCAGGAGGTGGCCCTGGACAATCACCTGCCGTGCATCTACCTCGTCGACTCCGGCGGGGCCTACCTGCCCGAGCAGGATCAGGTATTCCCCGACCGGGAGCACTTCGGCCGGATCTTCTACAACCAGGCGACGATGTCCGCGCGGGGCATCCCGCAGATCGCGGCGGTGCTCGGCTCCTGCACCGCGGGCGGCGCCTACCTGCCGGCGATGAGCGACGAGGCGGTGATCGTCCGCAATCAGGGCACGATCTTCCTCGGCGGCCCGCCACTGGTCCAGGCCGCCACCGGCGAGGTGGTGAGCGCCGAAGAACTCGGCGGTGCCCTCCTGCACTCCCGCCTCTCCGGGGTCACCGACCACCTCGCCAACGACGACACCCACGCGCTGCGGATTGTCCGCGCCATCGTCGGCACGCTCGGGCCCCGCCCGCCGGCGCCGTGGGAGGTGATCGCCACCGAAGAGCCCACCGTGGCGGGGATCTACGGGGTGCTGCCGGTGGACTCCCGTACCCCCTACGACGTGCGCGAGGTGATCGCCCGGATCGTCGACGGCAGCCGCCTGTCGGAGTTCAAAGCCGAGTACGGCACCACGCTGGTCACCGGCTTCGCCCGGCTGCACGGGCACCCGGTGGGCATCGTGGCCAACAACGGGATCCTATTCAGCGAGTCGGCGCTCAAGGGTGCGCATTTCATCGAACTGTGCGACCAGCGGGGCATCCCGCTGGTATTCTTGCAGAACATCTCCGGTTTCATGGTGGGCCGGGAGTACGAGGCCGGCGGGATCGCCAAGCACGGCGCTAAAATGGTCACCGCGGTGGCGACCACCCGGGTGCCCAAGTTGACCGTCATCATCGGCGGTTCATTCGGCGCGGGGAACTACTCGATGTGCGGCCGGGCGTACTCACCGCGGTTCCTGTTCATGTGGCCCAATGCGAGAATCTCGGTGATGGGCGGGGAGCAGGCCGCCATGGTGCTCGCCACCGTCCGCCGTCCGGGCGACCCCGAATCCGAGGTGGCCTTCAAGGACCGCATACGTGCCCAGTACGAGTATCAAAGTCACCCCTACTACGCGACGGCCCGGTTGTGGGACGACGGGGTGATCGACCCAGCGGACACCCGGATGGTGCTCGCCCTGGCGCTGTCCGCCTGCGCCCAGGCTCCCCTCGCACCGAGCCGCTTCGGCGTCTTCCGGATGTGAGGGGCGTGTTTGCATCCGTCTTAGTAGCCAACCGCGGCGAGATCGCGGTGCGGGTGATCCGCACGCTGCGGGCGATGGGGGTGCACTCGGTGGCCGTCTACAGCGACGCCGACGCCGACGCTCGGCACGTCCGCGACGCTGACGTCGCCATCCGGCTTGGTCCCGCGCCAGCGGCGCAGAGCTACCTGTGCATCCCGCGGATCCTGCAGGCCGCCGCGCGCACCGGCGCGCAGGCCGTGCACCCCGGCTACGGGTTCCTCTCGGAGAACGCTGACTTCGCCCGGGCCTGCGCGCAGGCCGGTCTGGTCTTCATCGGCCCGCCGGCGGGCGCGATGGAGGCGATGGGCGACAAGATCACGGCCAAGGCGACCGTGGCGGCCGCCGGCCTCCCGGTGATACCAGGCAGCGGCGGTCAGGACGACGACGCGTTGGCCGCGGCAGCCACCGCGATCGGCTACCCGGTGCTGCTCAAGCCCTCCGCCGGCGGCGGGGGCAAGGGCCTGCGGGTGGTGCAGCGCGCAGCGGACCTGCCCGAGGCCATCGCTGGCGCCCGCCGGGAGGCCCGGGGTGCGTTCGGCGACGACACCCTGCTCGTCGAACGGCTCCTCGAAGCCCCGCGGCATCTCGAGATCCAAGTGCTGGCCGATGCGCACGGCACGGTGGTGCACCTGGGCGAGCGCGAGTGCAGCCTGCAGCGACGACACCAGAAGATCATCGAGGAGGCGCCCGCGGTGCTGATGGACGCCGCGAGCCGGACCCGGATGGGCGAGTGCGCGGTGGCCATCGCGCGCGCCGTGGGCTACACCGGCGCGGGAACGGTCGAGTTCCTCGTGCCGGCGCAGCGGCCCGATCAGTTCTTCTTCCTGGAGATGAACACCCGGCTGCAGGTCGAGCACCCGGTCACCGAGCTGGTCACCGGGCTGGATCTGGTCGAGTGGCAGCTGCGGGTGGCCGCCGGGGAGCCGCTAACGTTCACCCAGGACGACCTGCGCCTGCAGGGCCACGCCATCCAGGCGCGGATCTACGCCGAAGACCCGGCGAAGGGTTTCCTGCCCACCTCAGGGCGGATCCTGCAGATGCGGGAGCCCGCCAGTCCGGGCATCCGGGTGGACTCCGGGCTGGCCGTGGGCCCGGACGTGAGCACGGAGGTGGGCAGCGACTACGACGGGCTGCTGGCCAAGGTCATCGCGCACGGCGCCGACCGGGACAGTGCGCTACGCCGGCTGGACACCGCGCTGGCCCAGCTCAGCATCCTGGGCCTGGGGACCAACGTGGCGTTCCTGCGCGCGCTGCTCGCCGACGCTGAGGTGCGGGCCGGAGCGCTGGAAACCGGGCTGGTGGCGCGCCGGGCCGCGCACTGGGTCGCCGCGGCGCCCCCTGAGGACGTGCTCGCCGCAGCGGCCTTATGGGCGCTGCTGGCCCTGGAACCCCCCGGACCGGTGGTAGATCCCTTCGCGCTGCCCGGCAGCTGGCGCCTCGGTGAGCCGGCGTGGACCCGCTGGAAGGTGCAGGCCAGCGGGCACGAGCCGATCGAGGTCCAAACCCGGGGCCGGGCCGCCTCCGCCGAGCTCATCGTCGGTGCGGGCGATGCGAGCGGCGCGGGCGATGCGAGCGCCCCGACCCGCGCCTGCGCTTGGTGGGAGGGTGGGGAGCTGGTCGTCACCCTGGATCGGATCACCCGCCGCTACACCTGCGCGGCTGAGGGCACCACGGTGTGGCTAGGCCGCGACGGGCACAGCTGGGAACTGCGTGAGCAGCAGCCCCTCGACGCCGCGCAGCGCAGCGGCCTGGGCGCCGACGGGGCGGTGCGCGCTCCGATGCCCGGCACCGTCACCGTCGTGGACGTCGCCGAGGGTCAGCAGGTCACCGCGGGTGCCCGGCTGCTCGTGCTGGAGGCGATGAAGATGGAGCATGTGCTCACCGCACCGGTGGGCGGGGTGGTCCGCGAGCTGCGTGCCCGCCCCGGCGGCACCGTCGAGCGCGGCAGCACGCTGCTGGTCGTCGACCCGTGAGTGGCGATGCGAGTCGCAGCTCGCATCGCCACTCACGGGTTATCCACAGGGAGGACACGTGCTAAGCGAAGAGCACGCCGCGCTGCGCGCCACCGTCGAGGAGTTCGCCCGCAAGGAGGTCGCCCCAGTCATCGCCGAGTTCTACAAGCACGGGACATTCCCCTACGAGCTAGTCGCGAAAATGGGCGCTATCGGGCTGTTCGGGCTGCCCTTCCCCGAGGAGTACGGCGGGATGGGCGGTGATTACTTCGCGTTGTGCCTGGCGCTGGAGGAGCTGGCGCGGGTGGACTCCTCGGTGGCCATCACGCTGGAGGACAGCGTGTCGCTGGGCGCAATGCCGATCTTCCGGTTCGGCACCGAGGAGCAGAAACGGTACTGGCTTCCCCCGCTGTGCACCGGCCAACGGCTCGGGGCCTTCGGCCTCACCGAGCCCGCTGGTGGGTCCGATGCGAGCGCTACCCGCACCACCGCGCGCTGTGAGGGGGACACCTGGGTCATCAACGGTTCCAAAGCGTTCATCACGAATTCGGGCACCGACATCACCTCGGTTATCACCGTCACCGCGATCACTGGTGTCAACGGGGGCCGCAAGGAGATCTCCACCATCATGGTCCCGGCCCGACACCCCGGGGTCACGGTCTCGGCGAGCTACTCCAAGGTCGGCTGGTGCTGCTCGGACACCCGCGGGGTGTTTTTCGACGACTGCCGGGTACCGCTGGGCAATCTGCTCGGCGAGCGGGGCCGGGGTTATGCGCAGTTCATCTCCATTCTCGACGAGGGCCGCATCGCGATCGCTGCGCTGGGCGTCGGCCTGGCCCAAGGTTGCATCGACGAATGTGTGTCCTACGCTCGGCAGCGGCACGCCTTCGGCCGCGCCATCGGCAGCTACCAGGCAATCCAGTTCAAGATTGCTGATATGGAGGCGCGGACGCACACCGCCCGGCTGGCCTACTATCATGCCGCAGCGAGGATGCTGCACGGAGAGCCGTTCAAGAAAGAGGCGGCCATTGCGAAGCTGGTCTCCTCGAACGCGGCGATGGAAAATGCCCGGGACGCCACCCAGGTCTTCGGCGGGTATGGGTATATGAATGAGTACCCGGTGGCTCGTTTCTACCGCGACGCCAAAGTCCTCGAGATCGGTGAAGGAACCAGCGAAATCCAACGCATGCTCATCGCCCGCCATCTCGGCGTCGGTTAGAGCACATCCCATGGATCTTGATGGCTCGATGCTGTAGATCCTGTTCGTACTCGATCGACACGACCTCAGTCCGCCCCTCTACCCCTCCAACACCTTCCGCAACCACATCACTCCATCCTCTAAGGAGGGGGTAGTAGTCGTTGCGTGAAGAGTATGCAGAGTTTTCTGCAGAATACGCTGTTCGGCTTCCCGCCAGTCGCACACGTTCACCAGGCTTTCGAACAGGTAGACCGAACGGCTATACAGACCCCGGACCCGGTGCTGAGGGCTGGTAGTCAGTGCTTCCGCGAAGATATGCACGGACTTGTCCCATTCACCAAGTTTCGCCTGGACAATCGCTTCGAACCAGACAAACTGACGATCGTCAACCCAAGTTGCTCAGGCTGGGTCATCGTCGCGGGGACCATCGAGGTAGAGCGCACAGGCCTTTTGAAGGCTACGTACCGCGTCAGCGTGTTGTTGCTGCTGCGCCAAGGCATGAGCGCCACGAGCCAGAAACAACGATTCCATGCGCGGACTTAGCCAATCAGCTTCCAGTACTGACTGCACAATGGCCAATGCTTCGCTCGGCCGGTTAAGGTACTCAGCCTGCATGCTCATGTTTTGCAGCGTCAACAGTTCCAGGCCACGGCAGCCGGCCCAGCGAAGGTAATACAGCGCCTCGTGGTTCATGCGGCGCATGGAGTCTTGCTGGTTGGTGTCATAGAACAACCAGCCGGCAATTTCAGCCAGCTCACCCGCGGCCGCATACAAGTCGCGCCGCAAGCGCTTCGGGCACGGACTCACCCCGATACGGCGATGCACTGTCCGAAACAGACGCAAGGCTTGGCCAGAGGTTTCATCCCCTCCCACCTGGGCATCAAGCGCCAATAACTCGCGCATCTGGGCATGAATAGAAGCGATGAAGGACTCGTCGATAGGTTCAACACCGGCGAGACTGGACAACAGGAGGGTGGTTGGACTACTCGCCACAGGTTGCCGCGAAGAGTCGTTAGGGACCCGCGGCGGTTTAAGGAGTTCGCTCCGTTTTGCTCGTACAGGGAGGAAAAGTTGCTGAACCGTGACACCCGGGAACATCGCCTCCAGGACTCTGCACGCGTCAGGGTAGGGCGTGCTGCGAATATTTCCACTCAGCCAACGATAGAACTGTGCATGCGCGGGACAGGTCCCGACGAGCGAGGAATCAAGCGTCTCCGCCACCCTGTCCCATTGGCGAGAAAAAGTTTCCCTCTTCTGCCAGGATTCCGCTGTGCGACATCCCCTGCACGACGCCGTGCACCGAGGTTCGCTGGCGATGCCGGGTCGAGCAGGTTGCGGTGGACAAAGCTGGCGGGGCACACCCCGACCGACTCAACCAGCGGGGCGAGGTGATCGGCCGGAGCGCCCACGTGATCTACGTCTGCTTCGACCACGGCAGCCAAACCCCGATCCCGCTACGCCCCCACCTCGTGCGCGCGACAAGCGGAGTGTGACGGTCCGGGCCATGCCGTCAGGGGCTATCAGGACATGCTGTCGCAGTCTGCGCTCAGCTCGGCGGGTCGGCGGGATCGAAGCTGTGGACGCCGGGGAAGCGGGCGAAGCCGCGGTCGGCGGTCGCGATCCGGCAGCCGTGAGTGCGGGCCAGTGCGGCCAACAACGCGTCGGGCACCAGGTTCGCCCGTAGCGCGCGATCTTGGTGCACCAGCTGCTCCAACTCGGTCCACGTCGCATCGCCTGAGGGCAGCCAGCGGGCCCGCCGTGCTTCCCGTATTCGCGCGAGGAACTCAAGTGCCACCGACATCGGAGCCGGGTCGGCGAAGATTTTCGGGTTGGTGACGAGCCGAGCCACCGCGGTGAGCACGGTGTCATGCAACGCCAACTCATCAGCGCCCGCGACGACGCGGGCCAGCCAGGTCGCGTACCGCTCATGATGCTCGACCTCCCGGCGGAAGGCGTATACCAGGACATTCACGTCCGGCAGGATCACGCTGGCCGATCCTCGTCGAGGATCGCCCACACCGCATCCCGGTCGGCCAGGTCGACCAGGATGCCTCCCCCCGGCTGCCCGTAGGCGGGCAATGGTTCCGGCGCGGTGGGGTGCGGGATGGCGTGCTGTACCAACACCAGCCGCAGGCCCTGCTCCACCAGGCTCGTGAGCGTTTTTCCGCTCGATGCCGCATGCTCCTTGGCCTGCGCCACCAGCCCGTCGGGGAGGTTCAATGTCGTCCGCATGCAGATCAGCATACCCTGGCACGCAGATATCTGCTCTCCGGCAACCGGTCTTGATTATTCGACGATTGGTTCGGACATCAACCTGGGGGCGGGAGCGTTTGTTTGGTAGCCGGTCCCAGGAACATGGTCAGCTGGCCGAGCACGCTGGGACGCATGCCGGAGGAGAACCAGCCACCCAGGGAGGATGCAGCACTCACCCGCACGTCGGCTCGGGCCGGGCGCACCATCCCGTAGCTGCTGGGTCGTACCGAGTACACCGTGTGGTGCGGGCCGAGCTGGACCAGCGCGAGGAGCCCGGGTACCAGCAACGGCACCCCGAACCGAGTGGCGGTGGGGGTGGCTTCGACCCGCCAGTCGCCACCGGTCGCGATCATCGAGATCCCTGGGGCCGGCTGATTCTCGAAGCTGGCGAGCGTTTTGGGCAACGCCCAGTTGGTGCGCCCCCCCACCACGCTGACCGGGGAGTCCACGGCGATGAACGGGACGTGGCTGAAGACGGTGCCGCCCCGGCGGTAGACGACCGCCCCGATGATCTCCGAGTAACGCCCGACCGGGGTGTCGAGGTAGTGGATCAGCGCTCCGAGGGTGGCGATCGGCGTGGCATGGGCCGAGACCTCCCGGGGTACGAGCGCCTGAATCGCCGAGCGGGCGCGCTCATCGGCTCGAGCGGCCCAGATCAGCGCGTGAGCACGCACCCGCCACGGTGGCCCGGGGGCACTGTGGGGAAGGGTAGCCAGATCCTCGCGGCGCAACGCCGTCTCCGGCGCACCTGGCAGTCGAACGAAGTCAATGTCCACGGAAGTCACTGTCCACGGTGGGAACTCCTGGTGATGACGGGGGCTCGGGCTCCAGCAGCTGGGGTGGCTGGGGGACGCCGAGCAGTTCCCGGAAACAGCGTTGCAGCGACTGGTCGGCGTAGCGGGCACCCGCTCCGGCCAGGCAGAACACTCCGTCCACCGGCGCACGCGGTGTCTCACAGCTGGCCGATCACGTCGAAGGCGAAGGTGCCCGCGCGGACTACAGCCCCCCTTCAGCGGTAATAAATTGTAGCTGGACGTGCGGGTCCTCGGCTAGGGATCCTTGGTCCTGAGCAGTTCGACACTGAAGCCGAGCTCTGCCAATCATCTGCTGCACTGATCACGTCCTGCGTAGCCCGGTGCCGTGAGCTCGACACCTCAACCACCACCTCGGCGGCCCGAGGCGCAGCCTCACTAGCCGCAGCCGCCTCTTCAAGTACAGAACTGGTAACTCACCGTACAAATAGCCTCCTTCAACAAACATTGTTATTACAGGTTCACTGGCACCGAGACGCCCGTCCGATGACGAGTTCGATGTTCAAAGGTGCAAAAAAGTTGGATGGGACCAATAACGCTCGCGGTTGTCCAACCCAGATTGTGTCGTTAGCCAAGCCAGCACCGGCAAAGTCGGCAAGGTCGAGTCAAACACGGGCACCTAACCTGAGGTGATCTCGGTCACTGGGCTGACCCTTGGCTCGGTACGCGACCTGGATCCGAGAACCCAGAACTGAGCGCCACTTTCGGTATGACGAGGCCCAGCAACCAGTCACACCTACACCAGAGCCGTACAGTACCCAACGATCCCGGGGACCCTACAACTGCGAGGTGAACTCTGATGAGGTGCTCGGTACTGCGCGGCATCCCGCCGCGGATGCCCGTCTTGTGCCTGGTTCCACTCACTGTGTGGGGAATGGCCATCTCGCCACTGTCCCTCGCCTCAGTCGCCATCCATCCTGTTCTATCCGACTCCGCGTTATCCGCTCCGTCCAGCTCTCCGAGCCTGCCGGCGACCCTCCAGGGGACCACGGTGGTGCTCGACCCAGGACACAACGGCGCCAACGCCTCGCACCCGGTGGAGGTCAACCGCCAGGTCCCCAACGGCCGCGGCGGCACCAAGGCGTGCGACACCACCGGCACCTCCACTGACAGCGGTTATCCCGAGCATGCCTTCAATTGGGAGGTCGCACGCCGGGTTCGTGATGCGCTGACCGCGCACGGTGTGCGGGTGGTGCTGACCCGACCGAACGACGCCGGAGTTGGTCCGTGCGTGAACGACCGCGCCTCGATCGCGAATCGGGCGGGCGCTGAGGCGATAATCTCGATCCACGCCGACGGGGCGCCGCCGTCCGGGCACGGTTTCCACGTCTCCTACTCCGACCCGCCTTTGAACCACAGCCAAGGCAAACCATCGGCCTCCCTAGCCCAAGCCCTGGCCAAGGCGTTTCGCAGGGGCGGCTTCACCGCCGCTGGCTACATCGGCTCCAATGGCCTGTACCCACGCTCCGACCTTGCTGGCCTCAACCTCGCCCAGATCCCGGCAGCGCTGGTCGAGTGCGCCAACATGCGCAACCCGCAGGACGCCGCACTGGCTTCCACACCACAAGGCCGCGCCCGCTACGCGGCCAACATCGCCGACGGGATCATGACCTGGCTCGCCTCACGGCAGCCACCTCACCGCCCGTCAGTTCCCCCAACCCACCAAGCAGACCTCGACAGCTTCTTCACCACGACATGATGCAGTCGTCTGAGGAAACGAGGGTTCATCTGCACCACCATGCTGCTGCCGGTCTGCTCAGCCGTGAGGCGGGCACTCCACGGTAGGCTCGGGGTTTCGGGCAGACGGCAGGAGGTTGGGGCCGTGAGCGTGAATTATATGGCTAGGCCGTGGGAGAGCAGGCTGTTCCGGCGGTGCCGGCGGGCTTGGGACCTCGGTGCCCGGGAGCGCCAGGACTACGAGCCGATTGAGCGGGCGCAGGTCTTCGACTTCGGCGAGGCGATGCACGACGCGCTCGACGTTTACTACTTCCCTGGCATGTGGGAGTGGGGCCGGGCGATCGTGCGGCCGCTGGCTCTCGCCGGTTTCGAGAAGTCGATGCGCCGCGACCGCGACGCCTACACGCAGACCGGTGAGCTGTCCACGGAGCAGATCCAGGACTGGGAGCAGCATCTGGAGTTGGGCACGGCAATCCTGACACGCTACTTCGACTGGGCGAACGAGGTCGACCGCTTCACCCCCATCCAGGTGGCGTCCCAGTTCGACATCACCCTGCCCGACCCCACCAACCCGGATACCGGGCTGATCACCCGGGAAGGCCGGCCGCTGCAGTACCGGGTCCGGATCGACTTAGTGGTGATCGATGACCATGAGCTGTACTGGCTCGTCGAGCACCGGGTCGTCCCTGACCAGCCCTGGTTGGACCTGGAGGCGCTACGGCTGGACGAGCAGGCCCTCACCCGCAGCTGGGCGTGGCAGCTGAGTTTCCTCGCCAAGCTCGAGGGCACCATCCACAACGAGCTGCGCACCGCCGCGCCCGGTGCGGGCGACTCTGCGATGGAGGTCCGGGCGGTGCCGGGAGCGGGTGGCGTCATGACGCAGCGCAGCACCGAATCCTTCCGTCGCACCCACATCCCCCGAACCGAGCTTGAAATCGAACGGCAGGGCATCGCCGTCGCGCTGGAGATGCAGGACATGACCGACCCGTCGCTGCGGATCTACCCGAATCCCGCCTGGCAGCACTGTTCCCGCTGCGCCTACCGGCCGCCATGCCTGGCGATGACCCAGGGGATCGACGAGCGCCCCATCCTCGAAACGTCCTACCGCAAGCGGGTCGACGTGGACTTTCAGCTCGGCCGGCTGGGGTCGGTGTGGGGTTTCGTTCCTGAGATCCACCGGGTCGCGGAGTACCGGGCTCCTGGTGCGGAGCAGTAACGTCAGTGCGCATCCGGGTGGTGAGCTGGAACGTCGATTCCCGACCGACTGGATTATTGGACGCCAAGGTCGACCTGCTTCGCCAGTTGCGGCCTGATTTCGCGCTGCTCCAGGAGATCGGCCGACCGGTGTACCGCGCGCTGCTGCCGCACCCCTCGGCGCATGAGCGGATGCACCGGCGCTCCCGAGTGTTCGCGTGGGGTGCCCTGTCCACCGACCTGTGCAACCCGCGGGCCAGCGAGTACCGGTTGGGGTGCGCGGTGCTGGGCCTTTCGGGCACCGTCCTGCTGGATGCCCAGGTGCTGGACCGGGCCCCGTTCGAGGTCCGCGATCCCGTACGGCCCGGGTTTCTCTGGCGGACGGTGGCGGCTCGGGCCGCATTGTCCACCGGTGATCTGCTGACGGTGTGCAGCTTCCACGGCCGGCAGCCCTCGGGCCAGCCCGCCGCGGCACTGCAGCGAGCGTTTCACACCGGGATCGCCGGCTGGCTCACCGGTGTGCCCGGCCCGGTGGTCTTCGGCATCGACGCCGGCCCACCAGCACTCGAGGGTACGGACCCGCTGCTCGGGCCGGGACCGACCCACCACTTATACCCGGTGCTGCGCGCGGGGAACGATCACCTGTGGGCCACCCTCGAACTCGAGGTGCTCGCGATCGAGTGCCTGTCCGAGGGGGCCGCAGCTGCGGGCAGCGACCACGCCCTGCTGCTGGCGGATCTGGAGCTGCGCAGTCCGTAGGCGGCTATCCAGAATCGGTCGGGTTCGCCTGCCGAGTAGTAGTTTCTACAGTTTTCGGCCGACGGCTGCGTAGAGGTTGGAATGGTGCGGGTGCTCGCCAGGGTCTTCCGGCGATTCTGGGCGCCACTGCGAGGTGTAGACTAAACCAGGTTCCACTAGCTCGAACCCGTTGAACAGCCGCATAACCTGAGCGTGGGTGCGCGGGTGGGCCGGTTCCTGGGTGGTTTTGAACACCTCGACGGCCTGGGCCATCCGTTCGGGCATGCCGTCCGGCGTGAAGTGCGACATCGCAAGGTAACTGCCCGGCGCAAGCTTTTCCCGATAGTCGGCGACGATACCCCATGGGTCATCGGAGTCCGGCACGAACTGCATGACCCCGACCATGAGCAGACCGAGCGGCTGCGCCAGGTCCAGCAACCGGTGCCTCTCGAGAGAGTTGAGGACCATCTCTGGTTTACACAGATCGACCCGGATCACGGATGCGTTATCGTTGCCCGCGAGCAGCAACTTACTGTGCGCGACCGCGATCGGCTCGATATCCACGTACAGCACACGGCACGCTGGGTCAGCTTCCTGAGCGACCTCGTGCACATTGCCCACCGTAGGAATACCGGAGCCAAGGTCGAGGAACTGCCGGATACCGGCGTCGACCAAGAACAGGACCGCCCGGCGAAGAAACCCACGGTTCAGCCAGGCCATGTCCCGGGCGGGCACCGCCGCGAGTAGCCGTTCCGCTGCTTCCCGGTCTACCTTGAAATTGTGTGCCCCGCCCAGCAGGTAGTCGTAGATGCGAGCCGAACTGGGCACCACGAGGTTGACCTCATCCGGCACCCAGGCCAGTTTCTCGCCCACGTGTACCACCCCTTTGCGGTCAGTAGGTAGCCCGCCGCATAGGAGTGTAGGCGAGGCGTGCGCAGCGCGGCCGGGTTCTGTGCTGCTGTCGTCTCAGCGGCCCTCAAGCAGTGCGATGATCTTATCGGGTGCCCCTGGGAGTGCGAGGAACGCGCCCTGCCCGACGTCGGCTCCCGCCGATCTCCACCAGTCGGCTTCGTGCTGGGTGTCGATGCCGCGAACGATGGCGCTAGCGCCGCAGGACCACACCAGCTTGAGCAGCAGGCGGGCGGCCCGAGCCACCGCGGAGCCCTCGCTCGGTCGTCTCGCCACACGCTGGACCACTCGGGGCGCTATCTCCACCGTCCGCACCGGCAGGTCCTCCAGGTGGGCAACGTCTGTGACTGCGCTGAACCCGAGCAGCGCGATGGCCACGCCCATATCCGTGAGCATCCCCAGGTTGTCACCACCCCTGCCCGGCCCGGCGTCCAGCACTGACACCGGGATGCCGAGCTGTAGACGATCGGCCGCAAGCCCCGTCTGCTCCAGCGCGCCACGAACGATTCCAACCAGGTCCGGGTCGTGCGACTGCTGCGGGGTGAGCTCGACGTGCAGCAGCGGCGTCACCCCGCCAAGGCGCTGTCGCCACGAGGCAAGCTGCTCGCAGGCGCGGCGCAAGGTCCAGTGCCCGAGCGGGAGTACCAAGCCGGTCCGCACCGCAAGCTCCAGGCACTCCTGGTGCGCCAGGACGCCGTTGTGGGGGTGGTCCCAGCGCAGCAGTGCCTGGATGCCGACGATCGTGCCGTCGGCTAATCGCGCCAGTGGCTGATAGTCCAGGCTGATCTCGCCGCTGCCCCAGGCACCCGGCAGTGCGGCGGCCAACCGGCAACGGGCGCGATGATCGGCATCGCGGTGCGGGTCGAACACTCCCCACAGGCGTGTGCCGCTCCTGCGCACGTGATGCAGGGCAGCCTCCGCGGCCCGCAGCAGCAGCGCCGCCTGCCCGCCGGGACCCTGCTGTTCCGCGACGCCGATGCGCGCGGAAACGACCAGCCTGCGGCCGTCGAGGTACATCGGCTCGGCGAGTTCGGAGTTGATACGTGCTGCCAGGGCGGAAACGCTCGGTGTGGTGGGCGAGTTCTCGATGAGAACCGCGAACTCATCCGAGCCGAATCGCGCGACGGTGGCCTTGTCCCCGGAGACAACGCGCTGCAGGCGCTTGGCGACTGAGTGCAGCACTCGGTCCCCGATCTCCCGGCTGAACCCGTCGTTGACGACGGCGAAGCCAGTCAAATTGATCTTGAGTACGGTGATCTGCGTGGCGGGGTGGGCGCGTTCGAGGACGCTTTCCAGGGTGGACATGAAGAACTGCTGATTCGGCAGGCTGGTAAGCGAGTCGTGCAGCGATTGATGGCGCAGTTCCTGCCCGAGCAGATGCAACTCGGTGACGTCCTCCACAATTGTCACCTGATCCGTCGGCGCACCGTCCGCGTCGCGCAGCAGGGACACGGCGAGATAGGCCCACGCCAGTTCCCCGTCTTGATCGATCAGTCGCATCCGCTGCGGCAGCCGGGAGCCGGTGCTTCTCCCGTCGACAAGCTCCTGGTAAGCGTTTTTGAGCGGGGTCACATCATCAGGATGGAACAGCTCATACAAGGAGTGCCCGGCTGCCAGGTCACCGACGATCCCGCGGAGCGCCTGGTTGGTCTCCACGAGTTTGTCATCCAGGTCGCTGATCGCTATCCCGACTGCTGAGGATGTGAAAAGCTGCCGAAACTTCGCCTCACTGACCTGCCACCCACGTTCGGCGTCCTGACAGGCCTGCAGCAGCGCCTGCTTGACCTCTTCTTGTTGGTCGAGGGTCTGGGCGCGCAGCGCCGCGGCGTAACCCGCCGCCACCGCTCCCACCAGGGAGGTGACTTTGCCTGCGAGCCCCTCGACACTTTGCAGCTCGGAGTTGGCCGCTAACCCTCCTGCGAGTACCTCCACCGTGCGGCTCAGGCTTTGCTCACCGGTGAAGTAGCAGGTGACCAACTGCTGGCCGACCTCCCTGCCAGTGCCCGGGGAGAACTCCTCAACCGTGAGGCTGCCGAACAGCCGGTCGAGCAGTTCGCGTAGCAGGCGCTCGATCTCACGGCGTGATGTCGGCACGTAGGCGGTGGTTCGCAGCGCGCTAGCCCATTGCCGCGCCAGCCCGGCCCGATCCGATTGCCGCACCCCTGCTCTCATTGGTCCAAGACCGCCCAGACAATAGAAGTCGTACCGGTCCCCGTTCGGCCAAATCGGCCCCCAGCGCCGCCAGCGCCCGCAAGGTCTCATCCCGGTGCATCCCGCTATACTCGGCCCAACATGCCAGCACCGAGCAGGATACCTCCCGCGATCCGATCCGCTGTGTGCGCCAGGGTCATCGGATGCCGAGCCTGCGGCGGCAGGATGTCACTCAGCTCGGTGCCATCGTCGTCCGCGAGCTGCGCGAAGATCCGCTCTGACGGGCTGCTCACGGCACCCAGTCTGCCCTACCCGTCTCCACACTCCCCTCGCTGGTCACGCCACCTTCTTCGTGTGTCCAGACTCAGTTAACACGGTATTCAGCAGTCGCGAGCCGGTCATGAAATCAAGTTGTGCTACGCTCTTGCCGTCCAAGGGAGTTTCCCTGACGAGCGGCGAGACGCGCACGCCGAAGGATATCATTTACGCGATACCATTCTGACGGGAGTTCATTCGTGGCGACCCCAAGCCCCATCAATCACGTTGTGATCATGGTGCAGGAAAACCATACCACCGATAACTACTTTCGATCTATGGCCGCCTACGGGGCTAATGTCGCGACCGACTGGCCAACCTCCCCCAATCCCCCAGCCCACGATCAGCCCCATGACCGCCATGCCTACTACCGGTGGCTGACCGGCCAGAGCACCGGAGAGCACGTACAGTTCGACACCGTTACGGTGCTCCCATTTTATGCCTGGCTGGCCGCCACCGGAGCGTTTTTGGAAAACCACTGCTCGGGGTTTGGCACCAACTCCACCCCGAATCATCTGCTCCTGGTGGGCGGGCAGAGCCCGACCCTGCGCAACCCACCCCGTAGCCAACCCCAGCCGGTGTGGGATATGCCCTCACTGCCCGGACACGCCGAGGATCATGGGTTGAGCTGGCAGGCCTACACGGGGCGCAGCGGTTACCCGGTCTCCTTCTACGCCCAGCTCCAAGGATCACCGCAGGTGGTGCGCTCAGCACAGTTCATCGCCGACGCCGCCGCCGGCCAGCTGCCGGCGCTGTCGATGGTCTGGCATGACAGCCCGGCTGACGAGCATCCCCCAGCCGATGTCACCACCGGCCAGAACGTGATTTGGCAGGCGGTAGACGCCGTTGCTCAGGCCGGGCTGTGGGCCTCCACGGTGTTCATGCTCACCTGGGACGACTGGGGCGGCTACGACGACCACGTAGCTACCCCCAACGTGGAGTACACCCCCGACGGGGTGCA
This sequence comes from Pseudonocardiales bacterium, assembly GCA_019244165.1. Lineage (GTDB taxonomy): Bacteria > Actinomycetota > Actinomycetes > Mycobacteriales > Pseudonocardiaceae. The sequence continues at coordinate 28,425 of JAFATA010000054.1, read as the reverse complement.
GTTGGCCTACGGGCCCCGGGTACCGCTGCTGGTCTTCGGCGGCCGGGTGCGAGCCGGAATCGATCACCGATGGTGTTCGCATGTCAGCATCCCCAAGACCGCCCTGCAGCTACTAGGGCTGCCGCCGTTGGGCGTTCCCCGGCTGGACAACGACCCGGGCCTGGCCGACCTAGTGGACCTGACCCCGGGCGAGACCTCGAGTCCCCCGCCGCCGTCCTACCTCAGCCCCATCGTCCAGCCCCCGGCGCCAGACCCGACCCCGGCTCCCACCCCACCGCCGCCCTCTCCGGTGGATCAATCCCAGCCGGTGGGGCCAGTAGTACTACGCGACGGCAGCACCCTGCCGCCGCCCGACGACGTACCGATCACCATCCGTCCCTGATCGGTACCCTGCTCAGGCGCCGAGCGCTGATCAGAGCAATCGGTCTAGCCGCAGGTGGACGGGGAACGGTTCGGTGATGTCGCAGGCGTCCTGGTAGCCGAAACCCTCGGCGAGGTGGCAGTCGAACAGCGACACCGGCTCGTCGAGGTCGACGATCCAGTAGTACGGGATGCCGGCGTCGGCGTACTCGCCGCGTTTGGTCACTATGAACGGCGAGAAGCCGCGCGAAGGTCCGTCCCGGCGAGGTCTCCGGCCTGCGTCAGTCGGTGGGAAGCCGAACTCGCCGAGCCGGAAACTGTCGGTACCACCCGGCAGGATGCAACCATGGGAGCTGGGGCGGATCACGGAGGTGGGTGGCCATGGCCGCAGGGGCGCACGCGGACATGCTGGAGCATGCCGGCCCGTGGACCGAGCAGGACTACCTCGCTCTGCCCGCGGACCGGCGGCGGGTCGAGCTGCTGGACGGGAGCCTGCTAGTGAGCCCCAGCGCCGGTTACCGGCACCAGCGGCTGTCCTCACAGCTCTGGCTCGCGGTGGGGGCGGCGGCTCCGGCGGGTTTAGAGGTGTTGGAGGCGATCAATGTCCGGGTCGCCCGGGGCCGGATCCTGATCCCGGATCTGGCGGTGGTGAGCACGCCTGGGGCGGAGCGTACGGTCGCTGAGCCCGCCGACGTGGCACTGGTCGTGGAGATCACCAGTCCGGGTAATGCGCTCGTCGATCGGGCCATCAAGCCGCAGCTTTATGCGCAGGCTGGTATCCCCTACTACCTGCGGATCGAGCTGGGCGAGGCCGGTCCAGGCGCCGTCAGCTACCGGTTGACGCGAGACCATTACGCCGAAGTGGCGCGGGCCGACCCCCCTCACCCGCTCGTGCTGACCGAGCCGATCGCGGTCACGCTCGACCTCGCCGCGCTGGTGACGGCCACCCGTCCACCCAGCTGAGCACCGCAAGCTTCAGGTCTGGACCACCGGACACCCCACCCACGCCGAAGTGCTACCTCATCGTGTGGATAACTCGTGAGTGGCGATGCGAGCCCTGGCTCGCATCGCCACTCACGAGGCGCAGCCACCACACGGGCGCAGGGATCCGTGCCAGCCGGCGCGGCGCAGTACCGTGGCGACCTCTGTTGCCACTCCGCAGGGATCGCGGGTGACCTCATCCCAGCCGTAGACCAAGCGGTGGCGGCCAGCAAGCTCGGCCGCGTTGTCCCGTCTGCGGTCCCGAAAGGCCACCTCAGGTACATCGTGAAAGGCCCGGCCGTCGAGCCGGACGGTGAGTGGGATGCCGATCGAGTCGTAGCTGACGTCCTCCCAGAGGGTTCGGCCGTCCACTACGAAGGGCTGCTGACGCTGCGCGGTGGGGAGCGTATGCGCCAATTCGACGTCGCAGGCGTAGCGTTGCTCCAGGGCCGACTGCACCCCATCAGCCAGCAGGCACAATGCGTCGGCAAGAGCTGCGCCGTACCGGCGTGGTCGCCGTTCCTCCAGCCGCCGCCGCAGCTCCCGCACCGGCACCCGGCCTCTGCCGGCGAGCGCGACGAACCGACGCATCGCCGCCCGCGCGTTGGGTTCGCTCGTTGCGAGGTCCAGCACGGTGTCCGCTTTGCTGGTTCGTGGCGGATCTGTAGCTACCAGAAGGTAGGGAAAGGCACGCGAACGGTGCACCACGACATGCGGGGGCTGCGACACCGCGGAGCAGCTGTAAGGCACAGTGATGTGCACTGACGCAAGCGGATCAAGGGTGAGCATCCGCCATTCCTCGGCGGCGGTGGTATGACTGAGCACCGCCCGAGGGCCGCCATAGAGCAGTGCACCGATGATCTTCGCTTCTCTGCTCAGTGGGCCAGTGAAGGTGGCATAGACCCTGGGCAACACCCGCCGCCAGCGCTGAGCTTCAAGGTTGGCGGCAACCACGCCGGGCCCGATATCCAGCAGCCGCAACTGATCGGTGTCGAGCAACCCGTACTGGTCGCGGATCAAATGCTGCCAGATGAGCGCCCGAGACGGTTCCAGCGCGCAGGGCAGGCGCGGACGGTGGTTCTCGATCACGGCCACGACGGTCGCACGTCCAGCCCCAGAGCGACATCCCGTCATGATCGAATTGTGGATAACCCGTGAGTGGCGATGCGAGCCCTGGCTCGCATCGCCACTCACGGGCCGCTGGCCGTTAGGCCAGCGGCCGGTCGGTGGGGGCAATCGGTGCGGGGAGCACGTCGCGGCCGGTGAGGTAGCGGTCCACGGAGGCTGCGGCGGAGCGGCCTTCGGCGATGGCCCACACGATCAGCGACTGCCCGCGGCCCATGTCCCCGGCGACGAACACGCCCGGCACGCTGGTCATGAACGACGCGTCGCGGGCGACGTTGCCGCGCTGGTCATACGCCACGCCCAGCTCTTGCAGCAGGGTGCTCTTTTCCGGCCCGACAAAGCCCATCGCCAGCAGCACCAGATCGCAGGTCAGGTCCTGCTCGGTGCCCGGCTCCGGCACGAACGTGCCGCCCTCGAAAGCGACCTGTACCAGCCGCAGCCCGCGCAACCGACCGTCGGCGTCACCGAGGAACTGCTGGGTGCTCACCGAGAACAGCCGCTCACCGCCTTCCTCGTGGGCCGAGGACACCCGGTAGATCATCGGGTAGGTAGGCCACGGTTGGTGGGCGGGGCGCTGCTCCGAGGGGGTCGACAAGATCTCCAGCTGGGTCACCGAGGCCGCGCCCTGCCGGTGTGCGGTGCCCAGGCAGTCGGCTCCGGTGTCGCCCCCACCGATGATCACCACATGTTTGCCCTCGGCGTCGATCGGCGAGGCCGGCAAGTCTCCCTCCTGCACCCGGTTCGCTGGCGGCAGGTACTCCATCGCCTGGTAGATGCCGGTCAACTCGCGACCGGGCACCGGCAGCTCCCGCCACGCGGTGGCCCCCCCGGCGAGCACCACCGCGTCGAAGCTCGCGCGCAGCTCCTCGGCCGTGGGGTCCACCCCGACGTTGACGCCGGCCCGCAACTCGGTGCCCTCGGCGCGCATCTGGGCCAGCCGCCGATCCAGCCGGTGCTTGGCCATCTTGAACTCGGGGATGCCATAGCGCAGCAGCCCGCCGATCCGGTCCGCGCGCTCGTAGACCACCACGTCGTGCCCCACCCGGGTCAGCTGCTGAGCCGCGGCCAGCCCGGCCGGGCCGGATCCGACCACGGCGACCTTCTTGCCGGTGCGCACGGCAGGCGGTTGCGGGGTGACCCAGCCCTCCTCCCACGCCCGGTCGATGATCTCGATCTCCACCTGCTTGATGGTCACCGCGTTGTCGTTGATGGCCAGCACGCAGGCCGTCTCGCAGGGCGCCGGGCACAGCGTCCCGGTGAACTCAGGGAAATTGTTGGTGGCGTGCAGTCGCTCGCTGGCCTGCGCCCAGTCTTGCCGCCAGACCAGGTCGTTCCACTCCGGGATCAGGTTGCCCAAGGGGCAGCCCAGGTGGCAAAACGGGATCCCACAGTTCATACACCGGCCAGCCTGGGCCTCCAGCTCCTTGCGGCCAAAGTCCTCATAGACCTCGCGCCAGTCACGTAGTCGCAGTTCGACTGGGCGGCGCGGCGGGTTGCGCCGCCCAGTGGACAGGAAACCCTTAGGGTCAGCCATGAGCCGCCTCCATGATGGCGTCGTTGACGTCCCGGCCCTCTCGCGCCGCCGCCACTTGGGCGGCCAGGACCCGCTTGAAGTCCTTGGGCATGACCTTGCCGAACCGGTCCACCGCGGCGTCCCAGTCGGCCAGTAGCGCATGCGCGACCGCGGAGGCGGTCTCGGCGTGGTGGCGCGCTACCGCGTCGAACAAAAACGCCCGGTCCTCCTCGTCCAGCGGGTCCAGGTCGACCATCTCCTGGTTGACCCGTTGTCTGGGCATGTCGAGCACATAGGCGATCCCGCCGGACATCCCAGCCGCGAAATTGCGCCCGATCGGCCCGAGCACCACCACCCGGCCGCCGGTCATGTACTCGCAGCCGTGGTCACCGACGCCCTCGACGACGGCCAGCGCGCCGGAGTTGCGCACGCAGAAGCGCTCCCCGACCACTCCGCGGATAAACATCTCCCCGGAGGTCGCGCCGTAGAGAATCACGTTGCCGGCGATGATGTTGTGCTCCGCGCTGAACGGCGCCTCGGGATGGGGGCGCAGGGTGATCCGCCCGCCGGACAGGCCCTTGCCGACGTAGTCGTTGGCGTCGCCGACCAGGCGCAGGGTGATCCCACGTGGCAGGAACGCCCCGAGGGACTGCCCGGCTGAGCCGGTCAGGGTGATATCGATGGTGCCTTCGGGCAGTCCGGTCCCGCCCCACCGGCGGGTCAGCTGGTAACCCAGCATGGTGCCCACGGTGCGGTTGACATTGCGGACCGGCAGCTCCAAGCGCACGGGTTCCCCGTCGGCCAGCGCGCCTTCACACAGTTGGATGAGGGTGTTGTCCAGCGCCTTGTCCAGCCCGTGGTCCTGCTTTCTCCTCCGGCGCCGCGGAGCGTCGCCGATGTCGGCGGGAACGTGCAGGATCGGCGACAGATCCAGCCCGGCTGCCTTCCAGTGGTCGATCGCCGGGCGGGTGTCCAGCATCTCGGTGCGCCCGATGGCCTCGCGAAGGCTGCGGAACCCGAGGGCGGCCAGGTGCTCGCGGACCTCCTGGGCGATGAACTCGAAAAAGTTGATCACATGTTCGGCCTTGCCGGTGAACTTCGCGCGCAGCACCAGGTTCTGGGTGGCCACCCCCACCGGGCAGGTGTCCAGATGGCAGACCCGCATCATGACGCACCCCGACACCACCAGGGGGGCGGTGGCAAAGCCGTACTCCTCGGCGCCCAGCAGAGCCGCGATCACGACGTCGCGACCGGTCTTGAGCTGACCGTCGGTCTGCACGACGATCCGGTCCCGCAGCTTGTTGGCGATCAGCGTTTGCTGGGTCTCGGCCAGGCCCAACTCCCAGGGCGTACCGGCATGCTTGATCGACGACAGCGGCGAGGCCCCGGTGCCGCCGTCGTGGCCGGAGATGAGCACCACGTCGGAGTACGCCTTGGCCACCCCGGCGGCCACCGTACCGACCCCCACCTCGCTCACCAGCTTGACGTGCACGCGGGCTCGCGGGTTGGCGTTCTTCAGGTCGTGAATCAGCTGCTTGATGTCCTCGATGGAGTAGATGTCGTGGTGCGGCGGCGGTGAGATCAGCCCCACCCCGGGGGTGGAGTACCGGGTCTTGGCGATCCACGGGTACACCTTGGTGCCGGGCAGCTGCCCGCCCTCACCCGGCTTGGCCCCCTGCGAGATCTTGATCTGTAGATCGTCGGCGTTGACCAGGTATTCGCTGGTCACGCCGAACCGCGCGGACGCCACCTGCTTGATCGCGGAGCGACGCAGGTCCCCGTTGGGGTCGGGGGTGTAACGGTCGGCGTCCTCGCCGCCCTCCCCGGTGTTGGACTTGCCGCCGAGCCGGTTCATCGCGATGGCCAGCACCTCGTGCATCTCCTTGGAGATCGACCCGTAGGACATGCCGCCGGTGGCGAACCGCTTGACGATCTCACTGACCGGCTCCACCTCCTCGATCGGCACCGACGGGCGCAGCCCCTCGCGGAAGGTGAACAGCCCGCGCAGGGTCATCAGCCGCCGGGATTGGTCGTTGACGAGCTGGGTGTACTCCTTGAAGATCTCGTACCGGCCCGTCCGGGTGGAGTGCTGCAGCTTGAACACTGTCTGCGGGTTGAAGAGGTGCGCCTCGCCCTCGCGGCGCCACTGGTAGTCCCCGCCGATCGCGAGCTCCCGGTGCGAGGCGCGCACCCCGTCCGGGGGGAAGGCCCGGCGGTGCCAGCTGGCGACCTCCTCGGCCAGCGTGTCGAACCCCACCCCGCCGAGCCGGGAGGTGGTGCCGGTGAAGCAGGAGTCGATGACCTCTGGTCCCAGCCCGATCGCCTCGAAGATCTGCGCGCCGGTGTAGGAGGCCACCGTGGACACACCCATCTTGGACATCGTCTTACGGACGCCCTTGCCGAGCGCCTTGATCAGATTGCGGGTGGCGGTCTTGGCGCTGATACTGCCCAGCGCGCCCCGATCGGCGAGCTCCTCCACGGTGGCCATCGCCAGGTAGGGGTTCACCGCCGCCGCGCCGTAGCCGATCAGCAGCGCGATGTGGTGCACCTCACGGGCGTCCGCCGCCTCGACGATCAGGCCAACCTGGGTGCGGGTCTTGCACCGTACCAGGTGGTGGTGCACCGCGCCGGTGAGCAGCAGGGAGGGGATCGGCGCACGCTGGGCGTCCAGGCCCCGGTCGGAGAGCACGATCAGGCGCGCACCGCCGGCGACCGCAGTGCAGACCTCGGCGCGGATCTCCTCCAGCCGGCGGAGGAGGGCCGCACCGCCGCCGCACACCGGGTAAAGACCCGTGACGGTGTAGCTCTGGTACTCCGGCCACTCACCGTCGTCGTTGATGTGGACGATGTTGGCGAGCTCGTCGTTGCCCAGCACCGGGAACGGCAGCACGAGCCGCCGGCAGGAGTCGGCGCCGGCCCGGAAAAGGTTGGACTGAGTACCGAGCTGCACCTGCAGCGAAGTCACCAGCTCCTCCCGGATCGCATCCAGCGGCGGGTTGGTGACCTGGGCGAACAGTTGGGTGAAGTAGTCGAACAGCTGCCGGGGATGCTGCGAGAACGGCGCCAGCGGAGCATCATTGCCCATCGAGCCGATGGGCTCGGCACCGGTGATGGCCATCGGCGCCAGCAGCACCCCCAGCTCTTCCTCGGTGTAGCCCATCGCCTGCTGGCGGCGAACCAGCGAGGCGTGGCTCGGCACCTCGCGCTCACGCTCGGGCAGATCCTCCAGCCAGGTCAGACCCTGGGCCACCCAGTCGGCGTAGGGGTGCTCGGCGGCGAGCTGACCCTTGATCTCCTCATCACCCACGATCCGGCCCGCCGCAGTGTCGGCGAGGAACATCCGGCCCGGCTCCAGGCGGCCCTTGCGCACCACCGTGGCGGGGTCGATGTCGAGCACCCCGACCTCGCTGGCCAGCACCACCAGGCCGTCCTCGGTGACCCAGTACCGGGCCGGGCGCAGGCCGTTGCGGTCCAGCACCGCGCCGATCACGGTGCCATCGGTGAACGCGACCAGCGCGGGACCATCCCAGGGCTCCATGAGCGTGGAGTGGAACTCATAGAACGCCCGGCGGGCGGGGTCCATCTCGGTGTGGTTCTCCCAGGCCTCCGGGATCATCATCAGCACCGCATGCGGCATCGAGCGGCCACCCAGGTGCAGCAGTTCCAGGACCTCGTCGAAGGACGCGGAGTCGCTGGCCTCCGGGGTGATGATCGGGTAGATGCGGTCCAGCTCACCCGGGATGAGGTCGGTGGCGAGCTGGCTCTCCCGGGCCCGCATCCAGTTCCGGTTGCCGCGCAGTGTGTTGATCTCGCCGTTGTGCGCTACGAGGCGGTAGGGGTGAGCCAGCGGCCAGGACGGGAAGGTGTTGGTGGAAAACCGGGAGTGCACCAGCGCCAGTGAGCTGGCCACCCGCTCGTCGGACAGGTCGGGATAAAAGCTCACCAGTTGTTCCTCGGTGAGCATTCCCTTGTAGACGATCGTGCGGCCGGACAGGCTCGGGAAGTAGACGTCGAGGTCACGCTCAGCGAGTTTGCGCAGGCAGTACACCTGCCGCTCCAGGGCCAGCCCGCTCACTGGGTGGTCCGTGGCCCCGCGTGAGGCGGCCCCGGGTGAGGTGAGGAACAACTGCCGGAAGCGGGGCATCACCGAGCGGGCTGTCGGGCCGACCCCCTCCGGGTTGATCGGCAACTCTCGCCACCCCAGCACCCGCAGGCCCTCCTGGGCTGCGATGCCTTCAAGAGCCGCCATCGTGGCGGCCTCGGCCGTATCGTCGGCCGGCAGGAAGGCGGTGCCGACCGCGTAGTGACCTGGCGGCGGCAACTCGATGTCGAGGGCCTGCCGGAAGAAGGCGTCGGGCACCTGGAGCAGGATGCCGGCGCCGTCACCGGTGTCGGGTTCTCCGCCGCGGGCACCCCGGTGTTCGAGGTTACACAGCGCTGTGAGAGCCTTACGCACGACGTTGTGATCCCGGCGCCCGGCAAGGTTAGCGACGAACGCCACACCGCAGGCGTCGTGCTCGTAGGCAGGGTCATATAGGCCTGTCGGCGGCCGTCCACAGTGTCTAAGGCTGACGCAGTGTCTAAGGCTTGATGCTGCGTGCAGATGGTGAGCGTTCACCGCCGCCTCCCGCCGTCTCGATTGGGTTGACCACGCACCGGGACGACATGTACCCATCTGCGGTTACCCGCAGGCTACCTCAGCGGGTTATCAAATTGTTATCACGTCTACCGAACGCCCCGGGGACCGAGCACGTGCCGCGCTAGATCCTCTTCGGGAACCCACGACGCCACCGGCGGTGCCGTGAGCTGGTGGATCGTCATGATACCCGCTGGGGGTTCCTGCCGCAGAACGTCGCGGGCGCCCGCCGCGAGGACCGGTGCGCCCGCCGCGAGGACCGGTGCGCCGGCGGCTCGGAGGGCACCTCATCGACCCCCCGGCGCTCCGCGGTGATGGATATCCTCGGACATGCGAACGACCGCGAGAAAGAATTCGAGCACCACTCGCCACAACGCGAGATAGATAAAAGAAATGATCAACCCGAACAGGAGCACCAGGATGCCTTGTATCGTATTCTGCAGAAATGAAGTGATCACGCGTGTGAGGTAAACAATGACGATCCCAACCAAGCCGAGAATGTAGAGGACCCTGATGATCGCAGGTGTGACAAAATTGTTGAAGCTGAAATCGAAGAGTGCACCGAAAAATCTCTTCGTCTGTGGCTGCCGGCCGGGCGGCGGCGAATCGTAGCTCATGCGGAACTCCTTGCGACTGCCCGTCAAGTTTTCCCAGGTAGTACACGCCTCCGGCGCCCGGCTGCGCAAGTGCCTCGCCGCCCCTTTACGTTACGAGGCCGTCGACGGGGGCGGCGCCTGCTCGAGGAATTCTCTAACAGTGGGAATTTTTCCATAACGGGCGAGTTTTGCGTGCAGGCTGGCGAGAGTCTGGTCTCCTCGCGCGGAGTCGACGCTGGTGTGACAGTGCAGCGCTTGGGTGCCGAGGGCGGCGGCCGCGTCAAGATCGCCGAGGGCAAGGTACGCTTGCGCGGCTCGGGCGAGATAGATCGCGGCATCGCCAGGAAAGCTGTCGGCGTCGAAAGCGCCCTGCGCCGTGGCGACGTGCTCGAGAGCTCGGCGCGGGTCACCGAGGTCGAGAGCGCAGGACCCGGCGAGCATGCGGATCTCGGAGTCGTTGATGCAGTAGCACCATGTTGGCTCGTCATCGCGCCCAGTGGTCAATGACCCGAAAGCGGCATCCAGGGCGCGGTAGCACCGCCGAGGGTCGTTGAGCTTGGACAGAGCACGGGCCTCTCGGGCGTGCAGAATCGCCGCCGTCTTGGGGGTTGAGCGTCGTCGGAGGGCGGCGCGGGCGGTCTGCATGAGGCCAACAGCGTCCTGAGGGTTGCCCACGGTGTAGGTCTGAATGGCCTGAAAGGCCAAAGTGTACGCACCGATTAGCGCGTCGTCGGCGGCGGCGGAGGCGCGCAGGGCGGCGAGGTAGTAGCGCTGGGCCGCAGCGTGGAGTCCAGAGTCGTAGCACAGCCAACCGCAGAGGCGGGCGGCTTGCGCGGCGAGACAGTAAAGCCGCTCTTCGGCGTCGAGGGTGTGGGTGGTGTCGGTGAGCAGACTGGTGATGAGCCGAAGTTCGGCGGCGGCGAGATCCCGAAGCTTCCCGCTGCCGAGCACGTCGTCGAGGTGGCTGAGGTGGGAGATCCGTTCCGGTCACGATGACGAACCCTCGCCGATCCATTGGGCCTCCAACAGAGGTCTCGATCAACGCCTGCAGTGCCCCCTCTACGGTCCATGGCACGCGGAGGAGGGAGTCATCGTCAAGGGCTAACAGCAGCCAATCCGGCCACCCGAGCCGAGTAACCGCCTCGTGTGGGACATCTTCCAGAGCTGCGATGGCGAGCTGAGCCGTGAGTTCGGGGACGACACAGCCGGATTCCCACTGTGAGATCTTCTTACGGTGGGTGGCCATGGCGCCGTACCCGAGCGCTTGGTGGTACCGGTTGATCTCGATGAGATAGCGCTGCCCACTCCACCGACGTGCTCTGCGCAGCACCGCGAAGGGATGCCGCGCCGTCACTCCTGATGTGGACGGCAGGGACCGGCGGCGGCCGTGGCGAGACTGAGTCGCGTCGGGCACGCGGAGATCACCGAAGGACTGTGTGCTCACGCTGGACATCACTGTCACCCCAGCCGGTCCGATGGTCACTTCACATGAAGCGAACGGTACCCGGTTGAACCGAATCATGGAGAAAGAAGGCAACACGAGGACACTCCTACGCCCTTCCATGGAGCGGCCGGTGGGTGCTGTTCTGATCGCGCACAGGAAGGAGTGTGCTCACATGCCCGTTGCCGAGGCCATTTGCCCACCTCCTCGATGTCGACGGTGCGCACGCACTTCTGCATGCTGGTCACCCGAGGAAACGGCGGCGCTACCTCGCCCAGGAAGAAGCTCTTGAACGGCGCCATACCCACGTTGATCAACAGTAATGTCGGATCGTCAGCGATCAGCGATGCCGACGGGACGACGATGTGCCCCCGCTGCTCGAAGAAATGAAGCGCACGGCTACTGATCTATGCCGACTGCATGGGGATGCCTTCCAGAAGGGTCGGTTGTTGGAATCCGGGGCTCCCGGCGCGGCGAGCCGGAAAAGCCTCGCTGGTACGTCGTGACCTATCCATAATAGGGGCGGCGAGATTGTCGGCTCCGACGGGTGCGGCGCACCGTGCGTAAGGTGTTCCCTGTCGCGGGCAGCGTCGACGACGGAGAAGGGGAGGTCGCGATGGATGCGCAGGCGCTGTACGCTGGCCTGCGGCGTGAGCTGGCCGACGTCGAGGAGCGCATCAGGGACAACTCGTGGCTGGTCGAGCTAGCGGCCGGGCGGCTGTCCGCGGGGGTTTTGCGTGCCTTCGCGGGCGAGCAGTTCCACATTATCCCCAGCGACCTGCGCAGCTTTGAAGTGCTCACCGAGCGGTTCGCCGACCACCCCGCCCATGGCTATCTGGCGGGCATGGCCGCCGGGGAACGAGCCGCCTTAGGTGCGCTGGAGGCCTTCGCGACCGCAGTGGGGCTGGATCCTCCGGCGCGTCAGCGCTACGAGCCGGTACCAGGGTGCCAGGTATACCCCTCCTACGTGGCTCGACTGGCCCGGGACGGCACGCCGGCCGAGGTCGCTGGCGCGTTCGTAGTGAACCTGGGGGCCTGGGGCAGCTGTTGCGCACGGATGGCCGAGGCCCTGGTGCGCACCTACCAGCTCACCCGCGAGGACTGCGCCTTCTTCGTGCATTTCGCCGGCCCGAGCACCGAGCTGGAGCGAGTCAGTCTGGAGGTGATCGACGCCGGACTCGCCCAGGGTGTCGAGCCGGCCAGCATCGCCCGGGCGGCCAGGCTACTGCAGTCCTACGAGCTGCTCTTCTGGACCAGCCTGCCCCGCTAACCAACCGCCCCCGGGAGTCCCCGGCGAGCCTCGCGGCGGCGAGCCGCACAGACACCTGAAGTGGCTCCGGCCACCAGGAAAGATGCGAAAGGGGACGATCATGGAGATACAGTTTCTGGGCAAAGAGACAGACCATAGGGACTCTCCGACCTTATACGCGACGGACCGCGGTACGTACCTCATTCAGGGCTGGAAGGTTACTGCCCCGGAAGTCTTGACCAAACTGGACGTGCCGGTGGGTGAGACGGTCGTGGAGATCTACGCCCGCCTCATGGTCCATCTCGCGAAGGATGGACTCAGCGGGGTCGTGACGAGTTGGAGTCCTCCGATCGTTCACGTCAAGGAGAACGGGAACCTAGTGATCCAGGGCAAGCGGGTGACCGATCCACAGGCCCGCACGGAGATGCACATCCCTGGTCATGAGGACGTGGTAGAGGTCGACAAGGCAGCCATCGAGGCGCTTCTCAGTGAGGGATAAACTCATGAAACTGATCTCGGGTGAAGAGCGAGACACGTTCTTCACCACGTTCACGCGCGAGGCGCTGCATCTGGAGATGCGAGATGTGTACGCCGTTAGCGACGAGGCGGAGCGATTCGCACGATTCCTTGAGAAGGGGTACAGGAATCACAATGCCGAGGCCGAAGAGCGACGGCCATGGATGGCGCTGATTCAGGACGCGACTTCGGCTGGAAAGGTATTCAGAAGGGTGCGGATTATCTCTGAACCGGTGACCGACTACATCCGCTACGAGTGGGAGGGCGCCAGCCGCAACGTCGAAGCCGGAGAAGAGATTAAGTGGTTGCCTCGCAGATTAGCATCAGCCATCCCGCTGCCAGGAAATGATTTCTGGCTCTTTGATGACTCCACCGTCGTCTTCACCGTCTTTACGGGTGACGGCGACGTGTTCGAACGCCAACTAACGACTGATCCAGCCATCGTCCAGCTCTGCGGCTCGGCGTTTGAGGCCGCCTGGTCAATCGCAACCCCGCACAGCGAGTACCAACCCCGCTGACCGTGTCCACCGCCACCAAACGAGCACGGGAAGCACTGGGAGCCCGCCTCCGAGAGATTCGCCAGGACGCCAATCTCACGGGGCGGGCTCTTGCTCACCGTTGCGGCTGGCACTTCACCAAGGTCAGCAAGGTGGAACACGGCACACAGAACCCGTCGGAGGACGACCTACGGGCATGGTGCCATGCCTGTGACTCAGAGGATCAGGTCCCTGACCTTATTGCGACGGTACGCGCTATCGAGTCCATGTATCTCGAATGGCGGCGCGCCTTGTGCTCCGGCATGAAGCACGGCCAGAAGGTACTAATTCCGCTCTATGAGCGGACCAGGCTGTTCCGGGTCTACGAGCCTGGTCTGGTGCCGGGATTGTTCCAGACGCCGGAGTATGCGTCGACCATCATCGCTCACGCTATCGAGTTCAATCAGATCCCCAACGACTTGGAGGAGGCCCTCGCTGCGCGCATGGAGCGTCAACGGGTCCTCCACACCGGAGATCGACGCTTCCTTGTGGTTTTGGAGGAACAAGCCCTGCGTACTCGCGTCGGTGAAACGGCTGGCGTGATGGCGGGCCAACTGGATCGACTGCTGACGGCCATGTCACTGCACCGGCTTAGCCTCGGGATCATTCCATCAATGGGCCTGCGCCACACCTGGCCTTCGGCCGGATTCTGGATCTTCGACCAGCACACCGTACACGTTGAGACACCTTCGGCCGAGTTGACCATCAACCAGCGCAGCGAAATAGTAGTATTTGAGAAGAAATTCGCCAGACATCAACAATCAGCGGTGTACGGCCAAGCAGCAAAAGACCTGATCAACAAGGCGCTTGCCGATCTCTCATCAGAGCCACCCGACCTAAGTTGAGCAACATCACGCAACGTCCTTGGAACTGGTCTCTGACCGAGCCTACCGTCACGCCCGTGAACGAGATCACGGCGCCCGCCCGCAAGCACCCGCCTCTCCGGCACCTGCAGCACGCCCCATACGACCCGTGGCGCGACGCCTACGGCGCCCCGATCCCCCAGCAATGCCGGATCCAACAAATCGCGGTGGACAAAGCTCACGGGGTCCTGCCCTCCCGGCTACACCAGCAAGGCCAGGTTCTCGGACGCGGCCTTACCCGCCTGATCGTGCGGTTTGACCAGGAAAACGACCCGGTCCGCATCCGGCCCCACCTGGTGCGTGTGCTCACGACACCGGTTGGTGGCTGATGCCCCCAACACCAACAACCGGGCGCGGCAAGGACCCAACAGACTCAACCTCACCGATGCCGGGAGTGGACGCCACGCCGCACCTCTCAGCCCGGACCCTGAGCTGGCTGGCCGACCGACCCCACGAACGTAGGGTGGTCCGTTCAGTGTGGGATACCCTCACCGAACTGGAACGAACCGGCTACCACGCCGGGGCTATCGCTGCGTTGCGGCGGATCCTGACCGACCACCAGCCCACGTCAGCAGGTCGATGCCGCACCTGCCGCCGCTTCACCAAGCGCCGCCGCTTTCCCTGCATCGTCTGGCACCAGATTCGCGACGAACTGCTGCTGGGCCTACTCGCCGACCGCGACCACCAGCAACGCTAAATCGACCTGCACTGTCACCTCAGGGCTTTCGCCCGACGCCGCCGAACGCGTCCAGTTCGGCAGGGACGCCAAACGTGTCGGGCCGCCGTGTGCGCCGTGGTGGTGTCGATATCCAGAAGCCGTTGTTTGCGGGGTGGAGGTGAACCGGATGTCACGAGTGCGTCTGCCTTCCGCTTTGCCTCTCCTGAAGGGACTGTGGCTCGCCGGACTCATCCCGCTCAGTGGTCGGTTCCGGGGCAGGGGCGGGCGTTGCCGGTCTCACCGATCCGCTCGTCCATACTGGGCCTGGGAGGTTCTATGAGTTCGCCTGAGGAGATCCGCGGTGCGCTGAGGCGCTTGCGTCGGCGTGGCATCAGGCGGTGGGGGACCACGCGAGCCGCGGTGGCTGTCACGGTCGTCACCGGTGCCGCGGGCCCCGCAGTGCTGCTCACTCGGCGCGCCGAGGCGTTAGGTCCGCACTCGGGGCAGCTCGTGCTGCCAGGCGGGCGGACTGGTCGCTGGGAGTCAGCATCTGACGCGGCCCGTCGTCAGCTGGCTGAGGAACTCGGGATGCGCCTGCCACCGCACGCCGTGCTGGGACTGCTCGACGACTATCTCACCCACACCAGGCTCGTGATCACGCCCGTGGTGCTCTGGGCCGGCGAGCACGCGCGGCCCTCCCCGGCGGCTCGAACTGCCGACGTCATCGCCGTCCCGTTCACCGACCTCGACGTCGAGCCGGTGTTCGTGGCAAGTTCGCACTCCGGGGGCACCGTGATTCGCCTGCCGCTGCGTGGGGGGTGGTTGCACGCCCCGACGGCTGCGGTGCTGCATCAGTTCCGCGAGGTGGTCCTCTGCCGTCGGCGCACCCGCGTCGCGCGCCTCCAGCAGCCGGTCTACGTCTAGCCCTGAGTACTCATCGCGATCTTGAGCTCAACCAGGACAGAAAAAGTCCTTGGATCCGGTGGTTTACGGACGGTGAAGGTGGGGTAACTACCTGCTACCACATCGTTAGCGTTGCTGGAGTGGGCATGGGGCTGCAAGGGCGGCTCCGGCGTCCCACCAGACGATCAAGGAAAGGGTACACTACATGTCTACTTCGTCCGCTTCGCTGGGGATTCGTGAAGGTCTCCCCCACGCTCGTGAGCAGCTCGCCGACACGGCGCACACCATGAAAGACACGGCGCGAGCCAAGCTCGGACAGATCAAGCGGCATCTGAACAAAGGGAAGGGAGTTGCGCGTGCCAAGGCGGAGGAAGTGACGCAGCAGGCGACCAGCCTGGCAAGCCAGGCACGCGAACAGGTCCCTGAAGCTGCGGCTGGGCGTCTCAACCACCTGACTCAGGCGGTGCGGCGACGACCGGTGCCGGTGGCAGCATTAGCACTCTCGTTGTGTGCGCTGTTGCTGCTGCCACGTCAGTTCCGTAGGGCCGAGGGATGACCATCAAATCATTAAATCCACGAACCACGACGAGAAGGGATGTTTCCAGCATGAGTGAGGCGACAAGTGCGGTAGTGGGCGTGTACGACTCCTTAAAGGACGCCGAAGAAGCGGTGCGTACCCTGCTGGAACAGGGCGTGCCGGCCAGCCAGGTGTCCATCATCGGGCAAGACCTGCACAGCGAGACCCAAGTTCACGGTTTCATCACCACCGGTGAGGTGGCGAAGACGGGGGCGAAGGCCGGCGCGTGGGTAGGCGGCCTGTTCGGTGTGCTGACCGGAACCGCGCTGTTGTTTGTGCCCGGCGTGGGCGCGTTGGTCGTGCTGGGTCCGCTGGCTGCGGGGGCGTTCTCCGCAGCCGAAGGCGCCGCAGCCGGCGGCGGGCTGGGCGCGGTGCTGGGTCACTTCATCGCCAAAAAGCACGTGCCCAAATACAGTCGCCACCTCGAAGCGGGCAATTACCTCGTGCTACGACACCAACCGCAAGCATCCGACGCCGAGATGCTCCAGCAGGACACTACTGCCGTGGAGGTCGAGCACCACGAGGATCTGGTCACTGCCACGGGTGCCGGTGCACACTAACACCGACATTCCGCTCCGGCCCCGGCGGCCTCACAGCTGCGCCGGGGCCGGGGCAAGGCGACGGTGTTCCGCAGTCAGCCTCCACTGGCCCTCGTTGCTGGATAGTGCCAACTTGTGCCGGTGCCCCGGTATTGCTCAACCGGGACGGGATGAACACCGTCCCGCAGGTGATCGCGGCACAGGATGCCATGCAGATGATCGACTTCATGGGCGACGAGGCGGGCCGTCCCGCGCTCAAAGATGGTGATCCGCCGATCTCCGGTAATGTCCTGGTGCTCGACGCGGATGACCAGTGGGCGGGAAACCAGGCAGCGGACATCGAAGAAGCTCAGGCAGCCTTCGTACTGCTCGTCGCGGTCGTCGCTGCTGTCGATCACCCGGGGATTGAGTAGGGTGATCACGTTGTCACTGCCGGGAGGCCGGACGATGGCCGCGGCCCGCTCGATGCCGATCTGAGGTGCGGCGATGCCCATTCCCTTGCCGAATATGTGCGCCATGGCGACGCGGTAAGTTGCTGACTGCAGCTCGGAGACGACCCGGCGAGCGTCTTCCGCCTCCGATGGCAGGATGAACGGGCGAGCCGGGCGCCGCAGCACGGGGTCGCTGTCCTGGACGATGCCGAGCGCTTTCATCATGGCACTGGGCTTGGATGGCGCCTCGCGGGGCTCGTTGCGGAAATGCCATTTGAACCGGTAGCGGGCCTGCGGCGGCGGGTTTTCCGTGGACCACGAGTAGATCCTGCGGTCACCAGCCTGCTGGATGTGGATTGGGGTCTGCAACGGCATCGACTCGGTTGCCATCGAGGTGTGCAGTCCCCACACGGTGGGGTCGAAGTCGGTGGGGAAGTCCAGCCGCGCGGACAGGCGCTTGGTGGGATGACGGACAGCGCGGCAGTACCCGCTCCCCCACTTGTCGTCACCGACGGTGAAGGTGAACTCGATCCAGGTGCTCTCGCCGGGGTAGAGGGGGAACTGGCAGCTGTCGTTGGCGAAGCGCATCCAGACCTCTTTGAAGGCGCCCTGGTCCTCCTGGACGCTCCAGTGCATCGGTTCGGCGCGGTCCTCGCCCCACCAGGCGTGGAAGTTGAGTTCCTCCCAGGTCAGCGGGTTGTTCCGGTACAGTTCATGGGAACGCTCAGGATCCCCAGGATAGCGGTTCACGGAGATCCAGGTCGGGAAACGTGTGATCGGTTGGCCGCTGTGGTTGATGAGCCGGCGGC
Source organism: Pseudonocardiales bacterium (assembly GCA_019244165.1). Taxonomy (GTDB): domain Bacteria; phylum Actinomycetota; class Actinomycetes; order Mycobacteriales; family Pseudonocardiaceae. Next base: position 10,692 of record JAFATA010000054.1, on the reverse strand, counting down.
GATGGGTGAGCCGGTAGGTGCCGCCGTCGTAGTAAAGCTCAGCGTGGTCATGTTCGAGCAGCAGCCCGCCGGTCGGCTTGGTGTCCACAGCGGCAGTAACCGGCTCGGGCTTGACGCCGGTTTCCGCCCGCCGGGTTTCCTGTTCCCGCCACGCACGCCACAGCGCGCCACCGGTATTGAGCACAGCGTCAGCTGTCTTGGCGAACTCACGTGAAGCATGCTCATTGCCGCTTTCCACCTTGGACACGTAGGAGCGGCCGTAGCCCATTGCCGTGGCCAACGCCGAGCGGGACAGCCCGCTGAGATCGCGCCAGCGGCGGAACTCGGCGACGAACACGTTCTGCCCGGCCGGCATGTCAACCATCGTCCTTCCCCCGGATCGTGCACGGGCGTGAAGACACCGTGAGTGGGTTCTCACTCTACCCGCACGTTGTCGACAAACGTTCCACTCGTCCCGATCGTCCAATGGCCGAGGGGACCCCGTCGCATGAAGCATCGCAGACCTCCCGGGGTCGCCTCAGTGGCTATCGACAGCCACCCCGAGCGCACCGCCCCACGTCCGGTCACGTGTGCCCGGGACGGCCGTGAGCACATCGTCAGCGAGCACACGATGACCAGGGAGAACGCCGGCCGGTACGTGGCGTGGTGTGGGCACCGGGTCCTCGCCGCGGCGCTGGCCTGCCCACCGGGCCGGCCTTGCCAGGACTGCTTCGCGATCGATCGCGCGAGGACCGACGCGCAGCGACGGCGCCGCCGAGCGGACTTGAGCATCTGGGCCAGGCTGGCGGCCTGGTTACACTGCTAGCCTAGCCACGACTGTCGACTACCATCATGACTTCGACGGAGGACATTTGCTCACCGTCATGGTGCTATCCGGAGGCTTTTCTTTCGAACGCGAAGTTTCGCTAGCCTCTGGACGACGAGCGTGCCAGGAGCTGGAGAGCCAAGGAATCGACACGCTGGCTACCGACACGGACCAGCATCTGCTTATCCGGTTACAGCAAGAACGACCCGACGCGGTCCTGAACCTGTTACATGGGCCACGCGGAGAAGATGGCACGATCGCCGAGATCCTCGAAATGGCCACCGTGCCTTATGTCGGGCCACCACCACAAGCCGCACGTCTCGCTTTTGACAAGCCCACGGCTAAGGAGCTCGTACACAGGTCGGGTATCGCGACTCCCGCCTCCTCTGTACTACCGCTAGAAACTTTTCAAGAACTCGGCGCGGAGGGCATCATCGCTGCGCTGGTAGATAAAATCGGACTTCCACTCGTGGTCAAGCCTGCTCGGGGTGGGTCTGCCCTTGGGCTGACTATTGTTCATGAAGCTCATGATGTCTCCAGCGCCATGGTTCAGTGCTTCGCGTACTCTGAGGCAGCACTCATCGAGAAGTACGTCGTGGGAACAGAGGTCGCCCTGACGATTATAGAAGAAGACTCCGAACCCGTCGCGCTCCCGCTCGTCCAAATCGCTTTCAGTAAGGGACGCTACGACTACCAAGCGCGTTACACGGCCGGTGAAGTTGAGTTCATCATACCCAGCGACCTGCCAACCGCTATACAGGACTGCGCCCGGAAAACCGGCATAGCGATACACCAAGGACTAGGCCTGCGCGATTGGTCCCGAATCGACATGATCATTGATGAAGCTGGAACACCGAACTTCTTGGAAGCAACGTCCTGCCCAGGTCTCACTCATACCAGCGCGGTACCTGTCGCCATTGCCGCCAGCGGCCGAGTTCTCGGGAATGTCCTTCTACAACTAGTTGAGCGATCTATCGCACGATCCAGGCGACACTAGCCCGAGTGACCCCACAGCGGCAATTCTGAAACTTCGCCGTATACGGCCACCGGTGCTCGATTCGTTGCGGCCCAAAGCTGATCACCATAGGACCAGTGCCACCATTCTAGCGGATAGGGTGCCAGACCTACTTTCAGTAAGGTTCCCGCGAGCAGCCGGCGTAGTTCTCTAACTATCCGCGGGCCGCTGTCGCTTTCCTCACTCGCGTTACCTGCCGCAGTCGTCGTGAACGCATCGAAATCCGTACCAAGCCCCAGAGGCGCTCCCCTCCATGCGAGCGTCAGGTCCACCGCCCCGCCAGTGGTGTGCGGCGGCACCGCCTTCACTCCTGCTTCAGAAACGAATCCTCGAACATCCGCCCCGTATTCCATCTCATAGTAACGAAATAGCTCTTTCTGGAAAACACGAGAGCGCCAGCCGTCCATTACGACGAGATCGAAGTCATCCGGTAACGACTCTTTGGCCAGAACCAATCGCTCGACGACACCCTCTCGCAAGAGCAACCCGTTCGGCAAACTAGAGAATCCTAACCACGAATAGACCCAGTAAGTGCTCAGATGTTCAGCGACGTTAATCAAGGCTTCGCCGCACTCCTCAATAGCGATTTCGGGAGCGCTTGTCCTATCCCCAGTCAACGGCACGGATGGCTGAGGGGCCAAGGGTATCGCAACATCACAGCAATCGACAAGCCACTTCATGCTTTGCTCCACGTTTCCCATGCGAGCAGCATACCTGACCCAGGCCAAAGAATGGAATCCTTAGCAGTGACGAGGGTGACCGTAGTCAGCCGCCCATCATCGGTCGTTCGTCGGATCAGGTCGTGCGATTTAAGTTACCCGCTCGGCGGCTGCAGAAGTCGACGAACTCGACGTCTACTATATCTGTTGGATGATAAACAGAAAAGGAAATTTCAGTACGTCCAACACAGTAGTAACTCGCAAAAATTATTGGAAATTTCGTTACATTCTGGCTCAGCGGAAAACTAACAGAAACCGTTACGGGAACGCGCTCGCCGCCGAAGCCATCATCACTTATATTGGTCTCCCAACGAACAACATCTAAGTTGTCCACGACAGAAACCTCCAAAGGAACGGCCTGGCCGTTAATCGTCACGCTAACATAGCAAAGTTGCAGTATCGCGTCTCGCCACTTTTCGACAGGAACGTCGGGGAGTTCCACTTGCTCACGCAACAAACATCCAGAGGAGCCAAACTCGTTCATTAAAGCGTCGTGCGTGCGCGCTAGACTAACCCAGATTCTGGAGTTGCTGCCGACTGGTAGCAGTCTCTCAGACCGGCATAACGAGTCCAGACGATGAATAGTCAACCGTTCGCCAGCGAATTCGACGACTTGGTCAAGATAGACTCGAATATCGTAGGTGAGGTACCATTGGACCTGTAGGGGCTCGCGTACAGCGGAAAGCATAGGACTAAGCGCCTCCGACCATACAAATGGCGACCAATCTGGGCTGTTTGTTGCGGCAACAAGTAGCTCTTTTTGCAACTCCGCGACCCGTTTTTCCGGAACTGTTTTGCGTATCTCATCCGCGCGCATGGTCCAAAGATCGCTCGATAGTTCGGGAAGGAATATCGCCCCCGCGGACACGCTAGCAAGGACCAAGGCCATCTGCCGCACCGCTTCTTGATCTACAAAGGCATACAGTGTGCCACACAAGAAAATTAGAATCCATCCCACCCTTGCTTTTGAACGCGTTAGGTGTGCGATAATTCGTCGAAAGGTTTGACCAAGGCGCTGCATTACTGTCACCTAAGCTAGTTTGCTCGCGATGGAACCAGCATTTCGGAGAGCTAGGCCGTCAGCCCCGGTCGTATTTGGTTCGTAACTCGGGTACTTGAATGCCTCTTCGAGCATGTCATCCAACAAGACTTCGTAGTTTACTCCCGAAGCGCGCCACAGATAAAATGACATCGCGCCGGGAACTGTGTTAATCTCGTTTATCCACAACCGCTCTTGGTGTAGTAAGAAATCTATTCTGGCAACTCCTCGTACCTGCGCGAGTTGGGCTGCCGCGGAGGCGTAGCCTCGCAGGCGCTCGGCCAACTGCGGCTCTAGCGCGGCCGGCAGCTCCCGGGGTGCTCCGACGAGGCCCTCGTCGCCGAGGTACTTGTCCTCATAACTGTAAAACTCCGCTTTTTGTTCGCGTATCGGCCGCTCGATCTCGGAAAGCGGTGGAGCGCCGTGGCCGCGAGCAGAAATGTTGAGATCAACGGCATCCGTCAAGTAGGGCTCAACCACCGCTCCCGCCCGAAGATGCGATGACCTGACGAGCAGCTGCCGAGCCGTCTCGACATCTTTAACGACACAAATTCCGATAGATGACCCGCCGAACCGTGGCTTGATAATCCAAGGAGTGGGTATATCGGGTACCGGGCCGGTTTCTAAGAGCGCAGCTCGCGGCAAAGTGGGTAGCCCCGCCGCCGCTATAACTCCGCCGAGGGCAAGCTTGTCCATACACAGCGCCGCGCCACGCGCGGTAGGACCAGTGTACTTGACGCCGGCGAGATCGAGGATGCTTTGCAGACTACCATCCTCGCCAGGACCTCCGTGGCAGCAGTTAACTGCGACATCGAACTCCAACGATCGGACCCGACCGAGTGGGCGTTTCTCGACGAACCCCTTCTCGGCACCCATGGAGAGCGACACGAGCCGGGACTTATTTGGCACACCGTTGAGAAAAGCATTCGCCTCGAGGTCCGTTTCGACCAAGTACCAATCTCCGCTTTTGGTCCAGTAGAGAGGAGTGACGCCGTGACCCCCTTGAGAAAGAACGCGGCATGTCTGTAGTCCCGTCAGGATGCTGACATCGTGTTCGGGCGAGGGTCCTCCGAAGAGGACCGATACTTGCGTCATGGTCGTCGGCACCTTACTCGTCGTCTCAGCTCACGGGAAGTGATCCGGTAAGTCGTTTTCATACAAGACAACATCGCCTTCGGTGAGGTTCTCGCGCACCCACCTTACTGCCTCGTCCCGGTGGCGAACGGTCCATACTTTGGCCTTGCCACTTCGGGCGCCCCTCAGCAGGGAGCCTAGGTTTGTACGACCTACGATCAGGATGTCGGTCGCGCTGCCTGCTGCTTTCCTAGCAAACTGCTCGTTTTCCTGGTCCTGCTGATCGCCCAGTTCAATCATTCCCGGTGAAACTACGACACGACGGCCGCGATGAGAAGTTTCCGACAACAGTTTGAGCGCATTCGCGGCTCCAGCGGGGTTTGAGCTAAATGTATCGTCGATTACCGTGACGCCAGCAGGGGTTGTAACAAGCTGTTGGCGGTGTGCTGGGCTTGGCAGAGATGAGATCTGCCCGATGATGTGTTCGAGGGGGATGTCGAGCGTTAGGGCCACCGCGACCGCTGATGCTAGGTTTCCTGGGAATATTCCTGGATTAGACAGGGTTGTAACATGTTTTCCTGATATATAGAGTCCAATCGACTGTTCTGAGGGTATAGCCGCTACGTAGTTATGTTCTTTACTGCTCCCACATTCGATAACAGATTTGTCGGCACCGATTTTATCTGCGATCTGGCGAAGATGCGAAAAATCAGTGTTCAGTATCGCCAAGTCGACTGTTTCGAGTATTTCCGACTTGGCGTGAGCGATTCCTTCGAGAGAGCCCATGCGTTCTAGATGCACCGGGCCAATGGCGGTGATGACTCCGATGGTGGGCCGCAACCAGCGGCAGATTTCCCGAATCTCGCCTTTGCCGTAGGTACCAACCTCAGCCACGAGCACATCGGTACCCATAGTCAAGTGCTCGTTTATCGTCCTAGAGAGCCCCGCTGTGTTATTGTAACTTGCCGGGCTTGCGACGACCGTACGCATACCTGAAACGAGGTGACGCACGTACTCTTTGGTTGTGGTCTTGCCGTAGGAACCGGTGATTGCTACGACAACCGGGCGAACCGCCTGGAGCCGCTCGCTGGCCTGGTTGACATAACGCTGCGCAATCCGCTTCTCGACGGGACGCAACATCCACAGAGACAGGTCGATCCAGGCCGGGATAGTTAGCACTGATAGTGCGAGCGGCGCGATACTGCCTATCGTTGTGGACAGGAGAGCCGCACCAGCAACAAGCAGGGAGCCCGCGACGGCTACCACAGTCTTTAGGCGTCGGGTCCAGACCAAAGGTGCGGAACGTCCTCGCACGGTGAGACCGAACGGGCCGAAGATGAGAGCGAGTCCGGTGATGCACGCACCTAACGGAAACCAGATCGACAACACAAAACCAACAACTGCGGCAACCCCCATCAGAATGCTGAGTGGATGAGCCGTCCACCATCGCGCGGCAAAACGCAATGTCGATCCTGGGAGATAGTGTTCTCGCTGGGCGACCCGTACCCATCGAGCGAATGAAAACAATCCGCCGGCGGTGGTGACGGCAACAACGATAGCAACCAAGCTTGTATTCATCTGCACTCGGGCCCTCCAGCGCGGTGAACTGCGGCGCGAAGCTCCCCTGGCCTGGAGAGCGGAAGCATGTGTCCGGCATCGGGCACAACGACAAGCTCTGCCTGAGAGATCATCTTTACTGCACGGTGTGCCACTTCTGGACGCGCCTCGCCGTCCGCGGAGCCCCATACTAGTTGCACGGGGCAGCAGATGTCCTTGAGATCTTGCTCGTAACTCTCGTTGACCACGCGTACGAGCACCTTCCTCATAACGCCCTGGGCCGCACGATAGTCGGTGGACCCGTACTTGTTCCGCAGTCGCTCAACAGTATGGTCGGGTAATAAGTTGACTCGGTTGAGAGAACGTGCGATGCGGAGAGCTCGCGGGGGAGCCGCTCGCGTATTATTGGTTCTCAGCAGCGGAACACCGGTGAGAACAAGGCCGCCGATCCCGTCGGGAAATAGCGCGGCAAGGCGGACGGCGACCCTCCCCCCGAAGGAGTGGCCGATCACGATGGGTGGGGTCCGAAACTCCTCTAACACAGGAAGCAGGCATTGTGCGTACTCCGCTGTGCCCCAAGCGTTGACCGGCGGAGGCGACAAACCGAAACCGGGTAGGTCGACCGCAAGAGCATCAAGGTCGGCCAGGACGCCGGAGAAGTCTCGGTGGTCTCTACCCCAACCATGAAGAGCGAGAACTGTTGGATAATCCGTCCCAGACTGCTCAGCGAACAACTGGCCAGCTGAGAACGTTCTGAGCATTACCGTACTCCGTCGGGGGTAGCGCCTGGAATGATTACCAGGTGAGGGGCGGTGGTTCTGCCCGAGTTACGGCGAGGAGGATACCATCGGCTCTTGCGCTGTTGCCGCGGGTAGGTTGGTCGTTCGCCATGAGATAGCGTGGCGAGGTGCGGGTGGCTACCTGGAATGTGAACTCGGTGCGCTCCCGGCTGCCTCGGTTGCTGCCCTGGCTGGACGGGCGCTCGCCGGACGTGGTGTGCCTGCAGGAGACCAAGCTGCCCGCGGACGCCTTCGACGAGCTGGTTACTCCGGCGCTGGTCGAGCGCGGCTACGCCGTCGCGCACCACGGGGAGGGCCGGTGGAACGGGGTGGCGATCGCGTCCCGGGTTGGTTTGGACGATGTCGTCGCCGGGTTGCTCGACGAACCGCTCAACCCAGGGGGAAACCCGCTCAGAGCCGAGGCCCGGGCGGTGTCGGCGACCTGCGCGGGGTTGCGGGTCAGCTCGGTGTACGTGCCGAACGGCCGCGCCCCCGACGACCCGCACTACCGGTACAAGTTGAGCTGGCTGGCCGCGCTGCGGGCCACCGTGGCCGCCGGGGATCCCGCCCGGGCCGTGGTCTGTGGTGACCTGAACGTGGCGCCCAGCGACGAGGACGTCTACGACCCGGCCGCGTTCGTCACCTCCACCCACGTCACGCCCCCGGAACGGGACGCGCTGAGTGCCCTCGGGCTGCATGATGTGGTGCGGGAACGCTGGCCGGGTAAGCGGATTTTCACCTATTGGGACTACCGGGCCGGCATGTTCCACCAGGACCTGGGGATGCGGATTGACCTGGTGCTCGCCGGTGCGGACGTCGCCCGGCGGACGCGCGCGGCGTGGGTGGACCGCCAGGCCCGCAAGGGGAGCGCCCCCAGCGACCACGCGCCGGTGATCGTGGATCTGGACGAGGCGCCGGACGGGGACTGCGGCCCCGTTGTGCCGCCTCCCTCAGCGCGGCGGTGAGGGAGGCGACTTCGGGGAGCCTACGACGCCGGGGAGGAGTCCTGGTCGGCGAAGACCCGGCTGCCCAAGAGGTCTTCCGGGGCCAGCGTGGTGAGCTCTGTTTTGCCGACTGGTCGATCTGTCTCCATAAGGCGACTGGCGTGCCGCAGCCGAGCCCGTTCGATCGCGTTGCGGACGCTGCGGGCGTTGGCGAACCGTGGTTGGCTCTTGCGGCGCTTCAGGTATTCCCGGAAAGTCTCCTGGGCCTCCGGGGTGAAGCCGTAACCCTCCTCCCGGACCATGAGCTTGCCGATATCCTCCAGCTCCTGGAGCGTGTAGTCGGGGAAATCGATGTGGTGGGCGATCCGGGAGCTCATTCCAGGGTTGGACACGAAGAAGGAGTCCATCCGGTCTTTGTAGCCGGCGAGGATCACCACGAGGTCCTCCCGCTGGCCTTCCATCACCTGCAGCAGGATCTCGATGGACTCCTGCCCGTAGTCCCGTTCGTTGTCCTCGCGGTACAGGTAGTAGGCCTCGTCGATGAACAGCAGCCCACCCATCGCCCGTTTGAGGACCTCCCTGGTCTTGGGTGCGGTGTGCCCAACATACTGGCCGACCAGGTCGTCTCGGGTCACCGAGACCAGGTGCCCGCGACGCAGATAGCCCAGCCGGTGCAACATGTCCGCCATCCGCATCGCCACGGTGGTTTTGCCGGTGCCCGGGCTGCCGGTGAAGCACATGTGCAGGTTGGGTCGGGAAGTAGACAGGCCGAACTGGGCCCGGGCCCGGTCGACCAGCAGCAGCGCGGCGATCTCCCGGATCCGGTTCTTGACCGGCGCCAGCCCGACCAGATCAGCGTCCAGGGAGCTGAAGACCTCGTCGATCCCGGTCTCCGCGCGTTCCTTGGCGAGATCGACCAGGGCGTCCGGCGGGAGAGTCCGCTCCTCGTCGGGGGCCTCGTCGGAAGCCCCCGACTCGGATGTCCCCGACCCGGACGGATCGCGACCGGGCGGGGACATACCAAACCCGATGCGTGCGGGTGACTCGCTCCCGGGTTCCTGGCTGTTTCTGGATGGTCGGTTGGCGGTCATTGTTGCCCGTTATACCGGCGGCCATGCGGCGCGTCGGCGGCGTAGGGATGGGACGTGTAACGGATGGTGCGGTCGTGCCACTCCTGGCGTTCCAGCCGGAAGCCAGGCTCATCGCTCGGTCGCTGCACGATGAAGGACAGCGCGACGGTCTGCTTGCCGTAACTCGCGTTGTAGGCGTTGACCCTGATGTAGTGCTCGGGCTTGGCCTTGCGGCACGCGTTCACCTCGGCGAGCACGCCGGCGGCGTCGGTGAGGTCGAACATCGGCAGTCCCCACATCTCCCAGTAGGTGTTGCGGGGGTGCGGGTCGTCGGTGAACTCCACCGAACAGGGCCAGCTGTTCTCCAGCGCGTACTGGATCTGCTTGGTGATCTCGTCATCAGTGAGATCGGGCAGGAACGAGAAAGTCCCCTGAGTGATGCGCATCGGTAGCTCCTTAATGGGCTTGGCGAATCAGACCGAGGTCGGCGTCTCGACCACGTCGGGCACGTCGGTCGACTCGTAGTTGAACGTGATGTCACCCCAGGTGGACAGCGCGACGTCCAGCTCACGGCTCTTCTTGGCGGCCGCCTTGAGGATGTCGTCGCCCTCCTTGTGGTAGTCCCGGCCCTCGTTCCGCGCCTTGATCATCGCCTCTACCGCGACCCGGTTGGCGGTAGCGCCCGCGGCGATACCCATCGGGTGCCCGATCGTGCCGCCGCCGAACTGCAACACCACGTCCTCACCCAGGTAGTACAGCAAGTCGTGCATCTGACCGGCGTGGATGCCACCGGAGGCCACCGGCATCACGCCGGGCATCGACCCCCAGTTCTGGTCGAAATAGATGCCCCTGACCGGGTTGGCGTCCATCTTGCCGAGCCGGCAGGTGTCGTAGTAGCCGCGGATCGCGTTGGGGTCGCCCTCCAGCTTGCCGACCACCGTGCCGGAGTGGATGTGGTCCACCCCCGCCAGCCGCATCCACTTGGCGAGCACCCGGAAGTTCACCCCATGGTTCTTCTGCCGGGCGTAGGTGGCGTACCCGGCCCGGTGCAGGTGCAGGATGCACCCGTTGGCCCGGGCCCACTTCGCCATCGACTGGATCGCGGTGAAGCCGATGGTGAGGTCGATCATGATGATGACGGTGCCGAGCTCCTTGGCGAAGGCGGCCCGCTCGTACATGTCCTCCATGGTGGCCGAGGTGACGTTGAGGTAATGCCCCTTGACCTCGCCGGTCGCCGCCGAGGCGCGGTTGACCGCCTCCATGGTGTACAGGTACCGGTCCCGCCAGCGCATGAACGGCTGGGAGTTGATGTTCTCGTCGTCCTTGGTGAAGTCCAGCCCGCCGCGCAGTGCCTCGTAGACCACCCGGCCGTAGTTGCGGGCGGAGAGGCCCAGCTTCGGCTTGGTGGTGGCGCCCAGTAGTGGCCGGCCGAACTTGTCCAGGTACTCCCGCTCCATGATGATCCCGTGCGCCGGGCCCTGGAAGGTCTTGACGTAGTGCAGCGGGATGCGTATGTCCTCCAGGCGCAACGCCTTGAGCGCCTTGAACCCGAAGACGTTGCCGATAATCGACGACGTCATGTTGGCGATCGACCCTTCCTCGAACAGGTCGATGTGGTAAGCGATGTAGGCGATGTACTGGTTCTCCGCGCCCGGCACTGGTTCCACCCGGTAGCACTTGGCTTGGTAGG
>JAFATA010000062.1 GCA_019244165.1 Pseudonocardiales bacterium | reverse complement strand
CGCCTGAACACGACCGTTGCTTTTCTGGCAGGCTACTGTCCCCTCGCGCTTTCGCGTCCAGGTAAGCCATCAGACCCAAGAACCTCCCTTCAAGTTCCTCCCGGCTGGACCGGGGATATGACAAGGCGCCTCGTGGCGCATGCAGGTTATAGCTCATCTGCTCATCTGCTCATCTGCTCATCGGGTAGGGGCCTGGGATCCCGTGAGTTCGGCTTGCTGGCCGTCTGGTGTGATGGTGATGCGCCAGGTGTGTTCCAGGTCCGGTAGGCGGCGCTGACCTCGTCGAACAGTCGCCGGGGCCCGTATTGACGTACCCGGTATGGTCCGGGCTGATCAGGTTGGTGGTGGATCGCTGCCCAAGAGTTCGACCACTGGTCGAGTAACCACAGGATCCCCTGCGGGCGCTGGTCGTCGGGTGGGGTGTAGCGGGGGATACAGCGGCCCACCTGGACTCCGATCGCGGTCGTGGTGTCGTAGCTGGAGACGTAGTAGCGCGGGTGGCGCTTGCTGAGTTTCTCCTCGGCGTGTGTTTCGCTGTCCTCGGTGACGATCTCGGAGATCGGTATCCAGGGGGTGCGTTGGTCGCGGAGGGTCATGAAGGCGGTCTTGCCGACGATCTTGCCGGTGGCGGTGCCGTCACCGATTACGGTCAGCGCGAGGAGGTGTCCGTTGAAGTATTCGGTGCCCCACGGGGTGAGGATCAATCCCCGGGGCGGGTTTGGGTGATCCAGGGGTAGGGCACCTGGTAGACGCAGGCGGTGGAGATCACCCGGTCATAGGGGGCTCGTGGGGGGTGGCCGAGGGCGCCGTCGCTGGTGAGCACGGTGACCGCGCTGTACCCGGCATCGGCGAGTGCTTTCTGGGCGTGGGCGCTGAGGTGCGGGTCGATCTCGACCGAGGTGACGTGCTGGCCGCCGAGCCGGTGGGCGAGCAGCGCGGTGTTCCATCCGGTACCGGTGCCGATTTCCAGGACGTTCATTCCGGGTTCGGCCCGCAGCGCGGTGAGCATCTCCGCGACGATGCTGGGCATGCTCGTCGAGCTGGTGTAGAGGGTATGCGGCGCCGTCGAGTCTCCGTCGTTGATCTGGGTGATGACAGGCTCGTCCCGGTATACGATCTCGAGCCACGCCTGCGGCTGCTCGGCCCGCCGGACCGGTTGCGGCCCGCAGCCGTCCCCGGGGTCGCGCCACACCAGATCGGGAACGAACAGATGGCGGGGCACGGCAAGGAACGCCGCACGCCAGTCAGGCGCCAACGCTCCGCTGCTCGACAAACCATCGACCAGCTCCGCCAGCGCCGCCAGCGCCGCGATATCGGTCACTCCTCGGCCTCGTCGGGGTCATCCTCATCCTCCGCGGCTGCGTGCCGGCCGCCCTCGGGTTCCTTCGCCAGCTGGGCCAGGCCCGCCGCATCAAGGTCTAACCTGCCGTCCTGCTCGGAGCCCTGCGGCGGCGTCTCATGTTTCCCCATCACCAGTTCCACTCGTTGGTGAACGGTGAACCCTGACAGCCTCTCGCGCGCTGGCGAGCCAGCGCAACAGGTCGGTGAGGTGGTACCCACGGTCGCTGACCTGAGCAGCGACCGTCCCTGCGGGCCGCTGGCGTGTCCGCTGTGGGCAGGCATCGCCACTGGTGGCGGCCCGGTTCCCGGTTGGCCGCCGGTCGAGCTGACTCCACCCCTGTCGCTTCCGGCGGCCAACCGGCCCCTTCGCCCGCCCAGCGGTGCCCTGCTGAGGAACTCCCGGTGCCCCCACGGCGGTTCTCCCATCCTGGGCGCCGGTTCCTGGGGGCCAGCCGCGAGCGGGGCAGCTGATGCCCTGGTATGTGCGCTTGATCGGTGATCGGGACACCCACCGTGGTGAGCTGTGGCGCGGCGGCGCCGCGGGGCGAGCCGCCCGATCCCGACCAGATCTGCCCAGGGATGCGGTCAGGCGAGGAGCTGCTGGTAGACCTGCAGGGTGCGGTCGGCGACTGCGGACCAGGAGAACTCGGTAATGGCGCGCTGGCGCCCCGCCTGGCCCATCGCCGCGACCCGCTCCGGGTCGGCTAGCAGCTCGTTGACGCCGTGCGCCAGCCCCCGCTGGAATCCCTCCGGGTCTTGCTCGTCGTAGGGCACCAGCAGGCCGGTGACGCCGTGCTCGACGACCTCCGGGATTCCCCCGACGGCGGAGGCGACCACCGCTGTGCCGCAGGCCATCGCCTCGAGGTTGACGATTCCCAGCGGTTCGTACACCGACGGGCAGGCGAACACGGTGGCCGCCGAGAGCACCTGCCGGACGTCCTCGACGGGCAGCATGTCCGGCACCCAGATCACCCCGGGGCGGGCCGCGGACAACTTCGCGACGGCGGTGCGGGCCTCGAGTTCGATTTCCGAGGTATCCGGTGCCCCCGCGCACAGCAGGAGCTGGGCGCCGTGGTCGATGTGGTGGGCCGCCGCCAGGAGATGTCCGACGCCCTTCTGCCGGGTAATCCGTCCCACAAACGCGACGATCGGCCGCGCCGGGTTGGCCCCGAGCCGGCGAAGGGCGTCGGTCTCCTGGACCGGACGGTAGATGTTGGCGTCGATGCCGTTCCGGACGACGTGTACCCGCTCCGGGCGCACGGCCGGGTAGCAGTCCAGCACGTCGGCACGCATGCCCTCGCTGACCGCAATGATCGCGTCGGCGTGTTCGTAGGCGGTGCGTTCCACCCAGGAGGACACCCGGTAGCCACCGCCGAGCTGCTCGGCCTTCCACGGCCGGCGCGGCTCCAGCGAGTGCGCGGTGATCACGTGTGGTATCCCGTACAGGGTCCGGGCCAAGTGGCCCGCCATGTTGGCATACCAGGTATGCGAATGCGCGAGTTCCACGCCACCCAGCGCGTTGGCCATCGCCAGGTCCACCGACAGGGTCTGCAGGGCCGGGTTCGCGCCGGTCAGTCCCGGTGCGACGGCGTGGGCGTGCGTTTTCGGGCGGGGGGCGCCGAAGCAATGCACTTCGACCTCGCACCGTGCCCGCAGCTCGGGCACCAGGTGGCTGACGTGCACGCCAGCGCCGCCATACACCTCAGGCGGATACTCCCGAGTCAGCACTGCAATACGCACGCTGTGTCACGCTAGCGCTCCCATCGGCGGAGCCGGCCACCGGTAGCACCCTCACCCGGGCTAACCGGTGAACATTCGGTGGCCGGGAGTGGCCCTCGCGTGGCTCTACCGTGCAATCGGCGCTAGGGTAGCCTATTGTGAAGGGACAGCCGCATGTGCTAGGCATCGTTCTTGCCGGCGGTGAGGGAAAGCGGTTGTGGCCGCTGACAGCGGATCGGGCCAAGCCGGCGGTGCCGTTTGGCGGCAACTATCGATTGATCGACTTTGTGCTCTCCAATTTGGTCAACGCCGGCTACATTCGGATCTGTGTGCTTACCCAGTACAAGTCGCACTCGTTGGATCGGCACATCTCCACGACGTGGCGGTTGTCCTCGCTGCTGGGGCAGTACATCACCCCGGTGCCTGCCCAGCAGCGGCTGGGCCCCCGGTGGTACACCGGCAGCGCGGACGCGATCTTCCAGTCGCTCAACCTGGTGTACGACGAGGCGCCGGAATACATCGTCGTCTTCGGCGCTGATCACGTGTACCGGATGGACCCCTCGCAGATGGTGGAGCAGCACATCGCCACCGGCGCGGGCGTGACCGTCGCCGGGATCCGGGTGCCGCGCGAGCAGGCCAGTGCCTTCGGGTGCATCGGCGCTGATGCCTCCGGGCGGATCACCGAGTTTGTGGAAAAGCCGGTGCTGCCACCGGGCACGCCGGACGATCCTGACGTCGCCTTTGCGTCAATGGGGAACTACGTGTTCACCACCAAATTGTTGGTGGCCGCGCTGAGCGCTGATGGCGCCAACCAGGATTCTGACCACGATATGGGCGGCGACTTGATCCCGATGCTGGTGGATGTGGGGGAAGCGGCGGTTTATGACTTCGCCGAGAACGTGGTGCCCGGTGCCACCGACCGCGACCGCGGTTACTGGCGTGATGTCGGCACGCTGGACACCTACTACGAATCGCACATGGACCTCGTGTCGGTGCATCCGGTATTCAACCTGTACAACCGGGAGTGGCCGATCCGCACCGCGGTGCCGCCCTTGCCGCCCGCGAAGTTCGTCCAGGGTGGCACGGCTCAGGAGTCGATCGTGGGGGCAGGCTCCATCGTCTCAGCCGCGCAGGTGGTCCACTCGGTGCTGTCCAGCGACGTGCTGGTGGAGGCCGGGGCCTACATCGAGGGCAGCGTGCTGATGCCCGGGGTGCGGGTGGGCAAGGGTGCCGTGGTGCGTCGGGCGATCCTGGACAAGAACGTGCTGGTTCCCGACGGCGCCCAGATCGGCGTCGATTCCGACCTGGACCGGGAACGCTACACGGTGAGCGGTGGCAATGTCGTCGTGTTGGGCAAGGGAGCCCACGCGGAGTAGGCCGGTGAGCTAGCGTGGCGCGGTGCGGATCGTGCCTTGGTGGGCTGTGCTGTCCTCGGCCTGTGCCCCCGTGCTGCTGATTGGTGGCTGGCGGCTTGCCGCTGCCCGGCAGTCGGGTGGGTTCAACCCGGTGCGTCAGACCATCAGTGAGCTGGCTGCCCGGCCCGCCACTGAACCCTGGATCATGACGGTGGCTCTGGCGGGTGTCGGCGTGTGCCACATGATCACGGCCGCGGGGTTGGCGCCAGCGGCCCTCCCGGCCCGGGTGCTGCTGGCCCTCGGCGGGGCCGCCACCGTCTCCCTGGCCGCGTTGCCGCTGCCGGCTACCGGTGACTCACCAGCACATGCCCCAGCGCATACCACGGCCGCAGCGATCGCCTTCACCGCGCTGTCCCTGTGGCCGGCGGGCGGCCTACGGCGCGGTGGCCTGCCCGGGGCTGCTCTCTGGCGCTGTGCCGCCGCGGGCCTGCTCGGGCTGCTCGGCTGGTTTGGGGTCGACTACTTCGGCCAACGTCCGGGGGTCGGGCGCTCGGAGCGGGTACTCGCCGGGGCGCAGGCACTGTGGCCGCTGGCGGCCGTACTGCTGGCGCCCCGCCAACGGAACTGCCGGGAACGGAACCGATGACAGCCTCAGACCTGACAGACCCCGACGAGGTGCCCGAGAAGCGGCCGAGCGGCTCGCTGAGGGAGGCGATCGTCGGCTACTACGACGAAACCTGGCTCGACTATCGACTGCTGTGGCTTAATCGGGACAACCTGGCATTCCATTTCGGTTACACCGATGAAGGCACCCGCAGTCATGCCGATGCGCTGAAGAACATGAATCGGGTGCTGGCGGACCGGGTGCAGATCCAGCCTGGCGAGCGGGTCCTGGATGCGGGGTGCGGGGTCGGCGGCAGCAGCCTGTGGTTGGCCACTGAGCGCAGCGCCCGAGTTGTCGGGATTACGTTGGTTCCCCGGCAGGTCGCGATGGCGCGCGGTCACGCTGCCCGGCGAGGGCTGAGCGACCGCGTTCACTTCCACGTGGCCGACTTCACCGCGACGCCCTTTCTGGACGCGAGTTTCGACATCGTGTGGGCGGTGGAGAGCCTGTGCCACGCGACGTGCAAGGCCGCCTTCTACCAGGAGGCCGCTCGGCTGCTGCGCCCCGGGGGGCGGGTGGTCGTCACCGAATACATGCGTGCCGCTCGCCCGCTGGACCCGGCCGGCGAGCATCTGCTGCGCGAGTACGTCGACGGCTGGTCCGTGCCTGATCTCGACACGCCCGCCGAACACCTGGGGCACCTGGCTGCCGCCGGGTTCACCGATGCCCGGCTCGACGACGCGACGGTGCACACCCGCCCCTCGCTACGTCGGTTGTACCGCCTGGCCTACTGGACCTACCCGCTGGCCTGGCTGGGCCGCGTCACGAAAATCCGCTCGGAGGTCCAGCACGGCAACGTGATCGCCGCGATACGCCAGTACCAAGCGCTCTGCCACGGCGCGTGGTTCTACGGCATCCTCTCGGCCGCCTTGCCGCAAAGTTAGGATCGCGGCGGCGTCACGACGCGCGCAGCGCGAGCAGGAGCCCATCGCCTAGCGGCAGCATCAGCGGGATGAGCGTCTCGTCGTCGCGTACCATGGCGCCGAGAAGGCGCAGGGCAGCGGCAGCCGGTTCGGTTACTGCCGGACCAGCGCCGTCGAACGCGATCACCCCGCCGGGGCGCAGCAGCGGTACACCGGTCTCCAGATAGCGCGGGTACTCGGGCTTCGCGGCGTGCACGAATACCAAGTCGTAACCGCCGTCGGTGAGCCGGGGCAGCACATCCAGGGCTTGCCCCATGATCAGCCGATAGCGGGACGGCGGGAAGGCGGCTTCGGTGAAGGCCCGCCGGGCGGCGCGCTGGTGCTCGGGTTCGGCGTCGATGGAGGTAAGCACCCCGTCGGGGGCCATCCCGCGCAGCAGCCACAGCCCGCTGATGCCGGCGCCGGTACCGATCTCGACCACGGCGCGGGCGGTGAGCGTACTGGCCAGGAACCGCAACGCGGCACCGCTAGCTGGTCCGATGGAGGTGGCGCCCATCTCCTCGCCGCGTTCGCGCGCCGCAGCCAGCACCTCGTCCTCGGGGGCGAAGCTCTCCACGTACTTGCGCACGGCACTGGCGGAGAGGGCAGGCGGCTCTCCTGCGCAGCCGGTTAGCCTCACGTTGCGCAGCGTAGCGTCCCAGGAGCGCATCGTCTCGGCGACGCTGCGCCGGACAGGGGACCCCTCCTCCCCAGTCGCACTCTTAGGATCTTTTAAGCCGTCCCTTACCCGGGGCACACGCTGGTGCGCCATGATGAGAACGGATCCGTTGGGGGCCGGCTGGTTAGGTCCCCTGGCAGGCAACCCACCGGGAAACATCGACCGCCGCCCCGCGTTGCACCACCTGTTCGCGCCCCTGTACCCGACGTCGTGTCACCGATCCGCCTTACCAGCAGCCCGCCGTGCGTCACCAATCCGGAAGTGGGAGACCCAGCCGATGGCCACCCAGGCCCGCTTCGACCATCCTGCCCCCGGTCAGGTGATCTCCCTCACCCAGGCTGGCGAAGAGGCGGCTCGGATGGCCGAGGCATGGGTCCCACCCTCCTGGGACCAGGTGGTGCGGGAGCACGTTGGCCAGGTTTACCGGTTGGCGTACCGCCTTTCCGGCAATCCGCACGACGCTGAGGACCTTACCCAGGAGACCTTCATCCGGGTGTTCCGCAACTTGGGGTCCTACAAGCCCGGCACGTTCGAGGGCTGGCTGCACCGGATCACCACCAACCTGTTCCTGGACATGGTGCGCCGGCGTGCCCGGCTACGGATGGAGGGCCTGCCCGAGGACACCGACCGGCTCGCCGGCGGTGGGCCCAATCCCGAGCAGGTCTATGCCGCGACTCATCTCGACCCGGATCTGCAGGCTGCCTTGGACGGCCTCGCACCGGAATTCCGGGCAGCTGTCGTACTGTGTGATGTAGAGGGCCTTTCCTACGAGGAGATCGGTGCCACGCTCGGAGTCAAGCTCGGGACGGTTCGCAGCCGGATCCACCGCGGCAGGCAGGCCCTCAGGGCGGCGCTGGAACGGCGGCCCGTCCCAGCAGAGTAAGGGGACCGGCAGAGAAGGAGGCTGGATGACGGACCTGCGGGGCCGCGGCTTCGCCGACTTGGTAGCCGGTCTCAACGCAGGACAGCACCTGGCTATGGACGCTGTGGTGGCCTTTGTCGACGGCGAGCTCGGTCCGGTCGCTCGCGACCGCGCCGCCACGCACATCACCGGGTGTCAGTTCTGCGCCGCAGAGGTCGACGCGCAGCGCTCCACCCGTAGTGTGGTTCGTTCGGCGCAGTGCCCGCCAGTTCCCGCTGACTTGCTGGCCGCGCTGCGCGACATCCCGCACACCGCTGGCCTGCCCCAGGCTCCAGCCGGGCTGGCGATGACCGCGGAGGGTACTCTCGTCGCGCTCACCGACCCGCTTCGAACCCGGTCCGGGCCGCTGGGCGCACGCCAGCGTGGGGATGCCGATCCCTCGGCACTCGGCCGGTGGATCGGGCGGTAACCAGCACTACGCGCATTTCACCAGGGTGCGGGCAGACTGGATGATCGTTAGCGCAGAGTTCCCTGGGAGACCATGGCCACGCCGCAGGATCACGACTCCGACCGGCCCTTCATGAGGGAGGGGGGCGCGGGGCCGCCGAAGTTCGTCCGGAGACCGGCCGGGCGGCCCACCGTCGATCCCGCTGCGGCCCAAGCGTTCGGCCGACCACCCGGAGTGCTCGGAGCTTTTGCTGATCAGCAGGGTGACCTCCGGCGTGCCTGGGCCACCGTCTCGCCGCCACCGGAGGCGCTGGCGGCGGCGTTCGGGAGGCCGCGGGGATCCGCTGAGCCCCTGCAGCGCCCACCCGGGCCCACTGGCGCGCCGCCCTGGGGGGAGTCACCGCGCGAGGACGCCTTCTGGCCGCACGGCGCGGAACACGACCCGTGGCGTGATCCCCGGGCGGCAGCCGTGCTGGGCCCTCCGGCGGTGACACCAGCGCCCGGTGAGGCCGAGGAACCGCTGCCCGCCGCCCGGCTGAGCCTGGCGGAAGTGTTGTTCGGTCGCCGAGTGAGCAACCGGGCTCTCGCCCTTCTGGCGGCGGTGGCGCTGACGATCGGCGCAGCCGGCGGGCTCGTGGGCCGGCTCACCGCGGACGGTGGCGCCCTGCTCAACGATCCAGGCGCCACGCTGGCGCAGGTGCAGCCGGCGATCGATCGGCCGGCGGGCTCAGTGGCGGCGGTAGCCGCTCGGGTGCTCCCCGCGGTGGTGTCCTTGGAGTTCCGGGTCGGCGATCAGGGTGGGTTCGGCTCCGCCGTGGTGATCGACGGCCGTGGCTACCTGTTGACCAACAACCACGTCGTGGCCCCCGCCGCGAACATCCCGCAGGCCACCTTGGAAGCGGTCTTCAGTGACGGGACCCGGCTGCCAGCACGGATCGTGGGCCGGGATCCCAAGACCGACCTCGCGGTCGTCAAGGTGAAGGTCGCCAACCCGACGGTGGCGCAACTGGGCCGCTCCTCGACCCTCAAGCCGGGCGACCCGGTCATCGCGATCGGCTCTCCCCTTGGCCTTGCTGGCACGGTCACCAGCGGCATCGTCAGCGCGGTGGACCGGCCAGTGCGGCTGGAGAGCGATGGCGGTGACGGCAACGCGGTGATCGACGCAATCCAGACCGACGCGGCGATCAACCCCGGCAACTCCGGCGGAGCGCTGGTGGATACCGCTGGCGCGGTGGTGGGTATCAACACCGCCATCCGCACCCTGGGTGCCAGTGACGGGGGCAGCGGTGACGGCGGGGGCTCCATCGGCCTCGGCTTCGCCATCCCGATCGACACGGCCAGGACGATCGCGCAGGAACTGATCCGTACCGGGCACTACCAGCACGCCGAGCTGGGCGTGAACGCGGCGTCGGTGACCGATGGCAAGCTTGACGGGGCCCGAGTGCAGAACGTGCAGCAGGGTAGTGCCGCTGCCGAGGCCGGCATCCTGGAGAACGATGTGATCACTAAGGTCGGCAACCGCCCGGTGGGCAGCGCCGAGGCACTGACCGTCGCTATTCATGAACGGGCAATCGGCGAACGGGTACCGATTTCGCTGATTCGCAATGGGCGCCCCCTCGTAGTGACCGTCACCCTGAAGTCAGACTGATCGAGCGCCGACTTGCTGACGGGGTCCGCCTGATCAGCTCCCTTGTCGAACTCGGCGCACGGAGAAGCACCCAAGATCGGGTAGCCTGCGGCGAAGGGACCTTGGGGAGGAGCGGCGCGTGATGGACGTTGACGACGCGCGGACGATCGGCCGGCGGGTGCGGCAGATCCGCCTCAGCCGGGGCAAGTCGCTGCGGGTGGTCGCCGGTCTGGCAGGGATGAGCAAGTCGAAGCTGTCGCTGATCGAGCGGGGAGAACTCGCGCTGGACCGCCGCTCGGACATCGTGGCCCTGGCCAACGCGCTGCACGTAGCCCCCTCTGAACTGACCAAAATCGACTTACCCGCGCCCGGGAACGGGCACAATGACGTTGCCGTGGAGGCGGTGCGCCACTCGCTCATGGCGGTTAGCCGCCACCGGCCCGGCGGGCAGGTACTCGGCATCGAGGAGCTGCGCAGCCGGGTCCGGGTCGTGCTGGACGCCGGGCTGGGACTTGCCGTGTGGGGGGACGGGCTGGTGCTGCTCGCCGACGGGGAGTTTGAGCTGGCCCGGGCCGAGTTGGAGGCGGTCACCGTGCCGACGAACACACCGGAGTCGATGCAGCTGGCGGGCATGCTCGCGCTGTGTCGGTCGCTGGTGGCTGCTGCGGACCAGCGCCCGGCGGACGCCGAAGCGGCGTTGGACCACGCCAGCGAACTGGCGGAGCATACGGGAGAGGGTAACGCCTACTGGTTGGGCTTCGGCCCGACAAACGTGGGGCTATGGCGCATGGCTGCAGTGTTGGAGGCCAGCGACTATGAGCGTGCCGTCACCATCGCGGAACGCCTGAATCCGCGGGTGCATCCCAACCGATCGCGTCAAGCTGCGTACTGGATCGACTACGGCCGTGCGCTGGCTCGGCTGCGGGGACGGCAGGACGCTGCCGTCATGGCGTTGCGCCGTGGTGAAACGCTCTCTGCGCTGCACATGCAGCGCAACCCGTTTGTTCGTGAGGTGCTCGGTGGGTTGCTCGTGCGTTCCCGGCGGGACGCGGTGGGCCGGGAGCTGCGGGGGATGGCCTACCGCGCCGGTCTGCCGGTGTAGCCCTGATCCCTGACGCGTCGGGGATCAGACATCGTGGTGCCGTGCGCCGGGCGTAGCCTTCCCGATTTGTGAGGCTGCAGGACCTCGTCTATGCCGTCTATGAGCGCCGGCTGGTCCGCCAGCTCGGCACCGCCAACCGTCCCCGCCATGTCGCGGTCATCATGGACGGCAATCGACGCTGGGCCAAAGAGGTCGGGTTCACCGACGTCAGTGACGGCCACCGGGTCGGCGCCGCCAAGCTGGTCGAGCTCCTGGGCTGGTGCCGGGACACCGGAGTCGAGATCGCGACGTTCTGGCTGCTGTCCCCCGATAACCTGCGCAACCGGCCGCCCAACCAGGTGGAGCCGCTGCTGGAGATCATCGCCGATGTCGTGGACGAGCTGTGCGCACCGCACACGCCCTGGCGGGTGCGGGTCGTCGGGGCTCTCGATCTGCTGCCAGCGGAGATGGCGCAGCGGCTGACCAGTGCGGCGGCTCGGACCCGGGATCGGCCCGGGTTGGCGGTGAATGTCGCGGTGGGCTACGGCGGCCGCCAGGAGATCGCCGACGCGTTGCGCAAACTGCTACTCAAGCACGCTGAGGCCGGAACCACCATGGAGGAGCTCGCCGAGGTGCTCGACGTCGAGCAGATCGCCGAGCATCTCTACACGTCGGGCCAGCCCGATCCTGATCTGGTCATCCGCACCTCGGGGGAGCAGCGGCTATCGGGTTTCCTGCTGTGGCAGTCGGCGCATTCAGAGTTCTGGTTCTGCGACGCCCACTGGCCGGCCTTCCGGAAGGTGGACTTCTTGCGTGCGCTGCGAGACTACGCCGCCCGGCACCGCCGGTTCGGCTCGTGAGGCGGCGTCTCTAAGGTCAGCACCATGAGCGGTAGCGCCCTTGACCTAGTTCGTGAGTACCTGCTGTTGGGTCTGCGGTTTGACCGGCTCATCGAGGGCTTCGTCGATGCCTACACCGGTGATGCGGCGCTGCGCCGCCAGGTGGACAACGAGCCCCGGCCGGATCCGGCGGCGCTGGCCCGCCGGGCGGCTCAGTTGCGGGCGCAGCTGCCGGCCTGCGGGTTGCCCGAGCCGCGCGCCCGCTTCCTGGACGCGCACCTAACCGCCCTGGAGTGCAGCGGGCGGGTGCTGGCCGGTCAGCAGGTGGGGTTCGTGGCGGAGGTGGCGGCATACTTCGACGTCATGATCGAACCAGGTGATCCTGAGGTGTACCGCCAGGCCCATGCCGAGCTCGAGGCGCTGCTGCCGGGTGCCGAGCCACTGGCGGACCGGTTGACCGCCTACCGGGCCCGCGACGAGATCGCGCCGGAACGCCTGGAGCCCGCCGTGCAGGCGCTGTCCAGCGCCCTGCGGGATCGGGTACGGGCCAGCTTTGGGCTGCCAGAAGAGGAGATCGTGCACTACGAGGTGGTCACCGACAAGCCGTGGAGCGGCTTCAACTACTACCTCGGTGACTTTCGCTCCCGGGTGGCGATCAACGCGGACCTCGGGCACCGGATGGCCAACCTGCCGCACCTGGTCGCGCACGAGGCCTACCCGGGACACCACACCGAGCACTGCCACAAGGAGGCCGGTCTGGTGCGGAAGGAACACCACACCGAGCAGACGATCTTCCTGGTGAATACCCCGCAGTGCCTCATGGCCGAGGGGTTGGCCGACCTCGGGCTGCGGGCCGCGGTCGGTCCCGGGTGGGGGCCGTGGGCCGCGGAGATCCTCGACGATCTGGAACTGCGGATGGACGGCGAACTCGACGAGCGTCTCGAGACGGCTGCGGCGGGTCTGCTCGGGGTCCGCCAAGACGCCGCGCTCATGCTGCACGACCAGGGTGCCGACACCGAGGAGGTGCTGGCCTACCTGCAACGATGGCTGCTGGTCCCGGAGGCGCGAGCCAGGCAAATGGTGCGGTTTCTCCGCGACCCGCTGTGGCGGGCCTACACCAGCACCTACGTGGAGGGCTACCGGTTGCTGCGGAGCTGGCTGCAGGCCCGTCCCCCCGGGCACTCCCTGAGCCAGCGCTACCTGCGGTTACTCGACGAGCCGCTGATCCCGTCCGTGGTGCGCGCCGAACTGGCTCAGCGCAGTGCCTCATGAAAAACCACAACCTTTTCACAGGTGATTCACCTGGGTGGATGCCTGCCACAAGGGCCACACAGCGGTACCGTGCGGTGGCAGCGGGATGTGCTGGACGCGTCTCGCCACGGGAGGCCCTGGTCGTGGCTTATGTCGAGCGGGCGGGTACACCGCCCACGGCGAGCACGGGAGGGTCGGCACCCGGCCCTCGTGGTCGATCCCGCTGAGCCCGACCGGGGCGGAAGCGGGAGCGATCAACCAGAGGCCGGCCGGCCCACCGAACAGCGGGCGCGGGTGCCGCGCACGCCAGGGAGCTGCCGTGATCGCTTCTCGCTCGCCACACTCCACCGCCCCAGGTCTGCGCACCTACGTCCTGGATACCTCGGTCCTGCTGTCCGACCCGTGGGCGCTGCTCCGATTCGATGAGCACGAGGTCGTGCTCCCCCTGGTGGTCATCGGGGAACTGGAGGGCAAGCGGCATCACCCGGAACTGGGCTGGTTCGCCCGAGAAGCGTTGCGCCTGCTGGACGATCTGCGTCTGGCCCACGGCCGGCTGGATGAGCCGGTCCCGATCGGCGAGTTGGGCGGCACCCTGCACGTCGAGCTCAACCACTGTGACCCCTCGGTGCTGCCGATCGGGTTCCGGACCGACACCAACGACTCCCGGATCCTGGCCTGCGCGTTGAACCTGCTCGCCGACGGGCGCAACGTCACGCTGGTCACCAAGGACATGCCGCTGCGAGTCAAGGCAGGAGCGGTCGGGTTGGCCGCCGAGGAGTACCGCGCCCAGGACGTGGTGCCCTCGGGGTGGACCGGGATCAGCGACGTCGAGGTGGGGCCTTCGGTGCTGGAGGAACTCTACAAAGAGGGGATCGCCGATCTCACCGAGCACCCGGAGGTCGCCGCTCTGCCCTGCAACACCGGCTTGCGGCTGCTTGCGGGAACGGCGAGTGCGCTAGGCCGGATCACCGCGGACAAGCGCGCCCGGCTGGTCCGCGGGGACCGCGAGGCGTTCGGCCTGCGCGGCCGCTCGGCTGAGCAGCGCATCGCGCTGGACCTGCTGCTGGACTCCGCGGTGGGCATCGTCTCCCTCGGTGGGCGGGCCGGGACCGGCAAGTCGGCGCTGGCGTTGTGCGCGGGCCTGGAGACCGTGATGGAGCGTGGCACCCACCGGCGGGTCATTGTCTTCCGGCCGCTTTACGCCGTGGGTGGTCAGGAGCTGGGCTACCTGCCGGGCAGTGAGAGCGAGAAGATGCAACCCTGGGCGCAGGCGGTGTTCGACACCCTCGGCGCGATCGCCTCACCGGAGGTCATCGATGAGGTGATCGACCGCGGGATGCTCGAGGTGATGCCGCTGACCCATATCCGGGGGCGGTCGTTGCACGATAGCTTCGTCATCGTCGATGAGGCGCAGTCCTTGGAGCGCAACGTGCTGCTCACGGTGCTGTCCCGGCTGGGCACGGGATCCCGGGTTGTGCTCACCCACGATGTCGCCCAGCGAGACAACCTGCGGGTGGGCCGGCATGACGGGGTGGCCGCGGTGATCGAAAAACTGAAGGGGCATCCGCTGTTCGCCCACGTCACCCTCACCCGGTCGGAACGCTCGCCGATCGCGGCGCTGGTCACCGAGATGCTGGAGGGTTACGCGCCCTAAGGGGCGTGGTCGCTCTTCAAGAGCTACCTACCTGCCTGCGGGGTGCCTTGAAGAGCTACCTACCACACCGCATGCGGGGTGCCGGGCACAGCGGCCAGCCTGATCCCGTTGGCAGCTCCGCTCGACACCAGCGCCACGCCCCGAAGCGGGTCGGAGAACACATCGAAGGCGTCCAGCACCTGCTGGAAGCAGCGGGTCGCCTTCTCGTAGCATCTTTGCAGCCGATGCACCGTGCTGGGCCTGCGTATCACCGAAGCGTCAGGGCAGTCCGCCAACTCGTGCAGATAGCTCAGGGCGTCTTCCAGGCAGGGTAAGGCCTCGTCGAAGCGGCCGGGGTGGTGGGCGGGATCCTGGCGACCCGGATCAGGGGTGAGCGCGCCGAGGCGCCCGGTGCTCAGGGCGCGAGCTGGGTGCTCGTTCGCGGCTCCGCACGCCGTGAGGGTCTGTTCGAAACCGTCTAGCGCCTCATCGAGGCGGTGCGCCAGCCGCGCCAGTTCGCCCGGACCGCGTACCGCCAGGCCGTCCCGGCCGCTGGTGAGGGCCCGCCGAGCGCCAGCGAGGGTCAACGCGCAGACTCCCCGCCAGTCGTCGTAGTACCCACGAACGAGGAAAATCCTGGCCAGGCGTACCCCCAGCGCCCAGCCGAGCTGGTCTGACCCCACCGAGTAAGCCTGCTCGATCGCGCCTATCAGAGCTGCCCATTCGGTCCTGAGCCAGCCGGAAGGGTCTCTGACCACGGCTCTGACCACCGACTCCTCGGGGCGCCAGCAGATTCCGCGGGGCAAGGTTGCCGCAAAGGTGGAACTGGCCATGGCCCGCCCGGCTTCCTCGGCCAGCGCCAGCCAGCCCCCGAGCACCCGGTCCAGCGCGGCGAGTCGGTCGACTTCCGGCTCCTGGGCGGTGAGCACTTCCCGGGCGTAGGCACGGAGCAGGTCAGGAAAGCGGTAGCGCAATCGTCCAGAGGCATCGGGCCCGGTCATCTCCAGCAGGTGCCGATCGACCAGGGTGTCCACCAGCTCCTCGGCCCTGGCCTGGGAGACGTCGAGCAACGCTGCGGCCACCCAGGGGTCGAAGTCGCGGATCTCGAGCAGCCCGAGGAGCCGGAAGGCGCGCCGGGGGAGCGCATCCAGGCGGTGGTAGCTCAGCGCGAGGCGGGCCCGCACGTCCAGGTCTCCCAGTCGCAGCGCATCGAGGCGGTGCTGCTCCTCAGTCAGCTCGGCTTCCAGGCGGGACAACGGCCAGTGCTCCCGGGCCCCGAGCCGTGCTGCGGCGACCCGGACAGCTAACGGCAGCGAACCGCAGAGCCGCACGATCTCCCGTGCTGCCGCGGGTTGCGCCGCGACCCGCTGTGGCCCAGCGACCCGGGCCAGCAGCTCGAGGGCCTGGTCGGGGGTGAAGACGTCCAGATCGACCATCCGGGCGCCGTTCAGGCCGGCCAGCCGCATCCGGCTGGTGACCAGCACCGCGCACCCGGGGGTGCCCGGCAGCAGCGGCCGCAGCTGGGCCTCGCACGCCGCGTTGTCCAGCAGGATGAGCAGCTGCCGGTCGGCCAGCCGGCTGCGGTACACGGCGGCGCGTTCGTCGATGTCGTTGGGGATCGCCGTGCGGTCCACCCCGAGTGAACGCAGGAACCGGGCCAGCACGTGCGCCGGTGCGAGGGAGTGGGCCGCCGTACCGCGGAGGTCCACGAACAGCTGCCCGTCGGGGTAGTGGGCCCGCAGCCGGTGGGCGGCGTGCACCGCCAGGGTCGTCTTCCCCACGCCAGCCTGCCCGGTGATCGCGACGAGGATGGGTGCCGAGCGGTCCGCCGCGGCGGCCAGGTGCTGGATCGCGGCGAGCTGGGAGGTGCGGGCGGTGAAGTCGGTGATGTCAGCGGGCAGCTGCGCCGGGATGACGGGGGATATTTTGGGGAGTGTCGTCGGGGCCTCGAGCGTCGGGTCGCCGGTCAGGATGGCGTGCTCCAGCCGTTGCAGCTCGCTGCCGGGCTCCAACCCGAGCTGCTCGACTAGGGCGCCCCGGGTGCGGTGGTAGACCTCCAGTGCCTCGGCCTGCCGGCCGGTCTGGTAGAGCGCGGTCATCAGCAAGCCCTGGAGCTGTTCGCGCATCGGGTGCCGGGCCGCTAGCTCGGCGAGTTCGGGGATGATCGAGCTGGCCTGACCGCAGGCCAGCTCGGCGGCATACAGCTGGGCGAGGCCGGTGAGCCGGCGCTCGGTCAGCCGGTCGGCCTCGACGCGCAGCAGCGGCAGATCGGTGATGTCACCGAAGGGATCGCCGCGCCACAACCGCAGCGCCCTGCGGAGCAGTTGGACAGTACGGGCCGGCTGCCCGGCAGCGGCCCCCTTTGCCAGCCCCTCGGCCAGCAGGGACTCGAATCGCTCGGTGTCGAGTTCACCGGGGTGCACCCGCAGCGTGTAGCCGCCGTGCTCGAAGCGGATCCGCGTGGGGTCGCCCAGCACTCCCCGCAGCCGGTGCACGTGCAACTGCAGTTTCTTGGCCGCGCGCGGGTCTCGCTGGCCGGCCCACAGCGCATCCACCAGAATGTCCACCGGCACCGGGGTGTTCGCCCGGGTAAGCAGCACCCCGAGCACCATGCGGAGCATGGGCGCGGAGAGCGGGACGGGCTGCTCCCCCTGCCACACCCGCAGTGGGCCGAGTACGTCGAAGTCCATTCGCACCCCCAGGCTCCGCCACCGCACTGTCACCGCACCGTCACCAGCACTGTCACCGCACCCCCGGTCTGACACCGAGTGTAGCCACACAATACCATTTAGTAACCGAATTTTCGCTCGATCGGTCGCGGCGTCCCGGTGCTGCGGGTGCCTCAGGTTCTCTCCAGATCACTCCTGTGACGGCTGTTACCAGCAGTGGGTGACGACAGCAAGCGAACGGAAAGTGGAATGAAAGCGGAGTCACCTAGCGTAGTCGGAGCAACGTCACGGATCTCAGGAGACGGTCGGGCGGGGGCCTGGGATCCCCACGAGATGAGCGAGAGAGGGGCTTTTTTGATGTCTTGGACCTCCGCACGTGTGGGCGGTTCGATGCTCGTCGCGGCCACTGCCACGCTCGCCATTGCTGTGCCGGCAAGCGCGGAGACGGGCGGGCGGTCACCACACTATTCTGGCTATCCCGGCCCTGGAGTGGGAAATGCCACGATGATAGCCTGTGGCGTAAGCTACCCGGCTAAAGATCACCGGTGGGTGAATTTTCCGCCCAATACCTCAACGTTACGCAGCGGTCCCAGCAACTCCTGCATCCAAACCGGCCAGGGGTATCACGACCAGCGCGCCCAATACCTCTGCTACACACCGGGAGACGGGGGGACGTGGACCTTCTTGCGCAATGCCGCCACGGGGGATCAGGGCTGGGTTCGGGATGATTTGCTGCCCGGCTACGGGAGCAACGTGCCTTGCGAAGAGCACCCACCGCCAGCATTTGTCAGGACGTGACGGCTGGGGCTGTCCCCGTCTGTTTGTCGAGCGCTGGGGGCAGCCCCTCCGACGTCCACAGTTACCGCGGTGTGTTCTCGGGATGGGGGGACTGTGTTCTCGGGATGGGGGATAGGGCCATGCCCAGGACGTCGAGGGCTGTAGTGAGTTGTTCGGGGGTGAGTGCGCCGTTTTCCAGGTGACCACGTTCGCGCACCACATCAGCAATACTGCGTTGTTGTAGGAGCGCCTGCTTGGCGATGGAGGCCGCCTCCTCATAACCGAGGTAGCGGTTGAGGGCGGTCACAATCGTAGGGGAGGACTCGGCGTAGGCGCGGCAGCGTTGCACGTCGGCCTGGGCGTCCTCGATGACCTTGTCGGCGAGCAGCGGGGCGGCCGCGGCAAGCAGCCGGGCTGACTCCAGCACGTTGCGCGCCATCACCGGCATCATGACGTTGAGTTCCAGGTTGCCCTGCGCGCCGGAGAACGCCACGCAGGCATCGTTGCCGATCACCTGCGCGGCGACCATCATCGTCGCCTCACAGATCACCGGGTTGACCTTTCCCGGCATGATCGACGAGCCGGGCTGCAGATCGGGCAGTCGCAGCTCGCTCAATCCGGTGCGGGGTCCCGAACCCAGCCACCGGAGGTCATTGGCGATCTTGAAAAGCGACACCGCGACGGTGCGCAGCGCACCGGAGCACTCCACCAGGCCGTCCCGGGCGGCCTGCGCCTCGATGTGATCACGGGCCTCGGTGAGCACGTCCAGGCCGGTGGCCTCGCGTAGCTGCGCGACGACGGCGGCACCGAAACCCGCTGGGGCGTTCAGCCCGGTGCCCACCGCGGTGCCCCCGATGGGTAGCTCGCCCAACCGGGGCAGGCAGCTGGCCAGCCGCTCGACGCCGTGTTGAGCCTGGGACGCCCACCCGCCGGCCTCCTGGCCGAGCGTGACGGGCACCGCGTCCATCAGATGGGTGCGGCCCGCTTTGACCACCTCGGCCCAGTCGCGCGAGCGCCGGGTCAGCGCTGCGGCCAGGTGGGTCAACGCGGGCATCACGCCGTGCGCGAGGGCCTCGGTGGCAGCGAGATGGATGGTGGTCGGGAACACGTCGTTGGACGACTGCGAGGCGTTGACGTGATCGTTGGGGTGCACGGGGCAGCCGGCGCTGCGGCTGGCCAGCGTGGCGATCACCTCGTTGGCGTTCATGTTCGAGCTGGTGCCCGAGCCGGTCTGGAACACATCGACCGGGAACTGGGCGTCGTGCTCGCCCGCCGCCACCTCCTCGGCGGCCGCCGCGATGGCCTCCGCCCGGGTCGCATCGAGCACCCCCAGCTGGGCGTTCACCCGCGCGCAGGCGGCCTTGACCAGCCCCAGCGCGCGGATCTGGGAGCGTTCCAGACCACGCCCGGAGATCGGGAAGTTCTCCACGGCGCGCTGCGTCTGCGCCCGGTACAGGGCGTCTGCGGGCACGCGCACCTCGCCCATGGTGTCGCGCTCAACCCGGTAGTCACCGGTCATGGGCGCATGAGCTGATCGAAGTCCACCGCAGCGTACTGGCGCAGCTTGGTCAGCCGGTGCACGCTGTCGATCATCCGTACGGTGCCGGACTTGGAGCGCATCACGATCGACTGCGTGCGGCAGCCACCGGCGTGATAGGTGACCCCCCGCAGCAGTTCCCCATCGGTGATCCCGGTCGCGCAGAAGAACACGTTGTCGCTGTGGACCAGGTCCTCCGTGGTGAGGATCCGCTCCAGATCGTGCCCGGCATCCAGCGCCGCCCGCCGCTCGGCCTCATCCCGGGGACACAGCCGGCCCTGGATCGCGCCCCCCAGGCAGCGCAGCGCGGCCGCGCTGATGATTCCTTCCGGGGTGCCGCCGATGCCCATCAGCAGGTCCACGCCGGTGTCCGGGCGGGCCGCGGCGATCGCGCCGGCGACGTCCCCGTCGGTGATGAACGTGATCCGGGCACCGGCCTCGCGGACCTGGCGCGCCAACTCGTGGTGTCGCGGGCGCTCCAGGATGCACACCGTGATGTCGGAGACGTCCATCTGCTTGGCCTTGGCGACCCGCCTGATGTTCTCCGCCACCGGCGCGGACAGGTCGATGACCTCGGCCGCTTCCGGTCCGGTGGCGATCTTTTCCATGTAGAACACCGCGGAGGGGTCAAACATCGTGCCCCGTTCGGACACGGCGAGCACCGCCAGCGCGTTGGGCATGCCCTTGCTCATCAGCGTGGTGCCGTCGATCGGATCGACCGCGACATCGCATTCCGGGCCCTGCCCGTTGCCAACCTCCTCACCGTTGAACAGCATCGGCGCCTCGTCCTTTTCCCCCTCGCCGATCACCACCACGCCGCGCATCGACACCGAGCCGACCAGCTTGCGCATGGCGTCCACGGCCGCCTGGTCACCACCGTTCTTGTCGCCGCGGCCGACCCAGCGGCCAGCGGCCATCGCCGCGGCCTCGGTGACCCGTACCAGTTCCAGGGCGAGGTTGCGGTCCGGTTCCTCCCGCGTCGGTTTTTGCCGCGGGATCGGCGCAGTATCCATCGGTCCTCCCGCTCAGGAAACGGCGAAACTAAAATTCTCTCAGATCCTTCTGGTCCTTCTGGGTGAACGTCTGGGTGAGTTTCTGGGGGAGTTTCTGAGTGAGTTTCTGGGGGAGTTTCTGGGGGAGCGGTGCCACATCAGGCTGCTGCTCGCGAGCGGCGATCACCGACTCGATCCGTTCCCGGGCGCCAGCGAGGTAGCGTTCGCAGGTCGCGGCGAGCAGTTCGCCGCGCTCCCACAGCGCGAGGGAGTCCTCCAGGCTCAGCCCCCCGGCTTCCAACCGGCGCACCACCTCAGCCAGCTCGTCCCGAGCGGCCTCGTAGCTCAGCGCGGCGCCCTCCTCGCTCATGCCCGCGTCCTCTCCTCACCGGTCACCACCGCATGCAGGGCCCCATCGGACAGCCGCACCCGCAGCTCGGTGCCCTCGGGGGCCTCAGCGACCGACCGGAGCACCTGCAACGTACCGCCCCGGCCCTGCCCCGTGCCGCCCCGGCGCTGCACCACGGCGTAACCGCGGGCCAGGGTGGCCGCTGGCCCCAGGCTCCGCAGGCGGGCCGCGGTGTGCGTGAGCCCGTCCTGCGCCGCACGCAGCCCGCCGACCATGGCCCGGTCGGCGCGGGCACGCAAGTCGGCCACGACCTGGCTGCGCTCGGCCAGCGGACGCATCGGGGTAGCCAGCACCGGGCGGGTTCGCAGCGCATCCAGCAGCCGCCGCTCCCGGTCCACCCAGCCATGCAGGGCAGACCGGCAGCGCTGGCGCAGCTGGTGCAGCGCCGCGGCCTCCGCTGCGGCATCGGGGACCACGCACTTGCCGGCATCGGTCGGGGTGGAGCAGCGCTTGTCCGCAACGTGGTCCACCAGCGGGGTGTCCGGCTCGTGGCCGATCGCCGACACCACCGGGGTGGTGCACCGCGCTACGGCGCGGCACAGCGCCTCGTCGGAAAACGGCAGCAGGTCCTCCACGCTGCCCCCGCCGCGGGCCAGCACGATGACGTCCACCGCGGGGTCGGTGTCCAGCACGGCGAGCGCGTCGATGATCTGTCCCACCGCTAGGGGACCCTGCACCGCCACGTTGTGCACCTGGAAACGCACTGCGGGCCAGCGGGCGGTGGCGTTGCTGAGCACATCCCGCTCGGCCGCGCTGGCCCGGCCGGTGATCAGCCCGACGCAGTGGGGCAGCACCGGTAGCCGGCGCTTTCGCCGGGGATCGAACAGGCCCTCGGCATCCAGGATCCGGCGGAGCCGCTCGATGCGGGCCAGCAGCTCGCCGATGCCGACGGCGCGGATCTCATCGATGCGCAGGCTCAGCGTGCTGCGGCTCAGGTGCAGGGCGGGCTTGCCGTGCACCACCACCCGGCAGCCCTCCACCAGCGGCGGCTGGGCCTCGCGCACCAGCGCGAGGGGACAGGTCAGGGTCACCGACACGTCGGCCGCTGGGTCGCGCAGCGTGAGAAACGCCGTCCCGGTGCCCACCTTGGCGCTGACTTGGGTGATCTGGCCTTCAACCCAGACCGCGCCCAACCGATCGACCCATGCCGCGATCTTGCGGGCGACGGTGCGGACCGGCCAGGGCGCCTCCGGGGTGGTGGCGGGTTCGGTCACGGAGATTCTGTCGGGTGGGAGCGGACCGTGGAGATCCGGTTAGACAGCAGCGTGAGAAACGCTGGTCGATCCTGGTGGAGGTGCTCATAGTCCAGCAGTGCCGCAAGTTGGGGCAGCGACAGCCCCCGCAGCTTGCCCCGGAGCTGGGCTAGCGACAGCTCGTCGTACTCGGGCAGCGCCGCGGGTGCCAGGCTGGCCGGCTCGGGTGCCAAGCCGGCGTCGTGGTCAGGGACCACCACCACCCAGTCGTTGATCTTGCTGGACTCACCCACGGTGCTCGCGCCTGCGTCCGTGCCAGGCTGGTGCGGCTCGTCATCCTCATCGAACCTGGCCCACGCTGGAGTGTCC
Source organism: Pseudonocardiales bacterium (assembly GCA_019244165.1). Classification (GTDB taxonomy): domain Bacteria; phylum Actinomycetota; class Actinomycetes; order Mycobacteriales; family Pseudonocardiaceae. The sequence goes on along the minus strand of JAFATA010000062.1, from coordinate 9,365 downwards.
TCGACCGGGCGGAACAGCGAGAACACCTGATCGCCCTTGATAGCCAGTTCGGTGACGCGCTGCTGCACCCGCATCCCGGCCTGCACGGCGCGGCTCGCGGCCGTGATGGGGAACTCGGCGAGCTGCTCGGGCAGCTTGCGGGCCTGTTCTACGGCGGTGACCACCAGTCCCATGGCGACCCGGAAGGGCAAGGGTACGTGGCTCATGGTTGTCAAGCCTGCCGCAGCCACCGCCCCGGTGCCTACCCGGGCTCGCCCTAGGGTGGGGGTATGACCAAGCGTGTGCTGCTCGCCAAGCCCCGCGGCTATTGTGCCGGCGTCGAGCGCGCCGTGGTCACTGTGGAGCAGGCCCTCCTGAGACACGGGGCGCCCGTGTACGTGCGCAAGCAGATCGTGCACAACCGGCACGTGGTGGAGAGCCTGCGCAGGCGCGGGGCGGTCTTCGTCGAGGACGCCGACGACGTACCCCCGGGCGCTACCGTGGTCTTCTCCGCGCACGGGGTGTCCCCGGCGGTGCACCAGCAGGCCGCCGCGCGCAGCCTGCGCACTATTGACGCGACTTGCCCGTTGGTGACCAAAGTACATCAAGAGGTCAAGCGGTTCGCTCGTGATGGCTACGACATCTTGCTGATCGGTCACCGGGGTCATGAGGAGGTCGAGGGCACCGCTGGCGAGGCACCCCGGCAGGTCCAGCTCATCGACGGGCCGGACGCCGTGGATTCGGTGACCGTGCGAGACCCGTCGCGCGTTGTGTGGCTGTCCCAGACGACGCTGTCGGTGGAGGAGACCCTGCGCACCGTAGCCCGCCTGCGGGAGCGCTTCCCCCAGCTGGCCGACCCGCCCAGCGACGACATCTGCTACGCCACCCAGAACCGGCAGGTGGCGGTGCAGGCCATGGCGGCCGAGTGCGATCTGCTTCTCGTGGTGGGGTCACGGAACTCCTCCAACTCGGTGCGGTTGGTCGAGGTTGCGCTGAACTCCGGCGCCCGGTCGGCCTACCTGGTGGATGACCCGCAGGAGATTGAGGCGGCTTGGCTGGAGGGGGTGCACACCATCGGCGTCACCAGCGGCGCCTCAGTGCCCGAGGTGCTGGTCCACGGTGTCCTGGACTTTCTCGCCGAGCGGGGCTACACCGACGTGCAGGAGGTCATCACAGCGGAGGAGAAGCTGGTGTTCTCCCTGCCGCGCGAGTTCAGGGGCTCGATCCCCGCCGGCCCTGGACCATCCGGCACCGAGCCGTGCGGAGCCGGGTAGCGGTCAGAAATCATGGCGTGGGGGCGGCCGCCGGTAGATGATCAGCCGGAAGACGCCGATCGCCAGGGTGAACCCGGTGGTGATCGCCATCAGGGGGAAGCTGTCGATCAAGGGAGTGCCGATGGTGACCGCCGTGGAGACCATTCCCCCGGGGGGATGATCTCCAGCCAGCAGGATGATGCTAGGCACGGCCACCGCCAGGATCAGCGGAGGTTGCACCATCGGGCCGAACAGCCCCTGGCGCCGCACCACCACCACGGCAAGTAGGCAACCGAGAAAGTAGCAAACCTGAAACGGGATGCCCAGCCGGTTGAGCCGCTCGATATCCAGGAATGCGCCGGTCGCGGCGAACGCCAGCGCGCAGAACACCGCCACCCACCAGGGCATCCCGGCGCGATCAGGCGGCAATCCGTGATCGATCCGGGGCCCGCGCTGCACAGTGCTTCGAGGGCCCGTCACTCGTTCACCGTAGACCGCTCGTGATCGCCGCTTCCTGCCTGGTGCAGCGCCTCGGTGACCCAGCTCCATTCCTCTTTTCGCTGTCCCGCATCCAGCGCGACGAGCGAGTCGGTCGCAGACGCGAGGAGCTCCACCGCGTGCACGGCGCGCGGACTGCGTTCCACGTGCTCGGGTGCGTCGAGCTGCTCGGTGACCACGCCCAGCTCACCGAACCGGCGGGCGGTGACCAGTACCCGTGACTCCAGCGAGGTGACCGTGCGGTTGTAGGCCTCCACGGCACCACCGAGCTGCTTGCCCAGCCGGGCCACGTGGCCGCCCATCGTGGCCAGCCGGGAGTGCAGCTCGCGGCCCAGCTCGTGGACCCGTGCGGCGTTGTGCGCCAGCGCCTCCTGCCGCCAGGTATAGGCCACCGTGCGCAACAGCGCGATCAACGTGGTCGGGGTGGAGATCACGATGTTGCGCTCGAAGGCGTGTTCCAGCAGGGCGGGGTCGGACTGCAGCGCGGCCTCCAGGAACGGGTCGCCGGGGACGAACAGCACCACGAACTCCGGGGTGGCCTCGAAGCGCTGCCAGTAGGACTTGTGCGCCAGCGAATCGACATGCCCGCGCAGGTGCCGGGCATGCGCGGCCAGCCGCTCGGCCCGGCGGTCCGCATCGGTGGCGTCGAGGGCCTCCAGGTAGGCCCCGAAGGGCACCTTGGCGTCCAGCACGATGTGCTTGCCACCGGCAAGGTGCACCACCAGGTCGGGGCGGACCAGGGCGTCGTCGTCGCCGCTGGCGTCAGTGGCGGTGAGCTGGCGGGAAAAGTCGCAGTGCTCGACCATGCCGGCCAGCTCGACGATCCGCTCCAGTTGCAGCTCGCCCCATCGGCCGCGGACCTGCGGGGCGCGCAGCGCAGTGACCAGTTGCCGGGTCTCGCTCTGCAGCTGCTCGGAGGTGCGGTGCATCGCCCCGACCTGCTCGCGCAGCCCCGCATAGGCGGCCTCGCGCTCCTTTTCCACCGTGCGCAGTTGACCGTCGAGCCGATGCAGGCTCTGGGTGATCGGGCCGAGCAGCGCCTCGATGGCGTGCTGACGCTGGGTGGCGTCGCCGTCTGACTTGGCGGCCAGCGCCGCGGTGAGTTTGGCCAGCCGTGCCTCGGCGAGCTGGACGAACGCCTCGCTGTTACGCGAGAGCGCTTGCACCGACAGGGACTGGAAGCTGTCCTTGAGCTCGGCCTCGCGGTGGGTGAGCAGCCGTTCCCGGTCGGCCGCGGCTCTGCGTTCGGCGTCGAGCCCGGCACGGACGCCGGCCAGTTCCGCCTGCGCCGCCGCCAGGCGCTCGCTGGCCTCCTCGGCACGCTGATGGCAGCGCTGCGCCCGCGCCGTCTCGGCGTCCCTGGCCGCTGCGGCGCTCTCACCCTCCCGGCGGGCGGCGAGCAGCTCGGCCTGGATGGCGGCCCTGGCGGCGTCGCCGGCCCGACCGGCCTCGGCCACCGCGGCACGGCGCAGGGCAGCGGCTGCCAGCCAGCTGATCAGAGCACCGAGGGCCAGCCCCACGAGCAAGGCAATCAACACGGAGTAATCCACGCCGCACACCCTGCAACACCCCACCGACAGAATTGGCGAGGCGCGCCGCCCCCTGCCTCTCCAGCACGCGCGATCGGCGCCTGGACTCGGTGCGCCTAGACTTGACATCTCGTGAGCCTGACCCTCGGCATTGTCGGCCTGCCCAACGTCGGCAAGTCCACCCTGTTCAACGCGCTGACCCGCAACAGCGTCCTAGTGGCGAACTACGCCTTCGCCACCATCGAGCCCAACGTCGGGGTGGTGGCTTTGCCCGATGCGAGGCTGACGGTGCTGGCGGAGATGTTCGGCAGCGCCAAGGTGGTGCCGGCGACGGTGTCGTTCGTGGACATTGCGGGCATCGTCGCTGGCGCCTGGCAGGGCGCGGGGCTGGGCAACAAGTTCCTCGCGAACATCCGCGAGGCTCACGCGATCTGCCAGGTCGTGCGGGCTTTCGATGACCCCGACGTGCTGCACGTCGACGGGCGGGTGGACCCGGCCGAGGACATCGCCACTCTGGAGACCGAGCTGGTGCTGGCCGACTTGCAGACCTTGGAGCGCGCGCTGCCCCGGCTGGAGAAGGAGTCCCGTACCCATCCCCGAGAACACCGCGCCGCGCTGGCCGCCGCGCAGGCCGCCAGGACGGTGCTAGACACCGGGCGGACCCTGTTCTCCGCGCACGCGGAGCTGGACCTCACCGCACTCACCGAGCTCAGCCTGCTGACCAGCAAGCCGTTGCTGTATGTCTTCAACACCGACGAGAGCGTGCTCACCGATCCGGAGCGGCAAGCTGAGCTGCGCAAGCTGGTCGCCCCCGCCGATGCGGTGTTCCTCGACGCCAAGGTGGAGTCCGAGCTGCTCGAACTGGACCCGCAGTCCATTCGTGAGTTGCTGGACTCGATCGGGCAGCCCGAGCCGGGACTGCACGCGCTGGCCCGCGCGGGGTTCCACACCCTGGGGCTGCAGACCTTCCTGACCGCCGGGCCCAAGGAGGCCAGGGCGTGGACCATCCGCGCCGGAGCCACCGCTCCGCAAGCCGCCGGAGTGATCCACAGCGATTTCCAGCGCGGGTTCATCAAGGCCGAGATCGTGTCCTATGACGATCTGGTGGCGGCCGGGTCGATGGCGCAGGCCCGGGCCGCGGGGAAGGTCCGGATGGAGGGCAAGGGCTACGTGATGGCCGACGGCGACGTGGTCGAGTTCCGCACCGGAATAACCTCTAATTCCAACAAGTAGCTCCGGGATCGGTGACAGGCTGTGATGATCTAGAGCGAAGCCGAGCCCGGACCCGGGGCTCGGCCCGGGCAATCGGGTCACCGTCATACCCGGACCCAGCGCCCGTCCCAGACCAGCCAACGATCAAGGTGAATGATCAAGGTTAGCACTGCTTCCGATCGAGCCTTCGTCGCTGCCTGATTCGCCGCGTCACTTCGGTAATCACAACCAGGCTACCGACAGGCAAAGCTGACACCCAGAGTGACACATGAAGCAAAAAAATAATCACGCATATAACTACCAGCAAAAGCGTCAGTTGTGACAACAACGAACTCGCCCGCCTAGTACGATCGTCGTCATCGACGATGTACTCGACGAGTTCAAACCAGTTAGTACAGCCATCCTGGCTCTTCGATGAACCACCAGCGCTGCGGCCAGGCTTGCGGGCCTTTGCCTGTCGATCGGAACGTGCTCGAATCGGACGGTCGCCCGCTTGACGGTTTGTATCGGCAGTTCGCCGATTGCCGGACTGTGCCGAACTCCTCGCTGAAGGCATGGCAAGTAACCCCTCATAGGGAAACTGCGCCGTGCCCAATCGGCTAGCAGATGTTCGGCTGCAACAGCTCGGGCGCTTATCAAGCTTGTGGACGCATAGTGTAGCAGAGCCGCCTGGGCCTAGACCGCCAGGACCCGCTGGCCTGCGTCGATCGCTTCCATCACGGCGTCGATGCGTAGCCATGTCTCGCCGCAACGACAGAGCAACTGAAACGAGAGCAGCCGCGGACGACCTTCGATGGTCACTTCATTTTCGCGATGGCGGGGTTTTAGCACGGCTAGCCCACGGATATCGATATTTACCTCAGTCTGATGTCTTTCTGAATGGCTCCAGTCAATAAGCCACTCATCGCGAATACCCTCTCGCTCCAGTTCGGTCCCTTTGAATATGGCATTCCATCTCTTTATTTGTACTTCCGCATGATTTGCATCCTCCGAGAAACGGATTTCTTTCTCGCTGTTTCTGCCGGCTGGAGGCTCCGATACAGAGGGGATGAAAACGGGGAATGTCGACGTTGGGTATACGCGCGCCAATACGTGGCCGCGCGCCGAGCATCGCACCTCCAATAGCACTCGGCCGCGAAACTTGCGTGCCACCTTTGGGTCCAGGCCGCGGGCAATCACCTCACGGACGGGACGACTTTTCGCAAGATTATATTCATAAAGTTCCGCAAAACCTGGAGTCCTCGCCTCCGACAACTTTCTCTCGTACTTTTCGATGTGTTGATCGAGTTCCGTTAGCCACTGGGCTATCAGTCGATTGTCGCGACGTCGTTGTCGATCGTCTTTATCGCTACCTTTACGTCTTCTGTCCATTGATTCTCCTAATCCGGATCCGCTTGCGAGTACTCACCCATCCCACCGCCGCGCCCGAGTGCCATCTGGTGTTGCTGGGGCTCATCCGCGAGGTTGCCTCACCTCGCGCTCGCCTGCGCGCGTAAGGGCGCATTCGATCCCATGGTACGAGACAATGAGATTGACCACTCATCGTAACCGGGGACTCCGACTTGGGAACTCGCTAACTCGACCGTGGGGGGCGGCGAGCGCCCCCGGTCGGCGGGCCGCTGGTGAGCTGCCCAGCCCGGGCTCGGCGAGCAGTGACCATGTTCACCGAGCTGGCCGGAACGCTTCGCACCGGCGCTGCGCGAAGCCGTCCCCGTTGTCCCGCCGGACCTTGCCCGAGTGGGACAGGTTCGCACAGCCGCTGACCTGCGGAGTAGCTCACAGGAGCAAAACTGGGACGGGACGCTGCAGGCTGTCCCAGCCGTCCCAACCCCTCGAACACAGGCCACATCAACGACACCCCACACCCGGGGGACGGGACACCGGAACGACCGGGGTAGGGGGGTTACGCTGCGGTGCGGTATTCATCCCGACAGCGGCGAAATGGTAGCGCGAGGCGAGGGGTCTTTAGGTGGGCCAGCTGTAGACCACGGTGTGCAAGACGGTGAGCGCGGTCCCGCTGACCCCTTCCGCCACCGCGGGCTCACTCGGAGCTACAGACCTATAGCAGCGGGCCGCGTTGCAGTGCCCGCCCGCACCGAGGAACACGATGTCACGCCACCGCTGGGTAACCCGCTCCCCCCACAGTGAACCCTCCTCACCGGTTGGGGTGAAGGTGAATCCGCGTTGCCGCGCTAGGTGCAACAGCCGTGTCACGGCCGCCGCGTCCGAGTCATCGGCTGTGGGCGTCATCCGGGCCAAGCCCTCGCGCACTGGTCCAGTTTGATCAGCAGTGTGATCGCCCGGACCCACAACTGTCCGTGGCTCAGCTCGGGTGTCTCCTCCGCCAGCGTGATGACCTCCCGCAGGATCGAGCGCGCGGTCACCTCCATGGTGCGCTGCCGCAGGTGCTGCAGGTGCCGCAGCTCGGGGTTCACCACCGAGGTCCACCACTGCCCCTGGCACGCGGTACACGACCACGCGTCGACCTTCGGGGACTCGCACGCCACCCTGGTCACACCACCGACGGCGCCGCAGTAGGGGCAACCGTCAGGGTCGGGTTCGGTGTTCATCGGCACCTCACCGAGGTTGCTGGAACCGGCTGGCCACCAGGAGTCGATTCGGGGGTATCACTCAACCGGCGGCCAGCCGGGGTCGTGGGGACGATCACGAGATGAGGGGGAAGCAACGCCGCTAAACAGGTCACACAGCGCCATCGACGCTCCGGTAGACCCCGCTGACGCACCCAGTCCGGCAGCGACCGGCCACACGCGGTCACCAGCAGGTCGGGGATCTGCATCATCGGCAGGTGCGCCATCCCGTCCGGGCAGCGCACCCACCCCGAAACCCAATCGGTCACCCCAACCACACCGCGACCACATCGAACAACGCCACCACGGCCGCGTAGTCCAGGGAGAACATGCAGCAGTGATCCGCGTTGCCGTCGAGCATCAACCGGTCACCGTCACGCCGAACGACCAGACGGCCGGTACCGCCGTGGATTTCGCACGTCGCGGGGACCTCAATCCGTGGCTCGCTCATAACGGCGCAAACCACCGCAGTGCTTCACGAACACACTTCCGGCAGTAACGCGGGTTGTCGTCGTCCACGCTCGGTCCATCCGTGACCGGCTCCCCGCAGACCGCAACCATGGTGGTCGGAAAGCCCCCTTCGAACACCTCAGCAGTGGAGAGGAGGTGTATTGCGTTCCCCAGCGCGTCGACGCTCACGACACACACTCCGGACAGTGGCCCCGCGCCGGTACGACCATGCTCGCCGGGTGGAACCGGGCAGCTCACCGGTGGCCGGCCAACCGGAGGGTGCTCGCCCACCCGACCGATCAGCGTGTCGACGTTGGCGCAGATCTTGTCAAGTTGTCTGAGCACCGTGCCCAGGGTGGTGAGCTGGGTTGATATCTGGTGTAGGCGGTGGTCAACCGCGGCAAGTCTTCCCAACAGGTCGTGATCAGTACGGGGCACCGGCTGGTTTAAGGGATCCGCGCTCATGACATGTTCACCCGATACGCGGTGCGGGTTGGCCTTGGCAGCGTGGAGGGAGGCCATGCTCGGCTGGCGCGGGCGTCGCGCCAGGGAGGTGCTTTAGTCCCGCGCTGGTCATGCTGGCAAGGCAACACCAGTCCTGGCTGCCGCGGTAGACGGAGCGTAGTCAGTTCTGTGCTATTCCGGATTGGAATATTCGAGGGGCGCCTAGTCGCTGCTCAGGGCGGCCCAGGGGCAGCGCGGCCACCGCGTAGCCGATGAAACTGGCGGCTCCGGCGACCAGAGCCCTCATCGGCCGAGGAGTTGGTGCCTGTGTTGCCAGGCCAGCTCGATGCAGGCCCGGGCGATCGGTGCTAACGGTTCGGTGCGCAGCCGCTCGCGGGCCGCTGCGGTGAACGGGATTCCCACGGTGGGGCGGCCGGCCTCGGTGCTGACTGCGGCACCTTCCTCGTTCACGGCGACCATCCCGGCGAAGAGCGCATCGAACACGGGTGCCTCGATGACCGCGACCGTCACCAGTTCCACCGTCAGCGTGAGTGGTTCGAGCACTATGGCGCACGCGAAGACCCGGAAATCACCTGCCTGGCGGGCCCGCTCGAAAGACGCGAAGGGCTCGTCGGTGTCGTAGGAGATCGGCTCGATGTTGTTGCCATCGTGTTGCCGAGGAATTCCTCGGAGAACTTGCGCTGGACGTTACGCCAGAGCGAGAAGTCGTTGCTTTGATGCGCCGGTGCTAGTGCTGCGGGCTGGAAGACACCCGCGGGCATCACGTGGTACATGCCACCCCCGGCGGCCACCGCCTTGGGTGATGTTCCAGCAGTGCAGTCGCGGGCGCACCGTGTGCTGGCCGCGATCGAGCGCTCGATCCCGTTGCCGGCACTCGTGGGCCGTGACCTCCGACCGAAAGCGGTGTCCCTGAGTGTGGCCTCCCGCGAGGTGAGCGCCGCCCTGGCCCGCTGCGGCGCCCTGACAGTGGATGTGGAGACCACGGGGTATCCGGTTGGACATCGGGACTACGCGCTGCGCACGGTGCAGATGGGGGATGCGAGAACCGCAGTCGTGTTCGACGCGACCAACCCAGATCACGCCGGCGTGATCCGTGATCTCTTAGCGTGCGCGCCCAGGCTTTATGCGCACTCCGCCACCGCCGACCTGGTGCCCCTGGCGCACGCGGGCCTGGTGGACGCCGACTCCGCCTGGGAGCGGATGGGGGACACCGTGATCTGCGCCAAGCTCAGAACCTGTTGGTAAGAGCCTGTTGGCAAATGGTCACGCGGCTTGCTGATCTTGTCGTTTGGGTGTCGGCGCGAGGGTGCGGGGCTGGCCCCATCGAGGATGAGGCGGTGCACCAGACTTCGTGCGGTCCAGTTGCCGAGTCATGATCGTAATGGTGGCCC
>JAFATA010000044.1 GCA_019244165.1 Pseudonocardiales bacterium | reverse complement strand
CCAGCTCATCCATACCCCTGCGACTCCCTGCTACGCGACCATCACGGACAGTCACGCAGCCAACGAAACCATCACCCCCTCGTCAACACACCACGCCGCAACCACACCCACCTGATCACCAAACCCACTTGAAACAGCGAGGAACCGGCGGTGTCCTCGAACGCGTGCGTGAACCGCGACCCCGCCCTGGCCCAGGGCACCGCCTCGACTACCACCCCATGCTCGGGACACGACACCCGATGGGTGCTGGCCTGCAAGTACACCCGCGTGGAGCCCAGATCCAGACCGCGCCAGCGCCGGGGCTTGGCGCTGCTGTCATAGCCCGGGCAGCGCCGGTGACACCGGGAGCACCGACTCGCCGCGCCCGCCTTGACCCGTACCCGCGCGAGGAGCACCTCCTCGCCCCGCTCGCCGGTCTCCAACTCCACCGACTCGATCACCGTGTGCTCGACCCCCAGCACGCGGCGCCATACCCTCGTCGTGCGCACGCCGTTCCCGTCATGATCGTTTCTAGCTGTGGTAGGCCGGAAACTCTAGACAGGGCACGGCATGCGCCCTCAACGATCATGAACAGGCACCCACAAGAACGTCAGTAGCGCCACCGTTTACCTGCTGTCTCCGTTCCTGCGGTGCGGCAAATGCAGCGCGCGGATGGTCGGCGGACGCCGACGCAACTGGCACGGGGAACTGGAAGAGTACTACCGGTGCCCGGCCAAGGGGCACGGGGGGTGTGGCAGCCTGGTGCGGCTTGCTGAACCAGTCAACAAGTACATCACAGCGCTGGTGATCGCGGAACAGCAGAAAATTCAGTTCCGTAAGCTGGAAGACCTTCCGCCGTGGCCGAAGGCTCAAGAACTCACGGATCTGCAAAAGCGCATCAACGAGCAGCAGCAGAACTTCGAGGCTGGTAATATTTCCGCAGAGCGGCATTTTCCGTCACTCGCGCGTATGGAGGCGGTAGAAGCTGGGCTGAAGCGCGAGCGGCGCCAGTACGAGGGACGGCAGCAGGCCCGTCGGCACGCGGTGGCGAATCTGGCCGAGGAATGGGGCAAGCCGGATTTCACGATGGAGCAGAAGCAGGCCGCGATAGCGCAGACGCTCACCGCTGTCATCATCAAGCCAGCGGGCAACGGCGGCCGGTTCCATCCGGATCAGATCGTGCCGGTATTCAGGGAGGACAACGACCAATCTGCATAAGCTGGGCCCAAGATATGCTGACGTGGCCGGCGGGAAGTTCCCGCCGGCCACGTTTCGTCCTACACCAACCTTTCGGTGTCATCGCCAATTCCGAGGCAGTAGATACGCGCTACCCTTCTCGCCCATTCCTCTGATCGGTGAGGCGCGTTCTTTAACTGCTGTTGTGCCCACTCTTCTGGAGTGGGCATTATCACCTTCCCTCTGTCTTCTGGTTTCTTTTTGCGTTTCGTCGTTGTGGTATCACCTTTCTCTCGCGGAGTCAGTCGGTGTGGATTCCTGCGTCGGAGCCGGTTTCATTGGTTGCCGCTCGTTCGATTGCTGCCCGGATGTCTGTTGTGAGGTAGCCGCGTACCCGTCGTAGCGCTCCGTCCTCGGTGGGCACGTATTGGCGGGTTGGTCGGCACCCCAGTTCGCCCATTTGGCGAGCGAACAGGCTTGGTTCTATGTTCAGGTCGTCGGTTAATTCGGCCGTGGGCACGAATTCCCGACCGTGTGGACTGAGATCATTACTGAGATAGTCGACAACGGACGCCAGTGGTTCCGGCAACTCGGATAACCTGTCCGCACTCCATCCTTCGGTCTCAACTACGGCTGCGGCACCGAGAGCTTTCACCACACTGGCAGGGTCGATCGCCTGTCGCTGATGGTCGCCGACCGCGTGACCGGCCAGCGTTCCGGCTGATTCCCGCAACGCCCGCCCGCGTGCGCAGACCTCCCGCCACTGCGGGTTGGGCATGTAGTACGTGCGTACCGTCATCGCCACGACGTCTGCCCCGGCGTCGGTCTCGCCGTCTGGCCGCAGAATCCCTACTCCCTTGTGGGAGGGCAGCAGGGTCGAGGCGTCGTATCCGCGGGTGTTCATCTGCTCGCCCAACACGATGTTGGAGTCGCGCCAGTCCATCACTCGCAGGGCGAACCGTGACCCGAGTACTGCCCGCAGCCGTGAGGGGATGGTGGTGGAGTCCGGGCGTTGGGTGGCCAGGATGACGACGATTCCGGCCGCGGGCCCCTTGCGAACCAGGTAGGTCAGCAGGTCGGCGATGTAGTCGCCGAGCGTGGTTTTCTTGCCGCCGATCTGTTCGCGTGTGGGGTTTTCCAGGAACATGTGTACCTCGTCGATGATCACTGCGGTGATCGGCATTCCGAGGTTCGGGTCTCGCGAAATTGCTGGTGTGATCTTCGATTCTGGGCAGATCTCGTCGTCTAGTGTGGCCATCCGGGCGAACCGGGATTGGACTTCTGCCACGAGTTCGGCGAGATGGTCGCGCACGGCGTAGGCGTGGTCGAGTTCGTCGCCGCGCACGAATCGGTAGGCGATCGCTTCGGCGGCGTCCCAGTCCTTTCCGCCCTTGCCGTCGAACACATACAGCCGGGTGTAGGGGTCCAGAATCAGCCCGGCGGCCGGGAGGCGAATCGCGAAGGTTTTGCCTTGTCGGGGAATCGCCCCCACGAGCAGCGAGGTCCACACCAAGGGAAGATCGATTCGACGGTGGCGGGCGTCCCGGCCGAAGGGCACCGGCCGCCAGGCATCCCAGCACTCCACGTCCAGCAGTGGCGTGCGCCACGGGGGACCGGCATATGGGTCCTCGTCGGCTACCCACAGGAACACCCGTCCGGCGTGGCCACCCTTGCCGCGCACTCGTTCGACGATGAGCTGGACCTCATCGACCGCCAAGGCGGAGGCCAGTGCGTCCCGATGTTTGATCACATCGGCTGCCTTGCGGGTGGCCGGCAGGTCAACGGTGATCGCCCACCCCGCACCGACCCGTGCGGCGCGCTCGACCAGGCGCAGGCTTTCGTCCTTGCCGATCAGCTTGGCGTCCCGGAATGCGTCGACCAATACTTGCGGGTCCATGGTCCAGGTCAGCGTGCGCGGACCGGCCAACACCGCTTTGCGGCCCGGCGAGCCGTCCTTGCGTCGACCGGTGATCGCCAGGGCGACCGCGCCGGCCCCGGCTGTGACCCACAGGGCACCAGCACCATAGAGCAGATCGATGATGATCACCGCTAACGCGCCGGACCATATCGCGGCTGCGGTGAGTTTCCATCGGAACACCGTTAAGGCGCGGATCTCGATGAACTTGTCCGCCAGCTTCTCGGCCTGCTCGGCCGCCTCCCGGTAGTCGTGTACCCGGACCCACCGACGCCACCCGCGTGCAGCGACGACGACCCCGCGGCTGACCGCACCGACGAATCGACACGGCGAGCGTACGAACCACACGATCATGTCCTTGGCTGCCTGCCTCAGCGCTTGGCGGGATTTGAGCGCGACCGGCACCGACCGAGAACCCGCCCACCAGCTCACGAACCGGCGGAGCGCCGCCCGCCGAACGGCACGCGGCAGATCGCCCACGATTTCGCCGTCGTATACCGGCTCGGCTGATGTCATCTGGCGCGTGTGGGCTGCGACGGGCAGAGCACCGTTCATTGCTGACGGTTCTGGTGGGGATTCGTCTCGTGGTGGTGGCACGTGGCTGGTCATCGGCGATCCCGTCGGTGAGTGGGCGGGTGGATGATTTCGGTGACGGAGAACATCCGGGCGATCGCGGCACCGGCGAACAACGCGGGGACTCCAAGGGCCACCAACCAGGCGCGGGGGTCGGAGGTGAACAAGACCACCGCCCACTGCACGGCGACGATGACCGCCGCGGTGCCCAGTGCCCGGAGGAGGTTGCCGCCCATGCGGGTGACTTCCTGGCTGTGGCGGGCTAGGCGGTGCCCGCTGCGGGCTCCGCTGCGAAATGCCGCCAGGATCCCCAATCCGGCCAGGGCCAATACCACGATGAGCACCGCACCCGGTGTCTGGCTCATCGGGACTCACCCCCGCCGTCGCAGGTGGCCTGGGGATCGTTGCCGGTGGGTGCTCCGAGCAGCCGAGTCAGGGCAGTGACTGAAACCACCAGCTGGCCGTGCCGTCGCACAGCGCGCAACGTGCCCCGACGAAGAGCGCGAGAGACGGTCGAGGGCTGGACGCCAAGAATCCGGGCGGCTTGCCGAACCGTGTAGTACGCCGGACGCCCGGCGTTGGGCATGTCAGCAGACATGAAAGAAGCCCTTCTGATCACAACATGATGGATGATTTAAGAACATTGATTCGGATGATTTAATCCATGATGAGGCGTGGGTGTGCCTTAGCTCGGATACATCCGTGAAGCCGTATCGGGCCCGCTACTCTGTGCAGCAGCACTGAGGCGGGAGCGCGGAGGAATATGTGGCGCAGGACTGGACGGCCGTTGCGCAGGCGATCAGTCAGCGCATGACAGAGCTCGGCATCAATCAGCGCGAATTGATTGAGCGCTCGCAGGTCTCGAAGGCAACGGTTGGCGAGCTTTATCACAACTCCGCTCAACGTCGGCGGAGTGCCCGCACGTTGGAAGCGCTGTCCATTGCGCTTGGTTGGCACCCGCAGCACCTGGTTGCGGTACTGAAGGGTCAACGTGTCCCAGATGTCGGCGAACCGGTGAGCCGTTCTGATGACGACATTCCGGGACGACTGGCCGCGATTGAATATCGTCTTGTGCAAATAGAGACACGGCTCGGCGCTATTGATGAGTTGAGTGACCGACTCGGGGAGATAAACGCCAACGTGGAAGCGGTGATCAGGTTCGTTGACTCGAACCGAAAAAGAGTGAGGGGCTGAGGGTTTCTGGTGGCTGCTCTTCATGCCGACAAGTCAAGGGCAAATCCGCCGCACCAACCATGCATCGACGGTGCACGACGAGTGCGCTTCCAGTGCATACGTAGTGCACTTCGCGGCTTTCGAGGCTGTTTCTGATGGAGCCAGTGCAGCTGTGGACGGGTCGCACCGCGTGCGCGCTGCAAGCCGCGCTACGGATGACTAATGAGTCGTTTGCCGCACATCTGGGCACTGCGGTGCGGACGGTCGCAACGTGGCACCAGAAGCCGGATCGCGTACCAAGCTCCGAGATGCAGCAAGCGTTGGATACCACCTTGGAACGCGCGGGAGAGGGGGCCCAAGCGCGGTTCGCCAGGAATGTCGCCGACATGGGCGCCAGCCTGGAGTCAACGAGCCCGTCGTCCGCCGGTCCAATTCACGCCGCTGCGGATGAGACCGCGATAGCGGTGGACGACCTGACAGCCGGTGCCTCATCTGCGATCATGGCCGGAACGGCTGAGGACACCGCGGATGGAGGCTTCATGGGCTGGTTACAGGTGGCGCACGCCGCGTCGGCGCCGCCGGATGGTTCGGACGTTGGGCAGATCATCCGCTGGTACCGCATGTACGAGGGGCTAACCCAGCAGGACGCGGCTGTCGTGCTGAACACCACGCAGTCACGGCTGTCCAAGCTGGAGAAGGGCACTCAGGCCCTGCGAGATGTCAGGGAGCTGCGGCACATCGCGAAAAAGCTTGGCATCGCGCCGGAGCGGCTTGGCGTTCTGCGGGACCAGTCAGCGGACGCGCGCCCGTTCGCTTCGCACGTCAGTGACCGGCCGGGCCCGGTCCGGGACAGCCAGGAACATTGGCGGGCCATCCGGTGCCAGCTCAACGCCCACCGTGCGGTGTTAGGTGAGCTGGCCGCGGAGCTGTATCCGGCGCAGCTGCGCATTCCCGGAACAACGGTTCTCACGTCGGCGAGCTGGCTGTCGGACGGCCCGGTAGACCTGGCTGACATTGAGTTGGCCTGGCGTGCCGAATCACCGATACCGCAGCTGGGAGGTAAGGCACCACAATCAGCAGGAGCGCGGCCTCTGATGGCCAGTGGTGAGCGTTATGACCGCTACTCGCGTGCGCTCCGGGACCTCGCCCGGCCCAAACTGCTCGACAATCGCGTCAGCTATCGACTGCTTGACGTGGAATGGTCAGGTTCCCGCGGAATATTGGGGTTCAACTACACGAGCTACTTCGATGTTCTTGATGTGTGCGAAGCATTAGGACACGAGTTCACACAAGCATGGCTGGCAGCGGGCCGAAGGCGGCCGAGTTTCGCGGAGCTGCCGTTCCGCCGGAGCATCGTCGACTCGTTCGACCTATGGGCGCGGCCGATACTGCCCAGTATCAATACGCTGACGATCCGGCGCGACTGTATCGAGGGTCACCGTATGTACCTGCATCGGCGGGACGCCAAGTCGGTGGCCGTCGCGGGCGGCATGTACCACGTGGTGCCCGCGGGTGTTTTCCAGCCCGCGGCCCTCGCACCGGCACATCAAGCTAATGACTTCTCTCTCTGGCGTAACATCCAGCGCGAGTTCTCCGAGGAATTCCTCGGCAATGGCGAGCATGATGGCAACAGTGCCGATCCCATCGCCTACGACACAGACGAGCCATTCGCATCCTTCGAGCGAGCACGCCAGGCCGGTGACTTCCGCGTCTTCGCCTGCGCCATGGTGCTCGAACCGCTCACCCTGTGGGTCGAGCTGCTCACAGTCGCGGTCATCGCAGCACCCGTATTCGACGCGCTGTTCTCCGAAATGGTCGCCGTGAACGAGGAAGGCGCCGCGGTCAGCACCAAGGCCGGCCATCCCACCGTCGGGATCCCGTTCACCGCGGAAGCCCGGGAGCGGCTGCGCACTGAGCCGTTGTCGCCGATCTCCCGTGCCTGCATTGAACTGGCCTGGCGGTACCGGCATCAGCTACTGGGTTCATGAGGGTTCTGGTCACCGGGGTCGCCGGTTTTGTCGGCTACGCGGTAGCCGCACTACTGGTCGAGCACGGGCACCAGGTGACCGGGCTGACCCGCTCCCGGGCACCGGCGTTGCCCAAGGGCGTCCAACGGCTCGACGGTGACCTGTGCACCCCCGAGGCCCTGCCCACAGCGCTCGCCGACGTCGACGGAGTGTGTCACCTGGCCGGGCTGACCAAGGTCCGCGAGTCCCGGACGTATCCGCTCAACTACTGGCGCACCAACGTCGGCGGCACCCTGGCCGTCCTCGACAGACTCGCCAGTGCCCCTGGCGGGCGGGTGGTCCTCGCATCCACCTGCACGGTGTACGGCGAGCAGGCCGAGCAACCGATCAGCGAGACAGCGGCCGTGGCACCGACTAGCCCGTACGGCACCAGCAAGCTCGCCGCCGACCAGGCAGCCGCAGACCTCGCCGCGACCGGAGCGATCGGAGCGATCAGCCTGCGCGCCTTCAACGTCGCCGGAGCCCTGCCCGGACACCCCGACCGCAACACGACTCGGCTCATTCCCCAACTCCTCGCCGTCCAACAAGGCCAGGCACCCGACCTGGTCGTCAATGGCGATGGCACCGCAGTCCGCGACTTCGTGCACGTGGCCGACATGGCTACCGCGTTCGTCCTCGCCCTACGCGCGTGCGAGCCGGGCAGTTGGCGCGCCTACAATGTCGGCAGCGGCCACCCCAGCACCGTGCATGAGGTCATCGCCACCGCCGAGGCAGTGACCGGCCGACCCGTCCCACGGCGGCACACCACCGCCGCCCACGAGCCAGCGACACTGTGGGCCGACAGCACCCGCATCCAATCCGAGCTGGGCTGGCGACCCGAAAAGTCAAGCCTTCCCGACATCATCTCAGATGCCTGGACCGCTCTGAACAGCGATTAGTTGCCCGCTGAATATTCGATCCTGGAATAGCACGAAACCGACTGCGCCCCGCCTACCGTGACGCTCTCAACTGCTGTTGCCTTGTCGGCCATGAGCGCGGATCCCGTCAGCGAGCCGATGTGCCGTGCCGATGACGACGTGCTAGGAAGAATGGCCGCGATTGACCAACGTCTTCACCAGATATCGACCCACTTGGCCACCATCGGCACGTTGCTCTGCCAACTCGATGAGATCCGAGCCAATCTCGACACGCTAATCGGGTCGCTCGGGTTGGCAGGGCCGACTGTGGCGAGGGCTGCGCGCGAGCTGCCTGGCTGCGGGAAGCGCGCACCATGAGCCCCGGCCGCCGGTTGAGCCTGCTTTCCGCCTGCAGGCCGCTGGTTGAGCATGACCCCCGAGGCTCCCGGCGGGAGCTCCCGGCGGCCGGATCCAAAACATCACTGCGTCCGATTGGTCTGGAGGGGTCGAATACCGCTGGGGTCAGTGGACCGCACCACCGACCCCAGCACCCCCTGCGCACCCGGGGTGACGTCGTGAACATGCCGCAGCTCAGCGGGCCGGCGGGGGATGTGAGCGAGGTGAGGGTCGATGAGGGGGAAGCACCACAAGCCACCGTGGTGGCGTCGCGGTCGTGGCGGAGAACAGCAGGAGTCTCGGCCACGGGGATCCCTGACCGAGATGGTGGACGGCGCCGGGTCGGCGCACCTGCTGACCAGAGAGGCCTTCGAGCAGGGCCTGCGCGAGGACAGGGGCCGCTATCAGGCGTTATGCGGGCGCAGGATCACCTCGGCGAGTATGGCCGCCCCGCCGAGTAATTACTGCCGGCCCTGCGTTGTGTTGCGACCCCTGGCCTGAGCGCCGGGCCGGGGAAGCGCGTCGGGAGGTGGATAACGGTGCGGATCTGCGAGCGATTACGGGCGTGGAAGCGGGAACGAGACCGGCTCCGGAGAATGCGCCGTGGGCGGGTCCGGGTGAGCTGGCAGATCTGCCAGCGGTGCCGGCGTGGCTGTTTTGTCCTGGCCGGTGAGGGCCGGTTCTGCGGTGGCTGCCGCAGCATCACCCAACACGTAGACAGATGAAAGACCCGGCCGGCTGTTGGTCGAGCGACTCCTATGCCCCCGGATAGGGGTCAGTTCCCGGCAGCTGGTCGGTTCCACCGTGAGGGTTTCCTACAGGAAAGATGAAGAGGGGGCGGTTTCAATCGGTTATGCCGACACAGTGTTCTGCGATCAGTTTCTCGAAGACCTCCACTGGTTTCTTCCAGCCGAGTGTCTTGCGTGGTCTGCCATTGAGTTCTGCGGCTACTCTATCAAGCTCCTCCTGGGTGTGCAAGG
>JAFATA010000064.1 GCA_019244165.1 Pseudonocardiales bacterium | reverse complement strand
GGCCTTGATGGCCGCCCACTCCGACTCATAGTCCCCCACATGATCCTTGACCAGGCGAACCGCCTTCGCCCGGGTCTCCTTGTCGAACCTGCTCGGCATCGCGCCATCCTTCCCAACTTGGGAGGAGCGCACGAAACCCGGGATGGTTCACTGGACAGGTGTGCCGCGTATGTCGTCACCCTGGGTGTGTGTCGGACTGGATGGCCGGTGCTGGAGTTGCTGGAGGGCTTGTTCCCTCCGTGTTCATATGATGAAGGCGGGCTGGCTTGTCCCCCACCAGCCCAGACGGCCTGTAAGCCGGACAAAGTGCTAGTCAGTCCGCCATCAGCGGCTACGGACTGAATGACCGCGTGACCTGGGCTAAGGGTTGCGGACACTTTCGATCACTTGTCGCGGGTTTTCAAGCTCGTGTGCACCACCGAAGATCGAATAGACAGGGGATGAACTGTGAGGGGAGGTAGCCGTAGCTACCCCGTCTGCCGTCGTCCCGGAGTCATTGCTGCACTTAAAGTAGCCGTAATGGAATAAGTTAGTAGCCGGAATGGAACAACAAATCCACCGAAGTTAGCATCGTCGCAAGTCACGGGTTCGATCATGTCTCCAAATGGGTTAACTTATTTCGTTTCGACTCCATTACTGACCATCTAGACTACAACTGGGGGCAGGATCACCGCCCTTCTGTCGCATCTCGCTGAGTGCGTACGATAGACTACGGAATCGCTTCGCCTTGACTTTAGCGTCACCGACAAACACGGCCCAGATCAACCTTGGGTTATAGCGACTGACGCTAAGGTCCGGTACTAACGGGGCGGCCGCCGCGAAGTGATCCCACCTATTCTCAAGGGCAAGGACGTCGTTGGTTCTCTTTAGAATAGCATCGTGTTCAGGTTCGTTTAGGTAGAAGTAGCAGTTAGCTAACAGCTCGCCCACATAGTCATACTGGGCCGCTATTAGCTCAAGCTTCATGTGATCATAGAATGCCCACCTGAGGTGATTCCGAAGAAATTCTTTCTCGAGTCGGCCGTGCGTATCTTCGCAATGGATAATAGCGGACCATGCTCGGGCTCGTTTGTCCCTTGCAAGTGCTATCTGCGCATAAGATCCGGTTGATGTAGCGACGCCCGCTTCGATCATCGCTTCGCGTAGGCGGCTACTTTCCATAAATGCAGCCAAAGTGAGCCCGCCGCGAAGTGCGGTAAGCAGATCCATCGAGTCTCCGGCTGTTTGATCTACGCAGGCTAACGACCCCTGGCGGCGGCACGACCCGTCCCCCTGATAGTACTTGCAACAGTACGTTCAGTAGTACATGCATCCGGGTGGTTCCCTCGGGACAGGCTGACGCCAGGACACACGCGCGGGCCACTAAGTCCTTGCAGTGAGAGACCCCCGCGCCATCCCCTCGACCTGGCGCAGCCCGATCACATGGGCCGGCAGGGGCAACATCCCCGCCGAACCACCAGCCGACGATGCCAAGCTTGCCCCCGCCAGCCCACGTGATAGCCCCTTGGGAAGGTCGTCGGGATGACGCGTCCGCAGCCCGGCCACCCAACCCGCGGCGCTACCCCATTCGGACAACCCCCGGAGACCTGCCCAGCGGCGAGCATCTGCCTTTGATCCTTTGAGCTGATCCCCGTGTCACGCGCGAGCCACCCGGCGCGCTCGCGGAGCCGGAGGCGGGAGCGAGCGCTGGCCGGATGTAGCGGCGGCGCGTCCGGGCCGTGCCGGCCCGGCTTGACCCGAGAAGGAAATTCCTCACAGCCGCGCACGCACCGTCACCTAGTGTGAGCGGACGAAACCGGACGTAGTGTAAAAGGACTGTGTGAGAGAACTGATAGGGACGCTGGAGGGTGGTGACAGCCCGATCTTGGTGTCACCACCCTCGCTGGTCGGTGTCGTGGTGCGGGGCAGGTTGGTTGCTAAGAAGCCGGAATGAAACAACAAATCCACCGAACTTAACATCGCTGCAAGTTAGAGGCTCGATAACGACTCAAAGTTGGGTGACTTATTTCATTACGGCTACTTTAACTGGGGGACTCAGGTGATTCGTGGGGTGGTGTCGGGTGTACGGGTGTGCCGCCGTCCCAGAGGTGTTCGAGGTGTGCGACGTATTGGTCGAAGGGTCCGTCCTGGTCGCGGCGGTGGGTTTGCCAGTCGGTTTCCATTTCCACGATCTGCGTCACACCGGCAACCAGCTCACCGCCGCCTCCGGTGCGACCACCCGCGAGCTGATGCACCGGATGGGGCACGGGTCGATGCGGGCCGCGCTGATCTACCAGCACGCGACCAGCGCCCGTGACCGCAGCATCGCGACCGCGTTAAGCGCCCTCGTCGCTGCCGACCGCCCAGCCCGGGGCGCTGATCCTGGTGGCGCGTAATGGCACATGAATGGCACGACCCGCGACGGCGGTCTCTCTCATGATCGGGAGAGGCCGCCGTCGCGGCTGGTGGATCGGGTGGAGCGGGCGACGGGAATCGAACCCGCATAGCCAGCTTGGAAGGCTGGGGCTCTGCCATTGAGCTACGCCCGCACGCCCCGCGGTGGCGGAGCGGACCCAGCGTACCTGCTGCCCGCGCCGGCCACCGCGGGGCGTGCGCGGTGGCCGGCGCGGGGCACTGGTTGTCGCGTAGGCTGCGGTCGGCACTAGCCGGTGCAACGGGGTGTGGCGCAGCTTGGTAGCGCACTCGCTTTGGGAGCGAGGGGCCGTGGGTTCAAATCCCGCCACCCCGACCAGGCAAAAGCAGGTGAGGACCTTGGCTCCAGCGAGGGTGCTCCCGCTCGGTGCGGCGCCCCCAGCAGTCTGATCAGCGCACTCGCCTACACTCGGTTCACATCTCCTGCCGGCGGCCCGGCGACAATAGGCTCAGCCGGCGCGTTCCCAATCTTTCCTTGAGGAGTCCTCCGTGAAGAGCACCGTCGAGCAGCTCAGCCCGACGCGGGTGAAGATCAACGTTGAGGTGCCGTTCGACGAACTGAAGCCTGACTTCGACCGCGCATACAAGAAGATCGCCCAACAGGTCAGGATCCCGGGATTCCGGCCGGGCAAGGCGCCGGCCCGGGTCTTGGAGCAGCGGCTGGGTCGCGGTGCGGTGCTCGAGGAAGTAGTCAACGGGGCCGTGCCGGCAAAGTATGCCGAGATCGTCTCCGCTGGCAATGTTCACCCCCTTGGCCGTCCGGAGATCGAGATCACGAAGATCGAGGACGGGGATCACCTCGCGTTCACCGCCGAGGTCGACGTCCGACCCGAGATCGAGATGCCGGCGTTCAGCGAGCTCACGGTGTCGGTCGAGGACATCGAGGTGACCGACGCCGAGGTCGACGAGCAGCTTGACGGGCTGCGTTCCCGTTTCGGCACCGTCGTCACTGTCGAGCGTCCCGTGCAGCAGGGCGACTTCGTTACGCTCGATCTCCTCGCCACCGTCGGCGGTGAGGAGATCGCGGAGCTGGCGGCTACCGACCTGTCCTACCGGATCGGCTCCGGCGAGCTCATCGAGGGCATCGACGAGGCGCTGGTGGGGGCCACCCAGGGCGACGAGCGGGTTGTCCACACCGTCTTGGCCGCGGGGGAGCACGCCGGGCAGCAGGCGGAGGTGACGGCGAAGATCCAGGAGGTGAAAGAACGAGAGTTGCCTGCCCCCGACGACGAGTTCGCCCAACTCGCCAGCGAGTTCGACACTCTCGCCGAGCTCCGGGCCGATCTGCGTGCGCGGCTTGGCCGGGTCAAGGCGCTGCGCCAGGGCTCCCAGGCCCGAGACGAGGTGCTCAAGGCGCTGCTTGCCGCCACCGAGGTCGCGCTGCCGGAGGCCATCGTGAACTCTGAGTACGAGTCGCGCAAGCACGAGGCCCTGCACGCCTTTGAGCACGACATGCAGCGCCTTGGCCGGTGGCTGGAGCAGCAGGGTCATACCATGGAGCAGTTCGACGCCGACCTGCGTCAGGGTGCCCGGCAGACGGTCAAAGCCCATCTCGTGCTCGACGCGATCGCCGACGCCGGAGGGCTCTCCGTCACTGACGGTGAGCTCAGTGAGCGCATTGTGTACCAGGCGCATCGGCACGGCGTCAGCCCCAACGAGTACGCCCGGAAGGCTCACGAATCGGGTGAACTGAGCCTCCTGTACGCCGACGTCCGCCGCGGCAAGGCGCTGGCCAGTGTGGTGCACCAGGCCACCGTCACCGATGCCTCCGGCAACCCGGTCGATGTCGAAGCCCTGATCGACTCGGTGACCCCGGAGTAGGCCGGCTGCACCGGGGGTGACCCAGCTCGGCGAGACGGCATAACGCTCTGAGCGAACTCCGGGCGCGCCAGGAAGTAGTCGGCGGCCGCCTTCGTTAGGGTCGGCAGTGTCCGTGGCGTCAGAGTTCCGGCTCGATTTCCGGACTGGATCCTCACCTATCGCAGGCGGACCTGATGACAGAAGGCAGGCACACGTGACCTCCAACCACATCGCCTCGGCCGTGCCGTTGCGGGATGCCCCCGTGATCCGGGCCGCCACGGCTGGCCTCAACCTGACCGACTCGGTCTACGAGCGGTTGCTGCGCGAACGCATCATCGTGCTCGGCTCCGAGGTTGAGGACAACATCGCCAACCAGATCTGCGCCCAGCTGTTGCTGCTGTCGGCGGAGGACCCCGAGCAGGACATCCGGCTCTACATCAACTCGCCGGGCGGCTCGGTGACCGCGGGAATGGCCATCTACGACACCATGCAGCTGATCGAGCCCGACGTGGCGACCTACGCGATGGGCCTAGCCGCCTCGATGGGGCAGTTTTTGCTGTCCGCGGGCACCCGGGGCAAGCGCTACGCCCTCCCGCACGCCCACATCCTCATGCACCAGCCGTTGGGGGGTATCGGCGGCACAGCGGCGGACATCGCGATTCAGGCTGAAAGGCTGGTCGGGCTCAAGCGCGTCATGGCAGAACTCATCGCCGAGCAAACCGGTCAGCCGGTGGAGCGGATCGTTGCCGATTCCGACCGCGACCGCTGGTTCACCGCGGAAGAGGCCCGCGAGTACGGCTTAGTCGACCAGGTCCTGAACCGTGTCAACTTGCTGCCCAACGCGCGCCACTAGCTTCGAGGAGCCCCGATGAACTACCTGCCTAAAGTCACCATGCCGGACGGTCAGATGCCCCAATCGCGTTATTACCTCCCCCAGTTCGAAGAGCGCACCAGCTACGGGATCAAGACGTCCAATCCCTATAACAAGCTGTTCGAGGAACGCATCATCTTCGTCGGCGTGCCGATGGACGACTCGTTCGCCAACGACGTGATGGCGCAGTTGCTGGTGCTGGAGTCCACAGACCCCGACCGTCTCATCACCATGTACATCAACTCGCCGGGCGGATCGTTTACCGCGATGACAGCCATCTACGACACGATGCAGTTCGTCCGGCCGGAGATCCAGACGGTATGCCTCGGTCAGGCCGCCTCGGCCGCCGCGGTGTTGCTCGCCGCGGGCACACCGGGCAGGCGGCTGGCGGTGCCCAACGCCCGGATCCTCATCCACCAGCCAGCGATGGAAGGTGTGTACGGGCAGGCCTCGGATGTGGAGATCCAGGCTGCGGAGATCCAGCGGATGCGTCGGCTCCTGGAGATGAACTTAGCTCACCACACCGGCCAGACCGAGGAGCGTATCCGCGCCGATATCGACCGGGACAAGATCTTGACCGCCGCTGAGGCCAAGGAGTACGGAATCATAGACGAGATCACCCAGGTGCGGAAGCTCTCGGCGGTCAGACTCTAGACCCCGCGCGGGCGACACGCCGAGCGAGCAGCGCGGCAACGTTCGTCGGCTAGTGTTCCGGGGGGTTAATCCTCCCGCCCATCGGGGTCGGACGGGTAACGTCGAGCACGCACGCAGTCAGGCGCACTGCACACCACGCGCCGGGAGGGATGAGAGGCCAGCGCCCATGGCACGGATCGGTGACGGCGGCGACCTGTTGAAGTGTTCCTTCTGCGGGAAGAGTCAGAAGCAGGTCAAGAAGCTCATCGCCGGACCTGGCGTGTACATCTGTGACGAGTGCATCGATCTCTGCAATGAGATCATCGAGGAGGAGCTGGTCGACGCGGGGGACGTCAAGCTCGACGAACTGCCCAAACCCAGCGAAATCCACGATTTCCTCGAGGCGTATGTTATCGGCCAGGACGACGCCAAACGCACGTTGTCGGTCGCTGTTTACAATCATTATAAACGTATTCAGGCCGGCGAGAAGGGTCGAGACGACGAGATCGAGCTGACCAAGTCGAACATCCTGATGCTGGGCCCCACCGGGTGCGGAAAGACGTACCTGGCCCAGACCTTGGCGAAGTTGCTCAACGTGCCTTTCGCCATCGCTGACGCCACCGCTCTCACCGAAGCTGGCTACGTCGGTGAGGACGTGGAGAATATCTTGCTCAAGCTCATCCAGGCTGCGGATTATGACGTCAAGCGAGCCGAGACCGGTATCATCTATATCGACGAGGTAGACAAGATCGCTCGCAAGTCCGAGAATCCGTCGATTACCAGAGATGTCTCCGGCGAGGGCGTCCAGCAGGCGCTGCTGAAAATCCTAGAGGGCACCACCGCCAGCGTTCCGCCGCAGGGTGGCCGCAAGCACCCGCACCAGGAGTTCATCCAGATCGACACGACGAATGTGCTATTCATCGTCGCCGGTGCGTTCGCTGGTCTGGACAAGATCATCAATGATCGGATTGGCAAGCGTGGCTTGGGTTTCGGTGCCGAGCTACGGTCCAAGGCCGAGATCGACACCTCCGACGTGTTTGCTCGTGTCATGCCGGAAGATCTGATTAAATTTGGGCTGATCCCCGAGTTCATCGGTCGGCTCCCGGTGATTGCCAGCGTGACGAACCTGGACAAGTGCTCGCTGGTGCAGATCCTCACCGAGCCCCGCAACGCGCTGGCGAAGCAGTACTGCAAGCTCTTCGAGATGGACGGCGTGGAGCTGGAGTTCACCGCCACCGCGTTGGAGGCGATCGCCGATCAAGCCATCCTCCGGGGCACGGGTGCCCGTGGGCTGCGCGCCATCATGGAGGAGGTGCTGTTGCCGGTGATGTACGACATCCCCAGCCGCAACGACGTGGCGAAGGTCGTCATCACTGAGCAAACCGTGCGGGAAAATGTGAACCCGACAATCGTGACCCGCCAGCCCACCCGCCGTGAACGCCGCGAGAAGTCGGCCTGAGCGCTCAGGCTACCCTTGCGCTGGCCCCTTGCGATGGGCCTTGCAACGAGCACTGAACCTCGACGTGCTGGAGATGGATGCCACCTCAGGAGGATGCCGTGCTGGCGGCGTTCCGGGCAGTCGAGGTCGAGCTGGACCGCCGCTGGCCGGAGAGCCGGATCGAGCCGTCGCTGACCCGGATCGCGACACTGGTCGACCTCCTCGGCTCACCGCAGCGCGGCTACCCGGTGCTGCACATCGCCGGCACGAACGGCAAGACCTCGGTGGCCCGGATGCTGGATGCGCTGCTGTCCCGGATCGGGCTGCGGGTGGGTCGCTACACCAGCCCGCACCTGCAGTGGGCCACCGAGCGGATCAGTCTGGACGGGGCGCCGATCAGCCCGGAGCGCTACGTCGAGGCCTACCACGAGATTGAGCCCTACGTGGCCCTGATCGACGCCAAATCGCCGGTGCCCCTGAGCAAGTTCGAGGTGCTGACCGGGATGGCGCTCACGGCCTTCGCTGACGCTCCGGTGGACGCCGCCGTCGTGGAGGTCGGCCTCGGGGGCAGCTGGGACGCGACCAACGTCGTGGACGGCACGGTGGCGGTGATCACTCCAGTCGCCCTGGATCACGTCGACTACCTGGGCGGCAGCATCGAGGGCATCGCCGCGGAGAAAGCCGGGATCATCAAGCCGGGCGCGGTGGCGGTGCTCGCGCAACAGCCGCCCGAGGTGGCCCGGGTGATCGCGGCCCGCAGCGCTGAGCGCGAGGTGACCGTGGCGAACGAGGGCATGGAGTTCGGTGTGCTGCACCGCGACATCGTCGCTGGCGGGCAGATGCTGAGGTTGCAGGGTCTCGCTGCGGTGTACGACGAGATTTTCCTCCCACTGTATGGTGCCCACCAGTCCCGCAACGCCGTCCTCGCGCTGGCCGCCGCCGAGGCGTTCTTCGGTGCCGGCGCCAGCCGGTCGTTGAACATCGAGGCGGTGCGCGACGCTTTCGCCGCCGTGACCGCCCCGGGACGCCTGGAGCGGGTCCGCACGGTGCCCTCGGTCTTCCTCGACGCCGCGCACAACCCGCACGGCGCGCGCGCCCTGGCGGCCACCCTGCGCGAGGATTTCAGCTTCCGCAAAGTGATCGCCGTGGTCGGGGTGATGCGGGACAAGGACGCCCGGGGCATCCTCGCGGAGCTGGAGCCGGTGGTCGACGGTGTCATAGTCACCGCTAGCAACTCGCCACGCGCGATGGACGTCGAGGAGCTAGCCGTGGCGGCCCGGAAGGTCTTCGATGAGTCTGCGCTGCGGGTGGAGCGCCGGTTGTCCGGCGCGATCGAGACGGCCATAGCCTTAGCAGCGGAGGCAGGGGAGGTTGGTCTGGACCCTAAGAGCGGCTCGGGTGCCGGGGTTGTGATCACCGGCTCGGTGGTGACGGTCGGCGAGGCACGCGCCCTGTTCGGCGGGGAAGGGCAGTGAGCGACCGGCCGGTCGCGGCGGATCCGCTGCGGGGGATGCGTGGCATCTTCGTGGCTACCCTGCTCATGGAGGCAGTGGTCGTCGGGCTGGCCCTGCTCGTCCTCGACCGGATCGGCGGCGGCCCGGGTGGACTGGCTGGCTGGTACACCGCTGGTCTGGCGCTGGCGATGGTCATCGCGGCCTGCGTGCAGGGCCGTAGCTGGGGCCGCCGTGACTGGGGGTTGGGACTGGCACTGACACTGCAGGTCGCGATGGTCGTCGGCGCCTTCGCCCATCCCGCGCTCGGCGGGCTGGGCTTGTTGTTCGTGCTGGTCTGGGTCTACTTGCTCGGCCTGCGCCGAGCGGTGGTGCGTGGGCAGCAACCACGCGCCAGTGGTGACGGTAAGAAACGGTAGTGCTCCCGGTGAGCGCGCGCACCGGTACGCTCCGGCTGCTGGGTGGCGGTCACCGTCGATGACTACTGTCGCAACCACGGACATGATGGGAAGGAAGGAAATGGTCGACATGCCAGATGTGGGTGTCGAGCGCACTCTTGTTCTGTTGAAGCCCGACGCCATCGCCCGGGGACTCGCAGGCCGGATTGTCGCACGATTCGAGGACGCTCTGCTCAAGATCGTTGGCGTGAAAATGAAGCACATGGACGCGGAGTTCACTCGCCAGCACTATTTTGACCTTGAAGAACGTTTGGGAGCGGACGTCTACCGCACCACCGCGGCATTTATGCAGACTGGTCCCGTGATCGCTTTTGTGCTTGAAGGGGTGGACGCCGTGCGCAAGGTGCGTACCATCATCGGCAGCACGTATCCAGACGAGGCGCCACCGGGAACCATTCGCGGCGACTTCGCGCATCAGACCAAGGCGTCGTCTCAGCTGAGCGGTAAAGCGATCATCAACTTGGTGCACGCCTCGGGTAACTCCGCGGAAGCAAAGTACGAGATTGGGCTGTGGTTCGACGATGACGAGCAATTCGAGTACGAGACTCTCGCTGAGAAGCTCGCGTATTGAGCGGAGAAACAGCCGGGAATCGTTGGGAGCGCCGGGGAGCGTTGCGACCGTGTCCGATTCTCTCGTGCAGGCCCGTGGGTTGCGCAAGTGGTTCGGTGCCCTCGAGGCAGTCCACGGCATCGACTTCGACGTCCAGGCGGGCGAGGTGTTCGGTTTTTTGGGACCCAACGGCGCCGGTAAGTCCTCGACTATGCGCATGATCGGGTGCGTGTCCCCGCGCAGTGCCGGTGAGCTTCAGGTGCTCGGGATGGACCCGGACACTGACGGGCCATGGATCCGCTCCCGTCTCGGGGTGGTGCCGCAGCAGGACAACCTGGACCTCGAGCTCTCGGTGCAGGACAACCTGCATGTCTACGGTCGCTATTTCGGCATATCCCGGGCCGCGGTGCGGGCCAAAGCCGTCGAGCTGCTGGACTTTGTCCAGCTCACCGATCGGGCCGCCGACCCGGTTGAACAGCTGTCGGGCGGCATGAAGCGGCGACTGACCATTGCCCGGTCCCTGGTCAATGAGCCGGAGCTGATGCTGCTTGACGAGCCGACTACGGGGCTGGACCCCCAGGCCCGCCACCTGCTGTGGGACCGGCTGTTCCAGCTCAAGCAGCAGGGCGTCACGCTGATTATCACCACGCACTACATGGACGAGGCTGAACAGCTGTGCGACCGCCTGGTCGTGATGGACGGCGGGCTGATCGTCGCCGAGGGGTCGCCGCGCGAGCTTATCGCCCGGTACGCCACGCGTGAGGTGCTTGAACTGCGGTTGAGGCCGGGGGCGCGGAACGGCTGGGATGAGACGCTGAAAGACGTAGCTGACCGCGTCGAGGAACTGCCCGATCGGCTGTTGCTCTACGCCTCAGACGGCGAGGCGGCGCTGGCCGCCGCGCATCAGCGTGGGGTGCAGCCGGTATCCAGCCTGATCCGGCGCTCCACCCTGGAGGACGTGTTCCTCCGGCTCACTGGCCGGTCCCTGGTGGACTGATGACCGCTCACGGGATCGCCGAGCCCGGCAGCCGAGCGCTGAGCGGGTGGCAAGCCATGCTGCGCGTCGTCGAGGGACTGTGGATCTGGTACCGGCGCAACTGGCGGGCGACGGCCGTCTCCAACGTGGCGCAGCCATTGCTGTACCTGGCGGCCTTCGGTGTGGGCTTCGGCGGTCTGATCGACGCCAGCCCCCACGCGGCGCAGGCTACCGGCGGGGTGCCCTATCTGCTATACCTCGCGCCGGCGCTGCTCACGGTCAGCGCGGTGCAGAACGCGACGTTCGAGTCGACCTATCCAATCTTCTCGGCGTTCAGGTCGCAGCGTACCTATTGGGGTATTACGGCCACCCCCATCACGCCCGCTCAGCTAGTCACCGGACAGTTAGTCGGGATCGCGCTGCGGCTGACCGTGTCCGCTACCGCCTACGTGCTGGTGATCGCCCCCTTCGGCGCGATTCGCGGGCCCGGTGTGTTGGCCGCGTTGGTCTTCGCCGTGCTGTGCGGCATGGCGTTCAGCGCACCGCTGATGGCCCTCGCGGCGGCCTGGAAGAAGGGGAGGACCCCGTTCGCGGCCATCTCCCGGTTCGTGGTGTTGCCGATGGTCCTGTTCTCCGGGACCTTCTTCCCGGTTTCGCAGCTACCCCGGGCGGTCCAAGCGCTGGTCCGGATTAGCCCGCTGTGGCACGGTACCGAGCTGGCTCGCGGTGCCGCGCTGGGCACGCTGAGGCTGTGGCCCGCGGCAGGACACCTTGCTTACCTGACCGCGCTGCTGGCCGTGGGCGTGCTGCTGTCGCGGTGGCGGTTCCGGGTAAGGCTGACCCCATGAGGGCGCTGCAGGAGTTGTCCCGGGCACTCGGTGCGCCGCGTGCCGGGCTGCTGATGCGGGTGTTGCCCCCGGCGCTGTACGTTGGCCGGGCTCGGATGCTCGTCCTGCGCGCGTCGCGGGTGTCGCGAAACATCTGGATAATGATCCTTTCCGGGGTATGCGAGCCGCTCTTCTTTCTGGTGGCGATGGGCCAGGGGCTAGGCGGCCTGGTCGGTGCCGTGGTAGGGCCCGCCGGGCAGCAGCTGAGCTATGCGGCGTTCATTGCCCCGGGGCTGTTGGCGGCCTCGGCGATGAACGGGGCGGTGTACGACACCACGTACAGTGTCTTCTTCAAGCTGAAGTACGCCAAGCTCTACGACGCGGTGCTCGCCACCCCCCTGGGCCCGATGGACATCGCGCTGGGGGAGATCATCTGGGCCCTGATCCGGGGTGGGATGTACTCGGCGGGCTTCCTTATGATCATGCTCGTCACCGGCCTGATCTCCTCACCCTGGGCGGTCCTGGCGCTGCCTGTCGCGCTGTTCGTGACGTTCGCGTTCGCGTCGGTCGGGATGGCCGCCACCTCGTTCATGCGCTCCTGGCAGGACTTCGGCCTGGTTCAGCTGGCGGTGCTGCCGATGTTCTTGTTCTCCGACACCTTCGTCCCGCTGTCGGTGTATTCGCCGGCAGCGCAGTGGCTGACGCAGGCATCCCCGCTCTACCACGCGGTGACGTTGCTCCGCGACCTGACCACCGGCGCCATCGGGTGGTCAATGCTGGGACACGGGGCCTATCTCCTGGTGATGACCGCCGCGGGCATCCTGGTTGCCTCTGGGCGCCTGAAGGCTCTCCTGCTGCACTGAGAAGCGCCCCACTACCCTAAAGGGCCATGGCGGTCACTTCGCTGTTCGAGCAGCTCGAGCCCCTGCTGCCCCGGGTTGCCAAACCGGTGCAGTACGTCGGAGGCGAGCTCAACGCCACGGTGAAGGACTGGGACGCTGCTGCGGTCCGCTGGGCGTTGATGTACCCGGACGCCTACGAGGTCGGGCTGCCCAACCAGGGAATCATGATCCTCTACGAGGTGCTCAACGAGCAGCCCGACGTGCTCGCTGAGCGGACCTACGCGGTCTGGCCGGATCTGGAAGCGCTGATGCGCCAGCACCGTGTCCCGCAGTTCACCGTGGAGTCGCATCGGCCGGTCGGCGCCTTCGACCTGCTGGGGGTGTCCTTCGCCACCGAACTGGGCTACACCAATCTGCTCACCGCGCTGGATCTCGCCGGCATTCCGCTCTCCGCCCGCGCGCGCACCGAGGACCATCCCCTCGTCATCGCGGGGGGCCACGCCGCGTTCAACCCGGAGCCGATCGCCGAGTTCCTCGATGCCGCGGCTCTGGGGGACGGCGAGCAGGTGGTCCTCGAGATCACCGGGGTCGTTCGGGACTGGAAGGCGCACGGATGCCCCGGCGGGCGGCGGGAGCTGCTGGGCCGGCTGGCCGCGCTCGACGGCGTGTACCTGCCAGGCTGCTATGACGTCAGCTACCGTCCCGACGGTCAGATCGCCGAGGTGGTCCGCAACACCGACCGGGTCCCGCAGCGGGTGGCCAAACGCACCACGATGGACCTCGACGAGTGGCCCTACCCCAAGCAGCCGCTGGTGCCAATCGCCGAAAGCGTGCACGAGCGGATGAGCGTGGAGATCTTCCGTGGCTGCACCCGCGGCTGCCGGTTCTGTCAAGCTGGGATGATCACTCGTCCGGTCCGGGAGCGGTCGGCGCGGGGCATTGGTCAGATGGTCGAACGCGGTCTGGCGGCTAGCGGGTTCACCGAGGTCGGGTTGCTGTCGCTGTCCAGCGCGGACCACTCGGAGATCCGCGAGATCACCAAGGGGCTCGCCGACCGCTACGAGGGCAGCGGAACCGGCCTGAGCCTGCCCTCGACCCGAGTGGACGCCTTCAACATCGACCTTGCCAACGAGATCTCCCGCAATGGTCGCCGCTCCGGTTTGACGTTCGCCCCCGAGGGCGGCTCTGAGCGGATCCGGCAGGTGATCAACAAGATGGTGTCCGAGGAGGACCTCATCCGCACGGTCAGCACCGCCTTCGGTGCGGGCTGGCGGCAGGTGAAGCTGTACTTCATGTGCGGCTTGCCGACCGAGACCGACGAGGACGTGCTGCAGATCGCCCAGCTGGCGCATCGTGTGATCCGGGCTGGCCGGCAGGCCAGCGGGAGCAAGGACATCCGGTGCACGATCTCGATCGGCGCCTTCGTGCCCAAGCCGCACACCCCGTTCCAGTGGGCTGCCCAGGAGCACCCCGACGTGGTCGACCAGCGGTTACGGAAGCTTCGAACCGAGATCAACTCAGATCGCAAGATCGGCCGCAATGTCGGCATGCGTTACCACGACGGGAAGCCCGCGCTGATCGAGGGGTTGCTCTCCCGCGGGGACCGGCGCCTCGGCCGGGTCATCGAGCGGGTGTGGCGCGAGGGCGGGCGCTTCGACGGCTGGAGTGAGCATTTTCGCTACGAGCGGTGGGTCGCGGCATGCGCGGCCGAGCTGGCGCCCCAGGGGGTGTCACTGGAGTGGTTCACCACCCGCGAACGCACTCGGGACGAGGTCCTGCCCTGGGATCACTTGGACTCCGGCTTGGACAAGGACTGGCTCTGGGATGACTGGCAGGACGCCCTGGTCGGCCGCGAGCAGGATGACTGCCGGTGGACCCCCTGCTTCGATTGCGGGGTCTGCCCCTCGATGGGCACCGACATCCAGGTTGGGGACACCCAGGTTGAACCCAGCGGGCGCCATCTGCTCCCGCTGCGACCCGTCGGCCAGTGACTGCCTGCCAGCGCGATGAGCCTCCATCCCTCCGCCGCCCCGGTCTGTCGGGTGCGGCTGCGTTATGCCAAGCGCGGGAAGCTGCGGTTCGCCTCACACCGTGACGTCGCCAGAGCCTTCGAGCGGGCGGTGCGGCGAGCTGGTTTGCCGATGGCCTACTCGCAGGGTTACAGCCCGCATCCGAAGGTCTCCTGGGTGGGTGCGGCGCCTACCGGAGCGGCCAGCGAGGCGGAATACGCCGAGATCCAGCTCGTTGAGCACGTCGATCCCGAGGTGGTCCGGGCCGCGCTTGACGCGGCGCTGCCCGATGGGCTCGCCGTGCTCGAGGGGGTGCTGGCCAGTCCCGGTGGGCTCGCCGAGCGGATCGAGGCCAGCGCCTGGCGCATCGAGGTCCACGGGCTGGGTAGCGAGCAGCTACGGCAGGCGGCCCACCTGCTGCTCGCTGCTCCCACCCTGTACGTCGAGCGGGTCACCAAGGACGGCCGGCGATCGCTCGACGTGCGGGCGGCGATCGTCTCCTTGGACATCGACGCCTCCCTGGACATCGACGCCTTGGAGATCGAGTGCTGTCCGACGGCGCTGCCTGTGCCCGATCAGCCCAGCCGGTGTGGGATACTGAAAGCGGTCGTGCGGCAGGTCAGCCCCGCGGTACGACCCGACGATGTGCTGAGTGCGCTCGGTGCCGTCGCCGGACTTCCGTCGTCGGTGCTCGTGAAAGCGATCCGGATTGCGCAAGGCCGGCTTGACGACGACGGGGGTCTCGTTGATCCGCTCGCTGCGGATCGGGTGTTCGCCCGGACGGCTTTGGCCCCGGATCGTTGGGCACCGGGGCGGTTGGGCCCAAGGTAGGGCACAGTCTGGCGATGGGGTCAGATCGGCATGACGTCGCAGGACGCACCGGTTGACCGCTCCGCACCGCGGAGCTGCCGGTGTTAGACAGGATTGCCGTCGCCGGACTCGGCGGCGGATGACGCACAGGGCCCCTGCGCGGCCGCGTTAGGACAGGTGGGACGCGCCCGGGGGCTGGAGGAGTTGAATGGCGAACACGACCACGCCCGCCGGAGGTCTCGGTGGGCGGACAACGGCATCCGCGACCGGGACGTCCGACAGGACTGATCTTGCGTTCTCGCTGCCGAGCAAGTTGCGTGTGCATGCCTTGGCCAAGCTTGTCTCGGTGAGCAGCAAGGACGTCATGGCCGCGCTGGCCGAACTCGGCATCACGGTACGCAGCGCGCAGTCCAGCATTGACCGCGAGACGGCGTTGCGGGCACTGCAGGTGCTGCTGCCGGATCCCGAGCCGGACCCCACGGAGATCGACGAGGTGGCGCAGCAGAGCGCGCCGGAGACACCCCTGATACCAGTGCCGCATTCGCCGGCACCGGTATTCCTCTCCCCGGTCCTGCAACCGACCGCAGCCGACGGGCACACCGTCAGTGACCACGGGCTCGACGACGGGATCAACTACGGGATCGATCCGGACGAGGACGAGCCGAGTGCGGATGAGGTGGAGACCGACGGCACTACCCGGCGCCGCCGTCGCCGGGGTCGCCGGGGCCGCGGGCGCGGTAAAGCCAACGGGGATGCCGAGGGCAGCCCGATCGCGCCGGCCGAGGGTCGCGAGGAGGACGACCAGGACGGCGGGGCACCCTCGGAGGAGTTGGCCGAGGACCGTGCGCCCGGGGAGTCCAACGGGAGCGCGGCTCGACGGCGCCGCCGCAGACGGCGCCGGAATGGCAACGGCGATGACGTCGTCCTCGACGAGGACGACCCACCGGACACCGTTGTGCACGTCCGAGAGAGCAAGGCTTCTCCGCTGGGTGAGGACGAGGTGCAGTCCATCCGCGGCTCGACCCGCTTGGAGGCCAAGCGGCAGCGCCGGCGCGACGGCCGGGAGGCGGGCCGGCGTCGGGTGGCGATCCTGTCCGAATCGGAGTTCCTCGCCCGGCGCGAGGCTGTCGAGCGCACCATGGTCGTGCGGGAACGCCCCGAGCGTATCCAGATCGGGGTGCTCGAGGACGACATCCTGGTAGAGCACTTCGTCACCACGTCGGGCTCTGGCTCGTTAGTCGGCAACGTCTATCTCGGCAGGGTGCAGAACGTGCTGCCCTCGATGGAGGCCGCGTTCGTGGACATCGGCCGGGGTCGTAACGCGGTGCTCTACGCCGGTGAGGTGGACTGGGACGCCGCCGGGCTTGAGGGCAAGGCGCGGCGCATCGAGCAGGCCCTCTCCAGCGGGGACAACGTCCTCGTGCAGGTCACCAAAGACCCGGCCGGCCACAAGGGTGCCCGGTTGACCACCCAGATCAGCCTGCCCGGTCGGTTCCTGGTGTACGTGCCGGGCGGAGGGGCCACGGGGATCAGCCGCAAGCTGCCCGATACCGAGCGCAAGCGCCTCAAAGAGGTGCTCAAGCGGATCGTCCCCGAGGATGCTGGTGTGATCATCCGGACTGCTTCTGAAGGAATCAGCGAGGAGGAACTAGCCCGGGACGTCCGCCGGTTGCGGGCTCAGTGGGAGGTTATCCAGAACAAGTCTGGCCAGAACAAGTCGGGCAGCTCCGCGGATGGTTCCGGGAGCAAGGCCACCGCACCGGAACTGCTGTATGAAGAGCCCGACCTGCTGGTGAAAGTCGTGCGGGACTTGTTCACCGAGGATTTCCGCGAGCTGGTGGTCCAGGGTGATGAAGCATGGGACACCGTTGAGGGCTACGTCAAGCACGTCGCCCCGGACCTGATGCCCCGGGTGCGCAGGTACGTTGGCGCGGACGACGTGTTCGCCGAGTTCCGGATCGACGAGCAGATCACCAAGGCGCTGGACCGCAAGGTGTGGCTGCCCTCCGGGGGATACCTGATCATCGACCGTACCGAGGCGATGACCGTGATCGACGTCAACACCGGCAAGTTCACCGGGTCAGGCGGCAACCTCGAGGAAACCGTCACCCGCAACAATCTCGAAGCCGCCGAAGAGATTATCCGGCAACTTCGACTGCGGGACATTGGTGGGATCATCGTCATCGACTTCATCGACATGGTGCTCGAGTCGAATCGGGACCTGGTGCTCCGCCGGTTGACCGAATGTTTAGGCCGGGATCGGACCCGCCACCAGGTCGCTGAGGTCACCTCGCTGGGCCTGGTCCAGATGACCCGCAAAAAGATCGGCACCGGGCTGCTGGAGGCGTATTCCAGCCCCTGCGAACAGTGCAAGGGTTCCGGCGTAGTGATCTCCGCGGAGCCGGTGAACGTCCGGAGCCAGGCGGCTGCGGTGCCGGCTGGGGTGTTCTCGGCAGCCAGAGACTCCAGCACGGTGAACGGCCGTCGCGCCAAGCCGCGGGGACGTGGATCGGCAGCCGCCCCCGCGGCAGCGGAGCAGCCGACCGCGCAGGACCACCTGAGCGCGCCAGAGTTTGCGCCGCTGCCCGCGTCGGTGGATGGCTCCCAATCCCCGCTGGCGCCAGACGGTGCCCGCCCGGCTGGACCCGTCTGTGCCGAAACACAAGCCGAAACACGAGCCGAACCACAAACGGAACCACAAACGGAACCACAAACCGAACCGGGGACCGACGCCCCGAGCGTGCCTGCACAGCCAGCAACGCGCGCTATGCCGCGCCGCCGCCGGGCTGCGTCGCGGCCTGCCGGACCGCCCGCCACGGAACTGTCGAAGGGTGCCGACTCGCCAGCCCCCGTCCCTCGAGATACTGCCCTTCGAGATACCACGCCCGAGGTGAGCACCCCGGTTTGACCGGGCTAGAGGGTGGGCCGTACCCTCGGCGAGGCGGCCCGCCAGTTCGGCGGGCCGAGTTCTGCTGAGCGCACCGCTGTGCATGATGAATCCCAGGGCATGCTGAACCCCAGGGCACCATGAACCGCGGGGCATGATGAGCAGTGCGGGTCACCACCAGTCCACGCCATCTGAACAGTCCAGGAGTGCCACCCGATGTACGCGATCGTGAAGACTGGCGGCAAGCAGTACAAAGTGACCGTCGGGGACGTCGTCGAGGTGGAAAAGCTTGATGGCGACCCCGGGACTGAGGTCAGTTTGGCTGCGGTACTGCTCGTCAACGGCCCCACCGTGACCACCGAAGCGGCTGCCCTTCGTGCCGTCTCGGTGCGCGGAAGGGTCGTTGCGCAGGTCAAAGGCCCCAAGATCCGAATTCACAAGTTCAAGAACAAGACCGGTTACCACAAGCGGCAGGGTCACCGCCAGCGGCTGACTCGGGTTGAGGTTATCGCCATCGCCCCCTGATCCGTAGATCCCCGGTAGCCCGTGGACATAGTTGACCTTGAAAAGTTTCTGACGAGGGTGTGAGCACCGATGGCACACAAGAAAGGCGCTTCTAGCTCCCGAAATGGCCGTGACTCCAATTCCCAGCGGCTTGGGGTCAAGCGGTTCGGTGGCCAGGTAGTCAACGCAGGGGAGATCCTCATTCGCCAGCGTGGCACCAAGTTCCATCCAGGCGCGCACGTCGGCCGCGGCGGTGATGACACCCTTTTTGCTCTTGCGGCGGGCTCGGTGCAGTTCAGCACCAAGCGGGGGCGCAAGACCGTCAACATCGTCCCGGTCGAGGCCTTCCATGACAGCACGTGAGGGAGAGCACGGTGTCGCGCTTCGTGGATCGGGTGATGATTCACGTTGCTGCGGGTGATGGCGGCCACGGCTGCGCGTCGGTGCACCGGGAGAAGTTTGCGCCCCTGGGAGGCCCCGACGGGGGCAACGGAGGGCGCGGCGGCGACGTGGTGCTGGTGGTGGACCCCGGAGTACACACCTTGCTCGACTTCCACTACCGCAGCCAGGCGAGAGCCTCCAGCGGCAAGCCGGGGCAGGGCAGCCATCGCAACGGCGCCAGCGGCGAGGACCTCGAGCTGCGGGTGCCGGATGGCACCGTGGTGCTCACTCCCGACGGCGAGGTAGCGGCGGACCTGGTGGGCAGTGGAACCCGGTTCGTCGCCGCGGCGGGGGGGCATGGCGGACTGGGTAACGCGGCGCTGGCCTCCCGGACCCGCAAGGCGCCGGGTTTCGCCTTGCTCGGTGAGCCGGGGGAGAGCCGAGATCTGGTATTGGAGCTGAAGTCGGTCGCCGATGTCGGGCTCGTCGGGTTCCCCTCAGCGGGTAAATCCTCCCTGGTATCGGTGCTCTCCGCGGCCCGCCCCAAGATCGCCGACTACCCGTTCACCACTCTGGTGCCCCACCTCGGTGTGGTCACCGCAGGCGAGACGGTGTTTACCGTGGCCGACGTCCCTGGCCTGATCCCCGGCGCCAGCCAGGGCAAGGGACTCGGGCTGGAGTTCCTGCGGCACATCGAACGGTGTGCCGTGCTGGTGCACGTCGTGGACTGCGCGAGCGTGGGGAGCGGCCGCGACCCCCTGTCCGATGTGGACGCGCTGGAACGCGAGCTTGCCGCTTACACCCCCGCACTGGGCGGCGCGCTGGCCTCTCGCCCCCGGTTGGTGGTGCTCAACAAGATTGACGTCCCGGATGCCCGGGAGTTGGCTGAGCTCGTGCGACCGGAGCTCGTGGCCCGCGGACTGCCGGTGCATTGCGTGTCCACGGTGACCACGGAGGGCTTGCGGGAACTGCGCTTTGCGCTCAGCGCGGCGGTGCGCCAGCACCGGGCCTCGCTGCCCGCTGCCGAACCGACCCGGGTGGTGCTACGCCCCACGGCCGTCGAGGAGCCCGGTTTCGACGTCACGGCTGACCCTGATTGCCCCGAGGGGTTCATCGTCCGCGGTGGACGACCGGAGCGCTGGGTGCGGCAGACCAACTTCGACAACGCCGAGGCCGTCGGCTACCTCGCCGACCGGCTGGCCCGGCTCGGCGTCGAGGATGCCCTGGCTGCCGTGGGGGCCCGGGCTGGGTGCCCGGTCACCATCGGCCAGGTCACCTTTGACTGGGAACCTTCCACGCCAGCCGGAGCGGCCACGATTCGCCTCGGCGCGCGGGGAAGGGACTGGCGGTTGGATACCGGTGAGCGCGCCAGCGCGGCCCAGCGCAAGGCCGCCCGCCGCGCACGGCGCGAGAGCACCGCTGGCGGTGAGGCCGAGCCGGAGTGAGCCCGACCCGGCAGGCCGTGGCGCAAGCCCGGTATCTGGTGGTCAAGATCGGCTCATCCTCGCTGACCACGGCCGCTGGCGGGCTGGACCGGGTCAGGTTGGACGCCCTGGTCGACGCGCTCGCCGCCCGCGTCGCGGCCGGCACCCAGCTAGTACTGGTGTCCTCGGGCGCCATCGCCGCCGGGCTGGCGCCCCTAGGGCTGCGCCGCCGGCCCCGCGATCTGGCCACCCAACAGGCCGCAGCCAGCGTCGGGCAGCTGGTGCTCGGGTACGCCTACACGCAATCCTGGGCCCGCTATGGCCGTACCGTCGGGCAGGTGCTGTTGAGCGCCGATGACGTGGTCCGTCGCGCGCACTACCGCAACGCGCAGCGCACGTTCGCCCGGCTGCGCGGCCTGGGGGTGGTGCCGGTGGTCAACGAGAACGACACCGTGGCCACCGGCGAGATCCGGTTTGGAGACAACGACCGGCTCGCTGCCCTGGTGGCGCACTTGGTGGGCGCCGATGCCCTGGTGCTGCTCTCCGACGTCGGCGGGCTCTACGACAGCGACCCCCGGCTCGGCGCGGCTCGGCTGGTTGCGGAGGTGCACGGACCGGCGGACACCTGCGGCGTGCAGGCCGGTGACGGCGGTACGCTGGGTACCGGCGGGATGGCCACCAAGCTCGACGCCGCGACGGTGGCCTCCCAAGCCGGGGTGCCGGTGCTGCTGGCCGCCGCGACACAGGTCGGGCGAGCCTTGGGTGCAGCCGACGTCGGTACCGCTTTCGCCCCTTCCGCGGCGCGGCTCTCGGCTCGCCGGTTCTGGCTGCGCCACGCCGCGCAGGCCTCCGGCCGGTTACGGCTCGACGACGGGGCGATCCGCGCGGTGGTGCACCGGCGGCGCTCGCTGCTGGCGGCCGGCATCATCGGCGTCGAGGGTGACTTCGCGGCGGGCGACGTGGTGGAGCTGGTCGACGGGCAGGGCGCCGTGGTCGCTCGGGGGATGGTCGGGTTCGACGCGGCCGAGCTACCCGAGTTGATCGGCCGTTCCACCCGCGAGCTGCCTGCCGAACTGCGCCGCGAAGTCGTGCACGCCGACGATTTGGTGCCGTGCGGCACGTGAGTGCGTAACACTGTTCCAGCACCAAATACCACTCACGCGCCAGTAGGCTCAGGCCCCGTGAGGGACATCGTCGCCGAGTGCGCGCGCAGTGCGCAGCGCGCCGCTCCCACCCTGGCCAGCACCGACGACGAGACCATCGACGCCGCGCTCGAGGCCATGGCGCGGCACCTGACCGTCAGCGCCGCTGATGTGCTTGCCGCAAACGCCGCCGACATCGCCGCGGCCGAGCAGTCCGGGATGAGCCGAGCGCTGATTGACCGTCTGCGCTTGGACGAGGCGCGACTGACCGAGATGGCCACTCAGCTCGCCCTGCTCGCCCAGGTCCCGTTCCCACCACGGGACCGGGTGCTGGAAGACCGTCCGGACGGCTTGCGGCTGATCGAGCGCCGCCGCCCGGTGGGCGTGGTGGGCGCCACCTTCGAGGCCCGCCCCAACGTCGTGGTCGATGTCGCCTCGCAACTGGTGAAGTCCCGCAACGCCGGGGTGCTGCGGACGGGGTCGGCGGCGCTGCGCTCCGCGCTGGCGCTGCGTGAGCAGGTCATCGCGCCGGCGCTGGGCGAGGCCGGGCTGGATCCCGCCGCGGTGCAGCTGGTGGACGACCCCCGCCGGGACAGCGCCCTGGCCCTCGTGCAGCAACCCGCGCTGATCCCGCTGGTCATCGTGCGGGGCAGCGGAGAGACCACCCGGATCCTGGCCGCCGAGGGCGCCCGGCACGGAGTACGGGTGCTGGCCCACGCCGATGGCGGCGGCGTGCTCTACGTCGACGCCGCGGCGGACCCCGCCCTCGCCGTTGAGCTGCTGGTGGCCGGGCTGGACCGGCTGGGTGTCTGCAACCGGGTCAACCTCCTGCTGGTGGCAGAGGGTGTCCCGGACCGGGTGCACGAGGCGCTGCTCACGGCGGCCCGCCAGCGCGGGATCGCGCTGTCCCTGCCACCGCACGACCACCCGCTCGGGCACGAATGGGCGTTGGACACCGGCCGGGAGGCAACGCTGACCGTGAGCCGAGTGACTGGCCCGGGGCATGCCGCCCACGTCGCTAACCAGGAGACCTCAGGGCTGGCAGCCACGATCGTCACCAGCGACGAGGCCGCCGCCCGGGAATTCCTGGATGGCTACGCCGGTACCGGGGTGTTCTGGAACGCCAGCACCCGTCTGCTGGACGGGTTCAAGCTCCGGCGGGTCCCCGAGACCGGGATCAACGTCGACCGGGTGCCCGGGCCGCGCGGGCCGGTCACCTTCGCTGATCTGTACCTGCGGCAGTTCGTGGTCATCCCGGCGCACCGGCCCTGCGGATGACCTCGAGGTAACCGGCGAGGGCGAGCGCGGCCAGCGTCCAGAGCAGGGCCTGGAGTATCCAGGTGGAGGCGAGGAACGCTTGGCCCAGCGGGCTGGAGGTCTCGAAAGCGCAGCGGTTGCCGATGCCCGCGGGGGCCAGCGGCACGCTGTGGTCGATGCCCACCCCGATCTGCTCGATCAGCGAGCACGGCGCGGAGGGATCGCGGGTGTCACTGGTGTGCGCGGTGACGTAGTGGCCCGGCCCCACGGGGGTGTGCCCAGCGGCAACCCCCAACCCCGCCGCGATCAGGAGCACCACCACGAGGACGAGCAGGGCGCGGCTGGGGCGGTAGCCGTATCCAGTGAACCTCCCCCAGAGCCAGTGCAGGTACTTGATCAGCAGACCATCAAGATCACCACGGTGGTAGCGGTCCTGTTGCTGGGCGATGAGGACTTGCCGAGCGGTGGAGTCCCGGCCGCTGGCGCTCAGCGCGGTGGCCAGTTGCTGGTAGGGCTGAGGTCGATAGTCACGGGTGTGGTGGATGATCAGGTGCAGCCACTCCTGCCAGTCCACGGCGTGCAGCGAGGTGTAGGCGAGGCCGGAGAGCGCAAGCTGCCGCGCAGGTGCGGTGCAGCCCCTCCTTTCGGCCGCACCGTGCGGGCAGATCACCTGGGCGGGCAGGAACAGGTGCTTGGCCGTGGCGTCCTCCAGGTCAAGGACCGGTCCGGCCGGGTTGGTCAGGTCCGCGTGGCTGAGGTTGAGTTGGCCGCTGATGTGGGCGTCGGCGAGCCGTACGGCGCCGTCGGGGCTGTGTCCGGTGGCGGTG
This sequence comes from Pseudonocardiales bacterium, assembly GCA_019244165.1. Classification (GTDB taxonomy): domain Bacteria; phylum Actinomycetota; class Actinomycetes; order Mycobacteriales; family Pseudonocardiaceae. The sequence goes on along the minus strand of JAFATA010000064.1, from coordinate 17,409 downwards.
AGTCCCTCGGCGAACATGTCACTGTCCACCCGCAGGTGCTCGCCGATGAGCGCACGGCCGGCTTGGTTGGTCAGCTTCGCGTGGCTGAGGTTGAGTTGGCCGCTGATGTGGGCGTCGGCGAGCCGTACGGCGCCGTCGGGGCTGTGTCCGGTGGCGGTGAGTCCCTCGGCGAACATGTCACTGTCCACCCGCAGGTGGTCGCCAATGAGGGCGGGCCCGGCGGGGTTGGTCAGCTCCGCGCGGTCGAGGTTGAGCTGGCCGGTGATATGGGCGTCCGGCAGCCGCACGACGCCGTCGTCGCCGTGGCCGCTAGCGGTGAACCCGTCGAGGAACACGCCGCCGGTGACCCCGAGATGGTCGCCGATGAGGGCGGGCCCGGCCGGGTTGATCAGCGCCGCGCCATCCAGGTTGAGCTGGCCGCTGATGTGGGCACCGGGTAGCCGCACCGCGCCCCGCTCGTAGTGTCCGGTAGCGGTAAACCCTTCGGCGAGCACCAGGCCGCCCTCGACGTGCAGCCCGTCGCCGATGAGGGCGGGCCCGGCGTGATTGGCCAGTTCGGCGCCGTTGAGGTTGAGTTGCCCGATGATGTGGGCGCCCGGCAGCCGCACCGCGCCGAGTTCGCCGTGTCCGGTGGCGATGAGCCCTCCCCCGAACACGTCGCCCTCGATGTGCAGCCCGTCGCCGATGAGGGCGGGGCCGGTCTCGTTGGTCAGCCTCGCGCCATTGACGTTGAGCTGGCCGGCGACGTGGGCGCCGAGCAGCCGCACTGCACCGTAATCGCCCTGTCCGGTAGCCGTGAATCCCTCACCGAGCAGGACATCGCCGTCCACGCGGAGGCCATCGCAGTCCAGCGTCCCCAGGTGCGAGCCAGCCAAGGTCAACCAGGGCAAGCGGGCACTGACGAGCAGCACAGCGCGCTCGAAAAAGCAGCCTCGCAGCTCCATCCCCACGGCAGCCGGGACATGAGTGAGATCGAGCGTTCCCGTGATCCGCGCCCCATGGACCCGCACCCCTAGCGGATCAAGACGCTCACCGGTACGCCCCAGCACCAGCTCACGCAGGAACTCGGCCCGGATGGTGTACCGGGGGTTGTCTGTCATGCCCAACTGCTCAGTGCTGAGTGTGCTGCACTCCACCACACAGCCCGACGTCAAGGCGTCGGCGAGCGCTCGTTCCCTCGATGAGACCTCGCTGAGACCCTTGCTCACGACGACTGTCTGCTCACGACGACTGTCTGCTCATGACCACTGCCCAACCACCGGTTGCTCGCTGAGGTCCCAGCTTATCGTCGCTGCAGTTGATCCCGAGCGGCTCACCTAGGCTGCGTCCATGTCTGGCCGGCACATGTCTGGCCGGCCCATGTCTGGCCGGCGACTCGGGGTCATGGGTGGGACCTTTGACCCGATCCACCATGGCCACCTCGTTGCCGCCAGCGAGGTGCAGGCCCGCTTTGGGTTGGACGAGGTCGTGTTCGTGCCCACCGGGATCCCGTGGCAGAAGGATGCCCGTGAGGTCAGCCCCGCCGAAGACCGCTACCTCATGACGGTCATCGCCACCGCGTCTAACCCGCGGTTCTCCACCAGCCGGGTGGACATCGACCGCCGGACTCCCACGTACACCGTCGACACCCTCACCGACCTGCGCGCCCAATTCCCCGACCACGAGATGTTCTTCATCACCGGCGCCGATGCGCTGGCGCAGATACTGTCCTGGAAACGGGTCGACGAGCTGTTCGATCTCGCCCATCTGGTCGGGGTGACCCGCCCCGGGTTCCGCCTCGACGGCAAACACCTGCCGGAGGGCGCGGTAAGCCTGGTCGAGGTGCCCGCCATGGCGATCTCCTCAACAGACTGCCGGCAGCGTATCGAGCGCGGTCAGCCCATCTGGTACCTGGTGCCCGACGGGGTGGTGCAGTACATCTCCAAACGCGGCCTGTACCGCAGCACCTGCCTCTGACCAGCACCGACAGTGTTGCTGGGTGCCCCGAGTGCTGTGTCCACGAGGGTTCGCGTCCGATCGAGAGCGTCCGGCCACTCATGCGCGTAGGTGCTTAAGGTGATCATCGGTGTGCTATGCCCGAGCGCGAGCTGGACCGTCTTCACCGCGGCGCCGTTGTGGAAACAACGTGGCGAAGTAGTGGCGCAGGCCACGATGCAGGTGAGGGACACGGTGAGGCTCACTGGCCGCGCTCTTGCGCCGGTCACAGACAATCGAATCCGGCTCGAAGGCGCCGAGGCGACAACGGGGCATTTCCCGCGGCGGCGCGCATTCCTTCGGATGACCCCACTTGCAGCACGGGTCACCCGTGTGTTTAGGGTATTCACTGTTCACTCCCGAGTGGACAGCGCAGAAGCGGACAAGGTTGGTAGCCCGAGGTTCCGCTTCTGCGCGTAGGGCTGGTTGGCGCTTTCTGAGGGCGTGCGACATTACCACACCACCCCCGGTGCGCAATCCATTCACTTTCTACGATCGGTTCTGCTGTGTTGGCGATCGCTGGCGGCAGCCACCGCATAACCGGTCGCCATCGGCCGGGGCAAGCCAGCCGCGCCTGCACCGCCGGCAGGTCTGCCACGTCAGCCGGACTCGCCCACGCCGCATACGCCGGAGCCGGTCTCGTGCTTGCTTTCCTGCCCGTAATCGCGCGACCAGCGCAGCCCAACGCCCGCGAATCCGCATCACCCTCCACCTCCCCTCCTGATAGTGCTTCCCGCAACAGCTGTTACGTGCGCCTCTGCGTACGGATCCGAGCCATCACCTCCCCAATTTCTTGTGCTTCCGCTCCCCCCGCTGCCGCCACCGCCCAGGACGCCGAGGCCATCTCCCGTGCTGCCGCCGGGTCGCCCTTGGGAGACCGGGCGGGCTCCCTTTCCAGGCACGGACGGATGTCTGTGACGCCATCACACCGCTCGATCCGGGGCGCGCACCGTTACCGGGAGGGCCGGAGACTGGCCGGGCGGCCCGCAGACCCTTCCCGCCAGCGCCCCGAACCGGCGACCTTGGGTTCTGCCGTCAGTCCGTCAAGCTCGATCGGGCGCATCCCCGGCAGTACTTCGGTGGTCGTTGGAACCGGTTGGACATCGGCGACGAACGTCATTTCAAATGAGGCTCGCTTGGCGTTGGGTTCATCAGGGTCGGTGACCGTGGCTTTCCACCGCCGCTTACCCGTTACCTGATCCAGCTTCTGACGCACCGGGCGGCCGGCGGCCTTGTCCTCGCGTGTCTGGTACTCGTTGTCCGGCGTGACATCGCCAATCCCTTCTCGTTCGGCTATCTGTGTGGTTGCCGCCCCTTCAACGGGCGACACCACAAGGTTCGGCCAGGTCAGGTCCGTTCTCGACTCCCTGATCGTCTTTTCTCGCACTTTCGCGCCTCGCCCGGTCTCCTCTCGCCTCTCGGACGTGGTAGTCTCGTCTCAACCTTTCACCGAAGGGAGGGTAACTCGTTGAACGCCAAGCCGCCCGTCGTGCTGAAAGTCCTGCTCCAGCACCGCCACTTGCAAACCCACAGCGCCTTTAGTCGGGAGTACAACAGGGTTGCGGCAGGCATCGATCCGACTCTCAGGGGCAGTGGGCCCAGCAAAGCACAGTTCTACCGCTGGCTTTCCGGTGACTTGGTTGGACTTCCCTACGCCGACCACTGCCGTGTCCTGGAGGGCATGTTCCCCGGTTGGAGAGTCGATCAACTTTTTCAAACCCACGATGGTGGAATCGGATTCATGCCCGAACCGGCTGCACCATCGGCAGCAACGCCGACTAGCCGACCTATCCCGCCGACTCGGCCAGCCGACCAAAGCTCAACGATGTCCGAAGTGCTCCGCTCAATCGAGCGGGTTCTCGAAGCACACGCTAACGGGCAAGCCAGGTGGCGGCCAGGCGAGCTAACCCAATCTTGTACTGTTGCCCCGGCTAACGCCGCCTTTCCCATCACCCTAGACAGCTCGGGGTCCGGCACCAGAGAAGCGCCTGCCCAGCGTATCGCCCGATCGCTTACTGGGTTAGCCAAGCGGCTTCGCCTGTCCGACGCGGAGGTTATCCAACTGGCGAAACTCGCTGGGCATATCGTCGAGCTCGACGTGACCTGCTCGATAGACATCGACAGCGAAGGGTGGTCAACAGTCACCTATACTCATCAATTCCTTAACCTCACGAGTCGCCCCATCAAGCGCCTGGTGCGAGAACTGTGGTTCGAGACCACAAATGGTCCCCTGGTGATCGAGTCGTCACCCAACGATGACTACAAGGTGACGATCCAGCGAACGCACGACATGAACAATCTGTCCAAGTTCGCCTGCCACATCTCACCGGGAATCCCACCCGGTGAGGTAGCGACAATCTCCTACATCTGCCGGGGCGGGCGGTTCGTCCACGATCACTATTGGCGGCAGGCTGTTCTGCGTTACACCCGCCACCTCACACTGACCATCCGCCACCACGGCGTCCGCATGCTCCTCAACTGCACTGCCATCGAAGAGCAAGCCGACGGATTCGAAGTGTCCGCGATCGAGGACCTCACGTGCACCGACGACGAGGGCGCTGCCCTCATCACCGTGACCCGTGACTACCTCCAACCCAGCCAGGCCGTGACCCTGCGATGGGAAGTCAGCCGTGCCTCTTCGTGACGCCGTCGAGGAGGCGATACGACGCTGGGACGCTCTGGAAAGATCACGCGGCGAAGCTCCTGTGATCGACTTCGACTGTGCACCTCCAGGGGGGCAGCCAAGCCCGTATGACAACCGGTTCGCCGCGCTCGACGACCTCACTCGACTCCGGATCGAGGCCGACACACACCATCAACCAGCACTGAGAACGCAGCTTGACGCGCACATCGCGTACCTCGGTGCCCTGATTGGCCAACAACTACCCCTCGACGAGTACATTTCACTGACCCAGGGTTGTATGCCCCGCAGTTGGACTCGGGATTACATCGAGCAGTACGCTTGGGTTGCTAGAGAGGCTCTGGAGTCACTGGGAATCTCGTGGGATGAAGACACCTGGACAAATCTTCATGCCGCGAGCGAGCAACTGTCGGCGGCCGACGTAAGCTCGGCTATCGCAGAGTACGCAGACAAGTACGAGTCCAGCATCCGCCGGCTCGTCGATACCGATGCTGACTTCAACCTGACGATCGAGGACGTCGAGGTCGATGCATATTGGTCCTACTGGCTCGACGGCACTGGCCACGACACACGGCTGCGCATTAACAAGAGCAGAGCGTCATTCTCGCGCGTTGACGCCTATCGCTTCGCGCTCCACGAGGTTCTTGGGCACGCCCTGCAGTACTCCAGCCTCACAGCGCAGGCCGAGTCACACACCGTCGAGTGGCCGCGAATCCTCGCTGTCCACTGTCCGCACCAAGTCCTGTTCGAAGGCTTGGCCCAAGTTCTCCCATGGGTGGCGTCCCCCGATGACGAAATTATCTGCGCCCGGACGCGGATCGATCACTTCATGAACCTCGTTCGCGGGCAGATTCATATCCTGGTCAATAGCGGCATGACAGCTGCCGCCTGTCGTGACCTGGCACGCCGCCACGTCCCCTGGTGGACTGACGAGGAGATCGCCCGGGAACTTTACGACCGCAGCAGAAACCCCCAGCTCAGATCCTACTTGTGGGCCTACCCCGCAGGCATGGACTGGTTCGTCAAACTCGTCGAAGCGGGCGGCGCAACGCTCGCGGAGGTGCTTCGTGAAGCCTACAGGCGCCCGCTTACGCCAAGCGAACTCCACCAACTCTGGCCAACCGGCCCAATTATCGGAGGGAACCAGTAACCTTTTCGTCTATGGAACACTCGTCGTCGATGACGTCGTGAGCACGCTCATCAAGCGCGTACCTCACTACCACGACGCAACTGTCCCCGGCTGGAGAGTCGTGCGTTTACCACAAAGAGTCTACCCCGGACTGGTCCCAGGCCAGGGCGAGGCACAAGGCAAGGTATTCACCGACCTCACCGAAGCCGAGTGGGCCACCCTAGACGCCTTTGAAGATCACGCCTACACCCTCGCCGCCGTGCAGGTCCGTCCCCCAGTCGAAACGAACGCCCTCGCATACATATGGCAAGGTGAACACGTCGGCCAACCATGGTCCACCACGGACTTCGGTCGCGAAGAACTCGCCGACTATCTCAACCGCTGTCGCAGTTGGCGGCGACGCTACGAAGAACGCCGCAGCTAGATACTCTATTTCAGTGGTGCTAGTCTGTTTCGGGTCAGAGGTTAGGGTTCGAGTTGGGCTTGTGCATCGGTCTCTGTTCGTGAGCTGCTGGTGCGGATGAGGTGGTCGTGGAACTCAGCGTGTCGGAACTGGTAGGTCGGGCCGGTCGTGCGTAGCAGGCCCAGCCGGTGGGCATCGTCGAGGAAGTCCATGAGCCGGAGCGGCAGCTTTCCAGCGGCAGCAAGCCGACATGACGTCAGGGTGTAACTGAGCCAAGCGCCGCTGCTGATCTGCCCCAGCCCGATCACCAGCCCGACCCCCAGCCCGACCCCCAGCCCGACCCCCAGCCCGATCTTCATCCCGATCCCGGCTCCGAGGCCGATTCCTAGCCCGCTCATTGGGCCGCCCCTCAGGCCGCCCAGCAGCCCACCCACCAGCCCGCCCAGTAGTCCGCCCACCAGCCCGGCGACGCAGATTTGGATGACTGTCAGCGCTCGAGTCGCCTTGTAGGTTGAGCGCGGTGTGCTAGCCCACCCCATCCTGCTCGGTGTTCCCATCCACTTGGCCAACCCGATCACCAGCCCGCCCCCTAGCCCGACCATCAGCCCGGTCTTGAGCCCGACCCCTAGCGCATCTTTCAGCCCGATCCCGAGCGTGACCCCGAGCCCGACCACAAGCCCGCGTACCAGCCCGGTCACCAGCCCGATCCCCCAATCGAAGAGCAGTCCGATCACCAGCCCGGCCACCGCCCCGAACCCCACCCCGACTACCACCCCGCCCGTCAGCCCGACTCCACTCCCGGCTAGCAGCCCGGTCACCAGCCCGCCCGTCAGCCCGACTCCACTCCCAGCTAGCAGCCCGGTCCCTAGTCCGACCCCCAGATCGCGCACCAGCATCCCTGTCCGGTGGTTCAAGTGCAGGTTGGCGTAAGCAGGTTCGTCGGTGAGCCAGTCGTGGCGTCTCAACCCGGCCACCAGCCCAGCCCCCACCCCAGTCCCTAGCCCAGCAGCCAGCCCAGCCGCTAGGCCGACCTCCAGTCTGACCCCCCACCCGACCCCTAGCCCTGCCACCAGCCCGGCTACCAGCCCAACCACCAGTCCGAGCGTGCGGCGGGTAAAGGTGTGGCGGGCCAAATGCCACCACAGCAGATCCCGGGTCTTGGTTCGATCAAGATGCCAGGCAAGGTAGGTCAGCCAGCTACGGACTTTGGCGGAGTCCCAGGAGCGCCGCGGCCGGAAAGGGCCGTGGGGGTTATGGGATGCGGGACGGGCGGTCAGGACAGCCGGAATGAGCTGGTCAAACAAGTGGCCTTGCATCGTGGCTGCGTCGCGGGCTATCTCGGAGGTCAGCAGCGGACAGGGACCGGCGCAGGGCGTGATGTAGGCGGTGCGCAACAGCCACAGACCCAACGGGGTGGCCACCACCCTCGCGAGGTGCTCCGCTGTTCCGTCCCGGATCCGATCGAGCACCTCAACCCAGGAGGGGTCGGGATCTAGAGGCAGGCATGCCTGAAGGTACTCGGCCGCTTGGGCAGAGCTCAGCGGCTCGGATTCGATCACCACGGCCGCGGTCAGCACCTTGCGCGCCTTAGCGACGGCGGTTCCGTACTCTCGGGTGCGGCTGGTCAACACCAGCTGGTCGGCCTCGGTGAGCGAGGCGTTGAGCGCGGTGATCACTTCTGGTTGGCGGGCCAGGGGTAGTTCATCCAAGCCATCAAGGATCGGCAGGATGTGGCCTTGCTCGGCCAGGGCACGCGCGATGCCGGGGCCAAACGCTCGCAGCGAGGGGTAGTCCGTAGCTAGCCGTTCGGCAAGCCAGCTGTGCAGCCGAGGCCATTCGGTGGGGTCCCAGCTGGCCAGGGACAACAACACCGGGATCGGGTCCCCTGGCCGGAGGGTGGCGAGCAGTTCTAACAGCAGTTGCACCGCCAGGGTCGTCTTCCCCGAGCCGGGACCGCCTAGGATGACCAGGCGCCGATGCGGCAATCCCCGGAACTGCTCCACCAGGGGGCCGATCTGGTCGCTGCGGCCGGTGAAGGACAGCTCACCGGCCATGATGAACCGAGAGCGATCCATCACAGCGTGCTCGGTGAGTCGCCACTGCACCGGCATGGGCTGCGGGTCACCCAGCGATCGTGCTAGTTCCTCAGGACGCCATTGATCGAGGACCCAACCCGCGAGGCTCTCCCGCGCCTGGCTCACCTGATCTGCCCTAGCCTCCACACCTCGACGTGCCCAGCCGCTCAGCGCGATCGCCAGCGCGGGTAAACTAAGCACCATCCCCAGGATTCTGTCCACAGTCTCGGTAGCTTGTGCACCCTTCATCGTGAGCAGCACCACGGGCACTACCCCGCAGCCCCCCAGGACCATCAGGCCAAGACCCGCCACGGCTCCTCGCCACCCCCGCATCGGCATGGGGTGCATTATCACCACGAAGGAAATCACTCAGGGTGGGAGGGCGGTTACGGGCGGAGTCTCCTCAGTCAGGACGGACCCGGTGGCGACCGGCGAAGAGGCCACTTCAGCTCCCGGCTGTGGCTAGCTAGGGGACACATCTGCCCTTGACCAGTACAACAGCGGTACAACGCGCCATCACTGACTCACTCCGGCAGGGGTGTATCTGTCAGCGATCTCGTTGACGAGGCGGTGGATCCGCTTCGATTCCGTATTGCTGGTCGCGGCAGGGACCGCAGATCGGGCGTTCTCGACTGATCGGCAGTAGCCAGGAACGTCTGCATCGGTGGCAGGTCTGGAAGGTCAGGCGGACCCGTGCTCGTTGTATCCGCCGCCGTTCGCGGGATTCAGCCCATTGCTTGCCCCATCCCATCAACTATCACTTCCCTCTGCCTGTGTGGTGTGTCGGGCAGCAGACATCGCTGACTCCTCTCCTGTTGCCTGCTCGCGGGTGTCTATCCGCACGGCGCCCAGCTTGCGGGCTAGGCTGGTCACCAAGCCAGCAGATGCGGGATGCGCGCACGACATGCGCATATTCAGGAGGTGGCAGGGATCAGCGGAGACCTCCGGCGACACCGGACAGAACCTGTTCTTGCCCGACGCAGCCACCGTGGAGCGCCTAGACCACGCACTCCACGCCGGGGCCAACTCATCGCTGCATACGCCACCGCGACCACACCCGCACCGGAGCCAGCGTACCTCAGCCACGATCCGCTGATCTTCAGCAGCCACCGGCGAGCTGTACCACCAGGCCCGCACCCAATACGGCAAAGACTCCACCATCAACGCACTCAACGACCTGATCGCATTCTTCTACACCACCATCAGCGGCAAGTAACAAACACAGGAATAACTCATTCAGCCAGCCATACTCTGGTCCACTAGCTGGCGCAATGGACGGCTACGATCCTCGCCATGAGCACTTGGCGCGAGGCGTGGGATGAGGTACACACGCGCGTGATCAATGATGCTCATCTGGTCACCGGGGACCAACTGTCAGCCATGGTCAACGGCGCGGTGGGGCGGGCCGGTCTCACCGCTGAGGTGCTGGTCGTCGATCTCGCTCAGCGACTGCTGAGCCCGGTGTCGCCGCAGCTCGTCGCGCCGATCGCGGTCGAGGGAACGCTCGCAGGACGCGCCTACCAGTTTGGAGAGATCACCTCCGCCATGGACGATCGAGGTAGCCGGCTGCTGTGGGTGCCGATGTTCGATGGCACCGAACGCGTCGGCGTGTTGCGGATCCGCCTCGCCGAGGAGATCAAAGATGATCAGGAGTTGCGGCAACGGTGTTGGTCGCTGGCCGGGCTTATGGGCCATATCGTGATGACGAAGATCGCCTACAGCGATCGGTTGCGCTGGCTGCGCAGCCACGGTTCGCTGTCGGTGCCCTCCGATTTGCTGTGGCAGCTGCTGCCGCCGCGCACCTTTGCCACCGAACGAGTCGTCGTCACTGCGCTGCTGGAACCTCACGATCAGGTTGCGGGAGATGCCTATGACTACGCCGCCGACGCCACCACGCTGGGCTTGGCGGTGTTCGACGCGGTCGGCCACGACATGCGGGCCTGTCTGACCACCGCCGTGGCGGTGACCGCGATCCGCAACGCTCGCCGGGCTGGCGAGACCGACCTGGCCATCTTGGCCACCCGGGCTGACCACATGCTCGCCGACCAGGGAGACACGCTGCGGTTCGTGACCGCGGTACTCGCCCGGCTAGACACCGAGACCGGGCTACTGCACTACCTGATCGCAGGTCACCCTCGACCGTTGCTGGTCCGCGGGGGGCAAGTCGTCAAGGAACTCGCCCACCTAGTGCGGTGCCCGCTGGGGATCTCGCCGGTCAACCCGGACACCCCGGTGGTAGCCCGGGAACAGCTTGAACCGGGAGATCGGCTCTTGTTGTATTCCGACGGCATCGTCGAGGCCCGGGACCCGGCTGGGAATTTCTTCGGCCAGCAGCGGCTGGTCGACTTCACCGAACGGGCCTCGCTTGCGAAGTTGTCCGCGCCCGAGACCCTACGGCGGCTGACCGCAGCGATCCTTGACTACCAGGGCGGGCGTTTGCAGGACGACGCCACGCTGCTTTTGGTCGATTGGTCTCCCAAAGGCCACCGCCAAATGTCACCGGTATTCCCGCCGTAACGATCGCTTAGCTGCGGTCTAGGCGCGGAAAGACCACCTCTTGGGCCAGCAGGAGTAGGGCCGCGGCGGCGGGGATCGCAACCAGGGCACCCACTACGCCCAGCAGGGCGCCGCCCAGCAGCACCGCTACCACGGTCACCACTGCTGGCACCTTCACCGCGCGGCCAATGATCTTGGGGACCAGCAGGTAGTCCTCAGCCAACCGGTAGCCGGCAAAAAACCCGATGGTAGCCAGACAGACGGGCAGCGACACGCTCAACGAGACCAGGCAGACCACCACAGCCGCGATCGTCGAGCCAATCACCGGGACCAGGTCCAAGATCGCCACCAGGATGCTCAGCAACAGCGAGTAGGGCACCTTGAAGACGGCCAGAAAGACAAAGGTCAGGGTCCCGGCAATCAGCGAGATCAGTAGGTTGCCCAGCACATAGGCACCGACCTTGGCGAAGATCTCATCGCCGAGCAGGATCGCTCGGGGGCGGCGGGAATGGGGCACCAGCCGGTAGAGGGTGGCGCGGATACGGGACAGGTCGGTCACGAAGTACACGGTGAGTACCACCAGGATCAGGGCGCTGGCCAGGGCGCTCAACACGACCTCGCCGGCCCCCAGCAGGCCGTTGAACACACCGGATGCATTCCCACTGAGGATGTGTTGCAGGTGTTGCTGCAGGTGCAGACGGTTGGTGAGTTGGTTCAACACCGGATAGTGGTTCAGCACCCCAGGCAGCGTGGTCGGGGCTTGGGTGACGAACTGGGTGGCCTGGCGCACCAGCGGCGGGATCGCCGCAGCGAGGAACCCACCCGCCACCGCCAACCCCGCCACCAGCACGGTGATCACCGCCGCCCACCGCGGGATCTTCCGCCGCTCCAGCACCGACACAGCAGGCTCCAGACCGACTGCGAGGAACAGCGCCAGCCCGACCAGCACCAGCACATCACGAACAGCAATGATCATTTCGACAATGCCGGCCATGACCGCTACCCCGGCGGCACCGCTCAGACCGATGAAAAATGGAGAACGGCGATCAAGTGGTTTGCCGGGTCGACCCAGGGCGTGCTGCGCCGTGCTGACCTCCGCGGTGGTCGTCTCGGTATCCGCCTTGTTGTGATCGCGTGGTGCTACCACCGGTTTCTCCCATGGTCTTGCAGGCGGGATTCGCTCACGTCCCCACACGGTTGCCGTCAAGGAGCGCTCAACGCTGCGCTTCCGCGTGCTCAACCGATCCGACTGCGAATCGCCCCGTAGATACCAGTGACCACGAACAGCACGATCCCCACGATCGCCAACCACAGCAACGTCTTGATGGCAAACCCGATGATGACCAACGCGAGCCAGATGGCAAGCAAAACGATGATCAGGACCATGATCGCGTCTCCTTTACACGGCTAGAACCCCTCACGGCAGTAGCCCGAGGTTCGGTTGATCCATCATGCTACCCAGCGTCATCGCCGACACGCCTCGAAACCTCCTTATCCACGCCGAGGGGGTCACACCTCACGACGTCAACCGACCTGAGATCAACAGCCTGTTGTCGCCGATGGCCTCCCAGTAGCGGCACCTGCTGAGTCGCGGCGGTGGCCTGGCCAGGGACTCGGCATCGCCAGCGGGGCGGGAGGCTGGGATGGTGACTCTTGCAATCACCCGGATTTGTGCGGCACGCTCGCCGATGAAGGAGCACGTCCGCCGGTTGGCTGGAGCGAGGGAGCACCATGCACGCGACCGTTGGTGACAAGGTCCACATCAAGAGCCGCAACGTTGGTATGCCGGAACATATCGGAGAAATCCTGCAGGTGCGCGGTCAGGGAGGGGAGCCGCCGTACCTGGTGCGATTCGTGGACGGGCACGAGTCGCTCGTTTTCCCGGGGCCTGACTGCATTATCAAACCACGAGATCCCGCAGATTGACCTCCCACGTTCACCGTCTGCAAGGTCCTCAGCATGCGCCGAGCCGGAGCGGCGAGTCTAGATGATGCCCGCTCCGGCGGCACGGGGCGTGCCGCGTAGCCAGTGAGGGGAGGTTCAGGCACGCCGACCCGTGCCTTGTGCGGCCCCCACCGCGCGCAGGTCTGTCCTCCTCGACCGACCCCGGACACGTACGCTCACTGATAGTCGGGCGCGGACAACGGAGTGCATACGGTGCCGCGCGCAGGTGAGCGCCGGCTGCCAGAGCCGGAGAGAAGGAGCGATGTGTCAGCCTCTGATCATGCCCGAGCGCTTGCGCTGACTGCGGCGCACGCGGCGGCTGGCAAGAAAGCGCACGACGTCACCCTACTCGACGTGTCCGACCAGTTGGTGATAACAGACTGTTTCGTCATCGCCTCGGCGCCCAACGAGCGCCAGGTCCAGGCCATCGTGGACGCCGTTGAAGAGAAGATGGCGGCCGTCGGGAGTAAGCCGGTTCGCCGCGAAGGCGCCCGGGAGGGGCGCTGGGTGCTGCTGGATTTCGTCGATGTTGTCGTGCACGTGCAGCATGTTGAGGAACGCTCGTTCTACGGCCTTGAGCGACTGTGGAAGGACTGTCCGGCGATCCCGTTCGAAGCTGACGCCTCCGCGGTGGACGAATCGGGGTGACGCTCAAGTGGCTCGTGCTCTGGCGACACGGCGAGAGCGACTACAACGCGGCACAGCGGATGCAGGGTCAGCTTGATTCGCAGTTGACCACAACTGGTCTGGACCAGGCGCGCCGGGCGGCTCGTTCGCTGGCCGAGCTGAAGCCGGAGGTGCTCATGACCTCTGATCTGTCCCGGGCCGGGGATACCGCGGCGGCGCTTGCCGCTGAGACCGGGATACCGCTGTGGGTCGACAAGCGGCTTCGGGAAACTCATCTGGGGACGTGGCAGGGCCTGACCCATGCTGAGGTGGAGGTGCTCTGGCCGGGTGGCATCCTGACCTGGCGGGGAAACCCAGAATGGGCCCCGCCAGGTGGCGAGACCAAGGTGGAGGTGGCCGAGCGGGCCGCGCACGTGGTCGCCGAGCTTGATGCGGGTGGTCACAGTAGTGCGGTGCTGTGCACTCACGGTGGGCTGATCGCCGGCCTGACGCCGCTGCTGCTCGGTTTGCCGGTCTCAGACTGGCCGGTGTTTGGGGGGATCAATAACTGCCACTGGACCGTGCTTGTCCGCGGTGCCGGCTGGCGGTTGTTCTCCTATAACACCGCCGCTTCCCTGGCGAGCGGCGAGTAGTCCACACTCCCTCCGTTGTCCACAGCTGAGGGACTCGGCCCTCGAAGAGAGCGGGAAAAAATCCTAGCGTCGCCCCGTGGCTCTGCTTCCCAGCTTCTTGTCTCTCGACACCGAGGGACCGCACCGGGTCCGAACGCGGTTGGTGGCCCTGGGTGGTGCTCCCAGCCCGCCGCCGGATCCCGGTGCCGACGACCCACCCGCCACGTCGCGAGGAGGTCGGCTGGTCCAACGTTGGGTACCGGGACCGTTGCGGGACGCTCGGTGGGAACCCGGACGGCCAGGAGCCCTGATGCTGTCGTTGGTTGCGGCCCTGGCTGCGGTGGTAGCTGCGGTTGGGGTGTGGTGGGAGCGCCCGGTACCTGAGTCAGCCCCGGTCTTGCCGCCGGTCACCGCCACTCTGGCGAGGGCTTCATCGGTGCCACCACCGCCCGGCGCAGTCCACGAAGTAGTGGTCAGTGTGGTAGGCCGGGTGGTCCATCCTGGTCTGATCCGGTTGCCCGAGGGCGCCCGGGTGGCTGACGCGCTCGCCGCGGCTGGTGGCGCGTTGCCCGGTACCGACCTGATCAGCCTCAACATTGCCCGGCGGCTGTCCGATGGCGAGCAACTTCTGGTCGGGGTGGCGCCACCGCCAGGGCAGCCGGCTGGCAGCGTGGCAGTGGGTGCCGCTGGGGGTGGCTCCGGAGCGTCCCGGGCGGTCGATCTCAACGCGGCGACCCTGGAGCAACTTGACGGGCTACCCGGTGTTGGGCCGGTGACCGCCCAGCGAATCCTCGATTGGCGTGCCGCGCACGGACGCTTTACATCGGTGAATCAGCTCCGCGAAGTAAGCGGCATTGGACCGGCGCGGTTGGCCGATCTCAGAAGTTTGGTGCGGGTGTGACCGCCGACGCACTTTTCCCGCGGAGGCGGCGTGATCACTGCTGAGGGCGCAACACGGCATGACTTGCGCCTGGTGCCTGCCGTTCTTGCCGGCTGGGCTGTGGTGCTCTCCGGGCTATATCTCGGGTCCTCGGTCGCCGCTGCCCTCGGCGTGGGGGGTTTGTTGGTTGCCGGGGCTGCCACGCTGCTCGGCCGTTCGGTGCTCCTCGCGGTCGGCGGGGTGTCCGCCGCTCTGGCTCTCGTGGTTGGTACGCAGGTCTGGCTGGTGGAGCATCACCCCCTGCGGGTGGCTGCCGAGCACGGTTCGACGGCGAGGGTGGTAGTGCGCTTGCGCGACGACCCGCAGGCGGTCGCCTCCCCCGGTTACGGCGGCCAGCAACCGCACCCTGAGCGGGTGGTGGTCCATGCGGAACTCGAGGCTGTGGACGTCGCTGGGCAGCGGTGGCGGACTGGCGGGCGGATCGTTCTCTTGGCACCGGCGCAGAGCTGGATGGGGCTGTTGCCCGGTCAGCGGGTGCGGGCCACCGGACTGCTCGCCGGGTCCGACCGATCCGACCTGACGGTGGCCGTGTTGCGGGTGCGAGGGGGACCGGAGGTGCTGGCGCCGCCAACCGTGGTCCAACGGGTTGCCGAGCGGCTCCGGTCCGGGCTGCGACAGGCGGCCGGGGTCCTCGATCCGGAGCCGGCCGGACTGCTGCCCGCGCTGGTGGTAGGCGACACCTCAGCGATGGTGTCTACTGTGGACGCGGAGTTCCGCGCCGCCGGGCTTACCCACCTCATCGCGGTCTCCGGCGAGAACCTGGCGATCTTGTGTGGGGCCGTTCTCGGGCTGGCCCGGCTCGCCCGGTTGGGACCCCGAACCACGGTGACGGTGGCGGGGCTCGCTGTGGTGGGGTTCGTGGTGCTGTGCCGCCCATCGCCGAGCGTGCTGCGCGCCGCGGTGATGGGCGCCGTCATGCTGCTGGCCCTGGTGCTCGGCCGCCGCCGCTCGGCCCTTCCCGCGCTGTGCGGTGCGGTCCTGGTGTTGTTGCTGGTCGACCCGGCGCTTGGCGGTGACCCAGGGTTCACGCTGTCCGTACTGGCCACCGGTGCGCTGGTGCTCCTTGCTCCGGGCTGGGCGGCGGCGTTGCGCCGCCGTGGGGTGCCACCGGGAATTGCCGAAGCACTCGCGGTGCCAGCCGCCGCTCACGTGGTCACCGCGCCGGTGGTGGCGGGTCTGTCTGGTCAGGTGAGCTTGGTGGCGGTGCTGACCAACCTGGCGGCCGCCCCGGCGGTGGCGCCGGCGACCGTGCTTGGCGTGCTCGCCACGGTACTCGGGGCGTTGCACCCCGGTGCCGCCGTTGTCGTGGTGCGCCTGGCCGGGCCGGCGGTGAGCTGGCTGGTGGGTGTCGGTCATCGGGGGGCCGCGATCCCCGACGGGGTGGTGCAGTGGCCCAGGGGGGTCTTTGGTGCGTTTGTGCTGGCCGTGATCGTTGTGGTGGTGTCGGTCGCGATGCGAGCGCACCGGCTGCGGGTTCTCGCGGTGGCGGGGTTGCTCGGTGCCCTGCTGGTGCTCGTGCCCACAAGGTTCGTGCCGCTAGGCTGGCCAGCGGCTGGCTGGATAATGGTGGCTTGCGACGTTGGTCAGGGCGACGCGGTGGTGCTGGCCACCGCCGAGCGCGGTCAGGCGGTGCTCGTCGACACGGGACCGGACCCAGGACCGGTATCGGCCTGCCTCGACCGCCTCGGTGTCCGGCGGCTCGCGCTGGTCGTGATCAGCCACCTGCATGCCGACCACATCGGTGGGCTGGTTGGTGCGCTACGAGGACGGGCTGTCAGCGCTGTCGCGCTCGGTCCCGGACGTAGTCCATCGTGGGCATTCGCCCAGGTTCTGCGGGCCGCAGACCAGGCCCGCGCGCCGGTGGTCGCGTTGCGGGCGGGGCAGCGGTTGTCCTGGTCGGGTTTAGTGCTTGATGTGCTGGCTCCACTGCGGGACCCACCACCGGCCGGGGACCACCAAGCTGAGGTTGACGGCACCGTGGTGAACAACACCTCAGTTGTGCTCAGGGCCAGCACGTCCGTCGGTCGGGTGCTGCTCACCGGAGACGTGGAGCTCGATGCCCAGGCAGAGCTGTTGGGCACGGGAACCGACCTGCGGGCTGAGGTGCTCAAGGTCCCGCACCATGGCTCGCGCTACAGCGCCGAAGAGTTCCTTGCTGCGGTGCGGCCGAGAGTGGCGATTGTCAGCGTCGGAGCGAACAACAGATACGGCCATCCCAGCCAGCACACACTCGACGAACTCACTGAAGCAGGTGCCCGGGTGATGCGCACCGATCTGAAGGGAGATATCGCGGTGCTGGGCGGGCCCAGACTTCAGGTTGTTGCGCGGGGAGCCATGGTGAGAGCGCCTTGAACCGAGTGTGCCGACCGGGTGTTGTGGCTCTGTGTGGTGGCTCTGGGCGTCGTACTTAGGGCGACACCCTCTTTTCCGGATTACGGATTTTCGTATCTTGTTGTTGGGTGAGTGTGTGTTCATGGATGTCTCGCGGGTACGCCGGTGGTGCTGTCAACGGGAAGTGGGGATGATTGGCATCCCGAGGTCTGTGGTCCTGTTACTTCGGTTGGTGCGT
>JAFATA010000006.1 GCA_019244165.1 Pseudonocardiales bacterium | reverse complement strand
GCGGCGCTACCAGCCCCGGAGTTCACACCGACCGGCGCGAGTCGGGTGCCAGGCACACCGCAGGAGCAGATCCTGTGTGATCTGTTCGCCGACGTGCTGGGCCTACCCCACGTGGGAGTGGACGACGACTTCTTCGCGTTGGGCGGGGATAGTATCGTTTTGATTCGGTTGGTGAGCCGGGCTCGCGCGGCTGGAATGGTTATCACGGTGCGGGATGTGTTCGCGCATCGCACGGTGGCGGGTTTGGCTGGTGTTGCCACTGAGTCGGATGAGGTGGTGATTGAGGCTGCGGGAGCAGGGATCGGAGTGGTGGCATCCACACCGATCATGTGCTGGTTGGCTGAGTGTGGCGGTCGGATTGACCGGTTTTATCAGTCGATGCTGCTGTGGGTTCCTGCCGGTTTAGGCGCAGAGTGTTTAGTCGCCGCGTTGGGCGTTGTGCTGGATCACCATGATGCGTTGCGGACCCGACTGAGAAATCCCGGGAATCCCGGTGGTGCCACGGCAGGTGGGGGGTGGGTGCTGGAGGTCACCCCGGCCGGAACGGTGTCGGCAGCTGGTTTGGTGCACCGGGTTGAGGTGAGCGGTCTGGACCCTGACCGGCTGCGCGCGGTGATCAACCTCGAGGCCCGCGCTGCTGCCGGCCGGTTGGATCCCTGGGCCGGGGTGATGGCGCAACTGGTGTGGTTCGACGCCGGGCCGGATACGCCAGGACGGCTGCTGGTGATAGTGCATCACCTGGTGATCGATGGGGTGTCCTGGCGGATCCTGTTGCCAGATCTGATGGCCGCCTGGGAAGCGATCACCACCGGAGGGCGTCCCCGGTTGGAGCCGGTGGGAACCTCGCTGCGGCGGTGGTCCCAGCACCTGCACGCGGCAGCCGGAGACCCGAAGCGGGTCGCGGAGCTGCCGTTGTGGACCCAGACGCTCAGTACTCCGGATCCGGTGCTGACCGGCCGGGGATTGGATCCCACCCGGGATGTGGTCGCTGGCGCGCGGCAGCTGAGTGTGACCCTACCGCCGGAGGTCACTGGCCCATTGCTCACCACGGTGCCGGCGGCGTTTCACGGTGGGGTCAACGATGTGTTGTTAACCGCATTGGCGTTGGCCATCGCCCAGTGGCGCCGCCGCCACGGGCGGGGGGAACACAGTGCGGTGCTGGTGGAGGTAGAAGGCCACGGCCGGGAAGAAGTCATCGCCGGAGTCGACCTATCCCGCACGGTGGGCTGGTTCACCAGCCTATTCCCGGTCCGCCTCGATCCCGGGCCACTGACCTGGGAGGAACTCCACGCCGGGGACCCGGCCGTGGGGATGGCGATCAAACGGGTCAAAGAACAACTCCGGGCGTTGCCCGATCACGGGATCGGATTTGGTCTGCTGCGGTATCTGAACCCCCGCACCGGCCCCGAGCTGGCCGGTCTGCCCCACCCCCAAATCGGGTTTAACTATCTCGGTCGCTTTCCTGCCCCGGGCACCCCCGTGACAGGGGTAAGTGCGGAGTGGACATTCGCCCCCGAGGCAACGGTGCTGGAGGGCGGCATGGACCCAGACATGCCCCTCACGCACGGGCTCGAGCTCAATGCGCTGGTCTGGGAGCACGGTGATGGACCGCGCCTCAAGGCTCACTGGAGCTGGGCACCGCAGCTGTGGTCTGACCACGACGTCGACGAGATATCTCAGCTGTGGTTGCAGGCCATCCAGGGGCTCGTCGACCACGGCAGCCGCCCCGGCTCCGGTGGCCACACCCCCAGTGACTTCCCCCTAGCCACCTTGAGCCAGCACCAGGTTGATCACCTCGAGACCGCCTACCCGGGCCTGGCGGATGTGCTGCCGTTGTCCCCGATGCAGGAAGGGTTGCTCTTCCACGCCCAGTATGACCAGGACGGTACCGATGTGTACACGGTGCAGCTCGTTTTCGATGTGCAGGGTCCCCTGGAGGGGTCGGTATTGCGGGCGGCAGCGCAAGCCCTCCTGGAGCGTCACCCTAACCTGCGGGCCGGTTTCCCTCAGCTGAGTTCAGGCCAGCCGGTGCAGATCATCCCTCGGCACCTCACCCTGCCCTGGGAGGAGGTCGATCTGTCCGAGCGCGCCGAGGCCGGCGCGCACACCGAGCTGGCACGGCTAGCAGCCAACGGCTACACCCATCGGTTCGACCTGGCCTCCCCGCCGTTGCTGCGTTTGACCCTGGTCCGCCTAGCTCCGGCACATCACCGCTTGATCATGACCTTCCATCACATTACTTTCGATGGCTGGTCGATGTCGGTGCTGGTGCGGGACTTGTTTGCGCTGTACGCCAGCCGGGGCGATACCAGCCAGCTGCCTCGGGTGAGCCCGTATCGGGATTACCTGGCCTGGCTTACCCACCAAGACCGTCGCGCCGCCGAGCAAGCCTGGTGCCAGGCTTTGGCTGGCCTGCCCGGGCCCACTCACTTGGCACCGGCGAATCGCCGTCGAGCGTCAGTCATCCCGGAGCAGATCACCATCGAGATCACCCCGCAGCTCAGCGCCGACCTGCACGATCACGCCCGCCGCCAAGGCCTGACCCTGAACACCATCCTGCAGGGAGTCTGGGCTGTCCTGGTGAGCGGGATGAGCGGCACCCAGGATGTGGTGTTCGGTGCGGTGGCCTCCGGCCGGCCTCCCCAACTCCCCGGGGTCGAGACCATGGTGGGTTTGTTTATCAACATGGCGCCGGTGCGGGTGCAGTACACCCCGGCCGAAACGCTGATCACCATGATGACCCGGCTGCAAGACGAACAGTCCGCCCTGAGCGCACACCGGCATCTTGGACTCCCACAGATTCAACACTTGGCGGGTATGGGGGAACTGTTCGACACCGTGATGGCGTTCGAGAACTACCCCTGGGATATCCCCCTCCACGACACTTTCTCCGACCCCGATACCGGGTTGCGGATCGCTCTGGCCGACCACCATGACGCCTCCCACTACCCCCTGGTTCTGTTCGCCAGTCCGGTAGGGCACCTGCGTCTTCGCCTGGACTACCGCAGCGATTTGCTCGACCGGGCCAGCATGGAAGCACTCGCTGACCGGTTAGTACGTTTGTTGGAAGCGGTGGTTGCTGACCCGGATCAACCTATCGGGCGGATCGGCCTGCTCACCACGGAGGAACGCCACCAGCTGCTGAGCGACTACAACGACACTGCGGTCCCGGTTGCCGCCACCAGCCTGCCGGTGTTGTTCCAGACCCAGGTGGCGGCCACTCCTGATGCGGTGGCGGTGGTCTGCGGCGAGATCAGCGTGACCTACAGTCAGCTCAACGCCCAGGCCAACCAGCTCGCCCACGCGCTGATCGCTCGGGGGGTCGGCCCGGAGCAGCTCGTGGCGCTCGCCCTACCCCGCTCGGTGCAGATGATCGTCGCGGTGCTGGCAGTGCTCAAGGCCGGTGCGGCCTATCTGCCCGTGGACCCGGACTACCCGTCTGCGCGGATCGCCTTCATGCTCCACGACGCCCACCCCGCGTTGCTGCTCACCAGCGAACAGACCATGGTGTGTGTTCCCGCGGATGCCACCACACCGCGGTTGGTGATCGACAATCCTGAGACCGTGGTGATGCTGGAGGGTTGCGCGGACATCGATCCCACCGACACCCACCGCACGACTGCCTTAAGACCGGAGCATCCGGCATACGTGATCTACACATCGGGTTCCACCGGCAGGCCCAAAGCTGTGGTGGTCTGCCACGCCGGTGTCTCGAGTCTTGCCGCTGCGCAGATCGAACGATTCGGGATCGATGCCCATAGTCGGGTGCTGCAGTTCGCCTCACCCAGCTTCGACGCGTCCGTCATGGAGTTGCTCATGGCGTTTGCGGCCGGGGCGGCTTTGGTCGTTCCGGCCGCGTTTCCGCTAGCGGGTGAGGCTTTGGCCGGTGTGGTGGCTGATCAGGGTGTCAGTCATGCCTTGATTCCGCCAGCGGCGTTGACCGGTGCACCGCCGGCGGGCTTGGCCGGCTTGCGGACGTTGGTCGTGGGGGGTGAAGCATGCTCGCCAGAGCTGGTCGCGGCCTGGTCCCCGGGCCGGCGGATGATCAACGCCTACGGTCCTACCGAGACCACAGCCTGCGCCACGATGAGCCAGCCGCTCTCCGCGACGACTCAGCTGCCCCCGCCGATTGGTCGGCCGATCACCAACACGCGGGTGTACGTACTCGATGCTGGTGTGCAATTGGTGCCGCCGGGTGTGGTAGGTGAGTTGTATCTCGCCGGGGCGGGGTTGGCCCGGGGGTATCTGCATCGACCTGGGTTGACGGCGCAGCGGTTCGTGGCCTGCCCCTTTGGGCCGCCGGGTGAGCGGATGTACCGGACCGGGGATCTGGTCCGTTGGCGAGCTGACGGGAACCTGGAGTTTGTGGGCCGGGCGGATGAGCAGGTCAAGGTCCGAGGGTTCCGGATCGAGCCCGGTGAGATCGAAACCGTGCTCACGGAGCATCCCGAGGTCGGCCAGGCCGTGGTGATCGCTCGGGAGGACCGACCTGAGGATAAGCGGCTGGTTGCCTATGTGGTCCCAGACAACACCCGCCGGGTCCGTAACGAACAGGCAGAACACGACCAGATCGGTGAGTGGCAGCAGATTTATGACTCATTGTATGCGGCATCGGGTTCGGGGATGTTCGGGGAGGATTTCACTTGGTGGAACAGCAGTGACGACGGGGCTGCGATTCCTGTGGTGGCGATGCGGGAATGGAGAGATCAGACTGTTGAGCGGATCCGCTCGTTGCGGCCCCGGCGGGTGTTGGAGATTGGCGTGGGGACGGGGTTGTTGTTGTCCCAGCTTGCGCCGCAGTGTGAAGCTTATTGGGCCACCGATTTCTCGGTCGAGGCGGTTAACGCCCTAGCCGAGCACATCGATCGGAACCCCGAGCTGGCGGGCCGTGTGGTGCTGCGCGTGCAGTCCGCGCACGACATGAAGGGATTGCCGGCCGGGTGGTTTGACACGGTGATCCTTAACTCCGTGGTGCAGTATTTCCCCACCGCCGACTATCTGGTCGAGGTACTCGAGCAAGCGCTGGGTCTCCTGGTTTCCGGGGGAGCGGTTTTTGTGGGTGACGTGCGCAACCTGCGGCTGCTGCGGCTGCGGTCCACCGTCATGCAGCTGCACCGGGCTGACGCGTTTGCCGACGCAGCGGCGCTGCACCGGGCGGTCGAGCAGGCCATCCGGGTAGAAAAAGAACTCCTCGTCGCCCCCGAGTTCTTCGCCGCGTGGGGCCGCACCGTCAGCGATGCCGCTGGGGTGGACATCCAGATCAAACGCGGCCACTACCACAACGAGTTGACCCGCTACCGCTACGATGTGGTGCTGCACAAACACCCCATCACCCCGCTCCCGCTAGACCAAGCACCGGAGCTGGGCTGGGGCCGACAGATCAGTGACCTTCCTGCCTTAGCCGACTACCTGAGCACCGAGCATCCGGAGCTGGTGCGCCTCACCGGGGTGCCCAACGCCCGTATCACCCATGAGGTCGCCCTTGCGCGAGCATTCCAGATAGGCCGTCCCTTGGCCGAGCTGGTGAACCAGATGCACACACCCCACACTGGCCCAGCATCACGCGACACCGAAGCCCCAGAAGCACTCGACCCGGAGACGCTGCATGCATTGGGTGAGCGGTACGGCTACTGGGTTGGTGTCACCTGGTCGGCCACCGTTTCTGAGGCCGTGGACGTCGTGTTCGCTCATGCCACCCAGACCATGGCAGCTGTTCCCACCGGCCTGTACCAGCCCACCAGTACCGGCCTCATACCCCTGTCCTCGTGGACGAACAACCCCACCGCGGCACGGGACACCGGCGCGCTGATCAGCGCCCTGCGGGAGCACGCGCAGGCCCGGTTGCCGGAGTACATGCTGCCTGCGGCGGTAGTCATACTCGACGCAGTGCCCTTGACACCCAATGGGAAACTGGACCGCAACGCGTTGCCCGCCCCCGAGCTCGAGTCGGTCAGGACGGGCCGAGCGTCCAGTACACCGCAAGAACAACTGTTGTGTGAGTTGTTCGCTGAGGTGCTAGGTCTGCCTGGTGTTCATGTTGAAGATGATTTTTTTGATTTGGGCGGGCATTCGCTACTGGCCACCCGACTGATGGCCCGGGTCCGCGCCGCGTTCGACGTGGAGCTGGGATTGCGTGGCTTGTTCGAAACGCCCACGCCAGCCGGCTTGGCAACGCGACTGGGTGTGGGTGATCCTGGGGACGCGTTTGATGTGATATTGCCATTGAGGCCACGGGGCGCCCACTTGCCGTTGTTCTGTATTCATCCAGGAGCGGGAATCAGTTGGTGTTATTCTGGGTTGCTGAAGCATTTTAGCCCAGGTTATCCGATCTATGGAGTGCAGGCGCGTAGTCTTGCTCGCCCGGAGCCGCGCCCCACCTCTATTGAGCAGATGGCAACCGACTATATCGACCAGATCCGCATGGTCCAACCGGTGGGGCCGTATCATCTTCTCGGCTGGTCCTTCGGGGGCATTGCGGCTCATGCTGTGGCGACCGAGCTTCAGCGGCGCGGCGAACGGGTCACCTTTCTCGCGGGCCTTGATGCCTACCCAGGTGTTCCCACGCGTGAGAATATGCCTATCTTCGACGGAGAGGACATCCTCATCGGCCTGCTTGATATGCTGGAGTGCGACGTAAAAAGCGTGGATGGTAAACCGGTGGCAGTCGCCAAGGCGATGGAGATCCTCCGTGGGGAATGCTATGCGCCAGCTAGTATCGGGAAGTACCACCTCTCGGTCATGACCAAGATTTCGGCTAACAACATGGATCTCGTGACCCACTCTATTCCCCGTGTATTCCACGGGGACCTGCTGCTGTTCACTGCGACGCTTGATCGACCTCAAGACGCGCCCACGCCTGATGCGTGGAGGCCGTATATCGACGGCAATATCGAAACCTATCGCATCAGCAGTACGCACGGCCGCCTGATGCAGCCAGGATCGTTGGCTCAGATCGGACCGATCCTGGCAGCTAAGCTCCACGAGGTCACTCGGGATGAGGCTCGATCTCGTCGTGCCGGGCGACCAGGGCGGCGATCGCCGTGGTGATCGGGACAGCGGCGACGAGCCCGATGCTGCCGACCAGGGCGCGCACCACCTCCTGGGCGATGTCTTGGGCGGAGACCAGCGTGCCGAAATCCTGCCCGGACAGCGAGAAGATCAGCAGTACCGGCAACGCGGCACCGGTATAGGCCAGTGCCAAGGTGTTCACCGCGGAGGAGATGTGGTCCCGACCGATGCGCAACGCGGCGGTGTAGAGCGCGCGTACCCCGAGTTCGGGATTCGCCCGGCGCAGTTCCCACACTGAACTGGTCTGGGTGACCGTGACATCGTCGAGCACGCCGAGAGCACCGATCACCATCCCGGCGAGCAGCAATCCCCGGGCATCGATCCCATGGCCAAGGACTCCGATGAGCCTGGCGGTGTCGTCATCGAGCCCGGTCAGTTGGGTGGCCGCGGAGAAAGCGCTGCCCAGCACACCGATCAGCGCGAGGCTCAACACCGTGCCCAGCACTGCGGCTGAGGTCTGCGCGGAGACGCCGTGGGTGAGGTACAACACACCGAACATGATCACGCTGGCGGCCAGCACGCCGACGATCACCGGGCTCTCGCCGGTCAGGATCGCCGGGAACAGATACGTCACCAGCACCAGGAAGCTGAAGCCCAATGCGGCCAGCGACGCGAGACCTCGCCACCGGCCGAGCACCAGCACCGCGGCGGCGAACAGCGCGGCCAGCCACAGCATCGAGGTGCCGCGCTGGAAATCCTGGATCTGGTAGGAGCCTGCGTCGGAGGGATTCCCGCCGGTGTAGGCCAGCACGACGTGGTCACCGACGGCGAAATGCGGCGTACTCGGTTCGTCGGGGAGTACCTGCTGGATCTGCACACCCGGCGAGTCACCGTCGGTGAGCAGCACGCGCAGCGAGGTGCACTTTTTGGCCGTGGCGGCGGGTGTGGTCCCGCCAGCGCCGACACCGCCGCTGGTGCACGGGGCGGAGGTCGCGGCGAGCACCTCGCCGCGCACCGGCCGCTGCCCGAACCCGACGTCGACACCACTGCGGGGCTGCCCACCCGGCCAGGTCAACCAGAGCCCGACCAGGGTGGTGAGCGCGAGTGGCAGCAGGACCGCGGCCAGCAGCAGCTTGACTCGGGGGGAAGACGGTGGGGCGGGCCCATGCCGATGCCCGTGGCCAACCCCGGCCGGCTCACCGCTACCGCGGTGACGGTGCCGTCCGACCCTGTTGTCCACTGCGCTCATCGGCTAAGCGTCCCTCTCTGTCGAGTACCCCCTGGGGCGTGTCTCGTAGATCTCGTAGTCTGTGATCGGCTCTCCTGTCGCCGAGTTCGACGGGGGAGCTGGTCAGGCGGACCCTGCCAGCTCCCCCGTCGAACTCGGCGCGCTGAGAGTACCCAAGAACGGGCCTGCCCCTCATTCGGTGATATACGCGACACGACCTCATGCTCTTAGTCGATCGAACATATGCTCGATGCGGGGGGTCGATGCAGTGGGGCCACCGGACAAGATGTCAAGATGTCAGCCCACACTGGCTGAATGTCCGCACCTCACCTTGACAGTGTCTGCGTGGCGGTGAGTCGGTATATCCCTCACGTCTGCTTCGCCCGTCAGGATCGCCTGTTGCAAGCGCTGGAGGTGCGGCGCGGGCTCCAGACCGAGTTCCCTGACGAGCGTGCCACGAAGCCGGTGGAACACCTCCAAGGCCTGTGCACGCCTGCCGCCGAGGTGAAGCGCGACCATGTACTGTCGGTGCAGGCCCTCGTGCAGTGGGTTCTCCACGGCGAGGCCCGCCAACTTCGCCACTACCTCGCGGTGCATGCCGAGTTGGAGTTCCGCCTCGATCAGGCACTCGAGCGCTACGAGCCGCCACTCCTCTAGCTCCCGCACCTTCGACTCGAGGAGGCGCCCGGCGGGCACGTCCGCCAGGGCAGGCCCCCTCCACAGCTCCAACGCCGCGCGTAGGTGGTGCACCGCGTGCACATCCTCCCCGGCGCCGCGCATCTTCTGCCCTTCCGTGAGATGGACCTGAAAGTCGCAGAGGTCCAGCCGGGCCAGCCCCAAGCGGAGAGTGTAGCCGCCGGTTCCGGTCACCAGCACCTCGCGGGCAATCTCATCCGATGGGCGTCCTGCCACCGAAGCCAGTAATTTCCGCAGGTGCAGGACATAGGTCTGCAGCGTGGTCAGCCCGCTCCGCGGAGGCTCATCGTCCCAAAGCTCCTTCAGTATCGATGCAACCGGAACCACCTCGTCGGCGTGAACCAGCAGCAGGCTTAGCACCTTGCGGAGTTTCGGGGCGCTCGGGGTCCCGTTGACGCCCTCGGCGGATACACCTAACGGGCCAAGAATACGAAATTCCATCAGGTTCGCTCCCGGCGGATGTTGCCCGGCCGGCTGCCGGGCCCGGGGGATCGCCCTGGACGAGGAAGCCGGCCGTGGGGGTGAGGATTCGCTCTGTATTTCGTCTTCACCTTGTTTTTCCGGTGCCGGTGCGCCGGTGGGATGCGACATCGGCGAGGACATACCGGACCGGCGTCTCGACGGTGATGAGCCCGTCGGCGGTTCGTCGTGAGTCGAGTTCGGTGATGATCGACTTCTCCAGCTCGCGGCGTGGCTGCTCCGGCAGGTTGTTCCACAGCAACCGCATGCCCTGCGTGCGTGACCAGGCCACCCAATCGTGGCCGGAACCGCTGACCATCTGCACAGGTTCATCGAGGATGACGACATTGTCGAATCCGGCGGCGCCAAGGGTCGCAGAGAGCATCTCGCGATCCACTAGCCAGGAATAGTAACGCTCCACGATCCGGTGCGGCTGCCACTCCTCTTCGATATGCTGAAGGAACTCGTCAGTGATGATTTGACCGAACGGCTCGGGCAGGAACGGGAACGTGTCGTAGGAGAATACTGGGCTGGTGAAAGCGAGCTTCCCGCCAGACGCCAGCAGCTTACCAAACCGCGTCAGCGCGGCGAACGAGTCCGGCAGGAAGATGATGCTGTAACTTCCGATGACGTAGTCGAACGAACCGGGTGCGAACAGGGGGTCGTCTTCCGCGTCCATCACCATCAGCTCGACATTGCCCAGCCCGAGTCGCTCGGTTTCTCTCCTGGCCTCGTCGATCATCGCTGGCGCGATATCGATGCCGACTACCCGCCCCGCCGCGCCCACTGCGGTTGCCGCGGGGACCAGGCAGGCGCCACGGCCGCAGCCGATATCGAGCACCCGGCCACCGGCCCGCGGTGCCACCAGTTCGACCAGGCGCGCCCCCATCGGGGTGAAGAACTCGACACCCCGGTCGTACCTAGGGGCCGCGTCGTTGAAGACGTCGGTGACCCGAGACTTGAAACTTGCCGCAAAACTCGTCGCATCCATCGGTCCCTCCCTGCCGCATGTCCGAGAGGACATGCCCTGCCCCTGCGCACGGCGCCCAACGGTAACGATATTCACGCCTGAGGTTACACTCTGGCGTGATAAACCCCGATGCGATACACCCCAACGGTACATACGATCCCAGCGGCGACTTGAGGGCGGCTAGAGCACCCCTGGAGAATCGTCCGATAGTGTTGTCAAGAGCTGAATTTTTACAGTGATGAAAAGTTTCACTTTCTACAACCACGTGCAGCGATTCTGCTCCGTGTCAACGCATGTCAACGGATATCCTCGCACTTCCAGACCCCATCGCCACCGGCTCAGCGCCGAGCAGTATCGCCGGGAGGCGACTCCCCGCCGTCCCGTCAACGCCACGATCCTCGTCGGCGATGTTGTATGTCACGTACAAATAGTGACTCTCAGTAGGTCATCCCCGCAGGAAAGTGAGCTCATCAAGGAAACTCGATTTTCGCACTTGGCCACAGCATTTCGCTCGCCAGCCGTGCTCCCTCGGCCAGCGTAGCCAGCTTGGCCCACGCTATCCGTGGGTCGATCAGCGGCCGCGCCGCGAAGGTGGCGAAGCCGCAGTCACTGCCGGCGATCACCCGTTGGCGGCCGACCACTTCGGCGAACCGGGTGATCCGCTGGGCCACTAGCTCGGGATGCTCGATGTAGTTCGTCGTGGTGTCCAGCACCCCGGGGATCAGGACCTTGCCCTCCGGCAGGGGGACATCCTTGAACACCGCCCACTCGTGCTCGTGGCGCGGATTCGCGGCTTCGAGGCAGAGGGCGGCCGGCCGCGCGCGCAGCACGAGATCGATGATGTTGGCCAGCGGCAGGTCATGGTGGTGCGGCCCTTCGTAGTTTCCCCAACACAGGTGCATGCGCAGGCGCTCAGGCGGGATGTCCCGGGTGGCGTAGTCGATCAGCTCGAGCCGGGTGGCGACCTGCCTGCGGAACTCCGCCAACGTCGTACCCGGCGGCTGGTTCTCCCACCCGGCTGCGAGGTCCGGGCAGTCGAGCTGGACGAGGAAGCCGGCGGCGGCGATGGCGTCGTACTCCTCCTTCATCGCGTCCGCGAGCGCGAGAAGGTAGTCCTCATTGCGGTGGTAGTAGTGATTGGGCATGAACATCTCGATCACGCCGGGCGAGGCTGCGGTCATGAACACCTCGACCACTGGGTGGTCAGCCACCGCGACGCGGAGGTTCTCGATGTCGCGGGCGAGCAGCTCGTGGCCGAGGTAGGACACAGGGCCGTCACACGATGGCGGTTCCAGGATCCTCGCTAGCGCGGGGTCGCCGAACTGGCGGGCGGCGTACTCCGGGAAGTCCTCGACGTTCCTTCGCCGCCGTGGTGCCGGCGGCCCCCCAAAGCCAGCCAGCCGCTGGGTGACGTAGCTGACGTAACTGGGTTTGGACATCTCCCCGTCGTTGATCACGTCTAGGCCCGACTTAATCTGGGCCGACACTGTTTCCGCGACGGTAGAGCGTAGCGGTGCGGCGCCGGCGTCGCCGTCCTGAGCAGGCTGGGTCAGCGTGCCGGGACGGGGCAGGCTTCCGGTGTGGGTGGTGAAGATTCGCTTGCGCTGGGTACTCATCGCGTCCATCGGTCCCTCCTGCCTGGGTATGTCCGAGAGGGCATGCCCAGCGCATGCGCTGGACGCCCGATGATACGGAGGCTTACAACAGCGGCTAGGGGGCGGCTAGCGGACCTCTGGAGAATCGGTCGCACCTGGCCAGAGACCACCCGGTGCACAGAGATTACCCGGGTGATTCCCTCTTGTCGCGACACCGCCGCCGTGCTCCACTGGAGCCGTAAACTCCAGGATCACGTTGTCCGTCACAAAAGGAGAAGCCGATGAGCACGGGTGTCAAGGCCGTCCGCCGCATGTTCGACGCTTTCGCTTCCGGAGACGTGAGCGGCGCCGAGGAATACATCCACGATGATTACCTCAATCCTGACTCCTTGGAGCGATCCACGGCCCGTGGCCCTGAGGGATTCGCGGGAAACGTCAAATGGTTGCATAACGCCTTTTCGGACATCAAGTTCTCCGAACTGGAAATCTCCGAGGGTGGTGGCTTCGTCCTGGCCCGCGTCATCATGAGCGGCCAGCATACGGGCGATCTGGTGGGCTTTCCGGCCACCGGCCGTGCCTTCTACGCTGAGCAACTGCACCTGTGTCGGATTCTCGAGGGCAAGATTGCCCAGCATCGCGACTGGCGGGACGACTTAGGTGTGCTGCGCCAGCTCGGCCTGCCCAGACTCGGCGACTGAAACCCAGGCCGAGCGCGAATGGTCCCCGCAGAGCCCCATTCGGGTCAGCTCGGCGCTCCTTCGTCGCATCAGCAGAAGAGGCCACCCGTTGCGTGGATGATCTGGCTGGTGATCCAGCGACCGTCGTGACCGGCTAACAGTGCCACGACGTCCGCGATGTCGCTGGGCTGGCCGAGGCGACCCAACGGCGTCAGCTTGACGAGTTGCTCAAGGTCGGTCTCGGAGGTGTTCTGTCGGAGCAGCTCGGTATCGGTCGCGGCGGGACAGACGGCGTTGACGGTGATACCTCGGCCGCCGAGCTCTATTGCCGCAACCTTGGTGAGCTGCTCGATCGCTCCCTTGCTGGCCGCATACAGTGCGCCCTTCGCGTGGTGCCGGGTGGTCGAGAGAGACGAAATGTTGATAATTCTCCCATTGTCCCGCATGCTGCGGGCAGCATGGCGCATGGTGAGGAAGGTCGATTTCGCGTTGACAGCCATGAGCGCGTCGTACTGCTCGTCGCTGGTGTCGGCGATCGCAGTGGGAGCATGGTTCAAGGTGGCATTGTTGACCAGGATGTCGAAGCCGTCGAGGTGTTGGTCGGCACAGGTCATCAGCTCGTCTACTGCCCCGGGCGTGGCGAGGTCGATCTGAACAGCGTGGGCGCGGCCTCCCGCCTCCCGTACCACCTTCTCAACCTCCGCTGCCTGATTAGTGCTCCGCGCGAAGTTGAACACCACCGTGGCCCCGTCGGCTGCCAACCGCTGCACAATCGCGCGACCGATCCCTCTGGACCCACCGGTGACCACTGCGCCCTTGCCGGCCAAATTGCCGGGCTGTTGGGTTGCGTGGGACATGACACCCCCTAACCCGGAGCGTCCATGGCGTCGATAAGGCTTTGAGGCCGCATGTCGGTCCAGTGTTGATTGATGTAGTCCAGACAGGCCTGGCAGGTGTCGTGGGGGTGAGCGATTCTCCACCCCGGTGGCACCTCGATGAACGCTGGCCACAGGGAGTACTGGCCCTCGTCGTTAATCAGCGCAAGGTAGGCGCCATCGTCGTCTTCGAACGGGTTGGTCACTGTTCTGTGCCTTTCAGTTCCGTTTCGATGATGCGCGCGATGTCCGCGGCTGGCTCGGGCTTCAGCATGTTGTGGTGCGTGCAGGCGATGACGTGGTTTGTGATCTGCCCGCCGACAAACGGGTACCAGCTGTCCTGGGCTGCGGATTCCTCGGCGGATTCCGCTCCGCCCGCAATGAAGAGTACCAGGTCCCCATCGAATCGCCCGGGGAGATAGGTGTAGCCCAGCGCGATGTCGTTGGCCATGACCCTTCGTAGCGCCGAGATCGCCCGGTCGTCCAGTCCCCGCAGGGGGCTGCCCTCGCGCTGGAGCAGTTGCAGCGCACCGGCTGTGAGAGGTGTCTGCGCCGACGGTATCCGCTCGATCCCCGCGGAGGTGAGCAGGATCTCCAACAGCGCGCGGTCCAAGTCTTCTTCGGGGGGGAGCGGATGGGGTTCGCTCGCCGCGCCCACTGGCCAGACGTCGAGCAGCGCCAGCAGCCCCACCCGCTCGCCCTCGGCGCGCAGTTGTGTCGCCATCGCGTGCGCGACCAGTCCGCCGAACGACCAGCCGAGCAGGTGGTACGGGCCGTGGGGCCGCACCGTGCGGATCTGCCGGAGGTAGTCGGCGGCCATCTCCTCCACCGAGGTGGCCAGCTTCTCCCCGGTTCGCAGGCCCCGGGCCTGGATGCCGTGGAGCGGCCGGTCCACGGTGAGGCCGCCGAGCAGAGCGGCATACGGCCAGCTCACTCCCGCCGCGGGGTGGACGCAGAACAGCGGTGCCCGCGAGCCGTGCGGCCGTAGCGGCAGCAACACCTCCAGCATGCTCCCCGCCGATTTCTCGCCCGCCTGTTCGATCCGGGTGGCCAGCCCCGCGATGGTCGGGTCCTCGAACAGCGCGGCCAAGGTCAGCTCGACGCCGAGCGCATCCCGCAGCCGGCCGAGCAGTCGGGTGGCGAGGATGGAGTGCCCGCCGAGTCCGAAGAAGTTCTCCCGGACGCCGATCCGGTCGCGTTCCAGCGTCTCGCACCAGATCCCGGCGATCGCCCGCTCCAGGTCGGTGGCCGGCTCTGTGCCTCCATCTGGGCCCCCAGCCGGGCCGTGATCGGCGGCCGCTCCCGTGCGGGCCAGCCGCTCTCGGTCGACCTCGCCGTCCGCGGTGCGGGGTAGTTCCTCGACACAGACCAGCTCGCACCAGGTGGGCGTGTCGTAGCGATCCGGCAGCGAGCCCTCCTGCCGGGTACTCACCGTGTCGAGCTGCGTGGTCTCGACATAGCACACCAGGGCACGCAGCGGACGGGCCGGTGCGTGGACGTGGGCACGCACCCAGGCGGTGTCGGTGTCCAGCCCGATGAGCACGTGCGAGGTATCGTGGCGCAGCGCCGCGTCCAGGGAGCGCAGGGCTTCCCGGGCGCTGAGGATGCCGTAGCCGCGGGCAGCGGTCAGCTCGCGCATCCCGTACCCCCGGCTCATGCCCCGCTCGTCCCACATGCTCCAGGCCAGGCTGCGTCCATCTACCGCGCCCTCGCGGCGCTGGTAGGCGGCGAGCGCGTCGAGGAAGGCGTTCGCGGCAGAGTACGCGCCGACCTCCAACCCGCCGAGGAAGCCAAGCACGGAGGAGAAGGAGAGGAACAGCGTCCCCGGCCGGTGCTTGACGAGCTGGTGCAGCGCCCAGCCGCCGGCCACCTTGGGGGCCAGGACCGCGGCCCGCTGCTGCGCGGCCTGTTCGGTGAGTGGACGTTGATCGTAGCGCCCGGCCAGGTGCAGCACCCCGGACAGCTCTGCCGACCACGTCTGCTCGGCGGTGGCCACTGCCTGGCGCAGGGCCTCGGTGTCGGTGATGTCCACGGCCGCGTAGGTGGCCTCCCCGAGGGCGCGTAATTCACGGTAGGCGGACAGTTTGTCCCCGAGTTCGCCGCCTTCGGCGATGAGCCGGTCCCAAGCCGAAGGGTCGGGCAGTTTCGTACGGCCCAGCAGCAGCAGCCGGACGTGGTGGGCCGCCAGCAGGTGACGGGCCACCTCCACGGCGACCCCGCCGAGGCCGCCGCTGACAACGTACAGCCCGCCTTCCCGGAACACCGGCGTGGTTTCGGGCAGCGCACCACCGGGCAGTCGGGCCAGGCGCCGCGCCCACCGGCGTCCCTCGCGTAGAGCCACCTCCACCTCACCGGAGGGGGTGTCGATCTCGGCCAGGAGCTGCTTCATGGTCTGGGTCCCGGCGCCGGGGGGCACATCGATGTGCCGAGCGCGCAGCCAGGGAAGTTCCTGGTCCAGGCTCTTCACCAGGCCGACCACCGGTGTCCGTTCCACGGCCAGGGACTCCTCCGGCCGAACCTGCTGGCTACCGCTGGACACCACGTACAGCCGCACGGACCGGTCCGCCGATCGATGAGCGGCGCGGCCACCCAGCGCGGCCATCAGGTGTGCCAGGCATTCCACGCCGTCGCGCTGGGCCAGTGCCATCTCCTTGGGGCCGGGTTCACCGGCGTGGGGAGCGCAGTAGGCGAGGTGAACAACTCGCTCGACCGTCGGGATCGCCTCGAGGAGCCTGTCGTAGGAGGCCGGGGTGTCCCAGGGCAGCGCAAAGCGGTCGGCGGCGTGGTGGATGAACGTGGTTCCGTAGGACACCAGCGTGCAGGTGAGCCCTTGGGCTCGCAGCGCCTGGGCGAGCCGCTCGGCTAGGCCGTGGCGGTCGGCGAGCAGCAGGGTGTGCCCGTGGGGCGGCACGGGGCGGTGCAGGAGCTCGGCGGGCTGCCAGACGGGACGGAAAAACCAGTTCGGCAGGGTGTTCTCCCGGCCCAGTAGGGTCTCCATCCGGGCGATCTCGGTGTCGAAGACGCCGTCCTGGAACTGCTTCACCAGCGTCGAGCGCTGGATCTTGCCGATCTCCGTCTTCGGGATCTGTTCCCGGTCCACGGCGATCAGATAGGAGGGATTGACCCCCGCCTCCCGCACCAGCGTGGCGCGGATCCGCGCCGCCGCCGCCGCTGGGTCGGCACCTGGCGTGAGGACGAAGAACAAGGCCAGCTCATCGGTCGCCCGACCTGCGGTGCGCACGGCGCACGCTGCGGTGAAGGACCGCTGAACCTCCTCCAGCTCCTCAACGACCGCCTCCAGTTCGTGGCTGGGGTGGTTGACACCGCCGATGATGATGATGTCCTTGGCGCGGCCGGTGATGGTCAGCGCGCCGCCGCGCAGCAGTCCGAGGTCACCGGTCCGGAACCAGCCGTCCTCGGTGAACGCCTCACGGGTGCGCTCGGGATCGTTGTGGTAGCCCGAGGTGACGGCCCGCCCCCGCACCTGGAGGTGACCGACGGTCCCTTCCGGCACGACGGTTCCGTCGTCGTCGGTGATCCGGATCGCCATCCCGGGGTAGGGTCGGCCCACTTCGACCGCCGCCTCGCCCTGCCCATCGCTCTCCTCGGGCAGCACCGCCGCGGTCTGCCCGGAGGAGGTCTCCGACATCCCCCAGGTCGGGCGCATCGCACCGGCCGGCAGCCCGTGCGGTTCCAACAGCTCAACGAACCGCCGGGCGACCCGGCCCACTACGGCCTCGCCACCGTTGAGCACCACCCGCAACGCGGACAGGTCCCAGCATTGCGCGGCGATCCGCGCGGCCTGCTCGTTGACTAGCCCGAACGCGAAATTGGGCGCCCACGTCGTGGTGACCCGGTGGGTGTGCATCGCGGAGAGCCAGCGCAGCGGATCTTCCAGCACCCACTGGGTCGGGGCGTGGATCTGGCGACACCCTAGGACGACGTCTCGCACATGGAACATGACCAGGCCGCCCACGTGGTCCATCGGCATCCAGTTGAACGAGACGTCAGCCGGCGTCAGGTCGTGGTGCTGGCGGGCCGCCAGTGCGTAGGTGAGCAGGTTGTCGTGGCACAGGCGCACGGCCTTGGGGATCCCGGTGCTGCCCGAGGTGATCATCAGCAGCACCAGGTCCTCGGCGCAGGTGGGATGCCAGTTGTGGTCGGCGGGACCGGCAGACAACTCCTCGATCGCCGCGACCCGCGTCGCGGACAGGCTCTGTGCCCTGTCCTGGTCGGTAAGCACCAGCGGCCGGCCAAACGACTCCCAGGCGTGCTGTACCTTCGCCGCCGCCGGACCGTCGGGCTGTTCCACCGGCGGCACCGCCAGCGGAACAGCGACATAACCCCCCAGGACACAGGCCCAGAAACCCACCACGAAATCCCGGTTGCCGGCCAATTGGAACAGCACCGTGTCACCCGCTACCAGACCCAGCCCACGCAACCCACCGAGCAGCCGCGACGCCTCTTCCAGCAGCTCGGCATAGGACTGCCGGTCCAGCGCTCCATCGGGCCCGAGGTAGCACGACTCTCTTGAGTCGCCCACTGAAGCCGCCCGGCGTAGCGCAGCGTCCAACGTGCTGACCGCAAGCCGGCGCAAGGGGGGACCGACGCTGACCGACGGCGGGGCCTGCCCGCTCGCGCCCCGCGCGGCCGGACCGCTCGGGGCCGGTGAACCCCTACCCCCGAGCGGTCCGGACAGCCGTACGGGCTCAGCGGGACCCTCAGAAGCCTGATTCGCGGTGAGCACGACCGCAGCCCGGCCGCTGCCCGCCGAGGCGTTCCACCGCCGCTGCCAGCGGGTTACCACCTCCTCGTCCAGGACCGGGAAGCGGGCCAGTGCCACCTCGTCGAGCCCTCCACCCGCCGTCCTGGGCAAATCCGACACGAGGACGACGGCGGTGAGTGCCAGGGCGGCGGGCAGCGCCGGACGGGCGGCTCGGAGGATCTGCTCCTCGGTGACCTCCCGGGTCGGCACGACGTAGGCCACCAGTTCCGCAACACCCGTCGCGGTGTGCCTGACCCGCACGGCACAGTCCCGGACCGACTCATGGTCCATGAGCCGGTCGGCCACTGCGGCAAGCTCGACGGTGTGATCCGCTACATGCGCCCGGCCAGGCTCGGGCCCGGACGGCTCCAGCGCGCCGTCTGCGGTGATCCGGCCGAGGTCTCCGGTCCGCACCAGCTTCCCCCCGGCGTGCGCCGCAGTAGCCACCTCTGGGAGGCGGATGTGCACGATCCCGTACCCGCCGATCGGCG
Source organism: Pseudonocardiales bacterium (assembly GCA_019244165.1). Lineage (GTDB taxonomy): Bacteria > Actinomycetota > Actinomycetes > Mycobacteriales > Pseudonocardiaceae. Next base: position 49,892 of record JAFATA010000006.1, on the reverse strand, counting down.
CTACAGCGCCGTACTCGTCGAGGACCTGCACGGGGCGCAGCGGACGCAGGGCGGGCACCTCGGCCGGGGCCGTCAACGGCGGGGTGAGCGCAACCGGCCCGGCCGCAGCCGTGCAGTACGCCCACCACAACCGCCCGTCCAGGGCCTGGCCGAACCGGGCCACGCGTTCGGGGCCCAGACCGCGGTCGGTGCACACCACCGCGCGCACTGCCGCGAGACCGTGCCCGCTGGCGAGCCAGGCGAGGTCACGGTCCACCGCGAGCACGACCGTCGCCCCATCCTCCGATAGCGCCCCGGCGTCGTCCTGAGCGACGGCCATCCGCGCCCCGTGACACAGCGGCAGCAGCATCTCCCACACCGACCGCTGGGTGCCCACCGGCGCCCAGCACCGGATGGTGTCGGTGTCGGTGAGCCCGCCCACCGCCTGGGCCAACAGGTCGAGTTGATGGAGCAGCTCGGCATGCTCGACGGTCACCGAGCGGGGCTCGGCACCCAGCAGCAGCGCCGGGTCGCTGCCCCCTATCCGTCTCTGCGGAGCAGGAGGGGCACCCTCGGCCGGGTGGCCTCGGTACCGGGGGTTGCTGAGATCGATGACCCTTGGCCCCTCGCCGTCCTGCGCGCCCGCGGTGAAAGCGGCGCTGGGTCCTGCAGTGAGCACGACCAGTGCCTCCGCGTCCGCCACCATCCTGAGCAACCGAGCGGGCGGATCCGCCGGATCGAGCGGCAGGCAGACCGCCCCGGCCTTGAGCACCCCCAGCAGCCCGATCACCGCGTCCAACCCGCGGCCACAGCACAGCGCCACCCGGTTGCCCGGCGACACACCCCCTCCGATGAGGTCACCGGCCAGCCGACTCGACCACGTGTCGATCTCGCGATAGGAGGCCGTGCTCCCCGCGACGCACACCGCGGCTGCCTCCGGCTGGGCTGCCACCTGTCGTGCGAAGCGGGCCGTGACCGTGCCCTCCCAGTCGTAGGCGAGCAGCTCCTCGGTGAGGCCACCAGTCAGGTGGGCCTGGTCCTGCTCGCTTACCAGTGGCAGATCCGCCAGTCTGCGATGCGGGTCCACCATGACGGCCTCGAACACCCGCCGCAACTGGCCGGTCATCCGCTTGGCGGTGCGCCGCTCGAACAGATCGGTGGCGAAGATCAGTGCACCGCGCAGTACGTCCCGCTGCTCCCACAGGCACAGTTCGAGATCTAAGTGACTGGTCCCCTCGGGCAAACTCTCCATGCTGACCGTCAATCCCGGCAGCTCGATCTCGGGACGCTCGAAGTTCTGCAGCGCGAAGATGACGCGGAACAGCGGGTTGCCCCCCGGATCCCGCTGCGGCGCCACCTCCTGGACGATCTTCTCCAGTCGGATGTGCTGGTGGGCCAAGGCGCCCAGGCTCACGTCCCGGACCCGGTGCAGTAGGTCAGCGAAGCTCGGGTTGCCGGAGGTATCCAGGCGCAGCGGCAGGATGTTGGCGAACGTCCCGATCAGCGGCTCGATCTGCGGGTTGTCCCGGTTGGCCGACGGTGAGCCGACTAGGATGTCGTCCTGCCCGCTGTAGCGGCGCAGCAGGGCGGCGAAGCCGGTGAGCAGCACCATGTACAGGGTGGCGCCTTGGTCTCGGCAGAGCCTTTTGATTCCGGCGGTGAGTTCCGCAGACAGGGTGAAGTCCAGCCGGTCGCCAGCGAACGTGCGCGTCTGCGGCGGCGGGCGGTCGGTCGGCAGCCGCAGGGCGGGCAGCTCACCGGCCAACCGTTGCCGCCAGTAGGCCAGACCCTCGGCGAGCGGCTGTCCGTCGAGCTGTTCACGCTGCCACTCAGCGTAGTCACCGTACTGGATTTCCAGCGGGGTCCAGGTCGGTGCCGCACCGCCGAGGCGGGCCCGGTAGGCCTCGGCGAGTTCGCGCAGGAACACGTCTGTCGACCAGCCGTCGATGGCGATGTGGTGCACACAGACGAGCAGACGGTGCTCGGTGGGGCCCAGGCGCAGCAAGCGGGTTCGCAGCAGCGGCCCATTCTCCAGGTTAAACGGGCGCTGCATCTCCTCCAGCAGCCGGGCACGGATGGGTTCGTGCTCGGTGAGCGCCTCGGGCGCTCGACCCGCCAGCAGCGCGGAGCAGTCGACCGTGGGCAGGGGGAGCACGAGGTGCTCGGCGACGATCTGCTGCAGAAAACCGTCGGACTCGGCGAAGGTGGTCCGCAGGGTTTCGTGCCGGGCGATCAGGTCGTTGAGGGCCGCCCGGAGCGCCTCGGCGTCCAGCTCACCGGTCAGTCGCAGGAGCAGCGGGACGTTGTAGGAAGTGTTCTGGGGGTGGAGCCGGTAGAAAAACCACATCTGTTCCTGGGCGTAGGACGCGGGGAAGGTGAGGGCACCTCCGGCTTGCCCGGCTTCGGCTTCGCCGTCGGACATGTCGGGAGGGTCGTCGGTCCGGGCTGACGGGCGTGAGGACATCGTGGTGCTCCGTTCAACGGTGGGCGGCTCGACGGCGGCTTGGGATGATCTTTGTCGTGGTTGCGGCCGGAGCGCGTTGGAGGGACTCGATTTCGCGGGCCAGCTCGGCCACGGTGAGGTTTTCGAAGAGTTTCTTCACCGAGAGGTCGACCGAGAGTTCATCACGGAGCCGGCCGGCCATCTGGATCACCAGCAGGGACTCGCCCCCCAAGTCGAAGAAGTTGTCGTGTACACCAACCCGGTCCAGCTCGAGGACCTCGGCCCACTGGCGCGCCACCAAGTGTTCTAGTTTCGTCGTGGGGGCGGTGTAGGCCGTGGTCAGATCGGGGCGGCGGTTGAAGGTGACGGGGGACGGTGGGGAGGCCTCATCCGATGTCGCGGGCGCTGGGATGAGTTGCGGGGTGTCCCTGAGGTCAAGGTGGCCGGGTAGTTCGCTGTCGACGATGACGGTGACGGTGGCGCCGAGGGACTTCAGTTCCTCAGTACGGGCCGCCCTGGTGTCGGCTGCTGCCGGCGGCCGCGCGCCGACGATCAATCCGTGGTCGGCGGTGACCTCGTGGTCGCGGGGGGGGAGGGCGACGGTCGGTCGGAAGCCCAGGGAGTCCAGGAGCTGCTGCCAGCGGTGCGGCGGGAGCAGTGGGGAGTGCTCGCGGAGGTCGTCGTCGAAGTACCACCAGCCTTCCAACAGGCCGACGGTCATCGTGGCAATCCTTGGTGTGGAAGTGGCTTCCAGGATGTAGAGCAGTCCTCCGGGAGTGAGGAGCTCGTGCAGGTTGCGGACGGTGCGGCGCAGATCTGGGGTCGCGTGCAGGACGTTGAACGCAAGGACGATGTCGAAGTCGCGGTCGTCCCGGCCGCTCTGGGTGCCCAGGCCCCGGTCCACGTCCAGCACGCCAAAGGTCATGAAGTCCAGGCCCCGGTTGGCAGCTTCGCGCTGGGCCGCCACCACGAAGGACCGGCCCAGGTCGGTGAAGCGGTACTCCACGTTCCGGTTGCCACGCAGTGCCTCGGCCACCGGCCAGGTGAGATGGCCCTGGCCGCCGCCGACTTCGAGGATGCGCAGCGGGCGGCCGTCGGCCTCGCCGAGGAGCCTGGTCACCTCCGCCACGATGAGGGATCGATACCCAGCCAGGTCGCTGTGGCTCAGCAGGCGCTCGGCCCACGACAGGGACCGGTGATTGCGGCGGTCTGGCCGGAGCACCTCGGTGCCGGATCGGGTGCCGCCGAAGACCGCGTCGTACTCCGCGACACAGCTGGTGAGCAGGTCGAGGTCTTCGGCGGCCTCGGGGTAGTCCGCGACGAGGGTCTTCTCCAGTTCGGTGATCTCCTCGGCGGTGCCGGTGTCCCCGACGAAGCGGACGATGTCGGTGTCGCAGTCCAGGGAGACGATCCCGTCGCTGGCGAGCATGCTGAGCAGGGCATTGAGGAACTTGTGGTAGGAGGGCACGATACCCAGGCGGGCGAGCAGCTCCGCCCGTCGTACTTCCTCACCCGGGACGCAGCCGATGCCGTGGCCTCGGAGGTAGGCGCAGGCGTGCAGCGCGCACAAGCGGTCGGTCATCGAGGCGCGCTCGGCGTCTTTCGGCTCCAGCGGAGCCCGGGCGGAAAGGCGGCGTTCGATCTGCCTTAACCGCTCGGCCAGGTCGGATGGTTCGCTGTCGGACGGGATGGTGGCACCGAGCGGGTCGGTGATGACCAGGTGTCCGCGAGAACGGGCGGCGATAGCCCGGGTGGTGGCGTAGTTGTCGTCGCGTAACCCGTTGGGTAGCACGTACACGGTGCGCTGCACGGCCGGGTTGATCGCAGAGGGCGGCGCAGGGGGGGCGTCGATCCAGTAGCGGCGGCGCTGGAAGGGATAGCCGGGCAGGGGGACTCGCTGGCGTGAGCCGTCGTCCTCGCCTGCCCACCGCACCGGCGCTCCGTGGGACCACAGCACGCCCACGGCGCTCAACAGGAACTGGGTGTCGTCCTGGTGTACGGCCTTGGGGTGTCGCATGCTCAGCACGGTCAGCGTGTCCTGGCCCACTTGCAGCCGGGCGAACTGGGCCAGCGTGTGGCCCGGCCCCACCTCGACGAGGATGGACCGCCCACGCTGGGACAGCTCACCGTGCAGCGTCTTGACCCCCTCGGAGAAGCGCACGGTCTGCCGGTACTGGCGCAGCCAGTATTCGCGGCTGGTCGCCTGCTCGTCGGTGATCCAGGTGCCGGTGAGGCCGGAGAGGAACGGGATGCTCGGCGGGCGCAGCGTGACGTGCCGCAGAGCCTGGGCGTAGTCGTCCAGGACTGCGTCGAGGAGCTCGCTGTGCGGGGCGCCGGGTAGCCGCACCCGGTGGTGCTCGATCCGGTCGGCGTCCAGCTCGCGTTTCAGGCACTCGATCTCGTCCGTGGGGCCGGAGACTGTGCAGACCTGGGGGGCGTTGACGGCGGCGAGGGATAGCCGACCGGTCAGCCGACAGCGCAGCGCCTCCTCGGACAGGCAGACGCTGAGCGCGCTGCCGCCGGCCCGTTCCAGCAGCCGTTCCCGTTCGGCGACCAGGGGCAGTGCCTCCTCCAGGCTGAGCACCCCGGCCAGGCATGCGGCGGTGTACTCGCCGACCGAGTGGCCGATGAGGGCGTCAGGCTGGGCCCCGTGCGCTCTCAACAGCGTGGCCATCGCGTACTCGGTCGCCACCAGGGCGGGAAACGAGCAGGCTTGACGCGGTGCGGCGTCCTCGTACAGGACGGTCCGGATGTCCTGGCCCAACACGGGCAGCAGGATCCGGGCCGCGCGGTCCATCTGCTCGCGGAAGACCGGCTGCGCGGCGTACAGGTCTTTGCCCATCCGGGCGTGGTGGGCGCCGCCGCCAGGGAACAGGTACGTCACCTGGGGTCGGGATGAGCCGTCGGCGCTGGGCCCGGGGTGGGCGAGCAGCGCGACGCCCTCGGCGGTGGTGCGGCAGACGACGGCCCGGCGGTGCGGGTGCTCCTTGCGGCCGTGGCACAAGGTGTGCGCCACATCGGCGAGTTCGAGCTCCGGGTGGGCGGCAAGATGCTCGGCGAGACGGACGGACATCTCCTGGAGAGCTGCTGGGTTCTTGGCTGAGAGGGGCAGGACGGTCGGCTGCCCGGACGAGGAACCGGGCCGGTGAGCCGCAGGGGCCTCTTCCAGGATGATGTGGGCGTTGGTCCCCCCGATGCCCAGCGCGCTGACGGCCGCGCGCCGAGGTCCCTCACCGGGTGCCCAGTCGGCCGTGTCGGTGTTGATGTAGAAGGGGCTGCCCGCGAAGTCGATCTCCGGGTTGGGGGTCTGGAAGTGCAGGCTGGGAGGGATCCTGCGGTGCCAGAGCACGAGTACCGTCTTGATCAGTCCGGCGATGCCCGCTGCGGCGTCGAGGTGGCCGATGTTGGTCTTCACCGAGCCGAGTGCGCAGTACCCACGGCGCTCGGTGCTTTCGCGGAACGCCTTGGTCAGCGCGGCGACCTCGATCGGGTCGCCAAGCGGGGTGGCGGTACCGTGCGCCTCGACGTAGCCGATCGACTCGGCGCCCACCCCGGCGGCGGCCTGAGCGGCGAGAATCACCTCCACCTGGCCTTGGGTGCTCGGCGCCGTAAAACCCACCTTCCGGTTGCCGTCGTTGTTGACCGCAGAGCCCTTGATGACCGCCCAGATGTGGTCCCCGTCGGCCAGCGCGTCCGCCAGGCGCTTGAGGACCACCGCACCCACCCCGTTGCCCGGGACCATCCCGGCCGCCGAGGCGTCGAAGGTCCGGCAGTGGCCGTCGGGGGACAGCGGGCCGTCCTGGATGTAGCGGTAGCCCTGCTGGGTCAACAGGTTGAGCGAGGCGCCGCCCGCCAGGGCCGCGTCGCAGTGGTAGTTGAGCAGGTCCTGGCAGGCCAGGTGGACCGCGACCAGTGAGGTGGAGCACGTGGTCTGCACCGACACGGCCGGGCCGGTCAGGTTCAGCTCGTAGGCCACCCGGGTGACGAACACCCCGGGGTCGTTGCTCAGCCCGGCCGAGAACCAGTCCATCGACGGCACCCTGCCCGCCAGCCGCGGAAAGACGTGGACCATGAAGTAGGTGCTCAGGCTGGCGCCGGCGTACAGGCCGGTGAGGCCGCCAAAGCGGTCGGGGTGGTGACCGGCGTGCTCCAGCGCGTGATAGCAGCATTCGAGGAACAGCCGATGCTGGGGGTCCAGCAACTCAGCCTCGGCGGGCCGATAGCCGAAGAAGTCGGCATCGAAGAGGTCGATGCCCTCGACTACGGAGGCCTTGCGAACCAAGTACGGGTCGTCCAGACCGGCCGGATCGCCGCCTGCGGCCAGGTACTCCGTGACACTGAAGGGCCGTATCGACTCGTGGCCCTCAACCAGGTTGGTCCAGAAGCGGTCCAGGTCGGGGGCGTGGGGGAAGCGCCCGGCCATCCCGACCACCGCGATGTCTACGTCCGCCGAGACATTGGTCGTCTCGGACGTCTCGGCTGCCGCGGGTGTTTCAGTCATGCGGGGCATCTCCTTTCAGGTGCGGGCGGCCGGACGTCGGCGTCGGGACAGCTGTCGTTGCTGGGCGCGTTCTCGGGCGGCGGCGAGTTTGGGGAAGGTGGTGGCGGTAGTGCCCAGGTGGCGGGCCTGTGCGGCGACCGTGGTGTGGGTGAAGAGCTCGACGATCGGGATCGGACGCTGCATCAGGGTGGCGAGCCGGTGTTGAAGGGTGATCAGGAGCAGTGAGTGGCCGCCGAGGTCGAAAAAGTTGTCCTCGGCGCCGACCTTGTCCACGTTGAGGACTTGGGACCAGAGTTCGGCGATCGTCTGCTCCAGTTCGCCGCGCGGGGCGATCCATGCCGTGCTCGCCGCACGCGCCACCGGGCGCAGCGCCAGCTGCCGGCGGTCGACCTTCCCATTGGGGGTGAGCGGCAGCTGCGGTACGACGACCAAGGCACTGGGCACCAGGTGCTCCGGCAGCCTCCGGGCCAGTGCGCGGCGCAGTTCAGCAGTGTCGATTCCCTCGTTGTCGATCCCCTTGGGGGCCTCGGCGGCTACGAGATAGCCCACCAGGCGCTTGCTGCCGAGCCCGTCCTCGCAGGCCACGACTGCGCTGCGGGCGATGTCGTCCCGCTGCGCCAGCACGGCTTCGATCTCACCCGGCTCGATCCGGAACCCCCGGATCTTCACCTGATCATCAACCCGACCCACAAACTCCATATCCCCATCCGGGCGCCACCGGACCAGGTCCCCTGTCCGATACATCCGTTCGCCCGGAGCACCAAACGGATTCGCCACAAACCGCCCGGCCGTCAACCCCGGCTGGTGCAAATACTCCCGCGCCAGACCTATCCCCGCGACATACAACTCCCCGGTCACCCCCACCGGAACCGGACACAACCCAGCATCCAGCACATACACCCGCGTGTTGATGATCGGCCGGCCGATCGGCGGTGGCATCTGCGCTGCGTCGGACAAAGGCCGGCTCATGGTGGCGCACACGGTGGTCTCGGTCGGACCGTAGGCATTGATCAACCTCCGGTCTGGTGACCAGGCGGCGACCGCCTCCGGTGGGCACGCCTCACCCGCCACGACCAGCGTCATCGTCGGCGGCAGCCCGTCTTCGGCTGGCAGTACCGCCAGCGCCGAGGGTGGCAACGTCGCATGCGTTACCCGCTGCTCGCCCACCAGCGCGGCCAGCGGGGGCCCCGGCAGCAGCTGTACTGGTGGGGCCATGATCAGCGTCGCGCCAGACAGCAGGGCCATGCACAGCTCCCAGAACGACGCGTCGAAGCTGGGGGAGGCGAACTGCAGCACCCGGCTGTGCGCACCGACTCCCAACCGCTCGACCTGTGCCGCAACCAGGCTGGGAATGCCGGCATGCGTCACCACCACGCCTTTGGGAGTGCCGGCGGAGCCAGAAGTGTAGATCACATACGCAGGATGGGCGGGGAGCAGGGGGCTACTGCGCTCGGTGTCCGTGGGATCGGTGTCCGGGTAGGTGTTCAGTGTGGCGAGGATGTGGGGATCATCGATGACCAGTTGAGGGGGGGTGAGGTTGTCGGGGACGCAGCCGAGGGTTTGTGTGATGGTGAGCAGGAGCGCGGGGCGGGCATCGGTGAGCATGAATGCCAGGCGTGCGGGTGGGTAATCGGGGTCTAGGGGCAGGTAGGCCGCCCCGGCCTTGAGCACCGCGAGCAACGCGATGATCAGCTCGGGTGAGCGGGGCAGGGTGAGGGCGACGATCTGCTCTGGACCCAAACCCCGGGCGATCAGCGCATGCGCAAGCCGGTTCGCCGCAGCGTTGAGCTGGGCGTAGGGCAACTGGGTGTCGCCGCAGATCACCGCGATCGCATCCGGTGTGGCATGTACTTGGGTTTGGAACAACGCTGGCAGTGTGGCGTAAGGTATCTCGGTGGTGGTGTCGTTGTACTCCACCAGCAACCGCGTCCGCTCGGCGGTGGTGAGCAGATCGATCCGACCAATAGGCTGATCCGGATTAGTGACTGCTGTTTGGAGGAGTTGTGTCCAGCGCGCGAGGAGCGTGTTGACTGTGGTGGCGTCGAATAGGTCACTGGCGTATTCGATGGTCCCTTCGATGCCGGCGGGAGTGCCGTCGGGGTGGCGGTGTTCGGAGAGGCTGATGCTGAGGTCGAATTTGGCTGTGCCGGTTGATGTTGGCAGGATGTGGGTGTTCAGCTCGGGTAGGGTGAGTTCCGCTTCGGGGGTGTTTTGTATTGCTAAGAGTACTTGGAAGAGGGGGTGGTGGGCTAGTGAGCGGGTCGGATTGAGAGTTTCGACGAGGTATTCGAAGGGGATGTCTTGGTGGGTGTAGGCGGTTAGTACGGTTTCCCGGGTTCGGGCTAGCAGTTGGGTGAAGGTGGGATTTGCGGAGGTGTCGGTGCGGAGCACCAGGGTGTTGACGAAAAACCCCACCAAGTTGTCTAATGCTTGATCGGTGCGTCCGGCGATCGGGGAGCCGAGGGTGATGTCCTCGCCGGCGCCTAGCTTGCTGAGTAGTGCAGCGAGTCCGGTGTGCAGGACCATGAATAGGGTGGCGTGGTTGCGGTGGGCCAGGTCCATCAGTTTTTGGTGTAGTTCTGCGTCCAGATGGATGGGCAGTTGGCCGCCGCGGTAGGAGGCCATCGGTGGGTGGGGTCGGTCGGTGGGCAATTCCAGATGCTCGGGCGCTCCGGCCAGCGTGGTGGTCCAATACTCCAGCTGGATGGCGAGCAGGCTGCCCGGGTCGGCCTGGTCACCCAGCAGGCGGTGTTGCCACAGCGTGTAGTCAGCGTACTGTGCCGGTAATGGCGCCCATTGCGGTGCTTTACCCTGGTGTCGTGCTGTGTATGCGGTGGCCAGGTCAGTGGACAGCGGCCGTAGTGACCAGCCATCACTGGCAATGTGGTGTACCAGCACTAATAGCACGTGCTCATCCGGTGCCAGGACGAATAACTGCGCCCGTACTGGTATCTCAACAGAAAGATTAAATCTGTAGCGTGCGGCGGTGGCCAAAGCGTCGGGTAACTCGGTGTGGCTGGTCTGGGTGATCCTCAGCGGCAGGCGCGCCGTGGAGGTGTCCAGGATCTGTTGGTGGGGTATTCCCTGGGTCTCGGGAAAGACCGTGCGCAGGCTTTCATGCCGGGCCACGACGTCTCCCAGCGCGGCTTGCAATGCATCCCGATCCAGTGCTCCGGATAGGTGCAATGCGAGGGGGATGTTGTAGGTGGGGCTGGTGCCCTCCAGCTGGTGCAGAAACCACAATCGGCGCTGGGCGAACGATAAGGGCACCACATCCGGGCGCTGAGCTGCCCGCAGCGCTAACCGTGCCGGTCCTGCGCTGTCTAACCGTGCGGCCAGCCCGGCTGGCGTCGGCGCTTCGAACAGGGCACGCAGCTGTAGTTCCACACCCAACATAGCCCGTGCCCGGGCAATCAGGCGGGTGGCTAGCAGTGAATGTCCACCCAGGTCGAAGAAATCATCATCAACGCTTACCCGGGGTAGGCTCAGCACCTCGGCGAACAATTCGCACAGCAATTGTTCGTGCGGGGTCTTGGGCGCCCGACCATGACCCGTCGAACTGAACTGCGGGGCCGGTAACGCCGCTCGGTCCAGCTTGCCGTTCGGTGTTAACGGCAAACCGTCCACTACCACCACCGTGGGGAGCATGTAGTCCGGCAATCGTTCCCGCAGATACTCGCGCAGCGCCTTCCCGCGGCAACCATCATCGGCAGCCACCACGTAGGCGACGAGTCGTTTGTCGCCGGGTTGGTCTTCGCGGGCGATGACTGCGGCTTGGGTGATGTGGGGGTGGGTGGTGAGTATGGTTTCGATTTCGCCGGATTCGATGCGGTATCCGCGGATTTTGATTTGGTCGTCGGCTCGGCCTACGAACATCAATTCCCCGTTGGGATTCCAGCGGACCAGATCCCCACTCCGGTACATTCGCTCACCTGGTGGGCCGAAGGGGCATGCCACGAACCACTCCGCGGTCAGCCCCGGCCGGTTTAGATACCCTCGGGCCAGTCCCGCACCGGCGATATACAACTCACCCACCACACCCGGGGGCACCGGCTGCAGGCCGGCATCCAGCACATAAACCCGGGTGTTGGCCATCGGCCGGCCGATCGGCACGGTGTGATCCACTCGGTGGGGTGGTCGCATCGGATGATAGGTGGCGAAGGTGGTGGTTTCGGTCGGGCCGTAACCGTTGACCACGGTAGTATACGGGCAGTGTTTTATGACCTGGTGTACCGCGGTGGCCGAGACCACCTCGCCTCCGGTCCATATTTCGTGCACACCGGTGAAGCAGTCCGGGCATTGCTCGGCCATCAGGCCGAACAGGGCCGCCGTCAGCCACAGTCCCGTGATCTTGTTTCGGGCGATGACCTCCTGCAACGTGTGGACGTCCAATTCACGGGGTGGGGCGATGACGATCTGCCTGCCAGTCAGCAGCGGGACCCACAACTCATACGTCGAGGCGTCAAACGCGGACGGGGAATGGAACAGCACCCGCTCGTGCGCACCACCGCGCCAACACGGATCCCATGCCAGACTGACGACATCACCATGGGTGACCGCGATGCCCTTCGGCGTCCCCGTCGAGCCCGAAGTGTACATGATATAGGCCAGCTGCTCAGGATCACAAGCAATCCTCGGATCACCAGGATCCTGCTCGCCTGCGGAGTAGTCAGCAGCAATGGTGAGTACCTCAATGCTGGGCGGGAACCCACCGGCGGGGATCGTCTGGTTGCTCACCAGTATTGACGCCCCGGTCTCCGCGAGGACCATCCGTATCCATGCCAGCGGATACCGGGCATCCAACGGTACGTAGGTTCCCCCAGCCTTCACCACCGCCAGGATCGACACCACCAGATCAACCGAGCGTTCCAGCAGCACCGCCACCGCGCACTCTGGACCCACGCCCCGGGCGATCAGCGCATGCGCAAGCCGGTTCGCCGCAGCGTTGAGCTGGGCGTAGGGCAACTGGGTGTCGCCGCAGATCACCGCGATCGCATCCGGTGTGGCCTGTACCTGAGCCCTGAACAGTGCGGGTAGGCTGCTGGGTGGCACGGGGTGGGTGGTGTCATTCCAGGTCTGCAATACCCGGTGACGCTCCTCGGTAGTGAGCACATCGATCCGACCAATAGACTGATCCGGATCAGCGACGACAATGGCTTCTAACAGACTCAGGAAACGTTGCTGATGGATCGCAAGGTCATCCTGGCTGCAGACTTCCGGATGCGCCTGCCAGTCAATCCGTAACCCTGAACCGTCCCCTTTGTCCCACGCGGAAATCGACAGATCACCGATCCAACCGGCCGAAACAGTGTATGTCGCGCTGGGATGACCGGCGAATCGCAGGTCATAGTTGAAAGGTATGATGTTGATCATTGGTGTGAGAAATGTCCCGATCTTACCGGGTAGATCAAGATCCCGGTGGAGATCCTCGCCTCGGTAACGTTGATGCGCCAACACCTCACGGACTTCCCGCGCTACCTGACCGATGAGTTCGGCGAGGCTCATGTCGGGACGTGCCAACAACCGCAGTGGCAACACATTGGACACCGTGCCCGGGACACGTTTCAGAAGAGAACCCTCACGGGCTGTGACCGCTAAACTGACGACCACATCCTGCGCGCCCGTCAAGCGGTACATATACGCCGCCGTCGCTGCGGTCACCATTAGTGACCAGGGCACCCGGGCCCGGCGCGCGGCTGCCCGTAACTTGTCCAGCTCAGACGGTGACAAAGAGGTCGCCTGATGAACAACGCTCTCCGGAGTTGTCGATGACTGACCCACGAGTCTGGTCGGCTCTGGGCGGTCAGCAAAGCGCTTGATCCAATACGCCTGATCCTGGGTAAACTGTTCCGACGCACGATAGGCCGAATCGCTGTCCAGCAGCTGGCGCAATGAGCCAAGCGCATTCTGGTCATATGTCCGCCCCTGGGTGAGCGCCGTATAAATGTCAGCTACCCGTCGCGTGATCAGGGACGAACCAAACCCGTCCATCACGATATGGTGGTAACCCTGATACCACACAAACCAGTCAGACCTCAGCTTGAGCAATGCGTAACTGAACAGCGGCCCGACAGCCAGATCCATCGGCCGGGCCATGTCGAGAGCCATCCATTCCTGCGCAGCCGCAAGAGGGTCAGGTTCGTCGCTGACATCGACCAACGGCATAAGCCATTCCGACAACGGCTGGACAACCTGCCGTGGCTCCTCGTCACCCCCGGTGAACCGGACCCGCAGCGCCTCCGCCTCCCCCACCACCTGCCGCAGGGCTGCCTCGAACAGCACCGGATCAACAGGCCCAGCTATCTCGATATACTCACCAACCTGGTAGACCCGATTCGCCGTGGGCAACCGTTGTTCAGCAAACCAAATCTCACGCTGGGCGGCCGACAATGGCAGAACAACACCATCACTACCAGACAACGTCATCTCCCCGGTGTTGTCACGCGGGCCAGACCCTCACCCACCCTCAGCGTCGCCTCTCAGCGCACCGCGCTGCAGCACCGGCACGCACAGATGCGGTTCGCTGCTGGCGAGCTCATGCAACTCGCGCACATGCGATTCGAAGTCAGGATGTTCGGTTGCTCGCCGAAAGGAGGCCGCGTCCTCCCACTCCGCAACGTTCACATAGCGCTCAGGTAACAGGGTAGAGCGTACCAGGCTGTGACGCAGAAAACCCGGTTGCCGGCGCATGAACTCCGAGCTGGCTTGGAAGGCTCGCTCGAAATCCTCGGCGTTGCCGTGTACCGAGAACTGGTTGACGAACACCACCACCGCCCCTCAACTCCCCTGCTCTGCTCGAGGCGCTCGCTCGCGTGAGCGGTGCTCGGCGAACGACCGAGCATGATCGAGTGTGGCCAGGCTGTTGGTGCTCAACGCGGTGCGCACGAAGTTGCGGGCGTCGGCCACCGTCGCCTCGGCGCCGAGCACCGCGGCGACGGCCGAGGGCTTGATCACAATCGTATGCTGCGAGGTGACCGCAACGCCCTGGGCGTTCTCCTCCAGCAGCCAGCAACCGGTGTGCACGCTCATCAGCGCGGGCAGCACGATCTGCTTGTAGATGATCTTGTTTTCGGGAAAGCAGATCCGCACCGATGTCGTGGTGTGCACCGAGCCGTTCGGGGCCTGGGTGTCCATGTCCAGCAGCTGGATATTCGGGGTGTCTTCCTGCAACGAGACCCGCGCCACGTGCGGCAGCCGGTGCACCCACTGCGTCGCGTCGTAGATGAACTCGTAGACGTCCCGAGCCGAGCCAGCGATCTGCACGGTGTCCTCGAAGGCCAACATCAAGTCAGTGCGGTCGCTGCCCAGCTCCGCGGTCGACTTCAGCGCACCGAGTTCGGCGGTGCTGTTGCGGTCGACCGCGCGGTCGATCCACTCGAGATTCTCCGCGGTGCCCTCGACGGCCCGGTAGTCGTGCAGCAGTCGCACCGCGCACTCGCTGGCCGCGATGGGTTCCACGATCCACGTACCGCCCATCGCGGCCACCGGCGGCTGGGAGATTTCTTGACGGAACTCCACCCGGCGCGCGCCCGCGTCGAGCCGGCGCCGGGAAGTCCAGGTCTTCACCGCACCGTTGGCTGTCGCCCAGAGTCGGATCCGCTCCTCCGACTCACTGAGCTGCTCGTGCTCGATGTGCACGGTCGGCGGGAAGACCCGCGGCCAGTGCGTCACATCGGCGATCAGCTCGTACACGCCCTCCGCTGGCGCCAGCACCTTGATCTGGTGCTCGACGTGGCGGGTATCCGTGTGCCCTGCCATGTGTCTCGTCTCCTTTCTGTCGCCCGCAGCCGCGGATCTGCGCTCAGTAGTTGCCCAGGCCGCCGCACACGTTCAGGGCCTGTGCGGTGATCGGCGCGGCGGTGTCCGTGACCAGGTAACCGACCAGGCCGGCCACTTCCTCGGGCGTCGAGTAACGACCGAGCGGGATCTTGGCTTGGAAACGCTCCAGGATGGCGTCCTCGGTGGTGTCATACACCTGGGCGTAGCCCTGCCGAACCCGCCGCGCCATCGGCGTCTCCACATAGCCAGGACACACCGCGTTGACCGTGATGCCGGTCTTGGCCAGCTCCAAGCCCAGCGCCTTGGTGAAACCGACCACGCCATGCTTGGAGGCCGAGTACGGTGCGCCGAGCACCACCCCCTGCTTACCGCCGGTCGAGGCGATGTTGATGATCCGCCCGTGCTGGCGGGCGAGCATCCCACCGGTGGTGAGCACCTCCCGGCTCATGAGAAAAACGCTGTTCAGGTTCGTGTCGATGACGTCGAACCACAACTCGTCGGTGATCTGAGCGGTCACCCCACCACCGCTGCGACCAGCGTTGTTGATCAGGACGTCCACCGGGCCGTACCGATCAACGGCCGCCTGCACGACGGCGTGCACGTCGGTGGTCGAACGGACATCACCAGAGAGGCCGTCCACGTCGAGGCCCTCCTCGCGGAGCTGCTTGACGACGAGGGCGACGTTGCCCGCGGTGCGGGCACAGATGAAGACCTGCAGGCCCAGTGCGGCAAGGTGTTCGGCCACGGCTAGCCCGATCCCGCTGGTAGCACCGGTGACGAGGGCGACCCGGTGCGGGCTTTGATCCGGCATGACTTCTCCCATCCTGGTTTCAGGGTGCTGAGGGGTACAAGTGGTTGTTCAGAACGCGGCGCTGGTGGTCGCGGTCTGACGGCTCGGTCCGGCGCTCGGCTAGGACCCGCTCGACGAGGGCGGTGGTGTGCTGCGCGGACCGGAACAGGGGGTGGTCGATCACCTCGCTCAAAAAGTGTGCGGTGGTGCGGATACCGGGGCCCTCCACCCGGAACTCGGCCAGCGCGCGGCGCATCCGCTCCAGGGCCTGCGCCCTGGTCGGTGCCCAGACCACCAGCTTGGCCAGCAGCGAGTCATAGCTGGCCGGTACCCGGTAGCCCGGGTAACCGTGCGTGTCCACCCGGACGAATGGGCCGGATGCCGGCGAGAACGCCGTCAGCAGCCCCGGCGTGGGAACAAAGTCACGTTCCGGGTCCTCAACGTTGATCCGGCACTCGATCGCCGCCCCGCGCGGCAGCACGTCGGACTGCCGCAGCGCTAAGACATCCCCGGCCGCCACCCGGAACTGTTCGTGCACCAGGTCCACACCGGTGGCCATCTCGGTGACCGGGTGTTCGACCTGGATCCGGCAGTTGACCTCCAGGAAGGAGAACTCGCCGGTAGCGTCCACCAGGAACTCGACGGTGCCGGCACCGACGTAGCCAGCGGCCCGGGCGGCGTGCACGGCGGCCTGTCCCATCCGCTCGGCGAGACCGGCGGGCAGCTCGGGCGCGGGTGTCTCCTCGAGGAGCTTCTGGTGGCGCCGCTGCACCGAGCAGTCCCGCTCGCCCAGGTGCACGATGTTTCCGTGCTGGTCGGCGAGCACCTGGACCTCCACGTGGCGCGCGTGGTCGAGGTACTTCTCCAAGTACACCCGGCCGTCTCCGAACAGGGCCTGCGCACCGGCCCTGGTGTGCGAGAACACCTGGGCGAACTCCTCGCGTCTGCGGACCAGGCCCATCCCGCGGCCGCCGCCACCCGCGGCTGCCTTGATGATCACGGGGTAGCCGAGACTGTCCGCGATTCGCTGTACCTCGAGGATGTTGTGCAGGGGGAGGCGTTGCGGGCTGGCGGGCAGCATCGGCAGCCCAACGGCGGCCATCAAGGCGCGAGCCGCTGTCTTGTCGCCAAGACGCCGGATCACCTCGGGGGGTGGTCCGACGAAGGTGAGCCCGTGGGCCTGGCACACCTCCGCGAAGTCGGCCTCCTCGGCGAGGAACCCGTAACCGGGATGGACGGCGTCGGCACCCGTGTGCAGGGCTGCTTCCACGATGGCCGGGATGTTCAGATAGCTCCGTTTGGCTGCGCCTGGCCCGATCCGGATGGCCTCATCGGCGTAGCTGACCACGGCCGAGTCACGGTCGTCGGTGGAGTAGACGGCGACCGTACGGATACCCAGCTCCCGGCACGCCCGTGCCACCCGCAGCGCGATCTCCCCCCGGTTGGCGATCAGGACCTTGCGGAACATAGCCAGCCGCCGATCAGGTGTGTTCGGTCGCGGCGAGGACGAACAGCGGCTCGCCGTACTCGACCAGCTCGCCATCGTCCTTGAGGACATCGATGATTCGCCCACTGAGATCCGCCTCCACCGGGATCATCAGTTTCATCGCTTCAATGATCGCCACCTGCTGGCCGATGACCACCAGGTCACCCGTGCTGACGAAGGGCACCCCGCCGGGTTCGGGCGCGCGGTAGAACACGCCGACGGCCTGTGCGTTCAGGACCCGGCGGGCGATGCCCTCGCTCGCGCAGGCCGGCTGCTCGCAGGGGAGCGGCCCGGCCAGGCCGGTGCCGGCGGCGTCCCATTCGATGTCGATGGCCACCTCCCCGGCCCGCATCCGGATCACCCGCGGCGGAGCGGACAGCTGGGACAGCAACAGCGTGGTGTGGTATCGCACCTGGTCGAGCACGGCGCCGAGCCCCTGCCCGCCGACCAGGTCCGGGCTGTCCGGGCGGCTCTGCGACCCGCCCGCCGCGGGGCCGGCCTCACCCGCCGGTCGCGGGGTCATCGCTGCTGCTCCCCGGAGGCGAGGACGTCAGATGGGCCGGCAGCGGCTCCGTAGGCGCGGAACCTCGCGTGCCGGCGTGCCACCAGCTCCGCAGGCGCTACCGCGGACAGCTCCTCCAGGCCCTGCACGATCACGGCACGTAGCCGTTCGGCCATCACGAGATGATCGGTATGCGCGCCCTCGGGCGGCTCGATCACGACCCCATCGACGATGCCCAACCGCAGCAGCTCGCGGGCCTCGATCCGCAGCGCGGCCGCCGCCGCGGGTGCCATCGCCGAGTCCTTCCACAGGATGGCCGCGCACCCCTCCGGGCTGATCACCGAGTACACCGCGTTGGAGCACGCGAACACCTGGTCGGCAACGGCGAGGGCGAGAGCGCCGCCGCTGCCACCCTCACCGATCACCACGCTGATAATCGGCACGTCCAGCCGCGCCATCAGGCGGATGCTCTGTGCTATCGCGATGGCCTGGCCCTGTTCCTCGGCCTGGATGCCGGGGTAGGCCCCGGGAGTGTCGATGAACGTGACGAGCGGAGCGCGGAGCTTGCCGGCCAGGCGCATCAGCCTGGCAGCCTTGCGGTATCCCGAGGGCCTGGGCATGCCGTAGTTGCGGGCGACCAGCTCACCGATCGAGTGCCCCTTCTGCTGCCCGATCACGATCACCGACCTCCCCCCGATCGTGGCGATGCCGCCGACGATGGCCCCGCAGTCGCCGCCGATCCGGTCTCCGTGCAGTTCCTCGAAACTCTCGAAGATCCGGCTGAGGTAATCCATCGTGGTGGGACGCTGCAGGTGCCGGGCAAGCTTGACGACCTGCCAGGCGTCTCGCTCGGGCAGCCGGGCGGGATCGCGCACCACGGCGCCGCCCGCGCCGCCCGCGCCGTCACCCGGCGCGCCTGCCCCAGAACCGCCCGTTCGCTGGCGGGGGCGGGCGCCGAGGGACAGCACGCGCGCCAGGGTCGGGCGCAGCGCACCACGGGGACAGATCGCGTCGATCAGACCGTGTTCCAGCAGGAACTCAGCGGTCTGGAAGCCCGCTGGGAGCACCTGCCGGGTGGTCTGCTCGATCACTCTCGGGCCGGCGAAACCCAAGCGCGCCTTCGGTTCTGCGAGAATCACGTCGCACAGCGTCGCGAACGACGCCGCCACACCCCCGTAGGTCGGGTCGGTGACCACGGAGACGGTCAACACGCCTGCCTCGTCGAGCTGGCCGAGCGCCTGGCTGGTCTTGACCATCTGCATCAACGACAGCAGGCCCTCCTGCATGCGGGCCCCGCCAGAGGCGGTGACCAGGAGCAGGGGAGTCCGCTCGCGCAGCGCGGTCTCGGCCGCCGAAGTGATCAACTCGCCGACGGCGCTGCCGAGGCTGCCGCCGAGGAACCGGAAGTCCATCACCACAACCACCACCGGGTTACCCTCAATCGAGCCGGTGGCGAGCACCGCCGCCTCGTCGAGACCGGTGGACTGGCGAGCCGCCCGCAACCGGTGCGGGTAGGGCTTGGTGTCGACGAAACCGAGCGGGTCATGCTCGGGGGTGGCCAGCTCACAGAGCTCAATCGACCCGTCGTCGAGCAGCTGCGCGATCCGCTCGTGCGCGGGAATCGGGCAGTGTGCGCCGCAGTCGGGACAGACGTGCAGATTCCGGGATAACCGCTTGCCGTAGACCATCCCTCGGCAGACCGGGCACAGGCTCCACTCGGTATCCTCGACAGCCCCGGGGCGCAGTGTCTGTGTCATGGTTGCGATCTCCTTCGACCCGCTGGAGTCCTGGGTTGCTGGCCGTGCGGTGGGCTGGCCATGGGTTCACGCCGCCTGGGCCAAGCTTTCGTTGACCACAGCGAGGAAAGCCCGTGGTGTCGTGGCGGAGAGGACCGTGGCCTCGTTCAACCTCACACCGAACTGCCGTTCGATCCGGCTGCCGGTCTCCATCAAGGCAAGGGAGTCATAACCAAGGTCGGCAAACTCCACATCCAGGATGTCGCCCTCGAGGTCGACCTCCTCGTCTGCCCCTGCGGCCGCCTTCAGGATCGTCGTGAGGCCCTGGAGGGTCAGTTCCTTCTGCTGGGTCATTGCCGTCCCTTCGTGTGCCGTGGGTTACCTCGCGCCCTTGGCCCGGATCAGGGCCCGCCGCGCAGGACCATCACCGAGTTGAAGCCACCATGTCCGCGGGCGATGACCAGTGCCACGTCTACCGCTGCTTTCCGTGGCGTGCCGGTCACCAGGTCGATCTCGTACTGGGGCGCGAGGGTGACGTTGATCGTCGGTGGAAGCACGCGGTCCCGGATCGACAGCAGCGCAGCCACTAGATCCAGCGGCCCCCCGCCGGCGTATAAGCGGCCGGTCATGGTCTTGGGCGCGGTGACCGCGACGCCGCCCGGCCGAAACACCTCAGTGATTGCCTCGGCCTCGATGCCGTCGAGTTCGGGCACCGCGGCCGCGTCGGCGAAGACCGCATCGACCTCCTGCACTCTGATCCCCGCGTCGGCCAGGGCCAGTTCGATCGCACGACGCAGCCCCGCCGGGCGGCCACTGCCCGGTTTGGGGTCGAAGGTGGCGGCGTATCCGACGATCTCGCCGTAGCTGCGCCCCGCACCGCGCTGGCGGGCGAACTCGGCGTCCTCCAGAACCAGGATCGCCCCACCCTCACCGGGAACGTGCCCTGCCGCCTCGGCGTCGAAGGGCAGGTAGGCGCGGTCGGGATCGTCGCTGCGGCTCAGCCGACCGCTGGCGAGCTGGGCCACCCAGCCCCATGGGCACAGGCAACCGTCCACGCCCCCTGACACGACCAGCCCCACGCCCTTGCGCAGCTGCCGGCGGGCCTGCGCGACCGCGTCTAGCCCGCCGGCCTGGTCACTGACGACGACGCCGCTGGGGCCGCGCATCCCGTTGCGGATCGAGATCTGTCCGGTGTTCACCGCGTAGAACCAGGCGAAGGACTGGTAGGCGCTCACGTACTGGCCGCCCCTGCTCCACAGCGCCTCCAGCTCACGCTGGCCGAACTCGAACCCCCCGGCCGAGGCGGCGGTGATCACGCCCATGCTGAACTCGGGCAGCTGCTCGGCTACCACCCCCGCATCCGCCAGCGCCCAGTCCGCGGCCACCAGCGCCATCCGGGTCATGTGGTCGGTCTGCGGGATGAGCCGGTTGGGCAGGTAGTCCTCCGCGGTGAAACCGGACACTTCGCCGGCCAGCCGGGCGGGATACTGCTGCGGCTCGAAACGGGTGAGCGGGCCGATGCCGCTCTGCCCACGCAACGTGGCCGACCAGTAGGCATCGGTGCCCAGGCCGTTGGGTGCGGTGACCCCGATGCCGGTGACGACAGTTGCGGAGCTCACCGCTGCGCCCGCTCAGGTCGGGTGAGAACCATGGCGCTCTGGAAGCCGCCGAACCCGCTACCGACGCTGAGCACGGTGTCAGTACGTTGCTCGCGGGCGATCAGTGGCACGTAGTCCAGGTCGCACTCCGGGTCCGGCTCGTGCAGGTTGGCGGTCGGTGGCACCACACCGTGCTCGATGGCCAGCGCGGAGGCGGCTATCTCCAGTGAGCCGATGGCGCCCAGCGAGTGACCGATCATCGACTTGATCGAACTCACCGGCGTGCGATACGCATGTTCACCGAGGGCCCGCTTGAACGCCGCTGTCTCGTGCCGGTCGTTCTGCTTGGTCCCCGAGCCGTGCGCGTTAATGTAGTCGATGTCCTCCGGGCGCATGTGCGCCTCGTGCAGCGCTACCCGGATCGCCTCCGCCATTTCCCGCCCGTCGGGTCGCAAGCCGGTCATATGAAAGGCGTTACACCGGGAGGCGAATCCCGCGATCTCGGCGAACAGGTGAGCCCCCCGCTTGCGGGCGTGCTCCAGATCCTCCAGCACGAAGATCGCCGACCCTTCGCCCAGCACGAACCCGTTGCGGTTGTTGTCAAACGGCCGCGAGGCGTGTTCGGGATCGTCGTTACGGGGTGTGGTTGCCTTGATCGCATCGAAGCAAGCCACCGTGATAGGGGAGATCGGGGCATCCGTGGCGCCCGCGACCATCACGTCCGCGGACCCCTCAAGGATCAGGTCGCGTGCATACCCCACCGCATCCAGCCCGGAGGTGCAGCCGGTGGACACCACGGTCGTCGGGCCCTCGGCCCCCACCGCCCAGGCCACCTCGGCTGCCATCGAGCTGGGCACCAGGTGGCCATAGAGATGCGGCACCGCGTACTCATGGTCGACCAGCCATCGCCGGCCGCCGTCGCTGACGACCCGGTACTCCTGGTCCAGACCCATCGTCGCGCCGACCGCACTGCCCACCGTGACGCCGGTGCGCGGCGGATCGAGCTCAGCGAACTCCATCCCGCTGTCCGCGACCGCCTCGCGGGCGGTGACCACGGCGAACTGCGTGGCGCGGTCCATTCGCCGGATCTGCTGCGGAGTCAGTCCTTGCAGCTCCGCGTCGAAATCGACCTGGGCCGCCACCTGCGAACGAAACGGCGAGGCGTCGAAGAAACTGATACGCCTGGTCGCCGTGCGCCCCTCGACGAGCAGGTTCCAGAACGCCTTGGTGCCTACGCCTCCCGGAGCGAGCACACCAATGCCGGTGATCACCACGCGCCGATTCATCGAATATTTCCGTCCACTCTGCCGCGCTCCGAGCTGCCGAAGCGGAATCGTGTCTCCGAGAATCGATAATTCCGAAAACCGCCTGAGGTCGGCTCGAATCCGGATCGGATCGAGTCAGCGCAGGCCGTCACGCCATACCTGCCGGTTGCGCACCAGCCACTGTTTTCCGTCATGGCATAGCAGGTCCTCGCAGACGGTGATTATCCGCAGCACCGTCGCTCCGCCCCGGGGAGTCTCCAGAACCTGGGCGTAGCTGCGGACGAACACGCTGCCATCGTCCCTTGGGTCGAGGGCGAGCATGCCTAGCCAGTGCCGGCGGGTGATTCCTTTCGCGGAAAGATCGTTGGTGATCTCCTGGGCTGCCTGGTAGATCGCTGTCCTGCCGCGCGTCGGCTCAGGGTATGCGTTCGCCGCGAACACCCCGTCCTCGGTGAAGCTCGCCGCCCACTCCTCCACTCGACCCTCGTCGAGGAGCTGCATTTGGTGGGCGTAGAACTGTTGAATCTGGTGGTACAGAACGTCAATCGACCCATCGTTGATGCTCGAAGTTATCGAAGACATCGTCCCCCCTTCCGGGCAGAGGCACTTCTGGGGCACTTCTGGGGCGCGGACCGGGCGGTCGCACGGTGCCCGAGTCCGAGAATGAGCACCGGTGCTCGAAAACCGTTGGGAATGCGCTGGAACCCACCCTCCAAGGCCGGAGGAATGGCGTCACTCCAGCGCGGCTTGAGTTCGATCCGAGGCGGGAGCGTGATGCTCGATACGACCACGCCCAGATGGGAGGTCGCGGTGCGACTCATAGACCTGTCCTCGCCGGTGGACGCGAGCTTCTGGGAACCTGAGCCGGTGTCCGTGCAGACGATGTCTGCCGCCGAGGGCGCCCGGCACGTCAGCGCGGAAATGCGCGAGCATTTCGGCATGACCATTGACCCGTCCGTGTTTCCGGATGGCGAGTTCCTCACCAACGACACCGTCGTGCTGACCACCCACACCGGGACGCACATCGACGCACCCGCCCACTACGGGTCGAAGGCGTCCTACGGTGTCCCCCGGACCATCGACGAGATGCCCCTGGAGTGGTTCCACCGGCCAGGGATCCTGGTGGACCTGACCACCCAGGACATCGGTACCGTGTCCGCGGAGGTGCTGCGGCGCGAGTTCGACCGGATCGGCCGGGTGCCGGCACCTCTGGACATCGTGTTGCTCAACACTGGGGCCTCGCGCCTGGTGGGCACGCAGCGGTACTTCACCGATTTCGTCGGTCTCGACGCGTCGGCGATCGCGCTGCTGCTCGACTACGGAGTGCGAGTCATCGGTACCGACGCGTTCAGTCTAGACGCGCCATTCACCTACATTATCAGGCAATACCAGGAAACCGGTGATCCGGGTGTCCTGTGGCCGGCCCATATGGCCGGGCGGGAGCGGGAGTTCTGTCAGATCGAGCGGCTGGCCAATCTCGACGCGCTGCCCGGGGCCGACGGATTCACCCTCGTGTGCTTCCCGGTCAAGGTCGCGCGGGCCGGCGCAGGATGGGCGCGGGCGGTCGCGATTCTGACCGAGTAGGCCGGGCGGTTATATGCCAAGATAATTCGATCATGCTCCTCGGAAGGAGGATCTGATGGCCGTCTTGTTGACCCGGGGCGACCTCCGGCCCCTGTTCGAGGAGTCGCGGTGGATCGAGGAGAGTCTCCAGTTGTGCGCGGATGCGCTGATGACAGCGCATCATGGCGCGATGTCATGGCTGCTGTTCCCCGTGGCGGCCGAAGACCAGTTCGTCAACGTGCAGCTGGAAAGCGCGCCCGTGATGGGAACCTACCTGCGGGTGTTCCCCGACCGGTGCTTTCCGCGTCGGCCCATGGACGGGCAACCGGCGCTGCTGCTCGACGGGAAGACGGGCACCCTACGCGCCCTGATGGCTGTGGACGACCTCAACCACTGGCGCACCGCGGCTCCGGTCGCGCTGGCGGCACGCGAGCTCGCCCCGGACAACGCCACCATCCTCGCCCTACTCGGTTCCGGTGCCCAGGCCCGCTACCAGCTGCGGGCAATCCGGCACACCGTCCCGTCACTGGAATCGGTGCGCGTCTTCAGCCGCACCCCGAAAAATAGGCAGCGATTCGCCGAGGAAATGTCCACCGCCCTAGGCTTGGAAGTGGTAGCGGTCGACGATCCGGGTCAGGCCGCTAGGGAGGCCGATGTCATTTGCGTCACCGCCCCCGCTACCGTCGTCGAGCCCTCCTGGGTACGCCCCGGCGCGTTGCTGACCACAATTCTCCCCGGCGCGGTCCCGGCGGAGTTCGGTGCGCTGCTGGTGGTGCCCAGCATGTCCGGCCCCGAGGTGCGTTCCTCGGGCTGGGACCCGCGCCACGGGTTGTCCTCTCCCACGGCCTGCCGCGACCCCGGGCAGATCGACCTCACGCTGGTAGACATCCTGCGCGGCGCGGTGGACATGCGGGCCGAACCACGCCAGACCGTGGCCTACGAACAGCTGGGAGTCTTCGGCTGGGACGTACCACTGATCGACTGGGCGTGCCGGCGCGGGCAGGAGATCTCTCAGTGCACCCAGTGCGACCTGGCCTGAGCCCCCGGATTCCAGCACTCTGGGGTCATCCAGCAGAAAGCGGAAAGGAAGGAATCATGGACGAAATCCCGGGCTCCGAGGCGATCACACAGCTGGGCACGGCGTTCATGGGATCCAAGGCTCTATTCAGCGCGGTGGAGCTCGGAGTCTTCGCCGCCCTCGCCGACGGTCCTCGGAACGGGACGGATCTCGCCGAACAGGTCGGTCTGCACCCCCGGAGCAGCCGCGACTTCCTCGACGCCCTGGTCGCCTTGGGTCTGTTGGAGCGCGAGGGCGAGCACTACGCCAACACCCCCACCACCGACGCCTTACTCGACCCGGCCAAGCCTTCCTATATCGGCGGGAGAGTGCAGTTGTTCAACGCCCTGTGCCGCTCCTGGGACTCGCTCACTGAGGCCCTCCGCACCGGGAAACCGCAAAACGAGTTCGCCGATAAGAATACCGGCGGTGGTGAGGACTTCTTCTCGGCTCTCTACGCCGACCGTGAGTGGCTCGAACAGTTCACGGCCGCGATGACCGCCGTCAGCAGCGATATCGGGTGTGTCCTGGCCCAGAAGTTCCCCTGGGATCGCTACCACACCGTGATGGACATCGGCACCGCTCAGGGCGGCCTTCCCGTTCAGCTCGCCCTGCGCCACCCGCACTTGCGCGGCGGCGGGTTCGACCTCCCGCCGGTGGGCCCGATCTTCGAGGCCTACGTGGCGAGCTTCGAGCTCGCAGCCCGGCTGCGGTTTCACCCCGGCGACATGTTCACCGACGAGCTTCCCGCGGCCGACGTGCTGGTGATGGGCCACATGCTGCACGGCTGGGATCTGGCGGCAAAGCACATGTTGCTCGCCAAGGCGCACGCCGCTCTGCCCGCCGGGGGAGCGCTGATCGTCTACGACGCGATCATCGACGACGACCGGCGCGTCAACGCCGCTAGTTTGTTGAGGAGTCTGAGTTTGCTTCTCCAAACCCCCGGGGGCTTCGAATACACCGGGGCCGACTGCTGCGGGTGGATGCGCGAGGCCGGGTTTACCCGGACCTACGTGGAGCACCTGGTCGGCCCGGAACGCATGGTCGTCGGCATCAAGTGAGGAGGCTCCTACCATGACCCGCACCGCTGAAACCCCGCCCACCTTCTTCGCCCCGGTTGACACCTCGCCCGCCGTGCAGCTCGTTCGGCTGGTTCAGGGCTATGAAGTCACCCAGATTGTGGCCACCGTCGCTCGGCTGGGTCTGGCCGACCGGCTCGTTGAGCAACCGAAGTCCAGTGCTGAGCTGGCCGAGGCCACCGGCGCTGATCCCGAGGGGCTCGCCCGGCTGCTGCGCGCCGCCGCCACCGTGGGGCTGGTAACCGAGCTCGAAGCGGACCACTTCGAGCTCACCCCGGTCGGGGCATGCCTGGCCGCCGACGCCCAGCCCGCGTCGCTGCGTGACTTCGCCGTCGCGCTGGCCTCCCCGGGGCAGTGGCTTCCCTGCGGGCGGCTATTCGACGCGGTGATGAGCGGCCATCCCAGCACCGCCCTCGCTCTGGGCACGGAGATCTGGGACTACTACCGGAACAACCCCGAGGAAGGCGCGGTCTTCGCCCGGGCCATGGGAGGCCTGTCGGCCAGCGTCTCCACCGAGGTCGCGGCCCACTACAACGCGGCCCGCTTCACCCGAATCGTCGATGTCGGCGGCAGTCAGGGCACCCTGCTCGCCGGCCTGCTGAAGGCAGCGCCGCAAGCCACCGGCGTGCTTTTCGATCGGCCCGAGGTGATCGCCGAAGCTCGCCCGGTGATCACCGCCCGTGGGCTGGCCGAGCGGATGGAACTCGTCAGTGGCGACTTCTTCACCGAGGTGCCGGCTGGTGGTGACCTGTATGTGCTCAAGTCGGTCCTGCACGATTGGAACGACACCGACGTGCTGCGGATCCTGGCCAACTGTCACCGGGCCGCCCAGCCCGGGTCCATGCTGCTGCTGGTCGAAGGCCTCAAACCGACCGAGCCCGGGCCCTCCCCGATCCACTTGATCAACCTGCTCATGTTCATCCAAGTGAAGGGACGCGAACGCACCCGCGAGGAGCATCAGGCGCTGCTGGAGGCTGCCGGCTACCGGCTGGAACGGGTTCTCACCCCCTCAACCGGTTTGTACCACCCATGGAGCCTGCTCGAAGCCCGCCGGATCTGACAGACCGCTCCCGCGAATTTCCTGCTCGCATAGCTGAACGGTTAATAATCTTACAGAATTCGGCTAACTACGTTTTGGGGGACGAAGTTGAACTCAGAGTCAGCATTGCAAGTGAGAAGGTTACATCGATGGTTGCTCCAGACGGAGCCGTTCGCGTGCACACGCTACCAGCGAACGACGAAAAGGCATTTCCTGAGAACGTATGCGTTGACCCCATAACGGGCTTCTTCTACACTGGCAGCCTGATCAACGGCACCATCTACCGAGGAAGCCTCGACTCTGACACTGTCGAGGTATTCTTGGACCCTAGCAGCAGTGGCCTGAACTCTGCCGCCGGAATCAGGGTTGACGAGTTGGGTCGTCTGTGGGTCATCGATTTCAGAGGCCGCGTGCTCGTCTACGACACCGGTAAAAAAGTGAAGCTGCACACTTTCGTGTCTGAGGGGCAGGGTGTGCCCATAGTCAATGATCTAACCTTATCGCGGGGATTCGCATACGTGACCGATTCTGGGCGGCCGTTTTTGTACCGCATCCCCGTGGTCGCCGCAGACACGCCAGGCGAGACGATGGTTCAGCCGTGGCTCACGGTGGATCCTCCGATTTTCTACGCGCACTATAAAGTACCGTTCAACATCAACCTTAATGGCATTGTTTCCTCCCCGGATGGCGAGGTGCTCATGGCCATCCAGTCGGCTACCGGTATCCTCTACCGCGTCGATGTGGGCAAGGTCAACGCGGGGAAGCCAGAGAAGGCTATCACTCGCGTCGAGGTCAGCTTCAAGGGGTGCGAAATACCAGTATTCGCCAACGAGGCCAGGTCCAAGGAGCGCCAAATACGCGAATTAAAAACCTACGCCGCAGCCGATCCTTGTGCTGATCTCTACCGTTTCGTGGTGCACATTTCCCTCATGAACCCGCTTTTCTGTGGGGATGGTCTACTCTTGGTTGATAAATATTTGTACGTAGCGCGCAACACCGCCAACGAGATCGTGACGCTCAAACTCAGCGACGACTACCGCTCGGCTGAGCTGAGGGCGACGATGAACGACGATGTGTTGGCCTTTCCGACGGGGATCACGCGCTGCGGGGAGAGGTTGCTGGTGACGAACTCGCAGCTGAATCTCAGCGGGAAGAGGTTCAGTGAGAACCTCGAGAAGGTGAAGCTGCCGTTCACCGTCGTCAATTTTCCCCTGCTGCGGCCTTGAGTAACCGGCAATCGCTTGGGCGCTTGAATCTGGGTTGGGTGGAACTCGAGAGGCGCTCACGTGTGGAGCGAAGACGGGTCAGACCCATTGACGCCGTTCGTGAACTGAGATTCGATGAACTCGAGGATGATGTTGGGGGTGTCGCGACAGCTGTTCGAGGAAGGAAAACGAGACTCAGCTCTGTCCATGACAGTTGTCGCGTGAAGGGACTGCTGTCGCATGAAGGGTACTACGCAAAATGCGCGAATCAACGGACGTGGTCGTTATCGGTGGCGGACCTGGAGGATCGACAACTGCTGGCTTGCTCGCAAAACGGGGACACCGCGTGGTGGTGATCGAAAAGGAGCGCTTCCCCCGCTACCATATCGGTGAGTCCCTCATACCCGGGGTGCATCCCATACTCGCCAAACTCGAGGCGTCAGGCGAGGTCGACAGCGCCGGGCTCTGCAGGAAGTACGGCGTCACGCTGCTGTGGGGTCGTACGCGTGAGCTGTGGTCGGTCGACTTCAGCGAAGGTAGCGACTACGACTACATCTACCAGGTGAAGCGCGCGGAGTTCGATAACCTTCTCATGCGCCGAGCGCGCCTGCATGGAGCGCACGTGATCGAGGATGCGAACGTCACCGACGTGCTCTTCGAGGGTGACAGGTGCGTGGGTGTTCGCTACACGATGAACGGCTCGGACCAGGTCACCGAGATCAGGGCTCGCATGGTGGTTGACGCTTCCGGGCAGTCGCGCCTGCTCGCCCGGCGGCTCAAGCTCGTAGAGTGGCACGACGACCTCAAGAACGTTGCCATCTGGACTTACTTTCAGGGTCATCTCACCTACGGGGGTCGCAAAGCCGGCAACATCCTCGTGGAGAACATGTCGGATGGATGGCTGTGGTTCATACCGTTCAGCGACAACACCGTGAGCGTGGGGTTCGTGGCTGCGGCCGCGGTGGTGTCGAAGATGTCGATGTCATTACACGACTTGCTAGAGAAGGAGATCGCGGAATCGCTGGAGGTGTCGCGCCTGCTGGCACCGGCCCGTCGCGTGGGGGGCATCCGCACCACGCGCGACTGGTCCTACACCTGCCGACGATTTGGCGGTCCAGGATACCTGCTTGTCGGTGACGCGGCAGCGTTCATCGACCCGCTGTTTTCCACCGGGGTCGCGCTGGCCATGAATAGCGGGAGCGGAGCAGCGGAGGCCATCAGCGCGATCCTGGCTGAGCCGGCCCGCGAGGCCGAGTTGATCGGCCTCTACGAGGATACCCATCGCAGCTTCGTCGACAGCATCATCGCCTTTATCCGCTACTTCTACGACCCCGACAAGGACAAGGAATTCTACTGGGCCGAGGCGCAGTCAATCGTCGATCCGGGCAAAGAGAGGAGCGCCCGCGAAGACTTCATCAGCCTGATCTCAGGCATGAGTCCCACGCTCACAGGCGTCAGTTTCGAAAAGATGTTTGAGAAGCGCGAGGTGACCCCCATCGGCGGCTAGCTCTCCGAGGGACGAGTAAGCTAACTGTAGTTACGTTGCCTGGCGATCATTCCAGCTAACTCAAAACGAGCAGGCCACCCGAAAGGCCCACGCAGCCGACGGGTGGCTCTGCAGTCTCGACTGCACCTACCAGCCGAGTGGAACCGTCAGGCAAGAAGCACGTGGAAGGTTTGGACGGCTCTCTATCATGCCCAGTACACAGCGTTATCTGTCAGTCACCGAGTCGATGTTCGCCTCAATCGCCGGGCCCCCGGTCGTGACCAGCCTCGCCGTGGACGGGGCCATCGAGCCGACCATCCTCGGCCGCGCACTGAGTACCCTAGCAGCGCAGTACCCCCTGCTGCGCGGCCAGATCGTTCGGGACGACGCCGGCTTTCTCCTGCGCATCCTCGAAGACCAGACCCCCACCCTCACCATCCACCACGGTACTGAAGACGTGGCGCTCACGGAGATCAACACACCGCTGCGGCTCGACCGCCAGGTCGCCCGCGCCACGCTCGCAGGCAACGGCACGACCAGCACCATCACCCTTGGCATGGACCACTCGGTCACCGACGGCGGTCTCCTTGTTGCCCTCATGTACAAGCTCCTGGACAACTACACCACGCTGGCAGCAGGGGACACGCCCCAACAAACGTCGCCGGACGACCTTCCCCCCTCCCTGGACACCATGCTGGCCGGCCAGTTCAGCGACGAGGAGATCGCCACCTTCATCACCCAGACCGCCGCCCGCACCGAACACTCCCCACCGGCGACGCTGCCCACCCTCGCCGCCGTTCGTGAGAATGCCACACCATCCGACTTCGCGGTGCACAACATCACCTTGACCGCACAGGCCATGACCGACATCCTCACCACCGCCCAAAAGAACGGACTGCCCGCCCACGGCCTGATCAGCGGAGCCATCCTGGCCGCCCTGCGGGCACAGTTGGAACCGGCCACCGAACCGCTTACCCTCGCTCTAACCTCCACGGTCAACCTCCGGGATCGACTGATCCCTCCACTAGCCCCCGACGCTCAGCTGTGCTGCAGCGGAGTAGTACCGGTCTTCGTCACCACACCCCACCCCGCTGATCCCCTCGCACTCGGCCGACAGATCACCACCCAGCTTTACACCGCCATTGACCGTTGTGAACCACAGAAATTTATTTTGGCATGGAATCGCCTCAACGCGGTTCTGAGGCCGCCGACGTCGGTCGCGATCTCCAATCTTGGCCAACTGGACACACCCCCGACACCCCCTGGGATCCAGGTCACCGCAAACCGGTTCCTGGGCCCCGTCCCAGGATCCGTCCCACTGATCTGGACCCACATCACAGACGGCCGGCTCACCCTGGACCTGGGCTACAACCGCTCCTTCCTGACCGATCAACAGATGACGAACCTGGCCAACGGCATCAGGTCAACCCTGGCTCATGCCGTAGCGAGCACCGCAGCCTAGCCTCAGGCTTCGCGCGACCGTCGCTGTCGAGGACGGCCCTGATCATCCAGGGGAACGAAACCGTGGCGAGCCAACGCAGCTGACAAGCCGGCCGTCAGGTCGCGGGTGAATACTCAAGGCTAGTGATACGGATCAATGAAGGGGCAACCGTGACCGGACGCAGTGCGCTGAGCTTCGGCATCAAGACCACCCCCGCTCAGGTTAGCTACGAGGAGATCCAGCGGGTCTGGCGCGAGGCGGACACGGTTCCCGAGATCGAGCACGCCTGGCTGTGGGACCATCTGCTGCCGACGTTCGGAGACCTCTCCGGACCGGTCTACGAGGGGTGGACGCTGCTGGCCGCGTTGGCCGCCCAGACTCAGCGGCTGCGTCTCGGCTTGCTGGTGACCAGCAATCGGTTGCGTCTGCCCGCTGTGCTCGCCAAGATCGCCACGACCGTCGACGTGATCTCCCACGGGCGGCTCGACTTCGGGATCGGGGTGGGTGGCATCCCGGGGCCGCTGGCGTTGCGCGAGTATGACGCCTACGGCGTAGCTGCCGGCGCGTGGCGGGATGCGGTCGCCAGCTTCGCCGAGGCGTGCACGATCATCCGGCGCCTGTGGACCGAGGAGGTGTTCGACTTCACCGGGCAGCATTACCAGCTGAAGGGGGCCCGCTGCTATCCCAAACCCATCCAGCGACCCCACCCCCCGACCCTGATTGGCGGCGGCGGGACGGCCACGCTGCGCATCGTCGCCGAGCACGCCGAGATCTGGAACATGCCTGGCCCGCCCCATAACAGTGTTGAGCATCTCAGCCAGCGCAGCCGCGTCCTCGACGAGGAGTGTGCCGCGATCGGCCGCGACCCTGAAGGGATCACGCGTTCGGCACAGATACCCCTCTCCTACGAGGATCCGGCGCGAACCCGAGATACCCTCCAGCAGCTCATCGACGCTGGCTTCTGCCACCTGGTCCTCAACTTGCCGGCGCCCTACCCGGCCGACGTGGCCCGGTGGGTGGCCGACGAGCTCATCACCCCGACGCTCGATCGCGCCAGCCACGCTTCGCGACTCTGACCGCCCTCATGCGATATCGAACACCAGTTCGATATGGTGGGCCAATGCGGTGGGACCACCTGACTCTGTCTGACGACTCCGCCCAGAACGCCCTGTTCGGGGTGGGCGACGTCCTCACGCGTACCTTCGACACCCCAGAGTTCCGCGGGATGACCTTCTACGAAACGCGGGCCCGTTCGATCCTCAACAAGGTACCCGCCAGCTCCCGGATGCCCTTCGAGTGGACCGTCAACCCCTACCGAGGGTGCAGCCATGCGTGCAGGTACTGCTTCGCCCGGCGGACGCACGAGTACCTCGATCTGGACGCCGGCCTCGACTTCGACTCGAAAATCGTGGTGAAGATCAACGCTCCAGAGCTGATCCGCAAGGAGCTCGCCTCCCCACGGTGGGCGGGCAGCCGTATCGCGATGGGCACCAACGTCGACCCCTACCAGCGGGTTGAGGGACGCTACCGCCTGATGCCCGGCATCCTGGAGGCTCTCCGCGACGCGCGCAACCCGTTCTCGATCCTCACCAAGGGCACTCTGGTGCTGCGCGACCTCGAGACGCTCCGCGAGGCTGCGGAGGTCACCGATGTCACGGTCAACGTCTCGGTGGGGTTCGTCGACGAGACGCTCTGGCGGCAGGTCGAGCCCGGCACGCCCGCGCCGCGCGCCCGGCTCGGCGTGTGTCGCACGCTCACCGATGCGGGCATCGGGTGCGGGGTGCTGATGGCGCCGATCCTGCCGTACCTCACCGACTCGCCCAGCCAGCTTGCGGCGGCGGTGCGGGCGATCGCGGCGGCCGGCGCCCGCAGCGTTTCCCCCATCGTGCTGCACCTGCGCCCCGGCGCGCGCGAGTGGTACCTCGCCTGGCTGCAGCGCGAGCACCCCGAGCTGATGCCCCGCTATCACGAGCTGTACGGGCGGGGCGCGTACGCGCCCAAGGCATACCAGCGCAGCATCTCCGCCCGGGTGGCCGCGCTGACCAGGCACTACGGCGTCGGCTCCGCGCCGCCGGACAAGATCCGTCAGCGGGCGTCCACCTGACAGCAAGGCACGGTGATCAACCTCGTTCGGTAGCTGCGTATCGTGGCAGGTGATCCAGTGGTGGCTGTAGCGCAATTTGCGATAGGTGGATCTGCGTTATCGACCCTTCGCGATGCGCAATATGCTCTGCGCGCTGCTGGCGGTGGGGGCCAGCTGGACCGAAGGGAGAGAGCCCAGGTGAGCGAACGCATCAGCCCCACGGTGCGCTGGCGCAAGGTGGCCCGGGCGCTGCGCCGCTGGCGTAACGAGGCCGGGCTGCGGCTGGAGGACGTCTGCACCCCGCTGGGTTGGGCGACCTCCAAGCTCAGCCGGATGGAACGCGCCGAGCAGCTGATCGGCCCGGCCGAGGTGATCGCGCTGGCCACCGTCTACGGCATCAAGGAGCAGGAGCGCGACCGCTATGTGGCGCTGGCCCTGCAGTCCCGCCAGAAGGGCTGGTGGACCACCTGCAACGACCGAGCGGCGGCGATCCCCAAGGACTTCGAGGTGTTCGTCGACCTGGAGTCTGAGGCTTGCTGGGTGTGCAGCTACGAGGACATGGTGGTGACCGGGCTGCTGCAGACCAAGGCCTACGCCACCGCGCTGGTTCGCGGCGGGGTGCCCTGGGTCGATGAGCCTGCGGTCGAGGAGCGGGTCCGGCTGCGGATGGCCCGGCAGGAGCGGTTACACGAGGCAACGCCGCTGCGGCTGGACTGCGTGCTCACCGAGGCGGCGCTGCGCCAGCAGGTCGGCGGGGCCGAGGTGATGCGCGAGCAGATGGAGCACCTGCTGGACATGGGCGAGCTGCCCCATGTCTCGATCCAGGTCGTGCCGTTTGCGGCCGGGGCCTACCCGGCGCAGAACTGCCCGTTCCAGCTGCTCGCCTTCCCCGACCCGGAAGACCCCGACGTCGCGTATGTCGAGTTCCCGGGTGGCACGCTGTACGTGGAAGACACCGAGGATGTCGAGACGTTTATCATGGACTTCGACAACCTGGCTCACCGGTCGCTGTGCCCCGCCGAGTCCACGGAGCTGATCCGGCAGATCGCGAAGGGCGACTAGACGTAGGCAAGGAGCAGGTGCGATGCCCACCCCAGTGCTGCCCGGCGCGGTGTGACGTACCAGCAGCCGCAGCAACGCGGAAATGGGTTGTGTTGAGGTGGCGGTCGGGCCGGGTCAGGTGGGGGTGCGGGACTCGAAGGACCGGTCCGGTCCTGCGCTGATCTTCCCCCCCGCCTGGCGGGCGTTCGTGCGACAGCTGCAGGTCGGCGGCTAGCCTCTACCAAGTCCGAGCTATGAGGAACGACCGAGGAGCCCGCGTTGGACATGCGCACTGACTATGCCGGCACGCTGTGCGCCGCTGAGTTCCCGGGCCGGACCGTGACCGTGGTGGGGTGGGTGGCCCGGCGCCGGGACCACGGCGGCGTGATCTTCATTGATCTGCGGGACGAGACCGGGATCGTGCAGGTGGTGTTCCGCGAGGGGGAGATGGCGCGCCAGGCGCACCGGCTGCGCGTGGAGTTCTGCGTCCAGGTCACCGGCATCCTCACGGTTCGCCCCAAGGGCAGCGAGAACCCGGATCTGTTCAGTGGCGACTGCGAGATCATCGCCGACGAGCTGACGGTGCTCAGCGAGTCGGCACCCTTGCCCTTCCAGCTCGATGAGCACGTGGAGGTCGGCGAGGACGTGCGGTTGCGCTACCGCTACCTCGATCTGCGCCGCCCCAATGCGATCGCTGCGCTGCGGCTGCGCAGCGAGGCCGGCATGGTTGCCCGCGACGTGCTGGACCGGCAGGGCTTCATCGAGGTGGAGACCCCGACCCTGACCCGTTCCACCCCGGAGGGCGCCCGGGATTTCCTGGTGCCGGCGCGGCTGCAGCCTGGCTGCTGGTACGCCCTGCCCCAGTCACCGCAGCTGTTCAAGCAGCTGCTCATGGTGGGGGGGGTGGAGCGGTACTTCCAGTTCGCCCGCTGTTACCGGGACGAGGACTTCCGCGCCGACCGGCAGCCCGAGTTCACCCAGCTCGATATCGAGATGAGCTTCGTCACGCAGGACGAGGTGATCGAGCTGAGTGAGCGGGTGGTGGCCAAGCTGTGGTCGGAGCTAGTCCACCACCGGATCGAGCTCCCGATCCCGCCGCTGCGTTACGCCGAGGCGATGGCGCGCTATGGCACCGACAAGCCGGACCTGCGCTTCGGGCTGGAGCTTACCGAGCTCACCAGCTACTTCGTGGACACCCCGTTCCGGGTATTCCAGGCGCCCTACGTGGGGGCGGTCGTGATGCCCGGTGGGGCAAGCCAGCCGCGTCGGGCTCTGGACGGCTGGCAGGAGTGGGCCAAGCAGCGGGGTCACCGGGGCCTGGCCTACGTCCTGATCGGCGCGGACGGTGAGCTGTCCGGTCCGGTGGCCCGCAACCTCGCCGAGCACGAGCGGGAGGGTCTGGTCAAGGCGGTCGGCGCGAGCCCTGGCGACTGCGTCTTCTTCGCCGCCGGTGATTCCCGGGACGCGCGGGCGCTGCTGGGGGCCGCCCGGATGGAGATTGGCCGGCGCTGCGGCCTGATCGACGAGTCGGCCTGGTCGTTCGTCTGGGTGGTGGATGCCCCCCTGTTCAAGCCAGCCGAGGGCAGCGGGGACGTCGCCATCGGACATAGCGGCTGGACGGCGGTGCACCACCCGTTCACCGCGCCCACCCCGCAGTGGGCGCAGCGGTTCGACCAGGACCCGGGCTCGGCGCTGTCCTGTTCCTACGACCTGGTCTGCAACGGCCACGAGATCGGTGGGGGCTCGATCCGGATCCATCAGCCCGACGTGCAGCAGCGGGTGTTCAACGTGCTCGGGATCTCGGAGGACCAGGCGCGGGAGAAGTTCGGGTTCCTGCTGGAGGCGTTCCGCTACGGCCCGCCCCCGCACGGGGGGATTGCCTTCGGGTGGGACCGAATCTGCATGCTGCTCGCCGGTGCCGACTCCCTGCGCGAGGTCATCGCGTTCCCCAAGTCCGGGGGCGGTCTGGACCCGCTTACCGGCGCTCCCGCCCCGATCACGCCCCAGCAGCGCGCCGAGGCCGGGGTGGACGCGACCCCGCCGGCGAAGCATTAGCGGCCCGCCACCGAAAGCGCTCACCGGCGGTACCGTCGGGGTATGGCGGATAACGGGACATTGTTTGACGAGGAGCTGCTGGGTGCCGCGCCCGCCGAGCACCTCCCCGAGCAGCAGTTGCCCCCCGCCGCGGCGCCGCTGGCGGTGCGGATGCGGCCGGCCACGCTGGAGGAGGTCGTCGGGCAGGACCACCTGCTGGCGCCGGGCAGCCCGCTGCGCCGGTTGGTCGAGGGTGAGGGCGCGACGTCGGTGATCCTCTATGGGCCGCCGGGAACCGGGAAGACCACGCTGGCCCGGCTGGTCTCGCAGACGAGCGGGCGGCGCTTTGAGGCGCTCTCGGCGGTGTCGGCCGGGGTCAAGGAAGTCCGCGCCGTGATCGACACCGCGCGTCACCGGCGGGGCCGCCAGGGTGCGGGCGCCACGGTGCTGTTCATCGACGAGGTGCACCGCTTCTCCCGCACCCAGCAGGATGCGCTGCTCGGTGCCGTCGAGGACCGGGTCATCGTGCTGGTCGCCGCGACCACGGAGAACCCGTTCTTCTCGGTGGTCGCGCCGCTGCTGTCCCGCTCGCTGGTGCTGCAGCTGCACCCGTTGTCCGATGCCGACGTGCAGACCCTGGTCCGGCGTGCCCTCGCCGACCCGCGCGGGCTGGGTGGGGCGATCACGCTGGAGCCTGCGGCCGAGGACCATCTGGTGCGGCTTGCCGCCGGGGACGCCCGGCGGGCGCTGACCGCGTTGGAGACCGCTGCCCAGGCGGTGGTCTCAGCCGGTGCCTGTGAGGTCGACCTGGCCTGCGTCGAGTCCGTAGTGGACCGGGCCGCGGTGCGCTACGACCGGGCTGGGGATCAGCACTACGATGTGATCAGCGCGTTCATCAAGGCCATCCGCGGCTCCGACGTCGATGCGGCGCTGCACTACCTGGCGCGCATGGTGGAGGCGGGGGAGGACCCCCGGTTCATCGCCCGGCGGCTGGTGGTGCACGCCAGCGAGGACATCGGGATGGCCGACCCGACGGCGCTGCAGACCGCGGTGGCCGCTGCCCAGGCCGTGCAGTTCATCGGGATGCCCGAGGGCCGCTTGCCGCTGGCCCAGGCCACCGTGCACCTGGCCACCGCACCGAAGTCCAACGCGGTGATCACCGCGATCGACGCGGCGCTGGCCGATGTCCGCTCCGGTGCCATCGGAACGGTGCCGGCCCATCTGCGCGACGGGCACTACGCGGGCAGTGCCCGGCTGGGCCACGCGCAGGGCTACCGCTACCCGCACGACTCGCCCGAGGGCGTGCTGGCCCAGCAGTACCCTCCCGATGCCCTGGTCGGCCGGAACTACTACCAGCCCAGCGACCACGGCGCGGAACGGGCGCTGGCCGGCCGGCTGTCCCGGCTGCGTCAGATCATCCGCAGCCACTAACCGCGCTCTGGGTATAGTGAGGCTGCCCTTACTGGGAAGACCGGAGTGTTGCGGGTTCAGCCGCTGAGCGGGTTAGAGGGGGCCATGGCCTGTTACCTAGCCGGAGGGGTACCGGAACCAGTCCTCATACCCAGCGGTGACACGAGAGCCGAGCGGGCTGCGCGGGCAGCGCTGCGCAGCGCGTACCCGGCGCTCGCCCCCAGATACGTGCCGGCCGTGCGGCACGCCCGGGCGATGGCGCTGGGCAAGCTGTGGGTCGCGCTGTCCCGGGAGCGGATCGATAGCCTTATCCCGTCGGCACGTGCTGGCCGCGCGACGCTCCTGCTGCCCGACGGCACCCACCTGTCCGCCCCACTCGCGATCACAGACCCCTTCGCCGAGCACCCGGCCGGCCTGGCCGTCACCCGGCACGGGGCGGCACCGCAGCTGATCGACCACCCCGTGGCGCTGTTCACCGCGGTCATGGCGGCCCGGCCACACCGGGCCGACGTCGACCGGTGGCGGCAGCTGTCCGCCGAGCTGGGGGACAGCGTCGCCAACCACGCGCTCGCGCTCGTCGGCGAGTCCTGGCGGCGCGAACAGTGGACCAGTGCGGGGGCACCTGGGAACAACTCGCTGCGCTGGGCGGCGCAGCGGGCCGCCACCGATCCGAGTTTCAGCCCGCTTGCCCACTTCGAGCAGGCCGTCGTCGAGGGGCATCCGCTGCACCCGGGCGCGCGGCTGCGCGGCGGGATGACCGTCGAGGAGCTGTTCGCCTACGCTCCGGAGTGGGCCGAGCGGATCGAGGTCCGGGTCGTCGCCATCGCGCAGTCGGCGTTCACTCAGTCCTCGTTCGGGCGGGGAGGGATCACCGACCTGCTGCGCCGCTGGCACCCGGGCCTCGCTGATGCCGCCGAGGTGTACCTGCGTGGCCTCCGGCGGGATCCGGCCGACTACGAGTTGTTGCCGGTCCACCCATGGCAGCTGGACCGCGTGCTCGCGCACCGCTACGCCGAGGCGCTTGCCGACGGGCGCGTCATCGTCATCCCGGGAGCGCGGATCCCCGCCCGGCCGCTGCTGTCGCTGCGCACCCTCGCCCCCGCGACGGACCGGCGGGCCGCCCATCTCAAGACCGCCCTCGACGTCCGGCTGACCACCGCGATCCGCGTCATCTCACCGGCAACGGCCCACAACGGCCCGGTGATGTCCGCGCTGATGGCCGAGATCTGCCGGCGCGAGCACGACTTCGGCGGCCGGTTCGTCAGCTTGGCTGAGGGGGCCAGCGGGAGCTACCGGCCAGCGGCGGGTGAACCGCTCGGCGCCGCGGCCAGTCTCGCCGCGATCGCTCGGGAGTCCCCGGAGCGCCACGCTGGAACCGGTGAAGTCGCGCTTCCGGTCGCCGCCCTCGCCGCCCGCTCGCCGCGTAGCGGCCGACCGCTGTGTGCTGAGGTGCTCGACGAGCTGGCGTCCACCGACCGGGACGCACGCTGCGACACCGCCGCGCGCTTCCTCGCCAGGTACTGCGACTGCCTGCTGCCTGCGCTGTTGGTGCTCCTGAGCCGCTGGGGAGTTGCGTTGGAAGCGCATGGGCAAAACGTTGTGGTGGTGCTGCGCCACGGCCTGCCGGTCCGTGTCCTTTATCGCGACTTCGGCAGCATCCGGGTCAGCCCAGCACGATTGACCCGCTGCGGCCTGCGCCCGCCGACGCTGGTCGGCGCGCTGCTGACCGAGAACGAGGACGAGCTGCGGGCAAAGCTGTTCTTCCCGCTCGTGAACATCAACCTCAGCCAGGTCGTCGCCGTGCTCGCGAGGGCGAGCCAGGCTGATTCCTCCCGGTTGTGGGAGCTGGTTGCCCGGTGCGCCCGCTCGACCTACGCCACGCTCACGGCGGAGGGCGCTCTCGCGGCCCAGGCCGGCCGTGATCAGGCCGCCCTGTTCGGTCCCACCCTCCCGTGCAAGTCCATGCTGCGCACCCAGATGTCCGCCGACCCCCACGCCTCGCAGTGGGTAGCGGTGCCCAATCCGCTGGTGCCCGGTCCGGTGGGAACAGCCGGATGAGCCACCTCCAGGAGACCACCCCCGAGCGGGTGCAGCTCCGCACGATCGAGGAACTGCGGATGTATGAAACCCTGGGCGCGAACGTGCCGCGGTACGCTGCGGCGTTCCTCGAGCAGCTGCCGAGGGCGCGGACCACGGTCTTGCACCGGCTGCTCGCGGCCCTGTGGCGGGAGGACGTCGGCGCGATCCGCACGGCCAGCCGCCGTCTGCAGGTCAGCACCCCCGCGCAAGACCGCGCGGATGCCCCGGCGCTCGAGTCGGTGCTGGGCGCTGTTCAGCCGGGCATCTGGCAGGTCCACCAGCTTAACGAGACGGTGATGCTGGCCTTCCTGGTCCGCGCCGAGCACGCTTTCAACAACGTCAAGCCGGGCGGCCCGGTGCTCTGCCTGCGGGCCGGCGAGGAGAGTGTGATCTCCTCGCCGCACGATCTCGTCGAGCTGCTGGCCGCCTGCGAGCCGGCGCCGGGCTGGCAATCGTTCACCACCGAGCTCGCGGACAGCGTGGCCAACCTCACGCTGGCCTACACCCGATCCGAAGAACAGCGGCTGGCCCTGCGCCAGGTTGCACGCCAGCTGCAGGCG
This sequence comes from Pseudonocardiales bacterium, assembly GCA_019244165.1. GTDB lineage: Bacteria > Actinomycetota > Actinomycetes > Mycobacteriales > Pseudonocardiaceae. Next base: position 9,736 of record JAFATA010000006.1, on the reverse strand, counting down.
CCGGACACGATCGGTCTGGCACAACTGGTCTGCGCTAGCGAGACGCCCCAGGACGTGATGGTGTTCTTCGAGCGGCTCAACACCGAGGGACACAACCTGCACCCGTGCGGGCGCGGCCGGCTGGGCATGCAACCAGTTGATCTGCTGCGCCACGACCTGGAGTCCGAGACCTTTACCGATCTGATCCTGGTGGGTATCCGGCGAGAGCGCGTCGAGTCCACCCCCGACGAGCAGGGCCGCGATGTCGGGCAGCTGCTGTGCGCCGAGTACCCGGGGCTGGCCACCGCCATCGGGGAGCACTTCCGCGCCGCTGTGCTCGATCCCGCCCGCTATCTGTTCCTGCCGGTGCACGCCTGGCAGCTCGATCAGGTCGTCCGCCCCGTGCTCGCGGAGGAGATCGCCGAGGGCACGGTGGTGCCCGTGCCCGCTGCCCGGCTGGCTGGCGTGCCGACCTCCAGCCTGCGGACGTTGCTCACCGAGCGCTCGCCCACAGGCCGGCGCCTGCTCGTCAAGACCGCCCTCGACACGTTGATCGGCTCTACCCGGCGGTCCATCTCGGCGCACACGACGAACAACGGGCCGGTGTACAGCCGGCTGCTCCGGCGGATCATCGCCCGTGAGCCCGCCCTGGTCGATCGGATCGTCCTGCTCGAGGAGCTTGCGGGCGCCAGTTACCTGCCGCAGGCCCACGATCCGGACCCCGAGCGCCGCTCCCGCGCGCTGTCCGCGCTCGTCCGCAGCGACATCAGCACCTACCTCCGTCCCGAGGAGCTGCCGGTACCGGGCTGTGCGTTGCCTGCCCACGCGCCGGTGACGGACTCCAGCCTGGTGGTGGAGCTTGTCACCCGCTATGCGGCCAGGTGCGGGCAGGACGACCTCAGCGTGGCCGGGCTGCACTTCGCCGAGGAGTACGCCAGGCTGCTCCTGCCGGTAACCGTGATCCTCATGACCAAGTACGGCATCGCGGTGGAGGCCCACCTGCAGAACTGCATCTTCACCTTCGTCGGCGCCGCCCCAACCCGGTTGGTGCTGCGGGACTGGGGTGGGATGCGGATCTACCCCCCACGGCTGCGGCGGCAGGGACTGCGGCTCGATCCCCGGCCGGGAACGGTCACGGTGACCGAGGACGTCCAGGTGATGCGGGCCAAAGCGCTGTACACAGTGCTGTCAAACCACCTCGGCGAGATCATCGCCCACGTGGTCGCCCGGTGTGGCGTCAACCCTCAGGCGGCATGGCAGCGGGTCCGGGTGATCGTGGAGGGACTGCTCGCCGACTTGGACACTGACCCGGCGCTGCGCGAGAACGTCGCCGCCGACCGCGCCGTTCTGCTCGGGCCCACCTTGCCCATTAAGGCGTTCGCCCGGATGCGCCTGGACCCCGCTGGCGGTGACCAGTACGCCCAGGTGCGCAACCCCCTCCACGAGGGTGGTGCGCTGCCCCTCGTGCGGGGTACCCAGCGCCCGTGACCGGGTGTGTCCAGCAGCCCCAGGGAGCTGCCTGGGAACGGGTGAGCGCGGCGCTGCGCGAGCAGGCAACCGGTGAGCAGCCGGTGTGTGCGTACGTCTACGACCTGGGCACACTCCTCGAGCGGGTCGAGGCGGTCCGTCTCGCGCTGCCCGAGCGCTGCGAGCTGTACTACGCGATCAAGGCCAATACCCATCCCGCGGTGCTGAGCAAGATGGCAGGATATGTCGAGGGATTCGAGGTGGCCTCGCTGGGCGAGATCACCAAGGCGCTCGCCGCGGGCGCGCCGCGGCTGGTGTTCAGCGGCCCGGCCAAAACCGACGCTGAGATCACCGGGGCGCTGCGGGCTGGCCTGCACCTGCTCAACGTGGAGAGCCTGCACGAGCTGCGCCGGGCAGCGCTGATCGGAGCCGAGCTGGGGGTTCGCGTGCCGGTCGCGCTGCGGGTGAACCGGCGTACTGGCGGACTACCCGGCGAGCTGAGCATGGCCGGAACGGCGACCCAGTTCGGCATCGACGAAACCCTACTGGCGGAGGCACTCCAGCTCACCCGCGCGCTCCCGGCGCTCCTGCTGCGCGGCTTTCACCTGCACTGCACGTCGAACAACCTCGACGCGCAGGCGCACGCCAACTTCGTCACCGACAGCGTGGCGTGGTGTACCCGTCAGGTGGCCCGGCACCGCATCACCCTGGAGGTCATCGACGTCGGCGGCGGCATCGGGGTGGCCTACACCGGCGGTGCGGGCTTCGATCTGCCGAGGTTCGCCGACGGGCTTGGCGCCGCGATCCAGCACCTGCCCCCCGGGGTACGATTGATCTTCGAGTTGGGTCGGTTCCTGGTCGCCGAGGCGGGTTGGTACGCCGCCGAGGTCATCGACCTCAAGTGCACCCACGACCGCTTTTTCGCGGTGCTCCGCGGCGGGACCCACCACTTCCGGTTGCCGGCCGCCTGGAGATACAGCCACCCGTTCGCGGTGCTGCCGGTCGAGGAGTGGCGCTATCCGTTCGCCCGGCCGCAGCTGCGCGCGGGGTGTGTCGACCTGGTCGGCGAGTTGTGTACCCCCCAGGACGTGCTCGCCCGAGGAATCTGGGTGCAGCGGCTGCGGGTCGGTGACATCGTGGTGTTCCCGCTTGCCGGAGCGTACGGCTGGGAGGTCTCCCACCACGACTTCCTCAGCCATCCCCACCCCGCCCAGCTCGTCCTCGACACCCCATAAGGGCAGCCCACGAGCAACAGGCGGGAACGGAACCGGTAGCCTGACCGCCCAATCACCGGTGCGGCGTAGCCCGCCGCGACCGAATCCTGCCATCGGCGAGGAGGGCACGTGTCGGCAGGTCAGATCGCCGCGCTGATTGCTGCTGGTGCGTTCGTGGTGCTGGTGGGTCTACTCGCCGTGCCACTGATCAAGCTGGGTCGCACCCTGGACGAGGCGACCTCGGCGATCCGTAAGGCCAGCAAGGACGCTGATCCGCTGTTCAGCGGCGCCAACACCACCGTCACCCAGGTCAACACCCAGCTGGAACGGCTGGACGGGATCACCGCCAACGCCCAAGCGGTCACCGGCAACGTGTCCGCGTTGACCTCACTGTTCACCGCGACCCTGGGCGGGCCGTTGGTGCGGCTAGCGGCGCTATCCTATGGCGTGAGCAAAGCGATCCGCCGCCGCAGCAAGAGCCGCAAAGACGAGGAATCCCGACGCCGGGAGCGGCGGAAGGCGGGCAAGCGGTGAAGCGGATGCTGTGGTTTAGCCTGGGCATTGCTGCCGGGGTCCTGACCACCCGCAAGGCTCGCGAGGTCGCCTACCGGATGACTCCTGCCGGTGCCGCCGAGAACATCGGTGACGCGGTTCGAGAACTGGCCACGGCGGTGGGTTCTTTTGGCGCGGATGTGCGGGACGGGATGCTGCAGCGCCAAGCCGAACTGCAGGCCACCGTGGCCCAGCGTACGGGTATCGAGCTTGCCCGGAGCCAGGACCGCGTGCGAAGCGCTTCGTGAGGAAAGACCCGTGCAGACCCACGAGATTCGCCAGCGGTTCCTGGACCATTTCGAACGTTCCGGGCACACCGTGGTGCCCAGCGCCTCACTGCTGGTCGACGACCCGAACCTGCTGTTCGTCAATGCCGGCATGGTGCCGTTCAAGCCGTACTTTCTCGGCCAGGCAACACCGCCTTACCGTCGGGCAGCCTCCGTGCAGAAGTGTGTGCGTACCCCCGATATCGAAGAGGTCGGAAAGACCACCAGGCACAACACTTTCTTCCAGATGGCGGGCAACTTCTCCTTCGGGGACTACTTCAAGCAGGGGGCCATCGAGTACGCCTGGCAGTTGGTGACCGGCTCCGAAGGCTCCGGCGGTTACGGCATCGACCCGGACCGTATCTGGGTCACCGTGTATACCGATGACGAGGAAGCCGAGCGACTGTGGCGCACGATTGCCGGGATCCCCGCTGAGCGCATCCAGCGCCGCGGTATGGACGACAACTTCTGGTCCATGGGTGTGCCCGGCCCGTGCGGGCCCAGCTCGGAGATCTACATCGACCGCGGCCCGGATTTCGGCCCGCCGGGGGGTCCGATCGTCGATGAGGATCGCTTTCTGGAGATCTGGAACCTCGTCTTCATGCAGGACGAGCGCGGTGAGTCCACCGGGCCGGGCAAGAGTGATTTCCCGGTCCTGCGGCCGCTGCCGGCGAACAACATCGACACCGGGCTGGGCATCGAGCGGGTGGCGCTGTTGCTGCAGGGCGTGCCTAACGTGTATGAGACCGACCTGCTGCGACCGGTGATCACCCGGGTTGAGGAGCTCTCCGGCCGCCGCTACGGCGCCGACTGTGCCGACGACGTGCGCTTCCGGGTGATCGCCGACCACGCCCGCACCGGCGTCATGCTCATCGGCGACGGGGTGAGCCCCGGAAATGAGGCCCGCGGCTACGTCCTGCGCCGGTTGCTGCGCCGTACCGTGCGCTCCGCGCGCCTGCTCGGCGTGACCGAGCCGGTGCTCGGCGAGATCACCGCGGTGGTGCGCGACGCAATGAGCCCGTTGTACCCCGAGGTGGGCACGGACTACCCCCGGATCGAGGCGGTCGCCCGGGCCGAGGAGGAGGCGTTCCTGGCGACGCTGTCGACCGGGTCGCGGATCTTCGACCTGGCGGTGGCGCGAACCCGCCAGGCCGGCGGCGCACAGCTGTCCGGAGACCAGGTTTTCGCGCTGCACGACACCTACGGGTTCCCCATCGACCTCACCCTGGAGATGGCGGCCGAGGCCGGCCTGTCCGTCGACGAGGCTGGCTTCCGCACGCTGATGGCCCAGCAGCGAGCGCGAGCCAAGGCTGACGCCGCGGCGCACCGCTCCGGGCACGGGGATCTCAGCGCCTACCGCGCCGTGCTCGATGTGCACGGCCGCACGGACTTCCTGGGCTACACCGACCTGAGCGCCGAGGCCCGGGTGGTCGGTCTTCTCGTGGACGGCCTCGGAGTTCCCGCAGCCGGTGCGGGCAGCGCGGTGGAGGTGGTGCTCGACCGTACCCCGTTCTACACCGAGGGCGGTGGTCAACAGTCCGACTCCGGCACCCTGGTCGGTGCGGGGTTCACCGTCGAGGTGGCCGACGTGCAGTCCCCGGTGGAGGGCTTGTCGGTGCACCGGGGCAGGGTCGCCTCCGGCGAGGTGACGCTCGATGCACCGGTCTTCGCGCAGGTGGACATCACCCGCAGGCGCGCGGTGGCCCGGGCGCATTCCGCGACGCATCTGGTGCACTCCGGGATCCGTCGGGCGCTGGGCGACAGCGCCGCGCAGGCCGGTTCGCTCAACGCCCCGGGTCGGCTGCGCTTCGACTTCACCTCCCCGGGCGGCGCGGTGCCGCCCAGCGTGCTGGCCGACGTCGAGGACGAGGTCAACGAGGTGCTGCTGCGCTCGCTTCCGGTCACGGCCGAGGTGATGTCGATGCAGGCCGCCCGGGCCGAGGGCGCGATCGCGATGTTCGGCGAGCGCTACGGGAACGCGGTGCGGGTCGTCACCATCGGTGACTACTCCAAGGAACTCTGCGGTGGTACGCACGTGCCCAACTCGGCCGACATCGGTCTGATCAAGCTGCTGTCCGAGGCGTCCATCGGCTCCGGGGTACGCCGGGTGGAGGCGCTGGTCGGCCTCGACGCGTTCCGCTTCTTGGCCCGTGAGCACGTGCTGGTGGCGCAGCTCGCCGAGCAGTTCAAGGCCCGACCCGAGGAGCTGGCAGACCGCATTGGCGCGGTGACCGAACGGCTCCGCGTGGCCGAGCGGGAGCTGGAGCGGCTGCGCGCCGCCGCGGTGTTGTCCTCCGCGGGTGAGCTGGTGCAGGGCGCCGAGCAGGTCGGCACCACCGCGCTGGTGGCGGCCGAGACGAGCGAGGGCGTCAGCGGGGCAGACCTGCGGGCTCTGGCCACTGAGGTCCGGGGCCGGCTGGGCGAGCGGAGCGGGGTGGTAGCGCTGTTCAGCGTCGACCGCTCGGCGAGCAAGGTCTCCTTCGTGGTGGCCACCACCGCTGCCGCCCGGCAGCGCGGGTTGGCGGCGGGGGCGCTGGTGCCCGTGTTCGGGCCTGCGGTGGGGGGCCGTGGGGGTGGCAAACCGGACCTGGCCCAGGGCGGCGGTACCGAGCCGGGTGGGGTCCCGGCCGCGATGGCGGCCCTGCGCACCGAGCTCGCCGGGCGCAACGGCGCGTGACCGTGCCCGATCCCGAGCGAGCTGAGGACCGGCCGGGGCGGCGGCTCGGGGTGGATTTCGGCGAGGTGCGGGTGGGGGTGGCGCTCTCTGATCCCGCCGGGATCCTTGCCACACCCCTACTTACCCTGAACCGCGACCGCTCCGGCGGCACGGACCTCGACGCGCTGGCGGCGTTGGTGGCCGAGCACGAGGTGGTCGAAGTGGTGGTCGGGCTCCCGCGCACCCTGGCTGGCCGGCACGGTCCTGCGGCGCAGGCGGCCGCAGAGTACGCCCGCATCCTGGCCAAGCGGCTTGGTGCTGGTGTTCCGGTCCGGCTGATCGACGAACGCCTCACCACCGTCTCGGCTGCCCGGGTGCTCGCCGAGCGTGGCGTCCGCGGCCGCAAGCAGCGGGCGGTGCTCGACCAGGCCGCTGCGGTGGAGATCCTGCAGGGCTGGCTTGAGGCCCGGCGGGCGGCGAGGTGACCGCCGGCCGCCGGGCCGCCGGCCATCGGTCTGCCGGCCGTCGGACCGATGGCCATCGGGCCCGGCGTCGGGCACAGGAGCGGCGTCGTCGATGTCTTGTGCTGGGCGCGGTACTGGCTGTGCTCGTGCTGGCCCTCGGGGGTGTCCTCCTCGGGGTGCGCAGGCTGCAGGCGTGGTGGATGGTACCGGACTTCGCGGGAGTTGGTGGTGCGCGGACCGTCGTGCAGGTCGACGCCGGGCAGAGCCTCACCACAATCGGAGCCACCCTGGTGCGATACAACGTGGTCGCCAGCGTCCGGGCGTTCACCCGCGCCGCCGAGGCCGACCCCCGGATCCGCGCCGTGCAGCCGGGCTACTACCAGCTGCGGGAGCGGATGTCCGGCTCAGCCGCAGTGGCTGAGCTGCAAGAACCGTCGGCTCGGGTGGGACACTTGGAGATCCGTGGCGGCGAGCAGCTGGACAACATTCAGCTGCCCAACGGCAAGACCGTGCCAGGGCTGCTCACCGCGATCTCCCGGGCCAGCTGCGCGGTGATCGGCGGGGTGAGCACCTGCGTGAGCCCCGGGGACCTCCGCACCGCGATGAGCCAGGCTGATCTTCACCAGCTCGTGGTGCCCCCTTGGGCGCTCGATCCGGTGGCGCGCGTCCAGCCTCGTCGCCGCCTGGAAGGCCTGCTGGTCCCCGGGGACTACGAGGTGCGCCCCGGCAGTTCGGCGGTGGACCTGTTGCGGCAGGTCATCAGCACTTCGGTGGCTCGGCTGCTGGCGGGTGGCTTTCCCGGCTCCGCCGCCGGCACCGGCCACAGCGCGTACGAAGTCCTGGTGATCGCTTCAGTGATCGAGCGGGAGGCGATTACCCGGGACTTCCGTCGGGTCTCCCGGGTCATTGACAACCGGCTCACTGCCGGGATGCCCCTGCAGATGGACTCCACTATCAACTATCCGCTGGACCGGCAGCAGGCGCGCACCTCCGATGCGGACCGGGCCCGGCTGGGTGCGTACAACACCTACCTCAACCTCGGGCTGCCGGTCTCGCCGATCGGCTCGCCGAGCGCGGCGGCGATCACCGCCGCGCTGCACCCGGAGCCGGGAGCCTGGCGGTACTTCGTGAAGTGTCAGAAAGACGGCGCGTCGTGTTTCTCGGTGACGCGCGAGGAGCACGACGCGGCGGTCCGGGACGCGGTCGCCCGCGGTGTGATCTAGCCCCAGCACGCTCGCTGCGAGGTTGTCCACAGCTACCCCGCGATCCACAGGCGGCGTCGCCAGGCGCCCCTCCCTCGCCGTGCGCCGGGCACGCTGGTGGGCGTGGGCAGTGGGTGGATGGCCGTGACGGGAGCGCTGGCGGGTGGCGCCGGAGCGATGATGATGCGCCGGATTCCCCGGGGTGTGCGGGTGCCGGTGCCGCTCTGCGCCGTGGCGGTGGCCGCGGTGTGGGCAGTGGTCGGCGAGCGGGACCTGCCGGTGTGGTGGTGGCCGGTCCCGCTGGTGCTGGGCTGGGCCGGCGCGCTGTTGAGTGGCGCCGACCTGATCGCCCGGCGACTGCCCGACACGCTGACCCTGCCGGCCTATCCGGTGGTCGCCGTCCTGCTGGCAGTCGCTGCCCTCGGTGCGGGGGACGCCGGACCACTGGCTCGGGCTGCCGCTGGCGCGGCGTTGTGGGCCGGCGGGTATGCCGCGGTGCGCCTGCTCGCGCCAGCCGCCCTGGGCGGCGGCGACGTCAAACTTGCCGGCAGCCTGGGCGCGCTCACGGCGGCGACGTCCTGGTCGGGGTGGGTGCTGGCGGTCCTGGCGGCCAGCGTGGTGACCGCCGTCCTCGCCGTGCCGGCACGGCTGCGCGGGGTGCGTGAGCTGCCCCATGGCCCGGCCATGCTCGCCGCGTCCTGGCTGGTGGTGCTTCACCCTCCCGGGTGATCATTCGGAGCGCAGCACAGTCTGCGACCGGGAATGATCGGGCGGCCCGGGTGGTTGCACGGGGCGTCTGGGCCAGGCGAGGTGAGGATGGCAGGCCATGAAGGGTGATCGCACCGAGATTGTCATTGACGCCGGTGGCGCCACCCGGACGTATGAGATCGAGGCCACCCGCAACGGCCGGCGGGTGGAGATCACCCACGGTCGCGGCATCGTGGAGGTCACCGAGGTCACCCGGAGCGGAACGCCGGTGCGCACCGCCCGATTCATGGCTTCCCGCGTCCTTGCTCTGGTGGAGCATCCCGCCGCCCGGGTAGCGGCCCGAGAGGGTAAGCCGATCGCTCCCGTCGTCCCCCCACCCCGGGAAGGTGGCAACTCAGCCGCCCGGCAGCCCGCGCGAGATGGTGTGACCGTCACCTGATCAGCATCACCTGGCAGAACCGACCAGGGGCTTTGCTGAGTCTGACGTCCGCGGTCAGCAGTGGCACCTCTAACACCGTGGCCAGTGCAACGTACAGCGCGTCGGAGAAAGTGATCGTGCCTCGCAGGTCCCAGGCGAGCACCGCCAACCGCCCGGTGTGCGGATAGCGGTGCTCGATCATCTCCGGCAGAGCGAGCAGTGCAGTGCGCGCGGTCTGCTCGCTGATCTCTCCAGCGCGTTCCCCGCGGCGCAGGACGTGACCCACTTCGGCGTCGAGAAGATGGGGAGCATGGCAGGTCGCCTCGGCAATCCGCTTATGCGCCGCGAGGCCGATGGCTAGGCCTGAGCCAAGCTCAGCTCAGCCGGATTGAGAGAGGCGCCCCCATCCGCCACCTCGATACCTTGTGCCACTGGGTCTGGGTGCTGCGCATACCGGCCGAGCTGCTGTGGTTCCTGTCAATGTCCGAAGTCGTCTGCACGGATGTCCGAAGTCCTCTGCACGCGCCTGTTGTGTTCGGCGAATGCCCGATACACCGTTGAGCGGCCGACTCCGCCGACCGCTTTACAGATCATGGGTATGGTTGCCCCGGCCGCGCGCATCTGAACCGCCAGGTCGACTTGCGCGGCGGTAAGCGCCTTCTTGCCCGAACTTGCGTCCCGTTCTGTAGCTGATCATGGGTCCGACCTGCTGGAAGTGTCACGACACGCCCGCAACTGTAACCAGTAAAATCCCTCGCATCTCATGATCAGTGTGGTTGGATGAGCAGGTGGAACAGGGCAGCGCACGGA
>JAFATA010000079.1 GCA_019244165.1 Pseudonocardiales bacterium | reverse complement strand
GCCACCTCCGCTGACCTCGATACCTGGAGCCGACCGCCCCGGCCCGGCTAATACCCCCTCCACCCCCTACGGCATACCGCCCCTGAGAACGACGACTACGCCGCGAATCCGCACGCCCGCAGGTCACAACACTTCCGAATACTTACGTCGTGGTAGCAGACTTCGCTGATCATATACTGCGACACCCGATCGGCCGCACGGTAGACGTTGCAGAATTTGTACGTTTGCAGGATTGAGTCATCCGTCCACGGACGGGGGCGTCCGGCGATACGGCGCTCAAATACGCGCTGGCGCTCGGAGGCGACGTACCAGTACAGTTCGTAAGCACCGTGACGGGGGACGAGTGAGCGCGTCATCGATCAAAAGCGTATCAACGACGATTCGCAAGATCACGAAATGCCACGCCGATGTTCCGCGGGACCGTGCTGGTGGGTCGCGTCGAGCCCAAGATCGTGATTAATCTGGACCTTCGCGCACCGAGCGCGCCGGGCCGCCGCCTCGAGCACCGCGCGGCGCGGTTCGGCAACGTCGAGCACCCCGGGTTCGGCCCGCTCAAACAGTGCGCTCAGCCGCGGATCGGCGGCCAGGGTGCGGAGCGCCGCGGTATCCCCGCCGAGGACGACAGCGTCTAACTCCGCAATGCGTGGCAGCAGCACCCGTGCCGCGGTGTCGGCCGCAGCGCGGAGCGCAACTCGGGCTTGGCTCTCCCGTCGCCGAGCGAAACGCCGCTGGGACTGCCCACCCGCCGCAGAACGACCGTGCACCAGCCGCCTACCGGTGCTGGAAGCGAGCACCACCCCGGCGCGGGCGATTCCGACGCTGTATCCGCCCAGGCGTACCAACAGCAGCCCGATCGTGCGCGGCGCCATGAGGTGATCGAGTAGGTCATCCACCGCGAGGCCAACGCGTTGCCCGGTGGGTACCACCAGGGGAGCAAAGGGCACCGGAATCGACGCCCTCGCGCCGTCACCAGCCGCCACCTCCACCCGGTGCGGCGCGACGGAGGTGGTCAGCACCCCGCCGTGCCTGGCGGCGAACCGCGCCAGAAAGCCAGCCAGTCGCTCGGGCTCCACTTCCACCGCGCGCATAACGGCACGTTAGCGTGCATTCGTGCTCGACGTGCTGGTAGCCGGGGGCGGTCCGGCGGGATGGGCGGTGGCGGCGGCGTGCGCGCGGCGGGGATTGGACACCGCGCTGGTGGATCCCGCGCCGGACCGACCGTGGCGGGCCACCTACGGCGCCTGGCGGGGAGAACTGCCCGCTGCGGCTGAAGCAGTGATGGCAGCCAGGGGCCGTGGCGAGGCGATCGGCACCATCGCCCACCAGCTGGGCTGGGAGTACGTGGTGCTGGACAACGCCGCGTTGCGGGACGCCTTGGCCGCCGCGCCGGTCACAGTGCTGAAGGGCCGGGTGCGGGATGCCCATCCGGACCCAGAGGGGGTCACGGTAGACCTGGGCGGCGGCGGGCGGCGGGCAGCCGTCCTGTTCGATGCCACCGGTGCGGTCCGCTCGGTGCTGGGTGCTGCTCCCCGCCGGAACGCCCCTGTGCGGACCGACGCTGTGCAGACCGCCGTGGGTGTGGTGGTCGCGGCCGACGCCGCGCGGGAGCTGGTCACTCCAGGCGCTGCGTTGTTCATGGACTGGCGGCCGCACCACGGCGAGACGGGATGGCCCACGTTTCTCTATGCGGTGCCGGTAACCTCGGATCGGATCTTGCTTGAGGAGACCTCGCTGGCCCGCCGCCCCGGGCTGGAGCTGTCCGTGCTGCGTCGCCGGCTGCACGCCCGATTGGCCTACCATCGCATCGCCGTGCCACCAGGGGGCGAGGAGCGGGTGCGCTTCCCGGTGGACCGGCCACTACCAGCGCCCGGGAGCTGGCGCGGGCCAGTGGTGCCCTTCGGAGCAGCGAGCCCGCTGGTGCACCCGGCCACCGGGTACAGCGTCGCCACGGCGCTGGGGTTGGCCCCTCGGGTGGCAACCGCCGTGCACGATGCGCTGCAGTGTGGCGGTGCCAGGGCCGCCGCAACCGCCGGGTGGCAGACGGTGTGGAGCCCGGCCGCGCTGGCCGTGCATACCCTGCGGCGCCGCAGCCTGGAGTCGCTGCTGCGTTTGCCTCCAGACCGGGTCCCGAACTTTTTCGACGTGTTCTTCGCGCTGCCCCCGCGGCACCGCTGGGCCTACTTGACCGGCCGCGAAGACGTCCAGGGCAGCGCCGCGGCGATGGGCGCGCTGTTCACCGCCGCCCCGTGGTGGCTTCGCCGACGGCTGGTCCTCGGTGCGCTCGATCCGCGGGGACTACCTCAAAACGATTACAACTAGCTGCTTGCAAATAGCACCATTGTGCAGTTAACTACCACCCGTTAGAAGTAACTTCGGGTATTGCCAAAACTGTGCGTGAGGTAAGCAATGAGCGCCGTCACCGTCGCGAACTCCTCTCGATGGGATCGCTTCCGCCACGCGCTCACGCCCCGGGAGTGGTCGCGTGTCGCTGGCATGGTCGGGTTCATCCTCCTGCTCGACGTGCTCGGTTGGGGGGTGTTGGCCGGGTTCGTCGCCCCACACCACTACAGCATGGGCACATCCGGGGTGTTCGGGATCGGCCTGGGCGCCACGGCGTTCACCTTAGGGATGCGGCATGCTTTCGACGCCGATCACATCGCCGCGATTGACAACACCACCCGCAAGCTGCTCACCGAGGGCCAGCGCCCACTGTCGGTGGGGTTCTGGTTCTCCCTGGGACACTCCACCATCGTCTTCCTGCTGGCCTTGCTCCTGTCGGTGGGCGTGCGCGCGCTGAACGGCCAGGTGCAAGACGGATCCTCGACGCTGCACCAAACTACCGGGGTGATCGGCACCGCGGTGTCGGGGTTTTTCCTGTACCTCATCGGCATCATCAACCTGGTCGTCCTCATCGGGATTATCAAGGTCTTCCTGCGGATGCGACGCGGCAGCTTTGATGAGGCTGAGCTGGAAAACCAGCTCAGCAGCCGTGGGTTCATGAACCGCTTCCTCAACAGGGTGACCAAGGCCGTCCGCAAGCCATGGCAGATGTATCCGGTCGGGGTGCTGTTCGGCCTGGGGTTCGACACCGCCACCGAGGTCGCGCTGCTCGTGCTGGCTGCCGGCGCCGCCTCCCTGGAGCTGCCCTGGTATGCCATCCTGGTACTGCCCATCCTGTTCGCCGCGGGGATGAGCATGTTCGACACCGCCGATGGTTGCTTCATGAACTTTGCCTACGGCTGGGCCTTCGCCAAACCGGTTCGCAAAGTCTTCTACAACATCACCGTCACTGCCCTGTCCGTGGCTGTGGCGTTGATTATCGGCACCATTGAGCTGATCTCCATCCTGACCGGCACGCTGAACATCAACTCAGGCCCGCTCGCCGCGATCGGCAACGTGAGCCTCAACAACGTGGGCTTCGGTATCGTCGCCTTGTTCGTCCTTACTTGGGTCGTGGCCCTGGCTGTGTGGCGGTTCGGCCGCATCGAGGACCGATGGACCGCGCGGCTCAAGGCCACGCCGGATCAACCGCCCTCAGCCGATGAATGGTGAGCACTGTCGTTGGCGTCAGGGATGTGTGGGATGCTGATCTCCACCTCTACTTCGGGCTTAATCTTGAGGCCGCCGAGCATGGCGGAAAACGGCTTGATGCCAAACTTGCGCTGATCAAGAACGATCGTGGCGTTCCACCGTGCGCCGTCGTCGCGCGCCTCAACAGTGATCGGATTCGTCACGCCGTGCAACGTGAGGTCCCCCTCGATGCGTGCCCGGTCCTCCTCGCGCACCACCGACGCTGAGCGAAACTGGATCTTCGGATACTTGTCCGGCTCGAGCACCTTCCCGGCGTTTTTCTCGATGTCCTTCCGCTCAGACGCTGAGACGTCAGTCGCCACCCGCAACGAGTTCGGGTCGAAGTCGGCGACGATCCCGTCGTCGTCCCCCACCTCCAGGGACAAGTTCGTCACCTTCAGGGTCACGTCGTGGCCGAATGAGGTCAGCAGTCCCTCGCGAAAGACCGATACCCGGCAGTCCACCGCTGCGGCATCGAAAGTTGGCACTGCGTCATAGTAGCTGGGGCTAGGGTAGCTAGGGCCAGAGTAACCAAGCTAGGACAGCACCATGCAGGTACTGGTCGATGCGGACAACCTCGACCTGCCACGGCTGCGCATGCTCGTCGCGGCGCTGGAGCTAGCGCCATCCGCCGACGTCGTGGTGGCCGGTGCGCCGGCTGTCGTGGAAGCGCTCGACTGGCCCCCGCAGGCTCAGGTTCTGCCGGCGAGCGGCTGGCAGGGCGCGGACCTGCTGCTGGCCCGCACCTACCACGCCGATGACCAGCCGCTGCTGCTGGCCACGGGCGACGGGGACTTCGCCCACCTGGCACGACGCCACCCCGGGCCGGTGTTGCTGGTTGGCGGGACCTCGAGCCGCTCCCGGGCATTCGCTGGTCCCCAGATCACCATCACCGATCCAGCCGCAGACGGTGGCGCTGCGCTGCGCTCCTGGTTGGAACGCTCCCGCAAGCCGTGAGCTCCCGGCGTTTCCCCAGATCGAGTTACCGGGAGCAGGCCGTCGCTGGGGCCCGTCGCGGACCCTCCGCGAATCCGTGGCACTCTAGTTCTTAGCGTCGGGGGTTCTTAGAAACGTCGGGGGTTCTCACGAACGCGCGTGGTGTGCCGGAGGAGGATCGTGTCCACACTGTTCAGCCGGATCATCGAGGGCGAGATCCCAGGCCGGTTCGTCTGGCGTGACCAACAGTGCGTTGCGTTTCTTACCATCGCGCCGCTGGGGCCTGGGCACACCCTAGTTGTCCCGCGTGCCGAAGTCGACGAGTGGACCGATGCGGACGACGAGCTGATGAGCCATCTCATGGTAGTGGCCAGGCACATCGGTACGGCTCAGAAAGTGGGCTTCAACGCGCCGCGGGCTGGGCTCATCGTCGCCGGGTTCGAGGTGGCCCACCTGCACGTGCACGTCTTTCCCACGTGGACCATCGACGACTTCAACTTCGGCAACGCCGACCATAACCCGGATCCAGCCGAGCTCGACGCTGCCGCCGACACCCTGCGCCAGGCTCTGCAGAAGGCAGGGCACGAGGACCGCGTACCTGGGTGATTGGCGGGGGCTTCCTCGTCGTTCCCGCGCTCGTGGGGGTGCTCGACTGGCCGATGCCCACCGCGATCGGCACGTCGTTGCTGGTCATCGTGATCAATGCAGCCGCGTCACTCTGGGTGCGCGCCGCCACTTCCACCTTCGGCTGGAAGGTGATCATCCCGGTCAGCCTCACCGCGATCGTGGGTGCCCTGCTGGGCAAGAGCGCCTCCGACAGCGTCTCCCACACGTTCCTGGCCCGGGCCTTCGCCGTGCTGCTGGTGGCCGTCGCGATCTACACCGCCACGACGTCGATGGTTGCTCTCAGATAGGTCGGATAGCCGGTGGCCCCCGGTGGGGCCACCGGCAGCGGGTCAGCGCGGTGAACTCGACGGTCCGCACCTGGCCGTGATGCTGGAATTCCAGAAACATCCGGTAGTAGCCGGCACTCGGCACGTCAACGTCGAAGTCGATCGCCGTGTCCTGGCGAGGACCGACGGGATGCACATGCAGGTAGGCGAGGTCACCCTCGCGCAAGATGACCAAACGCCCAGCGTCCCCGAGAAACAAATCAAGATCAGTGACTGGCAGGGTGCCGCGCATCACATGCATCCCTAGCCGCGACACCGACCCAGCGAGGAGTTCGCCGGTCCAGATCACCGTATAACCATCGACCTGAGCGATCTTGGAGACCTTCGAGATAGGTCCGGGCTCGACCAGTCCCGCTGCCTCGAGATCCACACCCAGCGTCACCGGTGTCGTGACGCTCCCCGGCAAGAACTCGGCAAAGGCCCGGTAGCTGCCCGGCTTGCTCAGCTGCAGCGGCACCGTCCAGGTGCCCTCGGGATCCATGGTGGGGTAAAGATGCTGGTAGCCGCTCATGTCCCGGCGGACGACGACGAGGTTCATCCGCCGGTCACCCCGCTGCGCGAAGTCGGTTACCGGCTGCCCGCTGTCGGTGAAGACGGTGAACCGGAAATTCTCGAACTCCCCGGCGGTGAATCGCGTAGTCCTGGGACGCAGCATGTAACCCTGGCTGGCGACGGCCAGCCCACCGGGTTCCCTACTGTGGCCCTCGTCACCGCTGCCGTGGCCACCGTGGTGGTGTGGCACTGGTGCGAGGCGACCGACGACCATCTCGCCGAAGTTGATCGAGAAGCCGAGCAGCGCAACCATGGCAGCGAGCAACGCCAGCAAGGGCACCGGGGCTCGCATCCGCTCAGTCCGGAGCTTTCCGGTGTGAACCATCTCTAGTCGGAGATCTCGTAGCCGGCCTCGTCGACCGCGGTGCGGACCGCGGCACGGTTCAGGGGCCTGTCGCTGGTGACGGTGACCCGACCGGTGGCCAGCTCAACCTGCACGTCGGTCACGCCCTCGATGGCGCCCAGCTCCTGCGTCACCGCTGAAACACAGTGCTGGCAAACCATTCCCGTGACGGTGTACTCGCTGACGACGGCAGCGTCCCCCATGGCCCATGCCTCCTCAAGCTCGTTGCGGTGCCCTGCGCGGTGCGTCAGGAGCGAACCAGGCGAGCGATCGCGTCGGCCGCTTCCTTGACCTTGACGCCGGCGTCGGCTTGGTCGGCCGCAGCGTCGACCACGCAGGTGGCCATATGTTCTTCGAGCAAAGCCAGAGCGAAGGATTGCAGTGCCTTCGTGGCGGCCGAGACTTGGGTCAGGACATCGATGCAGTACTGGTCTTGCTCCACCATGCGCTGCAGACCGCGTACCTGGCCCTCGATCCTGCGGAGCCGCTTGAGGTATGCGTCCCGGTCCTTGGTGTAGCTCGCCACCGCGCCGTCCTCTCGTGAGTCCTCACTATACCCCCACTAGGTACTGGTCGGTCATCTAGGTCGGCACCAGTACCACCCATACCGGACCGGGCGCAAAAGTGAGCGGTGATCCATCGAGCAGGGTGAACACGGTGATCGCCTCTGGGGTTGGACGCGACCAGCTCCCGCTGAAGGCGAGCCCGTCGCGGAGCACAACCGCATCACCGGCACCCACCGTCGCCGCGAAGGGCGACAGTGATCCAGCAGCGTCGCGGACCGCAGTGTCGCGCACCCGCACTCGCTGTAGCACCACAGTTGCCGCAGTGGGCCGCGGCCCCGAGGTGGCGGTGAGGGGGGCACCGTCCATGGAGATCACCCACCGAGCCTCCGCGGGCACCCACTGGATCCCGATCACGGTCCCCGGGTACCTGACCTCGGTCTCCAGCACCGGGCGACCGCCGGGCGGCGCAGGCCCGAAGCGGAACCCGATATCCCGCGGTGGCATGCCGCCTTGGCAGAGCGCCTTGGCCTCACCATAGAGGTTGTGCGGCATCGGTCTTCGCCAGTCTCGGTAATAGTCGCCGGGCCGCGTCAAGGCCGAGACATCAAGCACTGGCGCGCGCGCCACCAGCGCCCCGACCTGGGATGCCGCACCGGAGAACGCCAGCGCGGGATGACCGAAATTGGCCAGCAACTCAAGGTCTGACGCTCGCGTACTGCGCACCGGCCCCACCACCGATGGAACCTGGGACTGATACACCGCGAGCAGCCGGCTCAGGCCGCCCTCGACCGGCTCGACGTAGACCAGATCCGCCAGCGCAAGCCCGGTTTGGGGGCGAGCCACTGGGGAATTGTCGATCTTGACTCCGAGTACTGGCGCACCGAGGTCGGTGGGCAGGCCGGTAAACGGCGAAACCGGCGGCGGGCTGGAGGGGACCGCGCTGGACGGGATGGGGCTGGGAGCAAGCGGGCTGGGCGGGATCCGCGAGACGGGCAAGGGGGGTACAGGGGACGACGTCTGGGGCCCGCTCATGCAGTGGGACAGCACCATGGCAAGCACCATGGACACCAGCACCAGCACCAGTGTTCGCGGCACGCGCCCCCATCTGCTCACCGCCACTCCCTCGCCAGCACAGGATGCAACCAGCACATGAGCAATACTGGGTGACACTTCATACCAGTGGTGATCGATGAGCGGGAAATCTCGGCTCATCGCGTGCCGGCGACGTGGAGGATGACAAAGAGTCGCCTGCCGATTACTCTGGGGGAGGTCGCTCAACGTCACTGCCGGGGGACCTCGTGAGTGTGAGCCATGGGTCTGAGCGTGTCGAACCGAGGCGCGGCCTGATGGCTGTGCACCCGCGGCGGTGGAAGCTGTGGCGCGAGCGGAGACTCGTGATCGCCTATGCCCTCGCCGTGGACATCGTGGCCGGAGCGCTGGCTGCCGGGGCGATCGCGGCGATACCGGTCCACTCCGGTGACCTGTTCCGCTTCGGCTTGCTGCTCGCGGGAGCACTCGCCCACCGGGAAGCGGTTCACCGGACCGAGAGCCTGCGTGAGCGGGCCGCGGACAACGGGCCGCTCACCAGGCTCACCTCCTTGTGGATCTTTGTGGCAGCGCTGTTGGTTCCGCTCCCGCTGGTCTTTGCCGTGACCGCGGTGGTCTACCTGCATTCCTGGTACCGGGGTAGCTCTGGCGGGCTGCGCTGCACGCTGTTCTCCGGCGCGGCGATGGTGCTGGCGTCTACTGCCACTGTCGCGGTTCTGCAACTGCTCCAGCCCACTGGATACCCGTTCATCCCGCGGGGCCCGCTGGGGCTTGCCGTCCTGATCTCCGCCGGGACAGTGTACTGGCTGGTCAATTATGTGTTGATGATCGGCGCCGTGCGGATGTCCGACCCACTGCGGCCAGCCCGTCAGGTCCTGGTCAACCCGAGCGAACAGCTCGTTGTGGCGGCCTCGCTCGGGTTGGCAGTCGCGTTCGCCGTCATGCTGGCCGAGCAGCCGTGGTTAAGCCCCGTTCTCATGACCACCGTGTTCGCGCTGCACCGCGCCCTGCTGCTCCCGCACTTCCAGCAGGCTGCCCGCACCGACAGCAAGACCGGTTTGCTCACAGCGGGCTTCTGGCGCGAAGAGGCTGACCGGGAACTCGAGCGGGCCCGCCGACTCCTCGACCCGCTCGGGGTGCTGATGCTGGACCTGGATCATTTCAAGTCGTTCAACGACCGGATGGGGCATCTCGTCGGCGACCAGGTGCTGCGCGCGGTCGCCGACGAGCTCCGTTCCCAAACCCGACCCTACGACCTGGTGGGGCGGTTCGGCGGGGAGGAGTTCGTGATCCTGCTGCCCGGAGTGGGAACCGCCCAGGTCGAGCACATCGCGGACCGGATCCGCGAGCGCATCAGCCAGCTGCGCGTGCTGGTCGACGGTCCGCACAACCGGCCCGCCACGGTGGATGGCATCTCGGTGTCGATCGGGGCGGCGGTCAGACCCGACGACGGCGACGACATCGACCGGCTGCTCCTTGCCGCCGACGGTGCGCTGATGGCCGCCAAGGCCGCCGGCCGCGACCGGGTACAGCTGGCAACGCGCTGAGTCACACTCTTCATTGAGGGGGCAATGAAGGGCAGGTGGGCGCTGTGATGAGCGATGATGAACTCACGACACGGAGTACTGCGGAGTTGCTGGGCCGGGCTCGCGCGGTGCGGGACGCGGTGCACGGCACCCGGGTGACCTACTCCCCCAAGGTATTCGTGCCGTTGACCATGCTGTGCCGGGATCACTGCGGCTACTGCACCTTCGCACACGCTCCCCGCGAACTACCCTCGGCCTACCTGGAGCTCGACGAGGTGCTGGCGATCGCCGAGGCGGGTGCGCAGCTCAGCTGCCACGAGGCACTGTTCACCCTCGGCGAGCGTCCCGAGCACCGCTACCCCTCGGCCCGGAGCTGGCTGACCGACCACGGCTACGAATCCACGGTGGACTACCTGGTGGCGGCGTGCCGCGCGGTGCTCGAACAGACCGGGCTGCTCCCGCACGCCAACGCTGGCGCGTTACACCGCGACGAGCTGGCCGCGCTGCGCGAGGTGACCGCCAGCCAAGGAATGATGATCGAATCGCTGCGGCCGGATTTGGCCGCGCACCGGGGCGCCCCGGACAAGCACCCGGACCGGCGGCTCGCCACCCTACACGCCGCCGGCGAGCTGGCGATCCCGTTCACCACCGGGATCCTGGTCGGCATCGGCGAGACCGAGGCCGACCGCGTGCTGGCACTGGAAGCGATCGCGGCGGCGCACCACCGGTACGGGCACGTGCAGGAAGTCATCGTGCAGAACTTCCGGCCCAAGGCGGACACCGCGATGCGCCACGTCCCGCCGTGCTCCCCGCGGGAGCACCTGCGAGCCATCGCGTTGGCTCGGCTCATCCTGCCGCCGCAGGTGCACGTGCAAGCCCCGCCCAACCTCACCGACGACCTGGCGAGCGTGCTTGCCGCCGGCATCGACGACTGGGGCGGGGTCTCCCCCATCACCGCAGATCACGTCAACCCCGAGCGACCGTGGCCGGTGCTGGAGGAGCTGCGCGCTGCGACGCAGGCGGCGGGCCACACCCTGGCGCCCCGGCTCGCGGTGTACCCCGAGTACGCCCTGGACCCCGCCCGGTGGCTGGGCGAGGCGGTGCGCTTCCCGGTCCTGGACCGCTCCGATGCCGAAGGGCTGAGTCGGGACGATCCGGGCGCGGTGTTCCCGGAACGCGCCCAGCGGGCCGTCAACGTCGGTGACGGCGCGGAGGTGGCGCTGGCCGGGCGCCGCTCCACCGCCTGGTACTGCGGCGCTGACGCCGCGCCCCCGGTGTTGGTGCCGGCGCCAGCGCGGGCGAGCGGCGCGGTGCGTGCGGTGATCGACGGGGTTCGCGCCGGCCAGCGCCCCGGGCTTGCGGAGCTGGTGACCTTGCTGGGTGCCCGTGGGCCGGAAGTGAGCGCCGTTGCCGGGCTGGCCGACGAGCTGCGCGCGGCAACCGTCGGCGACACCGTGACCTACGTGGTGAACCGCAACATCAACTACACCAACGTGTGCACCTTCCGGTGCTATTTCTGCGGGTTCGCCAAGGGCAAGCTGTCGCTGAACTTGCGCGGCGCGCCGTACCTGCTGGAGCTGCCCGAGATCGTGGCGCGGGTGCTGGAGGCGCAGCGACAAGGCGCCACCGAGGTGTGCCTGCAAGGAGGCATCCATCCCAGCTTCGATGGCGAGTACTACCTCACGGTGTGCCGGGCTATCCACGAAGCCGCGCCCGGGATCCACATCCACGGCTTCACCGCGCTGGAGGTCACCGAGGGCGCCCGGCGGCTGGGCGAGCCGCTGGCCGACTACCTGACCCGGCTGCAGGAGGCGGGCCTGCGCTCCCTGCCCGGTACCGCCGCGGAGATCCTCGACGACGAGGTCCGCGCGGTACTGTGCCCCGACAAGATCACTACTGCGGAGTGGCTGGAGGCGCACCGGGTCGCGCACTCGGTGGGGCTGCGCTCCAACGTCACGATGATGTTCGGGGCCATCGAGCAACCCGTGCACTGGGCCCGGCACCTGCTGCGCGCCCGTGACCTGCAGGCGCAGACCGGCGGGTTCACCGAGTTCGTCGGGTTGCCCTTCGTGCACATGGCGACCCCGATGTACCTCAAGCGGGCGGCCCGGCGGGGGCCGACCTGGCGGGAGGTGCTGCTGGTGCACGCGGTGGCCCGGATCGCGTTGCACGGGCTGATCGACCACGTGCAGTCGTCCTGGGTCAAGCTCGGCGCGAGCGGTATTCGCCAGCTGCTGCAGGCCGGGGTCGACGACCTGGGCGGCACGCTGATGGACGAGAACATCAGCCGCGCGGCCGGCGCCAGCCACGGGCAGCGCCTGGACGAGGCCGGCTTCCGCGCCATCGTCGAACCGCTGGGCCGGCCACTCGCCCAGCGCACCACTCTCTACGAACCGGTGACAACGCGATGGATCTCAGAACACAGCCCTGCAGAGACGTGATCGATCGTGTGGAGCGCTGGTCGGCGCGGACCTAGATGATCAACTTAGTGGCCGTCTCGGTGGTCAGCTCCAGGTCCGGATCCGGGGGTGGGTGCTGCGAGGGTCAGCTGGGGAGGGCGGTGGCGTAGAGATTGGTCAGTGCGGTCCAGTGTTGTTGGTCGGCGGTTTGGTCGTAGGTGGGGTTGTCCGGTACCGCGAAGCCGTGGGCGGCGGGGTATGCCTGGATGGTGTGTGTCACTCCAGCGGTGGTGAGTGCCTGTTCCAGCCGGTGGTGTTGTTCGGGTGGGAAGGAAGGGTCGTTAGCGGCTGCGGCCACGTAGATGGTGGCGCGGATCCGGTCGGCGAGCAGGGCGGGGCTGTCGGGGTCGTCCACGGCGGCGAGTCGCCCACCGTGGAAGGAGGCCGCAGCCGCGATCCGGTCCGGGTAGTGCCCGGCCACGATCAGTGAGATCCGGCCACCCATGCAGTACCCAGTGGTGCCCACTCTGGTCCCGGACACCTCAGGACGGGCGGCCAGGAACTCCAGGAACGCACCCGCGTCGCTGACAATCATGTCCGTGGTCAGGCTCTGGACCAGGGACATCAGACGTTGCCGCTCGGCGGGGTCGTCAAACACCGCGGCGAGATCGAAGGATGGGTAGGCGCCCATCCGGTAGTAAACGTTGGGTAAAAGCACGGTGTACCCCAGGCCGGCGAGCCGGCCGGCCATGGTGAGGAACGTCTCGCGTACCCCGCCGGCGTCCGGGTAGAGGATCACCGCCGGCCAGCTGCCGCTGCTTCCGGGGCTGTGCACGGTGGCCGGGCAGAGGCCGTCGTCGGTCGGGAGAATGACATTCGTACGGGGCATGCAAGCTCCCAGTTCTCGTGGTCGTGGTTGGTTATCAGCGACTGGACTATATCTATCCCGGGGTGCTGTTTTTTTCGCCGATCATGGTGTCAGTCCATGCCGGTGCGCTGTTCAGTTCCGAACGTGGCCTGGAACTGCTCGCCGCCAGCGGTCGACCCGGGCTATGAGCGAGGCGCAATCCCGGGCCGGGATCGCCCCGGCGAGAGCGGGGCGACCACGCCAGTGTGGCTCAGCGACTTGCCGGTGGTCTCCGGGGCGAACAGCTGGGACACTCCGGCGCCGATCGCGCACATCGCCGCCCCGACCACCATGCACCATGGCAGGCCGATGGCCGCGATCCCGACCGGGAGCAGGAAGGTGCCCACCGCGGCCCCGATCCGGCTGAACGCGTTGGCGATGCCCACCCCGGTGGCCCGCACGTCGGTCGGGAACACCTCGATCGGATATACGGCGGTGAGGTTGCCGGTCATAGCGTTGAAGAAGGCGAAGACCGCGAAGGCACCAACCAGCGCCATCGGCGGCGCACCGGCCCACAGCCCGATGACCAGCAACGCCCCCGCCATGATCCAGAACGGGCCGATCAGCTGCTTGCGGCGCCCGATGAGCTCGATCGTCAGCATGCCGGCGACCGCCCCGATAAAGGCGATGCTGTTGGCGAAGATGGTGCCGGCCATCTCGTTCAGTTTGAGCGACTCGAACACTTTCGGCGCAAATGTGAAGATCGCGAAGTACGGCGTCACAACGCAGATATAGAAGGTGCTGACGAAGAAGGTGCGCGACCGCATCCCCCGGGCGAACAGCTGCCGCCAGCCGGCATCGTTCCTGGTGTCCGAGCTGTAGTCGGCCTCGGCCATGTGCTCCTCACCGCCGAGGTAGCGGTCGATGATCGCGCGCGCGTCGTCAGTGCGCCCGTGCAGCATCAGCCAGCGCGGTGACTCGGGCAGCCCGACGCGCAACCCCAGCACGACCAGCGCCGGGATCGCGCTGGTGGCCAGCGTCCAGCGCCAGCTCCAGCCCAGGCCCTCCAGCAGGCCGTAGGCGGCCGCCACCGAGACCAGATAGCCGCCGTACCAGAAGACGAGCATGTAGGACACCCGGCGGCCACGCCGACGCGCCGGCACGAACTCTGAGAGCATCGACGAGCCGATGGAGTACTCGGCTCCGATGGCGATACCCAGCAGCAGTCGCACAGCAAAAAGCTGCCACCCCTCGGTGACGAATGCCTGCAGCACTCCGAGCACGACAAATAGGCAGATATCGATCAGGAACAGCTGCTTGCGGCCGAACCGGTCGGTGAGGAAACCGCCGATCGGCGCGCCGAAGA
>JAFATA010000067.1 GCA_019244165.1 Pseudonocardiales bacterium | reverse complement strand
GGGCGACTCGGTGAGAAACGGTCGAACCTCGAGCCACTCGTGGATCGGCTCGCCGCCGGCCCCGGGAGCGGCGGATAGCTCCCCAGCCAGCTGGACCGCGCGATCCCAAGACTCCACGTCGATGACCATCCAGCCGGCGATGAGGTCTTTGGTCTCGGCGAACGGACCATCGGTCACCGGTGGGCGCCCCTCGCCGTCATACCGCACGAACGCGCCCTCGGGCGCCAGTGCTTGGCTGCCGACGAACTCACCCGTCTCCTCCAAGCGGGCTGCGAAGTCGTGCATGAACTGCACGTGCGCGTCGACCTCCTCCGGCGTCCATTGGTCCATCGGCACCCAGTCAACAGCGGGGGCCGGACCACCTCGGTAGTGCTTCAGCAGCAGGTACTTCATGGAAGTTCTCCTTACCCAAAAGCGTGCTGAGTTCTAGGACCTGCTTCTGGCCGTCACCGCCCCTGAGGGGCCCGTACCGACCAGCAGACTCCCGCTCAGTACAACCTGACCAGCGCAGCGTCCGTAAGGGGATCGTTATGTTTGACAGGTCCGGGTCTGTCCGGTGAACGGCGCCTCCCTGCTCCGACACGCCGAGTCTGCGGGCTTGGCGGGAAGGACCTGTTGTGACCGACAGCATCGAGCCGCCGCCGTGTCACTCGTCGATCCTCAACGATCGGGCTACGTCACAGCCCTCGTCGGCGAGCTGCTCGTCGCCGGCCCCGGCGATCACCGCTGCGCCCGCTCAGCACTTGCTCGTGTCCCTCGGCCGCGCACGGGCGCTGCTGGGCTGGTCGCCCGGCGATCCGGCTGAGCGGATCACCCAGTCAGTCGGGTGGCGCCTCGAGCAGCCACCCGACCCCCTGGACCGAAGATGACGCGACGAGCGACGACGACGCGCTGGCAGTCGCCGACGCGTCCCAGTGAGGGCCCTCAACCGGGACAGATTCCCTTCATCGAAGCTGCAGCCCGCCTGTCACGCCCATGACGGCTGCTGTGCCAGAGGGTGGGAATCCGGACGCCGGTCACGGACGAAAGGGTGATGATAGTGACTGACCTTCACATACCTGCGGGAGTGGGCTGGACCGCGTTGCTGACCGCATACGGCCGTGCGCAGGAATCACGAGACCCAGGCGGCCTGGTCTGCGACCCGTTCGCGTCGATGTTCATCCAGGCGCTCAGCGGCGGCCGGGTCAGCGGAGGTGATGGGCTCCCGCGGCTGGGACCGGCCGTGGATGACAGGTCTTCCACGTTATGGACTGCATGGCGGTTCTACTTCAGCCAGCGCACCCCCTTCTACGACCAGCGCATCATGCACGCCATCGGCGAGGGCGCCCAGCAGGTGGTGCTGCTGGCCGCTGGCCTCGATAGCCGCGCGTTCCGGCTCGGCTGGACCGAGCGCGTCACGGTCTTCGAACTCGACCAGGCTGCGGTGCTGGACTTCAAACAGGCGATCTTGACACGGCACGGTGCGTCCCCGACCTGCCATCGGGTCCCGCTGGCCGTCGATCTGCGTGGCGACTGGCCCGCGACACTGCGGGCGGCGGGATTCGACCCGGCACTGCGCACTGTGTGGGTCGCGGAGGGGCTGCTGATGTACCTGTCTCGTTCCGAGGCGGACTGGCTGCTCACCACAATGACGGCGCTGTCGGCTCCCGGAAGCCGGTTCGCCAGCGAGTACTTCAACAATGCCTGGCACGATGCCGACATCGCCAGCGACACCCTCGATGACCAGGACTGGGCCGCCTGGAACCTGGTGCGGGGGGCATTCCGCTACGGGCCAGTCACCGACACCCCCGCAGCGTGGCTCACAGGCCATGGCTGGACCCCCGACCAGATCACCACCCTCGTCGAACTCGCACGCCAGGACAACCGAACCGTCCCGCCGGAGTTCGGCAGGGCGAAGGCCCCGCAGGCATGGCTGTTTGACGGCGCATACCGGCCAGCCACCACGACAGACTGACGTGCGGGGGTCGCGCTGATCGCCGAGATGCTCTCGGCTGAGCGGCTAGCCAGTTGCCGCCGGGGAACGAGCTCAGCGAGGCGTTAACCCGGAGTCAATCCTGTGGGTGGTGCGGCAAGACGCAGGAGGCTCCGTCGGCGAAGCCGGCGGCTCGCACTCCCAGGGCTCGGTTGATCCGGGCTCGATGATTTTCCCAGGCGATGGTGGCTGCCACCTCGGTGAACTGGGCTGGCGTGAGATGCTCCAGGAGGGCATCTCGGAGCCGGTCAGGGATCTCGGCGGGCGTGCGGCACATGGCCACAGCCAGCTCTAAGACAAGCTTGTCCAGGGTGGAGAACAGTGGCGAGTGCTGATAGTTCGCCAAGGCGGTCAGCTCCGCGTCGGTGATACCCATCGCCCTGCTCACGGCAGAGCCGATGTCCATTCAAAAGGGGCAGCCGATGAGCGCTGAGGTCTTGAGTTGAGCCAACAGCTTGAGCCGGTCGTCGGCTCGGGAGCTGAGCAGCAGCGCTGTCTCGTAGCCCATCATCGCCGCCAGCATGACTGGGCGGCGGAGCAGGTATCGGAGCATATCCGTTCGGTTGCGCTTGGCCCCGGATAACACCTTCACCTCAGTCATGATCTTGTGCCACGTCCGCATCGCGTCCTCCCTCAGGCGTGGACTCCACCCGCGCCTGGCACTGACGGTAGACGCCGGGGCAGCCCGTCCCGTCCGCGCCTGCTGCCCGTATCCGTGCCGGGAGCGGCCCCCTGTCGCTTCCTTCTGAATTGCCCCTTGGGTTCACGGCGAAATCACTTCAGCCCCGAACCCACGGAATTCCAAGACGGTGAGTAGGTTCGGTTCCATGCGTATCGGATTGGGCATCAACTATACGGGCTGCTTCAAAGAGGTGGCTGCCGAGGTTGCCGACCTGGAGCGGGCCGGCCTGGACATCGTCTTTGTGCCCGAGGCCTACTCGTACGACGCGGTGAGCGCCCTGGGCTACCTGGCGGCTAAGACCGAACGCGTGCAACTGGCCTCGGGCATCCTGCAGCTCTACACCCGCACACCCACCCTCACCGCGATGACCGCAGCCGGTCTGGACTACGTCTCCGACGGCCGCTACATTCTCGGCCCGGGCGCCTCCGGGCCGCAGGTGATCGAGGGCTTCCACGGCGTCGCCTACGACGCGCCGATTGGGCGCACCCGTGAGGTCGTCGAGATCTGCCGCAAGGTGTGGCGGCGCGAACGCCTCGAATTCGAGGGCAAGTACTACACGATCCCGCTGCCCGCCGAGCAGGGCACCGGCCTTGGTAAGCCGCTCAAGCTGATCAATCACCCTGTCCGCGAACGGATTCCGGTGCTGCTGGCCGCGCTCGGCCCGAAGAATGTGCAGCTGGCCGCCGAGATCGCCGAGGGCTGGCAGCCAATCTTCTTCCTGCCGGAGCAGGCGGGCGAGATCTGGGGCGAGAGCCTCGCCGCGGGCAAGGCGAAGCGTGATCCCGTGCTCGGCGACCTCGAGGTGTTCGCGGGCCCGGCGCTGGCGATCGGCGACAACGTCGAGCCGCTGCGCGCATGGGTGAAGCCGTACCTGGCCCTCTACATCGGCGGCATGGGCGCCAGGGGCAAGAACTTCTACCACACCCTGGCCACCAAGTACGGCTACGGCGCCAAGGCCGACCGCATCCAGGAGCTGTACCTGGCCGGGCAGAAGGAGGAGGCCGCCAAGGTCGTGCCCGACGATTTGGTGCGCGACATCTCGCTGGTCGGCTCGGCCGGATTCGTGAAGGAACGGGTTGAGGCCTTCCGCGAGGCCGGCGTCACCGTGCTCAGCGTGGTGCCCATAGCCGGCACCGCCGCCGAGCGGGTCAAGCTGATCGAGCAGCTGCGCGAACTGGTCTGAGTGAATGCCCCGCCGTCCTATCCCCCAGACCCCTATAAGGTTCCGGCCGCGCTCGACGAGCTGCTGTGCTCTGGCGCGGGTGAGGGCCACTCGCGCCCCGATCACCGCGAAGCTGTCACCCTCACGATGCCAGCGGGCAGCGACCCGGGCCTTCTCGTTAGCCGATCCTCATCCGTACACCCCCGGCACGGCTAACTTGCACCACGAGACCCGACCCCGTCGAGGCGGCGGCCAGGGCGGCTTCGCTGATCCGCCAGCTTTCATACCCGTGTTCGTTGTCGACAAGGATTTCCACCAGACCAGCCCCCTTCAGGCACGCCATCGCCGCCTCGATTGCCTCTCGTGACAATGAGGTCTGCCGCATCAGACCGAACGGCGTCACATACGGCGTGCTCCGCGTCCCGTTCGACGTCGGCATCCCCACCGTCGACGTCCTCGCGGCGATTACCCCGAATACATACAGCGTCTGCGGGTCAGCGAGCGCATCGATCACAGCCTGAGCATCCCTGATGGCCATACACGCAACCATAGCGACCCAAGATTCGCCGGCCGGACGCGGCGGCAATCGCGAAGCAAACCCCACGAAACGGTGATGGCTACCAGGTCAGTACCTCCCTGAGCACATCTAGCGCGCAGCGGTGCCTGCCGGTGGCGCACCGCGGACGGTTCTCGGGTGCTGGCTCATATCCCAGCCACGTGCCGAGAAGGGTGAACAGGGTGTCCGCGGCAGCGTCATCAAAAATGATGACACAGGCGTCGGTGACATGCGGGTCGAAGATGATCTCGTCACCCTGCCGTTCCACGACCAGGTTGGCGAAGCCTCGGGGTCCCTGGCGCAGCGCGCAGGTGACCGGGATCGCTGTGCGGTTGTCGCGGGAGGCGTTCGCGGTCGCGCCTTCAAGCATGGTCAGCCTCGTTTCTCCGAGAGGGAGCGCGCGCCATAAGGTGGAACCTTGTCCAGAGGGGAGCGGCGGGGTGCCCGGTGCGGTCGGCGGGTCATGGGCCAGCTCCTCGGGCCTGGTGGTCGTGGCGTTGATGCCTGTGAGCGTGGTGTGGATCAGCGGTGGGTGGGTTCCGGTGTACGGGGAAACATGTCCTCGATCATCGTCTGGTCGTCTCTGGTCACCTCGGCGGGGTGCAGCTGGGTCACCGGGGTGTTGACGGGCTGGTCGTCGTGGACGATCTCGTTGATCGAGACCCGGGGTGCGCACTGGGTTCGTCGCCCGGCCATTCCGGGCAATTCCGACTGAACGGCGTCTGCTGTGCGTCTTGAAGAGGAAACGGGAAACCGTGGGGAAGCTCATGACCGCAGGGAAGTTCTTTGCCAGGATCGGAGGAGAATTTGCGGGAAACGCCGTCCCCTGGACGGCGGTGAATGCGGCGGAGGCCATGCGGTGACCAAGGCATGTGCGGCAGTAATGACTCGCAGTACGTCAGGGCTACCCGTACTGGACTGTTCGGGTGATTCGCTTTTCTCGCAAGTGTGTATGGAGGTAGGGGTGGCCGGGCAATGGATGTCCTTCGGTCCGGAACTCCGGAGACTGCGGGTCGCGGCGGACATGTCCCTCACTCGACTGGCCAGATTGCTGCACTACAGCAAGGGCCACCTCAGCAAGGTCGAGACGGGTCTCAAACGGCCAACGCCGGAGCTGGCCCAGCGCTGCGATGTGCTCCTCGACGCGCAGGGCGCGCTCGCCGCACTGGTTCCCGCCCGGTCCCCCTGGAACGTAACGGGGAAAGCGATGGCGAGACAAGAAACCGTCGATAGTGAGGTGTGGTTGATGACCGTGGCCCCGGATGGCACGAGCTGGCTTCAGTTAGTGGACCGCAGAAAGGTCCTGGTGGCGGGCCCCACCTCGGTGCTGGGCTTGAGGTTCAGCGACCGCGACGTATCTGCGGCAGCGCGGCAGGGCACGTCGCTTGAAGGCTTGCGCGTACTGTTCGATCAGTTCCGCCAGCTCGGCCACACCGCGAGTCCTGCGGTCGTGCTGCCCGCGCTGATCGCGCAGACGCAAACAGTACAGGGCATCGCTGCCCACTGCGATGCCCGCACGCAAGGTCCTGCGCTGAGGTTGGCCGCGCGGTACGCCGAGTACGTCGGCTGGATGTGCCAGGAGGCGGGCAGCAACGAGGCGGCACGGTGGTGGACCGAGCGTGCCGTGGAACTGGCCGCCACCGGCGGTGACCGTGACTTGGCGAGCTACGCCCTGGTGCGCCGGGCGCTCATGGCGCTCTACCGCAACGACGCCGCCGAGACCATCGAGCTCAGCCGTGCTGCGCAGCGAGATTCGGTGCTGCCTCGCATCCGCGGGCTGGCCGCGCAGCGTGAGGCCCAAGGCCATGCGCTCGCCGGTGATCACCGCGCCTGCCTGCACTGCCTGGATACCGCCCGTGGGCTGCTCGTGCTGCCACCGGCGGACCCGGCGGAACCGGTGCTCGGGTCGACCACTCTGACCGACCCCGTCAGCATGATCACCGGCTGGTGTCTGTACGACCTCGGACGCCCAGCGGAGGCCGCCGAGGTCCTCGACCACGAGGTCACTCTGGTGCCCGCGCATGCGCTGCGCGCGCGCACCCGGTATGGCGTCCGCCAGGCGATGGCCCACGCCGCGGCCGGCGAGGTCGAGCACGCCTGTGAGATCACCGAGTCGCTCCTCAGCGGCATCGGGGTAGTCGGCTCGGCCACCACCCGCATCGACGCGCGCCGCCTGACCAAAACCCTGTCCCGCTTCCGCACCACCCGCTCCGTACGCGAGCTGTCCCCACGGCTCACCGCAGCCCTGCAGGGTCCGCCGCCTGACCGGAGAAGGAGAACCCCCCGTGCCTGACATTTTCATTAACTACCGCACCGGCGACGAGGAGACCAGCGCAAGCTTGATCGAGCAAGAGCTGTCTCGCCGGTTTGGCTCAAAGAAGGTCTTCCGCGCCAGCAAGTCGATCTCACCTGGCGAGAACTACCCACGCGAGCTCCTTGCCGCGGTCCGGAGCAGTAAGGCGCTGCTCGCGATCATCGGATCCCGCTGGCTCACCGCAGTTGACAAACAGGGCCGCAAGCGCTTGGACGATGAGGACGACTGGACCCGCCGGGAGATTCTGGAGGCGTTCGAGCACGGGGTACGGGTCATCCCTGTGCTGGTCGGCGGTGCTCAGCGACTGCGTCCCTCCGACCTCCCGCCAGCGTTGGCGGGCAGGCTTGACGAGTGCCATTCCGTCAAGCTGGACTACCACAACTCGGCAGACGCTCTTCGCCGGTTAGGCGACGAACTCGCCGAGCTGATCCCCTCGCTCGTCGACAGTAACTACCCTCAGCGGGCCGCAGGACATACCAGCGACGAGGGAGCGCCCTCGGCGAGGTTGCGCGCGGGCGACCATGCCCGCCAGCAGGTCGGCACCACGAACACCATGGTCCACGGCAACGTTGACAACCTGAGTTCCGGCAGCGGGCACCAGTTCATCGGGGACGGCACGATCCACGTGGAAGGTGGTAACCGCGGGGGCATCCGGCAGAAGTTCGGCTCCACGCCGAAGCGTCCGGACGACCAGTGATGAGCGCCGGTACGGAATCGTTCATCGTCGGCCCTTCAGGGCCGGTCCATAGCGGTACCGGAAACCTGTATGCCGGCCCTACGTTCATCCTCGGCTCCCTTCAGCAGCT
The DNA here is from genome assembly GCA_019244165.1 of Pseudonocardiales bacterium. Lineage (GTDB taxonomy): Bacteria > Actinomycetota > Actinomycetes > Mycobacteriales > Pseudonocardiaceae. Next base: position 8,688 of record JAFATA010000067.1, on the reverse strand, counting down.
GGTACGCGTGGGGCGCAGTCCGCGGGCACTCGAGCGCGGGCACCTGCGCTGGCTGGAGCAGCGGTTCGTCGAGCCGGAACACTACGGCAGGGCACGGGGGCTGCTGGAGGACACCGGGAGCGTCCTGCTGACCGGAGCAGAGGGCAGCGGCCGACGCGCCACAGCGCAGGTGCTCCTGTACCGGCTCGACCTTACGGATGCCGAGCTGATCCGGGAGGTGCCGGAGGAAACAGACGACCCGTCCGAGAATCCGGTGCTGGACGCCGACGCGGTCGAGTCCGGGCAGCGCCTGCTGCTGGACCTGTCCGCCAAAGACAAGACCTACTGCGAAGTGGTGCTAAAGCAGCTGCCGTCATACCGCGCCGAAGTGCGGGAGCGTGGCGCGCACCTGGTCGTCATCCTGCCGCACCGCCGGGAGGACTACTTCGGCTCGGAACGCGGACCGTTGATTGTGGAGATTGTCCGACCGAAGAGCAAGGAGGTTTTCCAGCGTTACCTGCGCAGTGATGGCATCACAGGCTTCACCAGTGAGCAACTCGGTGTCGATAACCTGATGACCCAGTTGGGCTCCGGGCCGGTGCGGGAGATCGTCCGGCTGGCCGAGCTGGTGCGGGCCGCCAAGGAACGAGCACCCACGCGGACGTTTCCGGACTGGCTGCGCGAAGCACGTGCGGCGCTGACCGAGCGCAGCAGCGAAGTCGCCCAGCAGGTGCAAGGTCTCCACTTGGGTCGGCAGCGTGCACTGCTGCTGGCCACCGCGATGTTCAGCGAGGCGCACGCCGACGCAATCTTCGCGGCAGCCTCCACGCTGTGTGAGCGTGTCGAACATCCCGAGGATGACCGGCCCCGGCTGGAGTGGGAAGGACTCGCGGAGCGGTTCGAGGAGATCAAGGCGAAAGCAGACAATGCCGGACGGGTTCACTTCCCGCCGCTGGCTTACGACCAGGCAGTGCTCATCCATTTCTGGACCAACCGCCCCGATCTGCGGGACAACTTCCGCGATTGGGTAGGCACCACGCTTGGGCACCGCATGCTCAGCGACGCAGACCGGGACGCGGCGGTCATCCGGTTCGCCGAGCAGGCGCTGCGCACCGACCGGCCCGACGACCTGCGGCTCTTGGCCGAACACTGGGTGACGCGCACCGACTTGCTGCCGCAGGCCGCAACGGCTGTGGTATGTGGGCTGAATCACGAGCGCTACGGCCGATTGTTTCGACACCAGCTCTACATATGGTCGCGAGATGACGGCCTGTCAGCAGACCTTGCCCAGGTGGTCGTCCAGGTGTGTTCGGGGGTGCTCGCACTGAGGTATCCCCGGCAGGCATTGGTTCGTCTGCACCACATTCTCCGGCGCCACTCAGGTGCGACGGCTGGCGACGCGGCGCGCGACGCCCTGCTGGACCTCACCAGCCACGACCGTAGCCTATATCGCTATCTGCTCAGCCGAGTAATAGACGGCCCGACGACGAACCCGGCCGTCGAACTGGCTCTGTTCCTGAACCTAGCCACCTCCGACTGCCTCCTCCCGAAGCGGACCTCGCCGCTCATCACAGACCCGGCCATACAAGGTCAGCTCATTACCGGCTGGGGAGCAGCGCTGGACGGGTCATTCTCGCTGGACTGCACCGACCAGGTGCGGACTTGGCTAGCGGCCTGCGCGAACGAGCGGTACCGCGAACCTCTGCTCACCGTGCTGGTCCAGGCGGCCGGCGGGCGGGGCGAGCTGCTCAACCGCCTGTATGTCATCGCGCTCGACTGGGCGCACGCACCCGTGGAGAGTCAGCAGAAGCGGCGCGGGATCGCCGACTGCCTGAACAACAAGATCGATGCTGAACTCGGCCTGGGGGACCGCACCGAGGGGATCTCACCATGACCACCGAAGAAAAGACCCTGTTGGTCATCCTCACGCTTGCCGCTGTGCTGGTGCCGGTCGCCTTCGGCACTGTGCTGGGCTGGCCAGTGTGGTCGTGGCTGCTCCTCGACGTCCCGCTGCTCAGCATCCTGGGGCTGGTGGCTAGGAACATCCTGCGACGAGTGCAGCAGGAGACGTTCTGGCCGCCGCATTCCGCACCACCCGTCCACGTCGAGCAGCAGGACCAAGTACTGGTACCTGACGCCGCGCTGCGGAGCGCACTCGACGACTACCGTTTCCACTTCTCGGCGACGGTGTACTGGCGCCCCACAAGGGGCTCGAAGACCCCACACACGAACCCCGGCGCACTCGCGGCCGAGGAGATCCTCGCTCGGGCGGAAACAATCACTGCGGCGGAGCACCCGCACAACGTGGACGTCGTCCAGCACCGGCTGGCGAGTGGGCTCGGCGCTGTGCAGCCCGTCTCGTCCGGTGGCGTGGAGGCATGGGCCGACAATGTCCAGCTCACGCTGTCCGAGGCTGACCAGGAACGGCTGCGCAAACTGTCGGACGTGCGTAAGGACGTTGACATGTGGGATCGGGAGCGCGACTACGAGCGCCGCAAGCACCAATACCTCAGGGAGATGTTCACCAGTACCGGCAGCGCGGTCACCTGGCGGCTGGCGCAGAAAGACAACGATGTCGAGGACACCGTGCGCCTCCTCGGCGAGCTGGCCCAGCTCTCCGTCGCGATCAACGATCGGGAGGTCGTGCCTGGGCTGTTCCGTCATCTCCTTCCCACCCCCGCCGAGCCAGCTTCCCTTCGAAACGGCTCCTGCCCCGATGGGAGCCACCCAACCATCAGGTGCCCCTTGGTCGGTCTTCCAGCAGGGCCGTTCTCTGGCGTCAGCCCGGTCGCACTCGGGTACAGAGCGCTGATGGACGCAGCGGGCTTCGACGACAACCCACCTGTCCTGCTCGCTAGCAAGATCGCTTGGCTGTTCAACAAGTTCGAGAAACCCGACGCAGCCCAGGAGATCCAGCGGTGCTTTGTCGCACCCGCGACCGACGCGGAACCGGCAGGGCACCCTACCCCGGACGGCGAACTCCCGGACAAGCCCGCACCCGACGGGCAAGCACCTCGACACGAGGAGCCCTGACGAAACCCCCACTACCGACAGAATCGGAGCAGGACAGACAGCCACAAACCGATGAGCACCTTGCGTCAGAGCAGCTTGAGAAGCCGTACGACTAACCGGGTCGATCTTGATTCGTGCCCCTCGCGTGCCCGTTCACCCGGCGACTCGCGGAGAACCACCGGCAATGACGGTCAAAATCTCACTGACACTGCACCACGACCAACAGCATCGTGGAGACGAAGGGACTCGAACCCTCAACCCCCGCCGTGCAAAGGCGGTGCTCTACCAGTTGAGCTACGTCCCCCGCTCCAGGTACGCAACCGCGCCCAGCAGCGGCTCAGGAGGTCGGAGTGGTCGCCTCCCGCCAGAGGTCGGCCTCGGCCTTGGCCGAACGCTGACGCTGGACGAGGATCAGAGCAATCAGGCCGACGAGCAATAGCGGAATGATCTTCTTCACGATCGTTCTCCTCCTGCGACGTAGTTCTTCTTCCGTGGGCCTAGCTGGACTTGAACCAGCGACCTCATCCTTATCAGGGATGCGCTCTAACCGACTGAGCTACAGGCCCCCCGGCATTGACTCCGGCGAGGTTACCGCACGGCGCCACCGCGGCCCAACCCGCGGGAGGAGCGCCGCTCAGTCCGGTTCGGACAGGGTAACCTCAATGCCTCCAACGAAGTCTGCCGCGATGTTGTAGACCAGCGACCCGACGGTGGCTAACGCGGTCATCAGCACGATGTTCACCAAACCGATCACCATCGCCACTCCGAATACCCGTCCGCCGCTGACCAGATCGGTGCTCACTTGAGAGTTGTTCGCCGAGGTGAGATCGGAGTAGGTGCCGTTGATCTGGTCCCACACGCCCATCCCCGCGAGCACCCCGTACAGCACGCCCACGGCCACCATCCAGACCAGGAACCCCACGACCGACAACACCAGCGACAGCTTGAGCACCGACCAAGGTTCGAGCCGCTGCAGCTGCAGGTTCGTCCGCCGCGGGAGGCGCACCGAGCGGGTCTGGGCGCTCGACGAAGGTCCCGCGTCGGCGGGCGGCACCCGCTCGGGCGGTGTATACCCCCCGACGCGCACCGTGGACGGCGCCGCGCCGTGGCCGGGGGCGGCGGGACCGGGAGCGGGGTGACCGGCCGGAGGGCCGACGCCCGGCGAGAAGCCGTAGGCACTGCCCATCACCGGCTGCCGATCGGCCTGGTCCCGGACCGCGCCGCGGGCGTGCTCGGGGGCTCCCACCTGCAGCCTTACCGTCTTGGGATCCCCCTCGCCCGACGCGGCCCACGGGCGCTGCTGGGGAGGTGCGACCGGCCCGGCCGCGCCCTCGCCCGAGGGGCTCGTGGACGCCGGATCCGTCGGCGCTACCTCGACCCCGGCCTGCTCGGTGTTCTCGGGCCTCGTCACGGCTCATCCTTCATCGGTGCACCATCGGCGTCTGGGTCATCGGCGTCTGGGTCGCCGGCTTGTTCGGCGTTGCGGGCCACAGCCACCAGGCTCGCCCCCTCACCAAGGTTCATCAAACGCACCCCTTTGGTCTGCCGGCCGGCCTTGCGCACCTCCTTGGCGGTGGTCCGGATGACCCCACCGGTGGAGGTGATGGCATACAGCTCGTCATCGACGTTGACCACGAGCGCCCCGACGAGCTTGCCACGCCGACGGTCGTACTGCAGGGTCAACACGCCTTTGCCGCCGCGTCCTTGCACCGGGTAGTCGTCGATGGGGGTTCGTTTGGCGTACCCGCCCGCAGTCGCGACCAGAACGAACAGCCCCGGCTGCACCACCGCGATGGACAGCAGCTCGTCACCGTCGTTGAACCGCATCCCGAACACCCCCGAGGTGGCCCGCCCCATCGGGCGAAGCACCTCATCGGTTGCGGAGAACCGGATCGACTGGCCCTGCGCGGAGACCAGCAACAGGTCATCCTCGGCGGCACACAGCACCGCGCCGACCAGCTCGTCCCCCTCCCGCAGGTTGATGCCGATCAGTCCACCAACGCGGTTGGAGTCGAAGTCGGTCAACCGGCTCTTCTTCACCAGGCCATCGCGGGTGGCCAGCACCAGGTAGGGCGCGGCGGTGTAGTCCTTGATCTGCATGACCTGGGCGATCTGCTCGTCGGGCTGGAAGGCCAGCAGGTTCGCCACGTGCTGGCCACGGGCGTTGCGGTTGGCTTCGGGCAGCTCGTAGGCCTTCGCCCGGTACACCCGGCCCTTGTTGGTGAAGAAGAGGATCCAGTCATGCGTGGAGCAGACGAAGAAGTGCGCCACGATGTCATCGGATTTCAGCCCCGCACCCAGCACCCCCTTGCCGCCGCGCCGCTGCGCCCGGTACGCCTCGGTGCGGGTGCGTTTGGCATAGCCGGCGCGGGTGATGGTGACCACGACGTCCTCGACGGCGATCAGGTCCTCGTTGGACACCTCGCCGTCATAGCCGGTGATCGTGGTGCGGCGCTCGTCGCCGTAGCGCTCGACGATCTCAGCCAGCTCGTCGCGGACGATGGTGCGCTGCCGCTCGGGCTTGTCCAGGATGTCGAGGTAGTCCGCGATCTCCCGCTCGATTTCGGCGAGGTCCTCGATGACCTTGCGCCGTTCCATCGCCGCCAGGCGCCGCAGCTGGGTCTCCAGAATGTAGTTCGCCTGGATCTCATCGACGTCCAGCAGCTCCATCAGTCCGGCGCGCGCGTCGTCCACCGTCGCCGACCGCCGGATCAGCGCGATTACCTGGTCGAGGGAGTCCAACGCCTTGACCAGACCGCGCAGCAGGTGGGCGCGCTCCTCGGCCTTGCGCAGCAGGTAGCGGGTGCGCCGGACGATGACGTCGAGCTGGTGGCGCACGTAGTGGCGGATCATTTGGTCCAGCCGCAGCGTGCGCGGCACGCCCTCGACGATCGCCAGCATGTTCGCGCCGAAGGTGTGCTGCAGCTGGGTGTGCTTGTAGAGGTTGTTGAGCACCACCTTGGCGACCGCGTCCCGCTTGAGCGTGACCACGATGCGCATGCCGATGCGGTCGCTGGACTCGTCGTTGATCTCAGCGATCCCGCCGAGCTTGCCCTCCCGGGACAGCGCGGCGATCGACTCGACGAGGTTGTCCGGGTTGACCTGGTAGGGCAACTCGGTGATCACCAGGGTGGTGCGGCCCCGGGCGTCCTCCTCGACGCACGCCACGCCGCGCATCCGGATCGAGCCGCGACCGGTCCGGTAGGCATCGGCGATGCCGTCGGTGCCGACGATCAGGCCGCGGGTGGGGAAATCGGGACCCTTGATCCGCTCGGTGAGCGCGGCCAGCAGGGTGTCGTCGTCCACGTCGGGGTTTTCCAGCAGGTAGACCACGCCCGCGCCAACCTCGCGCAGGTTGTGCGGCGGGATGTTCGTCGCCATCCCCACCGCGATCCCGGAGCTGCCATTGACCAGCAGGTTGGGGATCCTTGAAGGCAGCACGACCGGCTGCTGGGTGCGCCCGTCGTAGTTCGGCTCAAAATCGACGGTGTCCTTGTCGATGTCCCGCAGCATTTCCATCGCCAACGGGGTGAGCCGGCATTCCGTGTTGTGGCTGACGAATCCGTTGGTGATGAAGGCATGGTCATCGGAGTCCACCCGAAGGCTGTACACCGGCTGCACGCCCGCGTCATCGACCGACGACACTTCGGCGTAGTAGAACCTGCCGTCGGTGAGTTCCTCGGCGATGGCACGGGCGTCGACCGAATCAATGTGCGAGAGGATCTCTTCGCGTCGATCCTCCCAGCGCTCGACGCGGTCAACGTTGTTCACCGACAGCCAGGCCCGGTCGACGGGCTTGCTGGCGCCGTGTGCCCGGAGGAACGCACCGAGACCCGGGACGTGATCCTTGCTCAAAGATCGACTGGGTGCACAAGCCCCCGCGAGGATCATCGACAGCTTGTCCTGTTTGGCACCGATGAAACCGATTCGTGTGCCGAACAGCACGGCGTCCCGCCGGTTCGTGATCACGACCTTGTACTCGCCGGACGCGTGGGCGTAGCGTGAGACAATCCCAAACTCCAGCAGCAACTGTTGGACGTCGGCGGCGAGCTGCCAGCTGCGGGTCGAGTAGGAGATCTGTACCGACTTCCGGGGTAGCGCCGATGCAGATCCGTCACCGGTGAAAAGCGCCTGCAAGAATGCTCGCTGCAGATCGGGTGAGCCCCTCCACACGAACTCAGGCACCATCTTCTCAGCACTGCGACCCGTTACCTCACTGAGGACACTTCGCCGCACGAAGCTGAGATCGTGGATATCAAGCTCGTGGAGGACTGAACCGGAGGCGATGGTCCTGCTCGACACATAGCGTCGCCCACCGACCGCAGTGTCGAAGGCGGCCAACACGAGCGAGAAGAACTCCTGGTCGACGTTATTGAAGCCAGCTCGGTGCTCGGAGACGAATCCCTCACTGATGAAGCCTCCGAGGACGATTCCCGCCGCCACCTCCGACCACGACGGCGTGCCCCACTCTTGCCGGGCAGTGCGCTGGATGACCACGCGGTTACCCGGCCTGATCTCCTCGTACAGCTTCCACAGCAGGGTCGGCACACCGAGCACGTCCACCAAGCACAGCACGGGGTGATTCGCCGTGCCGGTGAGCTGGTAACCCTCGACGGTCGTTACCCGAAAAGTCTGCTGCTCACCGGAGTGGAACAGCATCTCCGCCCGGACCGGGTCGCCGTGGCGGTCCAGGACTTTGAGGTCAATCGGATTGTCACTATGCGGCTGGGCGTCCGGAACGATGTCCGCGATACGGATGCTGCCCCCCTCAGCAGTCCGTACCCGCGACTCCCCCGTCACGCAGTACCTCATGGCGGCTTGCGGGTCGTTGCCTGGGGAACCGAAGTTTCCCTGCGGCTCAACCAGCGGATACCGCATCGCCCAGGGCTGGGCCATCCGCACCAGGGTGTCGTAGATCGCGGTGTCCCCGTGCGGGTGGTAGTTACCCATCACGTCACCGACGACGCGGGCGCACTTGACGAAGCCCCGATCCGGGCGGTAGCCCGAGTCGTACATCGAGTACAGCACCCGGCGGTGCACCGGCTTGAGCCCGTCCCGGACGACGGGCAACGCGCGCCCGACGATCACGCTCATCGCGTAGTCGATGTAGGAACGCTGCATCTCCTGCTGGATGTCGACCGGCTCGATGCGGCCGGAGTCCGAGGGCAGGATGGTTTCGGTCACGAAGCTTGGTTCCCTTCAGCGGCCACCGACGTGCACGCAACCCTGCCAGTCTATCGGGCACGCCCCGCGCCCCCCGGCCGGACGCGCGCGGCCAGCGCGGCAGCCGGGCGCGTGGACAGGATGAGGCTAGGTGTGCTTCTTGGGGCCGCATCTGGTCACGCGAAGACGGCTGATGTTGTCCTCGTCGTCATACCCCAGCTCGACGAGGCGTTCCCGTGCCTCCCGCGAGGGTAGGTCAGCGATGGGATAGTCCTTACCCGGCTCATCGCGGTTGTTGAACGCCTCAGTGATTGTCATCGTTTCGATGTCCCGGATGCGGGCGAGCAGTTTCTGCATCGCGTCAGGGGTGATCTTCGAGAGGCACCAGTTTCCGGTGGGTTCAGCCGGATCGGAGCGGTTTCAGCGGGAACTCACGGTGTCTTGGCGTGTGATGGTCCGAAATGCGGTGGGTTCGTGGGAAGTCTGTTGGTGGTGGGGGGTTCACTGATCAACTGGTTGCTCGAGTTCGTTGCT